>JBKJQW010000127.1:0-81218 GCA_046593715.1 Luteitalea sp.
CGAGAGCCCGAGCGCGGACGGCTGGCCGCCTCGTGCCGCTCATCGTTTTGCCATTCAGTGGCTCGTGGCAAGCGGGGGCCGCTTCGCCGTCTTCGACCGCAGGGGGGACTCGAGCCCGGTGCCGAGCCGGAGGCGGAGGCCCGGGCCTGTGTCCGGCCGTGGGGCACCAGACGCGCCTCGCGCGGATGGTGCGCCCGGTGGGACTCGAACCCACGACCAACGGCTTAAAAGGCCGCTGCTCTACCGACTGAGCTACAGGCGCACGCAGAGAAAGTTTAGCCTACCCCTGTCAGCGCCAGCGGAACAGTCGCAGCGCCGTGGTGAAGCTGACCAGGCTCCATGCCACGAGAATGGCGATGTGCGGCATCAGCGTGAAGACGCCGCTGCCGTCGATCATCACGCCCCGCAGTGCCCGATTGAGCGCCGTCAACGGCAGCATCGTGATGAAGGGCTGCATGGCTGCCGGGAAATTCTCGGAGGCAAAGAAGACGCCGGAGAAGACCCACATCGGCACCATCACCAGGTTCATCAGACCCGAGACGCCCTCGACGGTCTGAGCGCGACTGGCCACCAGCAGCCCGAGACCAGAAAACGTCACGGCTCCCAGCACACTGAGGGCCGACAGCAGCAGCCACGACCCGTTGACAGGGATGCCGAACACCGGGACGGCGAAGCCAAGCAGCAGGCCCACCTCGAGGACGAGGAACGTCAGACGCGCCGCCATGTGCGAGAGCAGGTAATCGCGGCGGCGCATCGGCGTGGCCGTCAAGCGCTTGAGCAGTTTGCGTACCCGCGCCTGGACGACCGCGAAGGCCACACTCCACATGCCCGTGCCCATGATGTTCATGCCCAGCAGCCCGGGCACCACCCAGTCGATGTAACGCGAGCCCGGCACCGTCACGAGACGGTCCGCGACCGGCAGCGCCGTACGCCGCCCTGCCCGCGCCTGCAGCGCGTCGTCCACCACGTATCGGCCGACGCGGCTTTCCGGACGGCTCGGATCGAGTTCGTAGGTGACCGGTGCGCCTGGCACCACAAGCAGGTGGATGGCCCCATTGCGCAGCGCGACGTCGGCGCCCCCGCGGTCCAGTGCGCGCACGCGCACGCCAGGCGCCTGCTCGAGTGTCGCCACCAGTTCGCCATGCGGCGTGCCGCCCGTGAGCACGCCCACCAGGACGTCGGGTGTGCCCTGACTCCTGAAGGCCAGTCCGAGCGCGCAGGCCAGGAGGACCGGAAAGGCGAACACCCAGAACAGCGCCTCGGGCTCCCGGAGGAACTCGCGGACACGCGCCAGGGTCAACTCGACGAGCGGATGGCGTGGTTGCATCGTCGACTCAGGCGTCGCGCAGCTGACGGCCCGTGAGTGCCACGAAGACGTCCTCGAGCGTGGCGCTGTGGGTGGTCAAGAGGGTGAAGGCGTCAGGGTCGGCGACCGACGCGAGCAGCGCCGGCAACGCCTCGTGCAGGTGCGACACGATCAACGTTGCGCGTCCGTCCTGGACCGACGCGCGGCGCACGCCCGGCAAGAGGCTCAGCGCTTCCACCGTCGGCATGGTCTTGCCGTCGGCGAGCGCGAACTCGACGACGTGCTCGGCGCCAAGCGAGGCGACCAGTTCGGCCGGGGTGCCCAGCGCAATGACCTTGCCGTGGTCGACGATGGCCACACGGTCGCAGAGGACTTGCGCCTCGTCCATGTAGTGCGTCGTGATCAGCACGGTCCGACCGCGCTGCTTGTACTGGGCCAGCAGGTCCCACAGCTGGCGGCGCGATTGCGGGTCGAGGCCGGTGGTCGGCTCGTCCAGGAACAGCAGCTCGGGGTCGCCGGCCAGCGCGCAGGCCAGCGCGAGGCGCTGCTTCTGTCCGCCAGACAGCTTGCTGTACCAGGCGTCGCGCTTGGCCTCCAGTCCCACGCTGGCCAGCAGCGCCTCGACCGTCGGTCCCTGGGCATAGAAGGACCGGAACAGCCGCAGCAGTTCTGCCGCGGTCAGCTTCTCGTTGAGCTGTGTTTCCTGCAGCTGGATGCCGAGCCGCTGACGCAGGTGCGCGGCATCGGTCGCCCAGCGCTGGCCGAGGACTTCCACGTCGCCGGCGTCGGCGGTGTTAAGACCTTCGAGGATCTCGATGGTCGTGGTCTTGCCTGCGCCATTGGGGCCGAGCAGGCCGAAGCACTCCCCCGCCCGCACCTCGAGGTCGAGGCCGTCGACAGCGACCACATCCGCGTATCGCTTGACCAGGCCAACGCAACGAAGGGCAATGGGCCGGCCGTCCGCGTATCTCGCCGCGACGCCCTCCGACGAGCCGCCGAGGGCGGTGTACGCCATGTCAGGCGGGCAGCGTGAACCAGCGAGCCGCGATCGAGTCGCTCCGGAGGATCGTCTCGTGGCGATCCGAGCCCGTCGAGATCAGCGCGACCGGGACGCCACACACATCCTCGAGGGTCGCGATGTAGGCGCGCGCTTCTGCCGGCAGGTCGTCGAAGCGCCTGGCGCCCGCGGTCGGCGCGGTCCACCCCTGCACCTCGCGATAGACCGGCTCACAGCGAGCGAGCTGACCGATCTCCGACGGGAAGTGCTCCACGGTCTGGCCATCGACGGTGTAGGCGGTACAGATCTTCAGCGACGGGAAGCCGTCGAGCACGTCCATCTTGGTGATCGCCAGCGCATCGAGACCGTTGACCCGCACGGCATAGCGCAACGCCACGGCATCGAACCAGCCGCAGCGGCGTGGCCGGCCTGTGACCGACCCGTACTCGCTGCCGCCGTCACGCAGCTTCTGCCCCATGTCGTCGAGCAGTTCGCTCGGGAACGGTCCCTCGCCGACGCGCGTGGTGTACGCCTTGGCCACGCCCATCACGCCGGTGATGTGCTTGGGCCCCACGCCGAGCCCGGTGCAGATGCCGCCGGTGGTGGCATTGGAGGAGGTGACGTAGGGATAAGTGCCGTGGTCGATATCGAGCAGCGTGCCCTGTGCGCCCTCGAACATCACGCGCTTCCCGCTGCGGATGGCCTCGTCGAGCAGCACCGACACATCGGCGACAAATGGCGCCAGCCGCACCCAGACGGCGTCCAGGCCCGCCAGGACCTCGCGCCAGTCCATGTGTGCGTCGGGAATCAGATGGTTGCGCGCTTCGACGTTGTGGCGCACGGCGTCCTCGAGCATCTGCCGCGAGGCCCCCCCCGAGAGATCGCCCACCCGAATCCCGCGACGGCCGATCTTGTCTTCGTAGGCCGGACCGATGCCGCGTGAGGTCGTTCCGATCTTGCGTTCGCCGCGCTTGGCTTCCGACAGGACGTCCAGTTCCTTGTGATACGGCAGGATCAGGTGCGCCTTGCTGCTCACGAACAGGCGCCCGGTCACATCGATCCCGGCGGCCGCGATCTCGTCGATCTCGGCAAACAGCGCCTCCGGATCGACCACCAGGCCGTTGCCGATCACGCACGACACCGTCGAGTGCAGAATGCCCGACGGCAGCAGTCGGAGGACGAACTTGCGCCCGTTCACATACACGGTGTGACCCGCGTTGTGTCCGCCCTGGTAGCGGCTGACGAAGGAGAAATTTGGCGTGAGCAGATCGACGATCTTGCCCTTGCCCTCATCGCCCCACTGGGCACCCAACACGGCAATGTTCATGACTGGAGACACTTCTCGCGCGGAAGACATCAGTCGCACGCCGTCGCGCGACCACGGAACACGCCATCCTAGCAAACCGGCCGCCACAGGCGCCACCGCGGCATCTCGCGGGGGCATGGTTGACAGTGCCCTCGCCCGTCCGTAGGCTCTAGGCCTTCCGCACATGCCCCTCATCGAACGCGTCCTGTCCGTGCTGGCCTCGCCATTGCCAGGCATCCCCCTGCTGGTCGGGGGGTGCAGTGCCGGCCGCACGCACGCGCTGCATGCCGTGATGGCCCGCCTGGCCAGCGACACCACACCGGTCTACCTCGACGTCGAACGCCTCGCCACCACGCCCGAGCAGTGCTATCGGGCGCTGCTGCGCCACGTGCGCGTAGCCGAGGACGCGGCCGCGCTGGCCGCGCCGGCCTCGCTGACCTCACCACGCGAGGCGTTTGCGGCGTTGCTCGGACTGCTCACCAGCGCGCGCGCCGCGTCGGGGCGTCGCTTCACCTTCCTGCTCGACGAGATCCTCGACCTGAAGACCTTCGAGAGTTTCCCCGGCCTGAAGGCGCTGATGGCCGAGACGGGACAGGCCCTCGGCCACTCCGAGAATCGCTTCGTGCTCGCCACGCGGTTCCGTCAGCGCGGCGCACGCCTGGCCACCACCTGGCCGCGCATCTGCACCGTGATGGTCGACGATGCGACCGACAGCGACGACGGCCGCATGGCCGAGGCCCTGGCCGGCCTCGATCCGCTGGAGCAGCAGCAGGTGCTCGCGCTCACCGGCGGCCGCCTGGGCTACGCGGTGCTGGTGGCCGACGCGTTGCGGCAGGCGCGGCGCCACGGCATTGCCGACCCGGTGGGCGCCCTCACCGAGCAGATGCTGTGCGGCAGCGCACTCGAGCGGCGGCTCCGCCTGTCGTATGAGGTGCGGCTGCAGCGCGCGCGGGGGTACGGCGCCTTGCGGGCGATTCTGGACGTCCTCGCCGAGCAGCAGCCCCTCACCCTGACCCACATCGCGCAGCGGCTGCAGCGCACGCCTGGCTCGACCAAGGACTACCTGTGCTGGATGCTCGACGTGGACCTGCTGACCGTGGAGCGCAAGCGGTACGTCATCAGTGACCCGCTGTTGCGCCTCTGGGTCCGCCTGAACAACGGCGCCGATGCTCCCGCCGATGCGCAGGTCGCGCGCGAGACGCAGCGGTACGCCAGCGAGCGGCTCGCGTCGTTGCCCGAGGCGCCGGTCAGCGTCGTCCGGGGTGGCTCATCGGCCGGCAGCATCATCGAGATCGATTGATCCGAGGCGCAGCGCCTCGAGAGCCGTCCGCGCCGCCTGCTGCTCCGCTTCCTTGCGGCTGCGGCCCACCGCCTCGCCCAGCGTGTGTCCCGACGCCTGCACGTCCACGGTGAAGACCTTGTCGTGGTCGGGGCCCGCCGCGTCCACGATGCGGTAGACCGGTGGCGGCAGGCGGCGCGCCTGCAGGTACTCCTGCAGCGACGACTTGAAGTCATTGGCGCCGGCGGTGGCGACGCCTTTCGCCCGCGTGTCCTCGATCAGCGGCCGCAGCAGGTGTAGCACCAGGGCGCGAGAGGCGGCCAGCCCGCCGTCGAGATACGCCGCGGCAATCACGGCTTCACACGCATCGGCGAGCAGCACCGGCTTCTGCCGCCCTCCGGTCTTCTCCTCGCCGCGTCCCAGGCGCAGGTGCGCGCCGAGGTCGACCAGCTCGGCGGCCCGAGCCAGGGCCGTATACGAGACCAGCGACGACTTCATCTTGCTCTTCTGGCCCTCGTCGCTGTCGGGGAACTCCTGGTACACGAGATCGGCCACGACAAAGCCGAGGACCGCGTCGCCGAGGAACTCGAGCGACTCGTTGGTGTCGCCCTGGCCGCCCCCCTCTTCATGGGCGCGCGACCGATGCGTGAGTGCCAGTTCGAGCAGCGCCCGATTGCGGAACCGGTAGCCGAGGCGCTTCTCGAGCGGCGCGAGTCCGTCGTGCAGGGCGACGACCTTCGGGCCGCTCGCGGGCGGCGCTTCGAAACGCTGCAGCAGCTGCCGCGCCTCCTCGGCCTCGTCGTCTGGGACGGTCACCCGCAGCTGCCCGAAGAACGCGATCGGGACGGGAAAGACGCTGCGCAGCGTGGAGCGCTCAATCGCTGGCGAAAACCCCTCCGCCTCGAGCAATCCCGAGACCAGCGCGGCTTCCGGTTCCGACGTGGTGATGCACACCGCCGTGCGCCCGGTCACGCGTGCGCATCCCCCGCCACGGGCTCGATCAGGACAGCCGCGTCACTGTCCACCTTGAGTACGATCATCGTCATGTCGTCGTGCTGCTCGGCGCCCTCAGCGAACTCGCGCACGCTCTCGAAGATCTCGTCGCAGAGCGCATCGGGCTCGAGCGCGGCGTGGTCCTCGACGCAGAGGCACAGTCGATCCTCGCCGTACAGGTCGCTCACCTGGTTCATGGCCTCGCTGATGCCGTCGGTGAACATCACGACCACGTCGCCGGGGGCCAGGGTGATCGTCTGTTCCTTCAGCATGCCCTCGAAGCGCGATCGGATCGACTCCATGCGGACGCCGAGGACCAGGCCCTCCGGCGCAATCAACCGCGTTCTCGGGAACGCGTCGCCGGCGCGCAAGTGGATGAGCGGGGTGTGGCCGGCCCGGGCGTGCGTCAGGGTCCGATCACGCAGGTCGAGTACCGCGTAGGTCATCGTCACGAAACTGGTGCGGCCGAGGTTGTCCGAGAGCACGCGGTTGACCTCCCCGAGCAGCGCCCGCGGCGACTGGTGCGTCTTGGACAAGGCGAGCATCAGGCCCTTCAACTCCGCCATGTACAGCGCTGCCGACGCGCCCTTGCCAGACACGTCAGCCACCAGCAGGCCGATCCGATCCTGGTCGAGCGGGAAGAAGTCGCAGTAGTCGCCGCCGATCTCGCGGGCCGGCCGGCAGGCCGCCGCCAGCGTGCAGTCGCCGCGCCGCAGCGTCTCGGACGGCAGCAGCGAGGCCTGGATATCGCGGGCGATCTGCAATTCCTGCTGCAGCCGCTCCTTGACCACCTTGCTTTCCAGGAGCTCCTCGATGGTCTCGACCATCGAGTTGAACGAGGACGCGAGCGCGCCGAACTGGTCGCTGGTGCGGACGCGAATGCGGTGGGACAGGTCCTCGGCCTGGACGCGCCGGGTGCCTTCGAACAACTCGTGAATCGATCCCGTGATCGAGCGTGCCAGGCTGACGCCCATCACGAAGGCCACCGTCTGGATGACCAGGAACAGGCCGCCGATGATCAGCAGCATGAGCAGCAGCACCTGGCCGAACGACATGCCGCCGCCAATGGCCTGCGCCTCGGTGATGCGGCGGTACAGGTGCACCATGCTCGGCTCGATCTGGAGACCGAGCTTGCAGCTGGTGCCGGTCTCCCAGCTGGTCACATCGAGGAAGTTGATCCACGACAGCGCGAAGGGCGAGGAGTCGCCACGTTGGCCTGGGCCGTAGGCGCGCACCTCCCCGCCGTCCGGCACCGCGCACGGGTCAACGCTGGACGGGCTCATCCTGGCCAGCCCGCCAAGCCGGATGCCAGTCTCCTCCCGGATCACACCTGCCGTCGCATCGTCGAGCGGCAGATCGACGACCACGGCGCGACGCGCCACGTCGGGCGCGCCGATCCACGACACACTGCGGACGATCAGACGCGCGCCGGCCGACGCGCCGGCCTCGTCGCTCACCGGCACGACGACCGCCGACGGTCCGTCGCGCAACAACCATCCCGGGATGGTCGATGGCGCGCTGCCGTGATCCCAGGCCCCGACGGTGATGGCCTCTGTGCGCTGGTCGCCGTTCAGTGGCAGCAGGGCGATGGAGATGCCGGGGTACGTGCGGGCGCCGGCGGTGATCTTGCGCGTCAGCAACTCGCGCACGTCGGTCGGCGTCCGCGCCTGCAGCAGTTCGACGGCCGTCATGTCGGCGTAGACGCGGCCCTGGGCCTGCAGATCCGACAGCTTCTCCTTGACCAGGTACGAACTGAAACTGAGGAGGGTCAGCGCGCCCACGATCAGGAAGAACAGCAGGATCAGCGCCGCGGGCACGACGCCGATGAAGAAGTAGGACAGGATGAGCTTGCGCCTGACACGCCACAGCAACCGCTGGCGCAGGACGCGGCTGACCCGCCACACCACGACAGCCCCACCGACGATGATCGACGCGGTGGCGGTGCGGCGCAGGAGGCCGAGCGGCGTCCAGGGTCCGACCAGCAGGCCGAGCAAGGCGAGGACCATCCGGGCCGACACGCCGCCGACCAGCAATCGGCCTGCCCAGTGCTCGAGCAGCAGGGCACGCGGCGACGGCAACGGGAGCAGTGCGTGGGCCGGGGGCGCTTCGAGGCGCATCGGGCCGGGCGAGTCAGGCGGCATGCGATCTCGGTACCGGGCAGCGCACGGCCACGCGCGCGTCGGACCAGCAGTGGGCGAATGATACCATCGCGTTTTTGCCCGCCTCCGAGAGGAAATCCGTGAACATCGACCCCAGCGCGCGCTTCTCCACGCTCTGCATCCATGCCGGGCAGGCACCCGATGAGGCGACCGGCGCGATCATCACACCGCTCTACCAGACCTCGACGTACGTGCAGGAGGGCCTCGGACGCCACAAGGGACACGAGTACGCCCGCACCAGCAACCCGACCCGCAGTGCCGTGGAAGCCAACATCGCGGCCCTCGAGGGCGGCACGTCCGGCTTCGGCTGGGCCTCCGGCATGGCCGCCATCAACGCCGTGCTGTCGTTGCTCTCACCCGGCGACCACGTGGTGGTCACCGACAATACGTACGGTGGCACGTACCGATTGTTCGAGCGGGTGCTGCGCAAGACGGGGCTCGATTTCACCTACGTGGACACGTCCGACGTCGCCGCGACCACGGCGGCCTTCACCGACCGCACGCGGATGCTGTTTCTCGAGACGCCGACCAATCCGGTCCTGCGCCTCGCCGACATCGCCGCGCTGTCGGCGGCGGCGCACGCCCATGGCGAGATCACGGTGGTGGTCGACAACACGTTTGCCAGTCCGGCGGTCCAGCAACCGCTCCTGCTCGGTGCCGACATCGTCCTGCACAGCACCACCAAGTATCTCAACGGCCATTCCGACAGCATCGGCGGCATGGTGGTGGTCAAGCACGCGGCGCAGGCCGAGTGGCTGCAGTTCTATCAGAATGCCGCCGGCGCCATTCTCAGTGCGTTCGACTCCTGGTTGATCCTGCGCGGCACCAAGACGCTTGCCGTCCGGATGGCGGCGCACAATCGCAATGGCCAGGCGATTGCGGAGTTCCTGAGCCAGCACCCGAAGATCGATCGCGTTCACTACCCGGGGCTGCCAGACCATCCGCAGTACGCGTTGGCGCAGCAGCAGATGCGTGGCTGCACGGGCATGGTCTCGTTTGACGTCGGCACGCTGGACCGGGCCCGGCTCGTGCTGGAGAAGGTGCGCCTCTTTGCGCTGGCCGAAAGCCTGGGCGGGGTGGAAAGCCTGATCTCGCACCCGGCGTCGATGACCCACGCCTCGGTTCCGGCCGATCGCCGCGCCGCCCTCGGTGTGACCGACAGCTTGATCCGCGTGTCGGTCGGCATCGAAGACATCGAGGATCTGCAAGCCGATCTGGAGCAGGCGCTGGCGCTTCTGTAGGGCGGGATGACGCGGGGGCCGGCGGGCTGCTGCGCCGCCGTCGCCAACGAGGGTCAGGTCGGTTCGCGTCCATCAGACACGCAGGCCCTCACCCACGCCAGATACGCCTCACTGCCCCCGGCGGCGGTGAGGACGATCCACTCGGGCGTGTCGTACGGGTGAGCGGCGCGGACGGCGTCCCACAGGTCGGTGAGGGCGCGGCGGGTGGTCTTGATCACCCACTGCTGCTCCTCGGCTTCCTCGACGACGCCCTGCCATCGATAGACGACGCGATGCCGCGGCAGGCGGGTCACGCAGGCGGCATGGCGTGCGTCCACCAGTTGTCGCGCCACGGCTGACGCGGCCTCGTCATCTGGCCACGTGGTCAGCACGATCACGACCGCATCTGGCCCATCCGGGGTGGTGTCGGCGTTGTGTGCCGCCAATGATTGCTGTATCGTCCTCATGTTTCGCGATGTCCACTCCTGAACCGGTGCGCAAGTCTAATCCGACCAAGCTGCGGCGTGCCGCAGGTGCGGATGCCGTCGCGGCCGTGCGTCGGCGCATGGTGCGGACGGGGCTGGGTCTGGTGCTGGTGCTGGCGGTGGTGGACGGCATGTTCGGCGAGCGGGGTCTGCTGGCCAACTGGGACATGAACCAGCGCAACGTGCGCGCCCAGACGACCATCGACGACATGCGCACGCGCAACAACGTGCTCACCGATGAGATTCGTCGGTTGCGCGAGGACCCCGGTGCGGTCGAGGAACTGGCCCGTGACGAACTCGGCCTGATGAGGGATGGCGAGTTGCTGGTCATCCTGCGCGACATCCCCGCAGTGGACAGGCGGCCAGCCGAGGCCAGCGTCCGCACTGACGGTTCACGTTGACCACGCGAAGGGCCCGTGGTACGATTCTCGAGTTGTTCAGGGAGCGTCTGACGCTTCCGCACAGCGTGTGACGCGGGGTGGAGCAGCCTGGTAGCTCGTTGGGCTCATAACCCAAAGGTCGTAGGTTCAAATCCTACCCCCGCAACCATCACACCATCGCTAAAAGCCACGAGCAATCGTGGCTTTTGTCGTTTCTGAGGGATCGCGACCGGCTTCGAGTTCGCCGATCGAGTCGCTCGTACGTGCGGGCCTCCTCGAGCGACTCGATGGGCCGCTGCCGGTCCGCGGGCACGCGCGGGATGGCGAACTCGTTGGCGGCCACGCCCGTAGCGCGTGCCGCCGTGCATCACGTCGAACCACAGGTGTCCCAGGCAGCGCGTCGGGTTCGGGCAGCTGCCCCTGCATCGTCGCAGGATGGCCATGTGTGTCTCGTTGTCTTGTCAGACCTCCTTGGTTGGGGCGCCTCGAACGCGGTCAGCAGGAGCCCGGGCAGGCCCTGCCGCTGTCCGTCTTCCGCGGGTAGGGCCGTGGATGTGCTGGCGCATGACGTTCCTCCCTGGACTCCCCTGCTCGGCCGCACCGAGCGTCGACGCGCCGCACGCGAGGTGCAGCGCCAGTGGATGGAGAGCGAGCCGGGAGGCTCCGTGCGTCGGCGACGGCCGTGAGGCCATGCACGTCGCGCGGACGCTCTGCCGCCGCGGCAGTTCATTCGAGTCGCATGACGACAACCAGAGACAGCGACGAACCGATGACGGCGGGCGCCTGGCGCAGACCGCTTTTGTCGCTCGTTGCTTACCGGTTGCGGCCACGAGTTGCCTCGCGTGGCCTCGGGTTGTGTCCCGCCGGCAGCAGCAACCGCTCTGGCGTCTGGGGTGCGCGAGTTCGGACACGATGCGCGAGGAACTCAGCGACAAGTCCGCGTGGGTCTTGTACCGGCGCGGAGAGTGGCGACTGGTCGCCACGTGACGAATTGGACGAGCGTACGCCTGGTCTGGTCGGTGTCCAGTCAGCGGCTCTATCGGTCACACAGCCGTCTCAGACTTGACATCTTCACCAGATGCCAGAGGTGAGGTCGAGTCCGGCGACGGCACTGGATACCGGGCCGCGCATGCGGCGGACGCTGGCGAGGAGCGCCCCAGGTGGATTGCCGCTGGTCGCGTTGCTCGGGTGCTCTGCGCTCGCGATCCCGGCGTTCGCTGACGCCCAGACACGGGTCGACACGTCTCCGACATTCCGGGCGGGCGTGACCCGCGTCGAGGTAAGCGCGGTGGTTGTCGATGCCGACGGCCGACCTGTGCGGGATCTCCGCGTCGATGAGAGTCAGCTCTTCGACAACGGGCGCAAGCAGAACATACGCACGTTCACGCCGGTCCGGCTGCACGCGGCACAACCCAACGACGCGGGCGCGTCGGTCTCCAACGCCGCCACGGCGCCCAACCGCACCCCCTCTGCGCCCCGTGTCGTGGCGCTGCTGATCGACGACCTGCACATCGACGCGAGACACGCGGAGCGCGCCCGCGCCCTGGCACGGCAGCTGATCGAACAACTCGAACCGTCGGACCTCCTCTTCGTCGGACTGACGAGTGACCAGGCCCAGTCGACGGGCGTCTTCACCACCGCACGTCGGCGCGCACGCGACCTCGTCGATCGCTTTTCCGGCATGCGGCTGCCGAGCGCCGCGGAGATGCGGCGTGACACCCCGGACCTGCCCTTTACGCAGGCGCCAAAGATGCTCGGCCCGGGCATGGGCCTGGCCACCGATCTGCAGCAGCATGGCACCCGCCTCGCGCAGACGTACTCCGTGGTGAGCGCTCTGGGAGCAGGGCTGGCTGACTCTCCGGGACGCCGCAAGACGCTCATTCTTCTGAGCGAAGGTCCCGCGGCACCTGTGCGAGAGGATCAGGGCACGGGTCCGGCCGCGGCCGCCGCCATGCGGCAGGCCCTCGCGCGCGCGGCCGTCGCCGACCTGGCCGTCTACCCCCTCAGCCCGGCCGGGCTCGACACGCCGACCGACGGGATGATCGAAGGCTTCACCAGAGCCGTGGACTCGTCGGGCCGCGAAGTGGCACACGTGGATCTCTCGAACGCCATCGGCGATTTCATCGCCGGCAAGACCGCGTTGCGAGACCTGGCGGCGCTCACTGGCGGTCTGGCGCTGACCGACCGCAACGACGGTGCCCGCGCGATTGCCGAGGTCCTCCAGGACGCGAGCGACCACTACGTCCTGAGCTACGAGCCTGATCGCGGCGGCGGCCGCGACTTCAGTCCGATCGAGGTGCGCGTGAGCCGACCAGGCGTGCGGGTGCGCACGCGACGTGGACGCACAGTCGCGCCGCCGGCCGGCATCGCCGCATCGCCGGACGCGACCGACCAGACCGTCCGCCTGCTCCGCGGCCTTGGCGTCGACGGCGGACTGCCCGTGACGGTGCGGGCATTCCGAGTGTCGGACACCGATGGCGGTGCGCGATACGCGATTGCCGCGGAGATCGCCGGTGGCCCCCTCGTGCCAGCCATCATGGGCGACCGCCTGGTCATCGAGCAGGCGGTCGTCAGCATGGACGCCAATGGGAGCTTCGGTCCAGCCACAAGGCGTTCCGTCGAGTTGCGGCTACCACGAGGACAGTTAGAGATGCTTCAGTCGTCCGCGCTGCGAACGGTGTGGGCCGTCGATCTTCCCAGCGGCTTCCAGCAGGTCCGGGTTGCGGCGATGCACCCCACGACTGGCTTACGCGGTATGGTAGCCCTCGACCTCGACGTCGAGGCCGCGTCGCCGTCGGAACTGCCAGCGCTGGTCGCGGAAATGCGCCGAGCGGTGCCGACCGCCTTCGTGGATCCACGACTCGAGCCGCTCCTGCCGCGCAACCCTGGGCCGCCTGGGGACGCGGCCGTCGCAACGGCGCCATCCACCCCGGGGCCTTGGGCTGCAGCGTTGCGGGCCTATCAGAGTCGCGATTACGCCGCCGTTGCAGGCCTGGCGAGCGCGCTCGACGTCGCGGACCTGAACGACGAGGTCGCCCGCGAGGTGGCGCGGTGGCGCGGCGATCCAGACAAGCAGCTGGCCGCCCGAAGTCTGAGGGGGTCGGCGGCGATGGCGCTGGAACTGGCGCTGGTGCACGCCCAGAGTTCCGACGCTTCAAGGGCGGCGCAGTTTCTCCGCCTCGGGGAGGACGCGCGGGACGCCCTCTCGCGCACGAGCACGGCATCCAACGCGTTCACCGCTCTGCTGGACCTGACACGGTTGCACCTTCTCCTCCTCGCCAGCGACTTCACTGGCGTGATCAGGGCCGCGGCGCGTGTTCCCTCAGAGGGGCTGTCGCCCGAGTTCCTCACCGAGTGGTACGTCGCACGCGGCCTGGCGCGTGAGGCGCAGTCGAGACAGGCGCTGTGGGATCGTCCGACCAGTACGCAGGTGTTGGCACTGAACCCCACCAGCTTCGACCGAGAGCTCTGGATCGCCAACGAGCGCAAGGCCGCAATCGCGGAGTATCGCCGCGCGCTGGCCACATCGCCTGGCCATCTCGAAGCGCAGCTGCGGCTCGGCCGCCTGCTGTTTGAACACGGGCAGGCCGACGAGGCCTGGACACATGTGACCGCAGCGGCGACGCGGGACTGCAGCGCGATGCTCTGCGGCCTCGGGTGGCTGTTCGTCGGTGATTGGCACGCCAGGCGCGGCACCGCCGGGGACGCGCGGGAGGCCTACCTTCAGGCCTCCCGTGTGCTCGACGTCCGCCAAAGCGCGCTCGTGGCTTTGCTCCGGCTGCGACTGCTCGAGTCTCCGAGCGCCGCCGCCGAACTCGTCCGGCAGTTCGACGCCACCTCCATGCTGGGCCGGCAGCAGGCGCCGGACGCATGGTCCTGGTATCTGACAAGCAGTCCTATGGGCCTGCCGTCGGTGATCGGCGCGCTGCGCGCGGGCGCCAGCCAATGATCGTCCGGGCGCGCTTCGCGCTCGCCGTCCTGGTGCTGTTGTCGAGCGAGACGCTGGCGCGCGCGCAGGAGCCCATGTTCCGCGCAACGGCGGACGCCGTGAATGTCGACGTGCTCGCACTGCGCGGCCGTGAGCCGATCAGGGGCCTCACCGCCGACGACTTCGTGCTCACCGACAACGGCGTGGCGCAGCGCCTGGCGTCTGTCGACGTGCCTGGCCGCGCCCACGTCATTGTCGTGCTTGACGTCAGTGCAAGCGTGCAAGGTGACACGCTGGCGCGGCTCCGGAACGCCGCGCGAGCCCTGATCCGAAGTCTCGGCGAGGACGATCGCGTGTCCGTGGTGGCGTTCAGCGATCGGGTGCGGATCCTGAGTCGTACGGCCACGCCCACGGCTGCGTGGGCATCGCTCGACACGCCACCACCAGCGTCCGGCGGCACCGTCCTTCATGACGCGCTCGTCGTCGCCAGCGCGTTGGGCTTCGCAGACAGCCGTCCCTCCGTCGCGCTCGCATTCACTGATGGGGCCGACACGGCCAGCGTGACCGGCGCCGCCGCGCTGCTCAGGAGCTTGCAGGCCAGCAACACGGTGGTCTTCACGATGGCGGCGGGCCTCGAACGGAACTGGTTCGACGCTCGGGAACGACGACCGTCGCCCTACCTCGCGTCCGATACCTGGCTCGGCGCGCAAGCGGCCGATGTGCCGCGGCTGCTCGACCGCGTGGCCACCCTGACCGGTGGCACGTTCGTCCAGGTGGATCGCGTCAACGATCTGGACGCGACGTTCACGGACATCGTGGCCCGGTACCGCGCCAGGTACGTCCTCACTTACACGCCCACCGGAGTCGGACGCGAGGACGGCTGGCACCGCATCGAGGTCCGTCTCAAGAACCAGCGAGGCGACGTGCAAGCACGCGAGGGTTACCTTGCTGTGGGTTCGCAGACGCGCGCGCTTCGGGGCGACGCGAAGTAGGTACTACAGGACAACATCCAGTCCCTTAGTCGCGATGACGTTGAGGAGCTTGAAGGCAGGTCCGGCGGTGCGGGTTTCGCCCTGTTCCCACCTACGGACAGTCGACGCCGTGGTGTGCAGCAGTTGGGCGAACACAGGCTGGCTGAACTTCAGCCGTTCGTGGAGTCGCTTGATTTCAGCCGCGCTGAAGGTCCGTACCGGCAGCGGGCACATCGCGTCGAACTGGCGCATGGTGCCCTTGCTGATGACGCTTGCCTTCACCGCGGCCGACGGGAAGTTTCGGTTCGTGACGCTGATTCCCGCAAGAAGAAGGGGGGAAATGTCTCTACAACTGTGTAACCGTGTGGCCCTCCGAGCGTCCTTTCCTGAGCACTCAGTTCGAACCGGAGATGTGGCAACGCTGATTGACTTCGTGGAGCATCCCTCGTCCGGACCGCGTGGGTGCATCCTGGAACTCTTCAACGCGCTCGGCGAATCGATCGGTGTCGTGACGGTTCCGGAGGATGCCGTCGAGCCCCTGCGCGCAGATGAGGTCCTGTCAGTCCGCCCGATGGCCATTGCCGGCTGAATCGCGCCAGCCGAGTTGCCGGCGCCGATATCGCCGACGCTCCGATAGGTGCCCAGACCATCGGGAGCGCACGGCGCAGGTCAAGGCCGCGCAGCGCCGACGGAACGGAGGGAAGCCTTGACGCGCGGCTTCGCCCCCGAACAATCCCAGGTCGGAGCGTCGGCACTGTGACAGGTGGCGGCAATATCTCGGCCGCGAGGTGGGCGGCAGCCGTCCGCCGTCGCACAGGGACTGGCCGCGTTCATGGGTCGGCATCCGCTCACGTCCACATCGGTCACGACACCGCACAGCAGCCAACCCGACGTGGTCCCGGCCAGTTCACGGCCCCGTCACCGGCAGGCGCCGGACGAGCAGGAGCGTGATGTCGTCACACTGCGGCGCCCGGTTCCAGACGTGCGCGATCTACAATCGCGCCTCTACCTGGAGCCACTGAGATGCATGCTGTGAATGACGACCTGGATTTGAGCCTTCGCCAGATGTGCGGAGCCTGGCGGTTGATGACGCGCGACTGCGCCGCGCCCACCGTGGACGCGGTCGGCGACGTCGAGTACATCTTCAGCAACCTGCCGGTGGCGTTCTTCAACATCGTCGTGCCGACGGGGCGGGCGATGTCGGCCGCGGCCCTGCAGGACCTCGGCTCGCAGGCAGTCGCGCGCGTGTCGGGCAAGGCCCTGCCCTGGATGTTCATGGTGACCCACGAGGCACTCGAGCCCGGCGTGGAGCCCACCGCGTGCCTTGACGCCTGCGGCTTGGCCCCGGCGCTGCCGCTCACGGGCATGTCGGCCACACGCCTGACGCCCGCGGCGGGCGTGCCGGCAGGGCTCGAGCTGACCGTGCCGCAGGACGATGCCGGGTGCGGGACGGTGATCGACCTCAACTCGGCGGCGTACGAGATGGACCTCGGTGCCGTGAAGCCGGTGCTCGGTAGCCGTGCCTTCTGGGCCGAGCATGTCCCGGTACTGGGGCTCGTGGACGGGACGCCCGCCAGCAGCGCCGCGGTGATGATGGTGGACGGGGTGCGCTACGTGGCGCTGGTGGCCACCGACCCCGCGCGACGTCGCCGCGGCTATGCCGATGCGGCAATGCGGCGGGCACTGGAGTTGGCGGCGGCCAAACATGGCGAGGTGCTGACGGTGCTGCACGCCACGGACGCCGGACGGCCGGTGTACGAGCGTATGGGCTACACCGCGATCTCGTCGCACACCCTCTTCATGGAGAAGCATTTCCTCGAGGGTCACTGAGACCCGTGAGGGCTCGACGTCCGGTGCGCGGCCCTTCGGCCGGATGCCGCCTGATGCTATCCTCCGCCCCGTGCGGCTACTTGCTTCTCTCATCCTGATTCTGACGGTCGCGTCCACCACACACGCGCAGACCGTCACACGCGACCTTCCGTATGCCCGTCCCGTGAACGAGCGGCACCTGCTGGACGTGCACGCGCCGGACAAGGCCAAGGGGCTGCCCGTCGTGTTCTGGATTCACGGCGGCGGCTGGCAGACCGGTCACAAGGGACTCGTGGCCCTTAAGCCCAAGGCGTTCACCGACGCCGGCCTGGTCTTTGTCTCCATCAACCATCGCTTCGTGTCCGACACGCCGATGGGCGACATCATCGGCGACGTCGCCAAGGGGCTGCGCTGGGTGCACGACCACGTCGCCGAGTACGGGGGCGACCCGAGCCGGGTGCTGGTGATGGGACATTCGTCCGGCGGGCAGCTCGCGGCGATCGTCTGCACTGACGATCGCTACTTGAAGGCAGAGGGCCTCTCGCTCGCGATGATCAAGGGTTGCGTCCCGGTGGACGCCGATACCTTCGACGTGCCGGCAATCATCGAAGTCGCCGAGGTCCGGGCCCGCGTCCACGGCGTGCCCCCGCCCACCCACGGCCATCGCCAGAAGTTCGGCAACGACCCGGTCAAGCACCGCGACCTGTCGGCCATCACGCATGTCGCCGCTGGGAAGGGCATCCCGCCCTTCCTGATCCTGCACGTCGCTGAGCATCCAGATACCGGCGCGCAGGCCCGGCGTTTCGGCGCGGCGCTGACTGCCGCGGGGGTGCCGGCCGAAGTCGTTGCCGTGCGAGAGACATGGCATGCCGCGATCAACGACAACATCGGCAAGCCCGGTGACCCTGGCTCGGACGCGGTCTTCGGCTTCGTGAAGCGGCTGGTGGCACGGTGATATCCTCTCGCGCCATGACCTCACACCTGTTGGCCCTTCTCGGTGCGCTTGCCATGCCTGCCACCGCCGTACAGGCGCAGACTCCGTCAGCGGAGGTACAGATCGCCGGTGCCGTGCAGGCGGCGCCCGAGGACCAGCGCGCCACCGCCACCGTCATCGGCCGGGACGCGCAAGGCAAGTCCACGACGCTCCGCAAAGGCACCGGCGTGCTGGTGTGCCTGGCCGACGATCCTGCCCAGGACAAGTTCTCCGTCGCGTGCTACCACAAGGACCTCGAGCCATTCATGGCGCGCGGCCGCGAGCTGGCCGCGCTGGGTACCAAGGGGCGCGGCGCCGAGGACCTGCGGTGGAAGGAAATCCAGAGCGGCACCCTGGTCATGCCCAAGGAGCCGCGCCTCACGACGATCCTGCAGGGCGCCAGCTTCGACCCGACCAGCGGCACCGTGGCCGAGAGCTACACCCGCTGGGTGATCTACACGCCCGGCGCGACGCCGGAGTCGACCGGCCTGCCGACCACCCCGGGCCCCGGAGCGCCGTGGCTCATGTTCCCGGGCACGCCTGGCGCGCACATCATGATCAGCCCGGCCCGGCCGAAGTAGCGGTTACGACGCGCGCGGCGTGCCGCGCGGCCGCCGTTCGATGGCTCGCCGCACCACGCGGGTCAAGGTCGAAAGCTGGAAGGGCTTCTGCAGGAAGTTCACGCCGTCCTCGAGTGACAGTCCGGCCGACGCCGTGTCGGCGCTGTACCCGCTCACGAAGATGACCGGGAGCTCTGGATCCTCGGCGCGCAGCACCCGCGCCAGCTCCGGGCCGGTCATGCCGTCGGGCATCACGATGTCGGTGACCACCGCCGCAATCGGATCGGGACTCGCCCGCCAGGCGTCGAGGGCCAATCGCCCGGTGGCCGCGGTGACCACGCCGTAGCCGGCCTGCTCGAGCACGGCGGCCGTCAGCGAACGGACCGCCGGCTCGTCTTCGACCACCAGCACCGTCGCGCCCGCGGCCGGGGCGCTCACGCGCGGCAGTGGCTCGGGCGCCGGGGCAACGAGACCCGGCACCGCGGGCAAGACGATCCGGAACGTCGCGCCTGCGCCGGGCGCACTGGTCACTTCGACCGACCCGCCATGCTGACGCACGATCCCGTAGACGGTCGCCAACCCAAGGCCCGTGCCTTTGCCCGGAGCCTTGGTGGTGTAGAACGGCTCGAAGATGTGCGCTTGAACCTCTGTGGACATGCCGCCCCCGGAGTCGCGCACGGTGAGGCACACGCTTCCCCGCCGCTCGCCTGCTGTCCTGTCGTCCGAGGGCAAGGGGTCAGGCGGAACCGAGGACGTCGCGACGAAGAGATCGCCGCCGTCGGGCATCGCATCGCGTGAGTTGACCGCGAGGTTGAGCAGGACCTGTTCGAGCATCCCGGGATCGGCATGAACAGCCGGCAGGCCGGGCGCAAACGTCGCGTGCAGCCGCACGTCCTCGCCCAGGATCCGCTGCAGCAGCCGCGCCATGTTGCCAATGACGTCGTTCAGATCCAGGTTGACCGGTCGCATCACCTCGCGGCGGCTGAACAGGAGCAGCTGTCGCGTCAGCGCGGACGCACGGTCGGCAGCGCGGGCGATCTCCTGTGCATGCTCCGCTCGTTCGAGGGCCGAGCCCGGCTCGCTGAGCAGTGTTGCGTTGCCGAGAATCACGGTCAGCAGGTTGTTGAAGTCGTGCGCCACGCCGCCGGCCAGCTGACCGATCGCCTCCATCTTCTGGGACTGCCGGAGCTGCTCCTCGAGCAAGCGCCGATCGGTCACGTCGACGAAGAAGCCGTGCCAGAGCACGCCGCCATCAGACCGCGGCGATGGCGCCGACCGTCCCTCCACCCAGACGACCCCTCGGGTCGGGTGCTGCACCCGGAAGTCGTGTGTGCAGGTGGTCATCGAGGCTGCCGATTGGTCCATCTCGGCGTGCAGGCGCGAGAGATCTTCCGGATGGATGCGAGCAATGGCCGGCGCCGCGTCGCGGGTCAGCGCCTCCAATGGCACCGCAAACAGCTCCTCCAGCCGCGGACTGGCCAGCGGAAAGCAGCTGCGGCCGTCGGCGTCGCGGCGAAAGGCGTACATCACCCCGGGGGAGGACTTGGCCAGCTGCGCCAGCTGCGTCTCCAATGCCAGACGCTCCTGCAGATCGGACTCGGCCTGCCGGGCGGCCGTGATGTCCCACAACGCGCCTGCCAGCCGCACCACGGTGCCGTCTTCGACGACCGGACGTCCGAGGGTGCGCACCCAACGATGGGCCCCATCCGGCGTCACGCATTCGACATCGATCTCGAAGGACACGCCCTGCTCGGCGCCGGCCAGGGCCGACTCCAGACGCGCGCGCGATTCGGGTGCGAACAGGCCTATCGCCCGGCTGACGTCCGGCGGCGCGTCGGCGGGAAGACCGAGGATGCGCATCACCTCCGGCGTCCAGCGGCGCAGCCCGGTGCGAAGATCCGCTTCCCACCCACCCACCGCCGCCACCTCGCCCATCTGTAACAGCAGGTGCTCGCTGGCTTGCAGGTCGTCGGCCACGCGGCGGCGCTCGGTCACGTCGGTGACGGTGCCGTGCCAGGTCGTGCCGCCATCGGCGTCGCGGACCGGCAGCGCCAGCGACTCCAACCAGCGCTGGCCTCGCTCGGGGTGGCACACGCGATAAGCGACATCCCAGGGCTGCAGCGTGGCCGCCGACTCGCGGAGGCTCCGTCCAATCGTGGCCAGGTCGTCGGGCGAGAGGACCCGGGCCAGCGCCGATTGCGTGAGCTGGTCGCCGGCGATGCCAAACAGCGCCCGCAGGCGCTCGGTCGCGAGGGGATAGGACCAGGTCCCGTCAGGCGCCAACCTGATCGACACGAGTACGCTCGGGCAGGCCTCCGACAGGACGCGCATGCGCTGCTGCTCCTGTTCAAGGCTGGTCTGCAACTGCCGGAGACGGCCGCGCGTGTACGCCAGGACGCACAGCGCCCCGATGACTGCGCCCAACAACAGGCCTGGGACCCACTGCGCCAGCACGGGCATCTGTCCACTCCGAGGCAGCGACGCGGACGGCTCAATCCCGAGAGAGGGTTTCGGGACCTGTCGTCGGACACTGTACATCGGGACACGGCCGGACGGCCGGCGGTGCGCCGCGCTATACTCCGCGCCATCGCCTCCACCTGCGAGCCCAGACTCATGACCTACAGCGACCGGCGTAACTTCCTCAAGCAGGGCCTGCTCGGCACCGCCAGCGTGGCTCTCGGCACTCTCGGCACGACCGCGCGTTCCTACGGCCAGATCCGCGGCGCCAACGACCGCATCAGTATGGCGGTGATCGGGATCCGCAATCAGGGCACCGTCCACCTCCAGAACCTGTGCTCGCTCAAGGACAGTCACAACGTGCAGATTCGTACGTTGTGCGACACCGACGAGCGACTGTTTGCCAAGGGCGTCGCGCTGGTCCAGCAGAAGGCGGGGAACACGCCCGGCACCGAGTGGGACCTGCACCGCGTCCTCGAAGACAAGAGCATCGACGCGGTGTCGATCGTGGTCCCCAACCACTGGCATGCGCTGGCCGCCGTGCTGGCCTGCCAGGCCGGCAAGCACGTCTACGTCGAGAAGCCGGCCTCCCATAACATCTGGGAAGGCCGCCGGATGATCGAGGCGGCGCGCACGCACGACCGGCACATGCAGGTGGGCCTGAACAACCGTTCCTCGGCCAACGTGCGTGAAGCCATGTCCTTCCTGCACGGCGGCGGGATTGGGCCGGTGTACATGGCCCGCGCCCTCGTCTACAAGGCTCGCGACTCCTACGGCCTCTCGGCCGACGCCGAGCCACCGGCCGCCTTCCACTACGACCGCTGGCTCGGGCCAGCGCCGGCGCGCCCGTACAACGAGAAGCGCGGCCATTACAACTGGCACTGGTACTGGGACACCGGCAACGGCGACACCGGCAACACCGGCCCGCATCAGCTCGACATCGCCCGCTGGGGGCTGGCCAAGGACGAACACCCGACATCGGTGTACTCGGCGGGCGGCATCTACGGGTTCCGGCAGGATGAGGGCGCACCCACTCCGGGCAAGCGCGTCTACGGCGACGTCGAGACCTACGGGCACGACCGTACGTCGCAGGAGACCCCCAACACGCAGACCGCGACCTACAAGTACGCCGACGGGACGTTGCTGGAGTTGGAGACACGCGGCCGGTACACCAACCACGAAGGCAGCCAGGGCCAGGAGGTCGGCAATCTGTTTTTCGGGTCCGAAGGCTGGCTCGAGATTGGCGGCGACACGTGGAAGGCCTTCCGCCGCCGAGAGCGCGAGCCCTTTGCCGGGTCGAAGACCGCCGTCCGCGAGGGCAACCACTGGGGGAACTTCCTGGATGGCCTGCGCGCCGGCAAGACCGAGGCGCTGCACGCCGACATCCACGAGGGGCACCTGTCCACCTCGCTCTGCCACCTTGCCAACATCTCGTATCGCGTCGGCCGCTCGCTGACCTTCAACAGCGGCACCGAACGTTTCGTGGACGCGCCCGATGCAGACGCGCTGCTGACGCGGACCTATCGCAAGCCGTACGAGATGCCGCAGCGCATCTGAGCACGGCGCGGCCGCCAACGGGCGCCGGGCCCTCGCCTCAGCGCGTCTGCGCGAGGTGCGGGGCCAGCGCCGCGGCCAGCGCGTCGTCACCGGAGGGCTGCGTCACGGCGCCAAACAACGACCACCGCTCCTCGTGGGTGGCCGCGGCGCCGGGCGGCAGGGGGACCAGCGCGCCGAGCGTCTCGAGTTCGATGAACGCGCCAGCCGTGTACGCCTCGGTATTCACGCCGAAGTCGGGGTACACGGCGCCCTCCTGCCAGTCGTAGCGCTTGACGAACAGTTGATCGCGGCGATGGTACGCCGCCCACCCCTGCCGGTTGGCAATGCCCACCTTCTGCGAGCCGGCCCGCGACCCGTCCGTGCGCAGCCGCAGGAAGCGCGGCCCGATCTGCCAGCGGGGGTCGGTGAAATCGGTGTACGCCCAGAGCGTCATCGCCCGCACGGGCAGCAGCGCATCGTCGTGCGAGGCGTAGGGCTCCTGCGGCAGCAGGATGGTGCCGCCGGTGTTCAGGATGGTGACCGCCCACGGCGACACCTGGATGTCCCACAGGTTACGGTTGACAAGACGATGACCGACGGTGACTCCGGTGCCCGTGGGGTCCAGTGTGACCGTCAGGATCTTCTCGAGACCGGTGCGCGGCTCCACTGCCTGCGTCACGGTGACCGTGGACCCTTGGATCTGTACGTCAACCGGGTCGTTGTCGGGCGAGTAGCTCCGAGGCATGTGCTCGGGCGCGCTCCACAGCCGGTGGCCGCCCCATGGCTTCCACTGGCCGAGTGCCGTGGCCACGCTGGTGTCCGGCACCCACCCGAGGATGTTGTCGGCACCGGGAAAGCCGTAGCCCACGATGCGCGGACCGAAGGCCGTGGCAATCAGCACCTCCACGGTGCCGTTGGCCAGCCGTACACACTCGCCCTGCCCTGGACATGTCACGCGATCCACCTTCACCTCCGCCGCCGCCGTCCACACGCACATACACGTCATGACCATGCCGATGAGCAGGCTCCGCATGGCCGGCATCTTACGGCACGACGTATCATCGCGGCGATGGTCGGACCCGATGCGATCGCCGCCGCCGTCGCCGCACTACGCGCTGGTGCGGTGATTGGCCTGCCCACCGAAACCGTCTACGGCCTGGCGGGCGACGCGGCCAACCCGGCCGCCATCGCCCGTATCTTCGCCATCAAGGGCCGTCCCGCCACGCACCCGGTGATCGTCCATCTCGGCGACGCGGCCCTGGTCCCGCAATGGGCTCGCGAGGTGCCGCCCGTGGCGGGCGCCCTGATCGACCGATTCTGGCCGGGGCCCTTGACGCTGGTGCTGCCGCGCGCCTCGTCGGTGCTCCCCGCGGTCACGGGCGGCCAGGACACGGTGGCGCTGCGCATGCCGGCGCACCCGGTCGCCCTGGCGGTCCTGCGCGGGTTCGGCGGCGGGCTCGCGGCGCCCTCGGCCAATCGCTACGGCCGCATCAGCCCGACCACGGCAGCGCACGTACGCGCCGACCTCGGCGACGAGGTCGAGATCGTGCTGGACGGTGGACCGTCCGACATCGGCCTTGAATCGACGATCGTCGCGTGTCTCGAGGGTCGCGTGTCGCTCCTGCGGCCGGGCCGCATCACGAGCGAGGACATCGAGACCGTGGCCGGCCCCCTGGCGCAGCGACTGCACGAAACGCCGCGTGTGCCGGGCAGCGTCGCCTCGCACTACGCGCCGCACACCCGTGTCGAACTCGTCGCCCACTCGCTGCTTGGTGAGGCGGCGTCGGCGCATGTGGCCGCGGGCCGACGCGTCGCGGTCCTGGCGCCGTCACCGCTTCCAGACGTGCCGCTGGCAGCAGCGGTGGTCGCGGCGTCCGACGCCGGATCCTACGGCCAGGCGCTCTACCGACACCTGCGGGCCCTCGACCTGGCCGGGGCCGACGTCATCCTCATCGCCCGGCCCGGCGCCGCCCTGGAATGGACGGCCGTCAACGACCGCCTGGCACGCGCCGCCACCCGCCTGTAGCGGCGCGGCACTGGCGACACGGCGGTCGCGACGTGGGGCCTGGCGGCCTCACGCAAAGAGCGTGGTCGGCTGTGCGGCGGCGTCCAGGATGCGGCCGCCCTCGTAGGTGGGCTGGAGCCCGCCGTCCTTCCACTCCCGCAACCGGTAGATGGTGGCAAACAGGAAGTCCGGGGCGGCACCGCCCTGCCCACCGACCACTTCCCCGCCCCGACGCACGTTGTCCTGCATCCAGGCCGGCACCAGCAGGTGATACGGGTTGCGACGCACTTCTTCGACGTGGAAGGACAACGCCGTCATCATGTCGGCCAGATCCTGCACGCTGGACTCGACCATCAGGTTGGGCGTCGACATCGCCCCCCAGAACTCGGTCTCGACGACATCACACCGGAACCCTGCAGTCTGCTGGCCGAGGGCGTCCACGAGCAGGTGGTGCGTGCCGATGTGCGAGCTGTTCCAGTCGCTCTCATGCGGGAAGAACACGACCTTGGGTGCGTGCGCGGCGATGATTCTTGCAATCACCGCGACACATGACGCCCAGTGCGCGGGATCGGTGGCGCGCGTCTTGACGTTGACCCGCTCGAGGCCGCCAGGCACGGTCGCTTCCAGTTCGAAGCCCAGGTACTGGCACGCCTGCGCCAGTTCGTCCCAGCGCCCCTGCTGCCGGGTCGTGTTACTGCCCTGCGTCACGGCGACGTTGACCACGCGGTAGCCGGCCTCTCGCTGCAGGCGCAGGGCAAGCCCGCCGATGATGCACTCGTCGTCTGGATGGGGCGAGAAGATCAGGGCCGTCGGGGCATCCGCTTCGGGAGCGACATGCTCCGGCATCGCAAATCCCCCGAGCGGGAACTGCTTGCCCTCGTGTACCAGCTGCGCCAGCGACGAGACGTAGTGGAGGTACGGGTTGCCGTCACTCACGGCGCCACCTCGGGGAGGCTCGCCGCAGCGATGGCCTGCCCGTGCCGTTTGTCCTTCTCGTCCGGGATGTGGAACGCGATGCGCCTGGCCAGTTCCGGGAATTCGACCTCGAGCACATGACGCGCGCCGTTGACGATGTCGTCACCGCCGGGGCCGGAGGTGACGCGGCCAAGGACGAGCACGTGTGCGATGTCGTAGAAGTCAGCGAAGTGGGCGATGCCGTACCCGAGGTACACGCCCAGCGTCTCGTAGATCTGTCTGGCGCCGGCGTGGCCTTCGGCACGCAGTTTCTGCACGACCTTGAGCTTGTCGGGCAGGCCCATCTCCGCCGGCGTCTCGATGCCGGCCAGCGGCGCGAGCCGCCCGACGGCCTGCTGCGAGAAGTACTGGGAGCCGACACCGAAGTCGCCGGACCATTCGTCCACCGGTGCGTCCGGGTTGAAGGCCACAGGCACGAACGCCAGCTCATTGAGCCACGACGTGATGTTGCCGTCCGGCGTGACGTAGCCGGCCGCCGTGCTCGTCCCGAGGGCGATCCCGAGAATGGCGTTCTTGCCGAGCGACATCGAGCCGGCCAGGGCGGTGACCTCACCGTCGTTGACCACCTCGAACGGCACGTCGTGCCAGGCCTTCCTGACGTCCAGGAAGATGTCCTTCACGCGCGCATCGAAGACGTCTTGCGGAACCCCCCGGAACAGGGAGCCGGCCTTGACCCGATTGTTCACGTACACACCGGCCGCGCTGCCGCCGATGGCGTCCACCCGGGGCAGATGTTCGGCGGCCTTGCGCAGCGAGTCCATGATTCCGTCGAGGTGATATTGGGGGTCGGGCTTGTGGTACGGGTCCCACACCGTCTCCTCGCTGAACACCACCTCCCCATTGACCACGGCCGCAACCTTGCGATCGCTGCCACCGAGGTCGAAGCCGATACGGTAGCCCTCCAGGTGACGGCCGAGCGGCTTGGTGACCGATCGCTCCGCGGGTAGTTCGGTGGTGCCGCGCACGACGAGCGGATTGTCGAACATCCGTGACGCCACCAGGTCGGCATCGAAGCGGCCGGTCGCGGTGTCGACATAGTGCGCGCGCAGTGCCTCGACCAACTCGGTCGGTCCGTCCACGTGGATGCGCCAGCCCCCGCGCGACCAGAGCAGGAACTTGACGAACCGCTCGACGAAGGCGGCATTGCCGCCCGCGCCAGGGTGCGACGCCGGCAGGACGGCGAGGTCGAAGCGGAAGATCGACCCGTCGGCCTGCTCGATGGCCAGGCGCACCGGGACGCCTCCGCCACTGGCGGCCACCTCAGCGCGGAAGGCGCGCGCCGCGAGCACGGCAGGGCGGAACGTCGGATCCAGCACCGGCGTGACTGTGGGAGCGACGAGCGGGAGTCCGTTGAGGGTGTCCATGGACGGGAGTCGGCGTGGGAAAGTGAGTGGGAATGGCGCCGGCCGGAAGGTCGAGCCGCGCCTGCGAAAGATACCACCGCTCCGCCCGCGGGTTACCGGGCCCGAGTTGTTGTACCGTCAGGGCATCGCATCGGCCCAGTGGGGCCAGCGCCGCTCGCCACCTACGTCCCGCACGCTGACCAACCCGCCATGCACCCACCCGTCCTCATCGCCGACGCGGCCGGCCTCGCGCAACTCGTGCAGACCCTCGAGGCCTGCGACGCCATCGCCGTGGACACCGAGTCCAACAGCCTGCATGCCTACCGCGAACGCGTGTGCCTGATCCAGTTCTCGACGCCGTCCGAGGACTACCTGGTGGACGCCATCGCGCTGCCGGACCTGTCGGCACTGGCGCCGCTGTTTGCCAACCCGGCGCAGCAGAAGATCTTCCACGCCGCCGAGTACGACGTCACGTGCCTCGGGCGCGACTACGGGTTCACCTTCTCGAACCTGTTCGACACGATGAGTGCGGCACGGACGCTCGGGTGGCCGCAGGTCGGGCTGGCGGCGATTCTCGAAGCCCGGTTCGGCGTCACGCTGAACAAGGCCTACCAGAAGGCCGACTGGGCCCGCCGGCCGTTGACGCCCGAACAGATCGACTACGCGCGTCACGACACCCACTACCTGGTAGCGCTCCGTGACCTGCAGGTGCCGGAACTGGCGGCGGCCGGTCACTGGGACGAGGCGCTGGAGGATTTTGCGCGGCTGGCCCGGCTTCCGGCCAGCGTGGCGGCGACGGCTGACCCGATGGCGTTCTGGCGCGTCAAGGGCGCCTACGACCTCACCCCGACCCAGGCAGCCCTGCTTCGAGCCGTCCATGCCTTCCGCGATGCCGAGGCGGCGCGTCTCGACCGCCCGCCCTTCAAGGTGATGGATGAGGCGACGCTGCTCGCCCTGGCCCGCCATGCACCGGCAAACCTGGAGGACCTCCGCCGCCTGGCCCGGATGCCGCCACCACAGGTGCAGCGCTACGGCCGAGGCCTGCTCGAGGCCATCGAGGCGGGCCGGCACGCGCCTCCGGTCAAGCCGCCAGTCACGCCACGCGAGCCCGATGACATCCGCGACCGGCACGACCGACTGCGCGCCTGGCGCAAGCAGCGGGCGCAGACGCGCGGGGTGGAATCGGACGTGATCCTGCCCAAGTCCACCTTGCGCGACCTCGCGCGCCGGCCGCCAGTGACCCTTGACGACCTGGCCGCGATCGCCGATTTCGGGCCCCGGCGGCGAGCCATGTACGGCGCCGAGATTCTGGCGCTGCTGGCAACGGACCGCGCGCCCGCGCTGCCGTCGATGTAAGCACACGCCTGCAGCGGGTGGCCGCACAGCCTACCGGATGAGTTGGCAGGCCGGGTACAATGGGAAGTTTGCGGCAGGTGCCGCGAGGGTCCCCATGATTGCAGTCCACGGCGTCTCCATGCGGTACGGGTCGAAGGTGCTCTTCGACGATGTCACGACCACCTTCTCTGCGGGCCGGCGCTACGGCCTGACCGGGCCGAATGGCGCCGGCAAGTCCACGTTCATGAAGCTGCTCACCGGCGAGCTGCAAGCACAGAAGGGTGCCGTGACGCGGCCGCCCAAGCTTGGCGTGCTCCGGCAGGACCAGTTCGCCTTCGACGACTTCCGCGTCGTGGACACCGTGATCATGGGCAACGCGCGGCTGTGGTCGGCGCTGGCCGAGCGTGACCGGCTGTACGACAAGCCGGACATGACCGACGCGGATGGCATGCGGCTCGGCGAGCTCGAGGGCATCGTGGGCGAGGAGGACGGCTACAGCGCGGAGAGCGACGCCGCCATCCTGCTGGCCGGGTTGGACATCCCCGATGCGTTGCACGAGCGGACGATGAAGGAACTGCAGGGCGGGCAGAAGGTGCGCGTGCTGCTGGCCCAGGCCCTGTTCGGCCAACCGCAGGCGCTGCTGCTCGACGAGCCGACCAACCATCTGGACCTCGACTCGATCCACTGGTTGAAGGATTTTCTCGTGCGCTACGAGGGCGCGCTGATCGTGATTTCGCACGATCGGCACTTCCTCAACGCCGTGTGCACGCACATTGCCGACATCGACTACCAGACGATCATCACCTACACCGGGGGCTACGACGACATGGTCGTGGCCAAGACCCAGATCCGGTCGAAGATCGAGTCCGACAACGCGCAGCGCGACAAGAAGATCAGCCAGCTGAACGAGTTCATCGCGCGCTTCTCGGCCGGCACGCGGTCCAGCCAGGTGACCTCACGCAAGAAGGAAGTAGAGCGCCTGCAGACCAACGATCTCGCGCGCTCGAACATCCAGCGTCCGTTCATCAAGTTCGGCATCGAGCGGCCGTCCGGCAAACTCGCGCTCGAGTGCAAGGGCGTGGCCAAGGCGTACGGCGATCTCGAGGTGATCCGCAGCTTCGACGCGATCGTCAATCGCGGAGAGAAGATCGTGATGGTCGGCCGCAACGGCGTCGGCAAGACCACCCTGCTGCGGGCGCTGCTGGCCGATGCACCTGGGGTGGAGCGCGATACCGCGGCGATCGACGCGGGCCAGGTGCGGTGGGGCCACGAGGCATCGGTGGGCTACTTCTCACAGGACCACACCGGAGCCATTGCGCATGGCACCACAGCGGTCGAGTGGCTGCATTCGTTTGCACCCGATGCGGCGCGGCAGGACATTCATGGCCTGCTCGGGCAGATGCTGTTCAGCGGCGAGCAAGGCCACAAGCCGACCGCGGCCCTGTCGGGTGGCGAGACCGCGCGCCTGCTGTTCTGCCGGCTGATGTTGCAGAAACCCAACGTGCTTGTCCTCGACGAGCCGACCAACCACCTCGATCTCGAGTCGATCAACGCGCTGAACATCGCGCTGCAGAAGTACGAGGGCACGGTGTTTCTCGTGACCCACGACGAGGACCTGATCGACGAGGTCGGCAGTCGCGTGTGGCATTGCACGCGCGACGGCATCGAGGACTGGAAGGGCACGTACGAGGAGTACGCCGCCGCCACGCAGTAGGCCGCCAAGGCGGCCGGGAGTCGTCATGCCCACTCCGTCGGTTCCGCCACGCCCGTCGGGTCTGACCGTCATTCGCGGCGTGACGATCACCCTGATCGTGGCGGCGATCTTCTACGTCAGCTCACACCTCAGCACCTTCTGGGCCACTGGTGGGCGGGCCTCGACGCCGATTTTTCCCGGGTCCGGAGCCGCGCTGGCCGCGCTGCTGCTCTACGGCCGGCAGTACTGGCCGACGATCTTCCTCGGCAGGCTCCTCGCCTTCGGCGTTGCCGACGCCGATCTCGGCTTGGGCCTCATGCTCGCCATCAGCGCGGCCAATGCGCTGGCCGCCTGGGGCAGCAGCTGGTTGCTGCAGCGCTGGGCCCGGCTCGATCCGGCGCTGTCACGCCTGCGAGACGTGGTCTGGCTCGGGGTCGGCGGCGGATTCGGCGCGGCGGTCATCGGCGCCACCGCCGGCGTGTCGGCGATGTGGCTGTTCGGTCAGGTCGCCGATGGCGAGTACGCCGGCACCTGGATGCGGTGGTGGATGGGCAGCATGGGCGGGGTGCTCGTCGTCACCCCGTTCGCGCTGGCCTGGGGCGCGGGAGACCCTGTGCCTCGTACGCTGCGGTACTGGGCGCAGCTGTGGGCCTGTGTCGTCGTCACGTCGATCGTCTGCGCGTGGGTCTTTCTCGGACCCCCGACCGCCGTCCCCCGCACGTGGGTCGTGTGGCCGGTGCTGCTGTGGAGCAGCCTCGCGTTCGGCGTGCGCGGTGCCACGATCGCGCTGCTGCCCGCCACACTGATCAGCGTGGTCGGTACCATCATGGGCACCGGTGTCCTTGGCCTCACGCCCGAGCCGAACGCGCGGTACCTGCTGTTGCAGCAGTTCCTGATGGCCGCGTCCTTCACCTGCCTGGTGCTCGCCGTGGTGGCCGACGAGCGACGCGGCAAACAGCTGCTGCGCGATCGCGAACAGCGACTGCACCTGGCCCTGGCCGCGGCCCGCTCCTTCGGCTTCGAACACGACGTGCAGACCGACGTCGTCACCAGGACCGCGGAGTGTGCCGACATCCTTGGCCTGCCTGCAGCGGAGGCCGAGTGTTGCCCGGTCGGGGCGTTCATCGCCCACGTGGCCGAAGCCGATCGTCACCAGTTTGCCGACTCACTGAGCGGACTCACCCCCCATCAACCCGCGGCGCGACTGAGCTACCGCTTCCACCGCCCGGACGGCCGCATCGTCGACATCGACGAAAGCTATACCGCGACATTCGATGCAGCGGGGCATCCGGTACGCGTCGTCGGTGTGGCCACCGACGTCACCGAGCAGCGTCGCGCCGAGCAGGAGCGCGAGGCCCTGCTGGCCCGCGAGCAAACGGCGCGACAGGAGGCCGAGCAGGCGATGCTGCTGCGCGACGAGTTCCTGGCCACGGTGTCGCACGAACTCCGCACACCCCTGAACGCGATCCTGGGCTGGACGCAGATCCTGCAGTCGGGCCCGTGTAGTGCCGAGTCGCTGCGGTCGGGACTGGCGACGATCGCGCGCAACGCGAGGCTGCAGACACAGCTGATCGATGACCTGCTCGATTTGAGCCGCATGGGAGATGGCCGGATGCGACTCGAGCCCCAGGCGGTGGACCTGGCCAACGTGGTCGCCGATGCCGTGCAGGCCGTGACGCCGGCCGCCGCGGCCCGCCATGTCGCCATGCATCTGGAGCGGCCCGCCAGCGCGGTGCTGGTGAGCGGCGACGCAGCGCGGCTGCAGCAGGTGTTCTGGAACCTGATCGTCAATGCGGTCAAGTTCACCGAGGCGGGCGGCACGGTGTGGATCCGCGTCGGGGCCGGGAGCGACGACCACCAGCGCGTCAGCGTGACCGACACGGGCAAAGGCATCGCGGCCAACTTCCTGCCGTTCGTGTTCGATCGCTTCCGACAAGCCGACGGTTCCACGACCCGACGGCACAGCGGTCTCGGCATCGGGCTGTCTCTCGTGCGTCAGCTGGTCGAGATGCATGGCGGAACCGTGCGCGCCTCCAGTGAGGGCGAGGGCCGGGGGGCGACCTTCACCGTCGAGCTCGCGACCCTGCGTGCGGCGGCCGTGGCGACCCCTGCCCAGGCCCCGCCCCATCTCGTTCTGCAGGCCCTCGCGCGACACACGATGACCGTCCTGGTGGTGGACGACGACGAGGACGCGCGCGACATTGCCCTGCACGTCCTCGAGGGCAGTGGCGCGCGCGTCATCACCGCCGCGAGTGCGGCCGAGGGATTGCGGCTGCTGCTACTGGAACGGCCCGATGTGATCGTGGCCGATATCGGCATGCCCGGCACCGACGGCTATGCCTTCATCGCGCAGGTCCGCAGTCTGGCACCAGGCGAGGGCGCCGAGACCCCGGCGGTGGCGCTGACCGCGCTGGTGCGAGAGGAAGACCGTCGCCGTGCGCTGGACGCCGGCTATCAGGCGCACCTGACCAAGCCGGTGAGTGCCGACGCGCTGGTTGCCGCCGTCAGCCGTCTACACCCACCTCGAAGTTGAGCGTTACCAGGCCGGGCGCGGCATCGACGCGCACGTGCCGGACGAGGCGCACGAGACTGGCCAGGTCGGGGCCGCCGCTTGCCGCCCGTGGCGGGACCGGACCGGCGGCGGCCTCAGCAAGCCCTGCAGCGATGAGCTCGTTGAGCAGGGCTACGGGCAGGGGGACCGTCCCGGTCACCCTGGCGCCGGCAAGTGCGGGCAGGCCGGCCGCCAGCTGATCGCGTAGCCAGGCCTGCAGGCGTCCATCTGTCATCGGCGGATCTCCTTCAGCGTGCCTCGTAGGTGACGAGACGCTGGTTGACGGGCCAGTCTCGACGATTGCGAGGCTGGCCGTGATGTGCAGCCCGGCCGGCGACGAGGTGGCGGTGAGGCGGTGTAGATGGGGCCAGAGCCCCGCAAGGGTTTGCAGGCCCGGAATTTCAGCCAACCTGATCTGAATCAGCCGACCTGACACGCGAACAAAGGGCGGCAGCGCGGCGGTCTGCAGGCCCCAGGCCACCAGTTGCGACGCTAGCTCGACGGTGATCACTGGCGCCGGCCGCAGCGCGACGTCGGGCCGCACCCGTGCGTTGGCGTAGAAGGAGCCGTACCGCACCTGCACCTGCTGGTCCGGCCCGAGCAGCAGCGCGAACCCGCGCGGCAATCCGGGCACCAGCGGCAATATCTGGTCGAGTACCGCACGACGCACCGGAATGGCCACATCCACGCGCCCCCCGTGCAGGCCGGGACAACCCGACCTGAACTCGGCCAGCACCCGCTCGGTCAGACCCATAGCTCCTGCCAAAGCACGACCGGGGCCATCGTCAGCGGGCTGCCCGCCCGAGCCTCACCACGATGTCGTACTCGGCGCGGCTGACCGGCTGCACCGACAGCCGGCTGCCCTTTCTGGTCACGACCATCTCCCCGAGGCCGGGTGTGCGCTTCAGCAGGTCGAGCGACACCGTTGCCGGAAATCGTTCGACAAAGCCGATGTCGACCATGAACCAGGTAGGCTCCGCCTCTGAACTCGCCGCGTCGTAGTAGTCATGACCGCGAGTCCAGGCGGTGCCATCCGGATAGGCAGCCCTGACAATCTCGGCCAGGCCGGTGACCCCTGATGGCGTGGCGTTGGAGGCGTAGAACAGCACCTTGTCGCCAAGCCGCATCTGGTCACGCATCAGGTTACGCGCCTGGTAGTTCCGGACGCCCTCCCAGCTGGTCCGCCCGTCGCGCTCGAGATCCGCGATGTCGTACGCGCTGGGCTCGCATTTCATCAGCCAGTGGTGGGGCGACATGGACAATCTCCTCCGAGGGGTGCAATGCGGTGCACAATGGCCGGTGCCGCACGGCGGCGGGTACAGACCACCGCCCACGATACACGCACTGACCGTGCACATTTGGGGACGGTGCCCTTTGAAACTGACGGCCCGCTGACACAAGACGTTGCCATCGCGTAAAAATTCCCAGTTTCGGGCTGGACCGGTTCCTGCAGTGACTGCGGACAGACTGTTGCCCATCCCTGCATCCCCGAGACCTATGGCCCACACCTTGAAGCGCGCGCTCCTCGTTCTCACCGCTGTTCTCGCACTTACGCCTCACGTCGCCGACGCCCAACCCGTTGCCCAGTTGCTGGTCGCCCCACACGCCCCGGCCGGCTCGAGCCGGAGCGTGATCACGGCACGCCGGAGTCGGAAGGCGCGCATCGATGCCACCGCCCTGAACGGCGAGCAGATCGAGCTGCACCTGTTCGACGATGTGCGTGTGACCGTCACGCGCAACAAGCTCAAGCGGCTGTCGGGCGACAGGGTCGTATGGGTGGGTGCGGACGAGTACGGCGCGCAAGCGGTGTTGACGATGGCCAGGGGCGTGCTCACGGGCACCGTCTTTGTGGACAACCGGACGTTCGAGATCAGGTTGGATGCCGACGGTGAGTACAGCGTCGACGAGCTCGATCCTGCCGCCTATCCCACCGACGATCCTGAACACGATGCGGCTGCCGTGGCCGAGGTCGCCGATGCCGCGCTCGATGGCGTGGGCACAGCCGTCGTGGCGGCCGATACCTTCTCGACCGGCACGCCGGTCCGCATCGACGTGATGATCGTCTGGACACCCAAAGCCGAACAGGACCAGGGTGGCGCGGCCGCCATGGCCAGTATGGCCCTGAGTGCGGTGGCCAACGCCAACCTCGTCTATGCCAATAGCGGAGTCAACGCGGAGCTGAATCTGGTCCATACCGGAGCGGTGACGTTCACCGAGACCACCAGCATCAGCAACGACCTCACCGCGCTCAAGGGAACAACCGACGGCAAGATGGACAACGTCCATGCGCTCCGCAACACCTACGGAGCCGACCTGGTCACGCTCATCGGCGCGGGGTACCGGAGCAGCGGCTCGTGCGGCATCGCCGGCGTGATGGTCACGGTGTCGGGGTCCTTTGCCACCAACGCCTTCAACATCGTCGATCGTAGCTGCGCCATCGGCAACCTGTCGTACGTCCACGAGGTGGGTCACAACCAGGGACTGCATCATGATCCCGCAAATGCGAGCAGCTCGAGCTCCTATCCGTACGCGTACGGTTACCAGGAGCCGTCGGGCTACTTCCGGACCGTGCTGTCGTACGGTAGCTCCACGCGTGTGCCGTACCTGTCCAACCCGACGGTGGCCTACAGTGGCCTGCCGACCGGGACCGCCAGCCAGGACAACGCTCGCGCACTGACGAACAACCTCAGCACCGTCGCCGCTTTTCGCGGTGCCACCGCCAGCCCGACGTCGGCCTGCACTGTCACACTGAGCTCGACGGCCCTCACCTTTGGCGCCGGGACCAATACCAAATCGCTCACGGTCACCGCCCCGGCCGGCTGCGCGTGGAGTGCGGTGACGAGCACCGCCGGCTGGGTGACGCTCAGTACCACGAGCGGCACCGGCAGTGGCGTCGTCAAGATCACCACCACCGCCAACACCGGCCCCGTCCGCCGCACCTCAATCACCGTCGCCGGCATCACGGTCGCCATCAAGCAGCGCGCGCCGAGCATCTAGCTCGGCCCCATCCCTCCCGGCTCGGGTGCCCCGGTACGACACCGGCACCCGCGCCGTGCGGGGGACCTCCGGACGCGAGACACACCGGCCGTCAGCGGTAGTACTGCTTGTACATACCTCGGCGGAACAGCCACCCGCCGAGCGGCCCGAGCCAGCCCAGCACGTAGTACATGTGCCGCAGGTCGATCAACTCGATCGAATTGCCGTCGAAGTCGCGCACGAAGAAGAACCAGTGCCCTCGGGGCGACTGCTCGGGCGTCGTCACGACGTGCACGCCCTTGGCCACCAGGTGCGCGTGCCACCTGTGCACGTTGCGCACTTCGAAGCTGAAGTGCGTGAGGCCGACGCGATTCCAGGGAATCTGCTCGGCCGGCAACTTCGGATCGAAGCCGAAGATCTCGAGCGTGGCGCCGCCAGGCACGCGAATCCAGCCAATCTTGCAGCGCGGCAGGTCGTGCTCCTGGCCGACACCGAAGAAGCTGCGGACGCGTTCGGGCGGCGCATCCGACACACCCACCAGCGGGCAGCCAAAGACGTCGGCGTAGAACTGGACGAACCGCGAGAAGTCGGAGACGGTGATCCCGACATGGCTGAACGACTGCACCTTCATACGCGTTGCGCAGCCACTGGCTTGGCGCCGGCGGCCGCGTCCTCCGGGAGACGCAGGTCCGTGCGCCGCAGATGGTCGGCGACACGCAGGGCCTGCGCGATGATGGTCAGGCCTGGGTTGACGGCCGCCGACGAGGGAAAGAAGGAGGCGTCGACCACGAACAGGTTCGGGATGTCGTGCGTGCGGCAGTACGTGTCGAGGACCGACGCGGACGGGTCGGTCCCGAACACGGCGGTGCCGCACTGGTGGGTGGTATTCCTGGCGCGATGGGACGCGGCCATCACCTTCCACGCGCCGAGCCGACGCAGCATGCGGCGGACTTCGTGCACCAGTTCCTCGTGAGCCGCGACGTTGTTGGGCGTGTAGTCGAGGCGAATGCGTCCGTCGCGCGTGAGCGTGACCCGGTTGTCGAGCCGAGGCAGATCCTCGGACATGGCCAGCCAGTCAACGCCACGCGCCACCCACGCGTCGTAGGCCCACTCAGGGATCCAGGTGGCGCGTCCGGCAAACCAGGTATCGCCGACCACCTTGGCCATCAGGCCGTGCGTCCGCCCCTGCGACTGGATCTGGCCGAGCGGGTAGGTCCCTCGCGGCCCGCGCAGATAGAAGTCGTTGACGGCCACCGTCTTCTGGAACACCGCGGTGTTCACCGTGAACGGGTAGAAGCCCTGCATCATCGTCGCGAGGTGGGCCATGTAGCGCCTCCCGACCAGGCCCGACGAGTTGGCGAGTCCCTGGGGATGCTCTGCCGTGGCCGACCGCTGCAGCAGCACCGCCGAGTTGACCGCCCCGCACGCGACCACGACGATCGGTGCTTCGACACGCACCGTGTGGCCGTCGCGCTCGACCTCGACGGCGGCAACCCGGGTGCCATCCGGCGTGGTCACGAGACGCCGAGCGAGCGCGTGCGTCCAGACGGTGACCCCCGCGCGCGCCGCGGGACGTACGCAACACACGTCGGCGTCACCCTTGCCGTGGATGCGGCAGGGAAATGAGTTGCAGGTGTTGCACAACTGGCATCCGCCTGGCAGACCAGGCTCGATCAGACCGAGGGGCAGCGAAGACGGATGCAACCCTTGCTGGCGCAAGCCGGCGATCACCGGCAGCATCGCCTCGGCGTGCGCGATGGGCGGATAGGGGTAGGGGCCGCGCGGGGGCTCGGTGAGATCCGCGGTGGCGTCGCCATGCACGTGATACAGACGCTCGGCCTCGTCGTACCAGGGCGCCAGGTCCTCGTACGAGATCGGCCACGCCGGCGAGACGCCATCGCGATGGGCCAATTCGCCGAAGTCCTCGCGACGCAATCGATAGAGGACGCTGCCCCAATACTTGGTGTTGCCGCCGACGTTGTAGTGCGTGTACGGCTGGAACTCGACGCCATGGCCATCCACCCAGCGTTCGGTCGTGCGATAGCGCAGGTCCTTCCAGACGGCTGCCGGGCTCCAGTTCTCGGGCTCGGCGGGCACTTCCCCGCCACGTTCGATCAGGAGGATCCGCTGGCGGGTTCCGGCCAGTCGGTGTGCCAGCGTGCCGCCGCCGGCACCCGACCCGATGATCACGAGGTCGTAGTCGCAGGTGCGCATCATGTGCGGGGTCACGGCACTGCCGTAACCGCGTCCTCCTCCTGCGCCGTCGCCATGATCTGATCCATCAGCCGCTGGTCCTCGATGGCGCGCTCGAGACGCATCTCCGGTGGCCGTCCGGTGCGAATCCCCACCACGAAGTCGCGGTACATCGCCTGGTAGCCCCGGATGTCTCGAAAGCCGGGCAGGATCAGCCGCGGCAGAGAGCCCTGCCGACGCACCACGACGAACCCGCCGTTGGACTCGAAGGTGATCACTCCCTCGCGGCCGAACAGCTTGGACAACCGCACCCCGCCGAGCAGCGATGGAATCTCTCGCGAGTAGTACAGCGAGCCCACGGCCCCCGAGTCGTATTGCAGTGTCACCAGCAGGCTCTTGGCCCGACGGTCCGGTCCCTCACGAGGTACGGTCGGGCGATGGCCTCGGGCCCGCGTGATCGCGGGGCCGAGGCTGCCCGCGATGTGCAACCAGTGAATGCCTTCCTCGAAAAAGGCATCGCCGCCTGCCATGGCCTCATCGTTGCGCCAGTCGTCCCCGGCCTTGAGGCGATGCGCGATGGTGACGAAATGTGCAAAGACGAGGTCGCCGACGGCCCGCTCGGCCAGCAGACGTCGGAGGACGAGGGCCAGCGGCTTGTAGTGATCGTTCTCGCCAACCATCACGATCAGGTTGGCGCGCTCCTTGGCGAGGCGAACGGTCTCGTAGTCGGCCGTCGTCGGGAAGGCCGGTTTCTCCACCAGTACGTGCTTGCCGGCGGCGAGGGCCCAGAGCGTCAGGTCGAGGTGGAAGCGTGGCGGTACGGCGACCACCACCGCGTCAACACGGGGATCGGCAATCGCCGCGGCGTAGTCACCAAAAGCCGCCAGGCCATTGAACTGCCGCCGGTAGGCCTCCGCCTTGGCATGATCGCGGCTCGCAAAACTGCACACCACGTCGGAGCCGAGCGCGCGCAGATGCTGGCAGTGCACTTTGGTGATGAAGCCACAGCCGAGAAACGCGATGTGGACGGAACCGGGCATCAGGCAGGGGCGCCCCGGTGACGGGGGGACCCGAGGAGTGTACGCTGGATCGCACCCCATGGCTCCAACACGACGCGCATTCCTGGCCGGAGTTGCGGCAGCCGCCGCGGGGTCGGCGCTGCCCTCGTGGCCGGCCACGGGCCGGACCGGTGCCGGATCGGCGCTGAGCACAGGGGCCGCGACGCCGGCGCGATGGCCGCGCTCGCGGGCCGAGCGGGCGTGGCTGGGCTTGCCCGACCGCGCGCGGCACTGGCGCGGCCTGTCCTCGATTGGCACGCCGGGCGCGGCCGTTGGCCCCGTCACCACTCCCTTCGCCGGCGCCGGCGCCGCGCACAACCGGTCGGCCGCACGCGTGCGACCCACAGCCGGGCGCGCCAGGGTGCCCGACTTGCGGCGGCGATTCGTGTTCGAGTACTACCCGTGGTACGACACGGACCCCTGGTTCCACTGGAACGACGACGACCATGCCCCGCCGCTCGATGTGACGGCGTCCTCGATGCCGCGACTCGGACCCTACGATACCTACGACGTCCGGGTGCTCGAGCAGCACGCCCGCTGGATCGCCGACGCGGGCGTCGGCGCCATCAACCTGAGTTGGTGGGGCCGTGGCGACTACACCGATCTGGCCGTGCCGCGGGTGATGGACGTGATGCGCGACCACGACATCAAGGTGACCTTTCACCTCGAGCCCTACCGCGACACGCGCGCGCGTCACTACGCCGACGACGTGCTGTTCCTGCTGCGCGAGTACGGCGACAAGCGGGGGTGGGATACGTTCCTGCTGCTCGACGAGGGCAACGGGCGTGTCGCCCCGGTCTTCAAGTCGTTCCGGACAATCCTGCCCGACCAGGTACAAGACTGTCTCGGGCGGACCTTTGCTGTGCCCGACTACACGCCCGACCAGGACTGGAGGCGCCAGACCGAGAGCGTGCGGGAAGGCACCCGACGCGACTTCGCGCACGTGTACCTGCTGGCCGACTCGCTCGACGTCGGCCGCACGTCGGCGGGCGGCTTCGACGGCGTGGCGGTCTACGACAACTTCGTCACGCCGCCGCAATGGACCCACGTCGCGCAGAACGCGAGTGACGTCGGACTGCTCTACTCCTTCAACGTCAACCCGGGCTTCGATCGTTATCCCGAGCGGCTGCCGCCGCCTCCGCCGGACGTCGACCCCTGTTACGGCGGCCCCCTTGGATTCGAGCCGGGCGGCACGCACCCCGAGTGGGCCGACATGCGGGCGCGCACCGGCGCCCAAGGCTTGGCGCTCGAACGCATCAGCGAGTCGTTCATGGCGACGACTACGCTGCAGCGGCGGTCTGGTACCTCCAACGGCGACCGCGGCTTCTTCCTGGCCTACGTCAACTCCTTCAATGAGTGGCACGAAGGCTCGCAGTTCGAACCCGCTGCCGACTTCGCAGACCTGACACCCGAGCAGCGGCGCATCGGCTACCACAACCCGCCGGACGGCATGGCGCGGCTGCGCCGGCTGCGGTCGCTCATCGACGGTCTGGTCACCGGGCCCACCCCATAGGCTCCCGGGTTCGCGCGAGAATGCCGACATGACCATGGTCACCGGATCGCTCACCGCACCTGCCGATCCACACCTGCGCAGGGCGCTGCAAGCCCTCGACACCGCCACCGCCGGATTTGCCATCGACGCCTGGACGACCGCACCGCCGGGACGATGGAACAGCGCCCAGATTGTCGAGCACCTGGGCAAGGCCTACGGCAGGACCGTGTACATCCTCGAGAAATGCCTCGCAGACGGCTTGCCGAAGGGGCGGCCCGGGTCATGGCGACAGCGCCTCTTCACGACGCTCATCGTGGACGTCGGTTACTTCCCGAGTGGCGTACAGGCCCCCGCCATGACCGTCCCCGAGGGCCTGTCAGGCCGTGACGCGCTGGCATCCGCACGCCAGGCGCTTATCGAGCTGGACGCAGCGACGGCGCAGTGCGCGGCGCGCTTCGGACCGCGGGTGCTGGTGGCCAACCATCCGCTGCTCGGGGGCTTCACGGTACGGCAGTGGCGCCGTTTCCACTGGGCCCACACGCGCCACCACGTCAAGCAGATTGCCCGCCTGCAGGCGTGAGCACGAGCGGCGGCGCGCCCGCCGCCGCATCACCACGAGGCCGAGGGCCGCAGCGCCACGGTGTCGGGTCCGTACCGGAACGGAGTCGGCTATGATGCCAACGCCGTGAACATCCTTGACAGTTTCCGACTCGATGGTCGTCGTGCGTTGGTCACTGGCGCAAGCCGCGGTCTCGGCCGCGAGATGGCGCTGGCCTTTGCCGATGCCGGCGCCGATGTCGTCATCACCGGCCGCACGGCCGAGACCCTCGACCGCACCGCCGCGGAGATCCGCGATCGCGGCAGGCAGGCCTGGACCCGCGTCGTGGACATGGGCGTTCCGGACGCCTGCCAGGCGGCGTGCGAGGAGATCAGGGACACGCTCGGCCCGATCGACATTCTCGTGAACAACGTCGGCAACCGTGTGTCGAGTGGCGCCATCGAGCACGAGCCGCTGTCGGTGTGGCGCGAGTCGATCGACCTCAATCTGGTCAGCGTCGTCCTGCCGACGCGGGTCTTCGGCGGCGCGATGCTGGCCGACGGCCGGCCGGGGCGGATTATCAACATCGCCTCGATCAGCGGCCTGATCGCCAACCGCGGCATCGGCGGGCGCGACTACGAGACCAGCAAGGCCGCGGTGATTCACTTCACGCGCTGCGCGGCTGTCGACTGGGCACCGCACGGCATCACCGTCAACGCGATCTGCCCAGGGTTGTTCATGACCGACGTCAATCGCGAGTGGAACGAGCGACGGCCCGACGTGATCGAGGCGTTCGTGCAGAACGTCCCGATGGGACGCCCTGGCAATCCCCCCGAGATCGGCCCGCTCGCGGTGTTCCTGGCCAGCCCGGGATCGTCGTACGTGACGGGCGCCGCAGTGGTGCTGGACGGTGGCTATACCGCCTGGTAGTGGCGTAGGCGGCAGCGGGCGGGACGCCGCTTCCCGCCCTCATCGAGCCGTCACCCTGCCCAGCCGACGTCCGAGCAAGTCCCAGGCCGACTGACCGGCAGTGGAGCCGAACGACGCCGGGGTGGTCACGGCGGCGGCGCAACTGGCCTGACCGCCAACGGGGAGCCGTAGTAGGGGTACCGATCAAAGCGATCGTCGTCCAGTGTCGCGCGCGGATCGCCGGTGTCGCGCATCCAGCGGTCGAGGCGCGCGCGCAGGCTGCGCAAGACATCGGCATTGGCCGGGTCGCCGGCCACGTTGCGCAGCTGCCCCGGGTCGTTGGCCACGACGTAGAGTTCCTCGGCGGGGCGCTTCTCGAAGGCATGTTGGCGAAACGAGGCCTGCGATGGGCCAGCGTCAACCATCAACAGCTGCTTGCTGGGGCCGTCGTCGATGTCGCCGAACGGGCCAACCGAGTGATGCAGGACGGGGTCGCCCGCCGGCCATCGATCAGGCCGCAGATTGCGGATGTAGAGGTGCGTGCGCGTGCGGACGGCACGTGAGGGGTACGAAAGGTCGCCGGCCCTGACATTCGCGTGCCGTTCCCGCTCGAGGAAAACGGCATCGCGTCCGGCGGCACGTGTGCGCCCATCGAGAAGGCCGCGGAGGCTGCGACCCGTCATGTCCGCGGGGACGCCGAGGCCGGCCGCCTCGAGGATCGTCGGGGCGAGGTCGGTGAGTGTCACCAGTGCCGGCGACACGTGACCCGTCCGCGCCACTCCGGGCCAGCGGATCACGAGCGGGACGCGCGTACCGCCGTCGTAGAGGGTCGCCTTGGCTCCTGGAAAGGGCATCCCGTTGTCCGACGTCACGATGATCACCGTGCGCTCGAGCTCGCCCGCGCGCTCCAGTGCCACCACCAACGACCCGATGTCGCGATCGAAGCGCTCCACTTCCGCGAGGTAGTCGGCCATATCGCCGCGCACCGCTGGTCGGTCGGGCAGGAACGGCGGCACGCGGAGTCGGTGCAGGTCGATCCCGGCACGAACGCCGCTTCCCCGTTCGTACGGACGATGGGGGTCGCTGCTGCCGAACCAGAACGCAAACGGCTGCCCTGCGGGGCGCGTGGCGAGGAAGGCCTGGAACGAGTCATGACGGGGACCGGCAGGGTTGCGCGTCCGCCCGCCAGGTGCGAGTGATCCGGGTCCCCAGCCCTTGCCGGCGTGTCCGACCCAGTACCCGCTGGCCTCCAGCAGGTCCGGATAGACAGCGAAGCGTGCCGGCAGGTGGCTCCAGAGCTGCGCCCCCTCGGCCAGACGATGCGGCGCCTGTCCCGTCAGCAAGGCCGCACGCGATGGCGTGCAGGACGGCGAGGCGGCAAAGGCGTGCGTGAACCGGACGCCTCTAGCGGCGAGACGATCGAATACCGGCGTGCGCACGGACGGGTCACCGTCGGCGCCGGCATGCGACCACGACCAGTCGTCGGCGATGGCGACCACCACATTCAACGGGGCGCGTGCCGGCGGCGGCGCGTCGGCCTGCAGGTCGCGTGCGGGGCTCCAGGTAACCAGCCAGGCAGCGACGACCACCATGACCGCGCCGAGCCAGGACCTTTGTGGGTACACGCGCGACAGCATACGATGGTGCCGGGACTCTCTCTCAATGCTGCTCAATTCCATCCTCGACGCCATCGGCCGCACGCCGCTCATCAAGCTCAACCGTCTCGGGGCGCACCTCGAGTGCAACCTGTACGCCAAGTGCGAGTTTCTCAACCCAGGTGGGTCGGTCAAGGACCGGATCGGCCTGGCGATGGTCGATGCGGCCGAGAAGGAGGGGCGCATCAAGCCTGGCGATACGTTGATCGAGCCCACCAGCGGCAACACCGGCATCGGCATCGCGCTGGCCGGCGCCGTGCGTGGCTATCGCGTCATCATCACGATGCCGGAGAAGATGAGTCGCGAGAAGCAGGTGGTGCTCGAGGCGCTTGGCGCCGAGATCATCCGCACGCCAACCGAGGCGGCCTTCGATTCGCCGGAGAGCCACATCAGCGTCGCGCGCCGGCTGCAGTCGCAGCTGCCCAATGCGCACATCCTCGACCAGTACAGCAACCCCCACAACCCGAAGGTGCACTACGACACCACCGCCCAGGAGATCCTCGACGATCTGGACGGCGCGGTTGACATGATCGTCATCGCCGCTGGCACGGGCGGCACCATCACGGGGGTGGCCAACCGTGTCAAGCAGGTGCGGCCGTCATGCCGAATCATCGGCGTCGATCCGGTTGGCTCGATTCTCGGGGGAGGCTCCGACGTCGCCACCTACAAGGTCGAGGGCATCGGCTACGACTTCATTCCAGACGTCCTGGACCGCTCCCTCGTCGACGAATGGGTGAAGACATCGGACCAGCCGTCGTTCCTGCTGGCCCGACGCCTGATCCGCGAGGAAGGGCTGCTGGTCGGCGGGTCGGCCGGATCGGCCATGTACGCGGCCCTGCAGAAATCGGTGTCGCTCGCCAAGGGCCAGAACTGCGTCGTCCTGCTGCCCGACGGCGTGCGCAACTACATGACCAAGTTCGTCGACGACAAGTGGATGCGCGACAACGGGTTCTTCCAGACCCGTACGATCGACGCCAGCGTCGGCGATATGTGCAGCACCGAGACCTCGACGCGGCCGCCGCTGGTCCTGGCCGAGGATACCCAGACCCTCGAGCAGGTGGTGCAGGTGATGCGCACGCGCGGCATCTCGCAACTGCCCGTCACCTCGGGCGGGGTACTGGTGGGCATGGTCTCGGAGGCCGACATCATGGCCTCCTTCGGCTCCGGTGAGGGCACCGCGCAGGCGCTGGTGTCCAAGGTGATGAACCGCTACGTGCCGGTGGTTGGCGCGCAGACGCCGATCTCGACGCTCGAGGAGACGCTGCGCAAGAGTTCAGCGGTGGTCGTCGTCGACGAGAGCCGTCACCCGATCTCGATCCTGACGCGGATCGATCTGCTGCACTTCCTGCTGGAGCGACAGCACGCAGGCGTCTGACCCTGGGCCGTGGCCTCCGTTTTCGTACCCATTGACATCCATATTTGGAACGTGTAGCGTGCAGACATGGCCGCTCCCCAGGCCCGCCCGCGATATCCCCGCACTGCCCTGCCGGCCAGCGCACCGCCGGACCTCAGCGCGCGCGAGACCCGAGAACGCCTGAGCCCGGCAGCGTTGCGGGGCTTCTTCGCGATCATGGGGCGATGGCAGGTCCGAGACGACCTCGGCCGGCAGGTGCTCGGCGGAGTCTCCAACGGCACGTTCTACGAGATGAAACGGGACGCCGCACGAGTCTGCTCGGCCGACGAACTCACCCGCATCTCGTATCTGATCGGCATCTTCAAGGCGCTCAACGTGCTGCACGGCGAGGAGCTGGCCGACGCTTGGATGCATCGGCCCAACAGCAATCGCCTCTTCGCGGGCAGGGCCCCGATCGAATACGTGGCCCGCGGCGGCATCCCGGCGCTCGATCAACTGCGGCGCCTGCTGGACGCACGGCGTGGGCTCTGAGGGGCCGATTCGCCCGCGTGTCCACGAGGTGCGCGTACAGGACTGCCACCGCCTCGTGCCGTCCCGTTACAGCAAAGAGAGTGTGCTGGCACGGCTGACCGACGACGTGGCCGACCTGCAGGCGCTGTTCGAGCTGGATGGGGCCACCAACCAGCGCCTGGTGGCCGAGACGCGCGGCAGTGCGGGGATCGGGCCCGACGAACTGCTCGGCGGTGTGCCGTACGCCCACATCGTCAACGCCGCCTTCTGCCATCCACACCCGGAGGGGAGCCGGTTCAGCGGTCCCGACCGCGGCGCGTGGTACGCGGCGCTGGATGTGCTGACCTGCCAATCGGAGGTGGCCTTCCACAAGCAGGTGCAACTGGAGGAGATTGGCTGGACGGCCCGCGAGGTAATGACCTACGACGATTACCTGGCCGACGTCTCGGCTGACCTGCACGACCTGCGACGCGATCGCCGCTTTCGCGCCTGCCTCGATCCAGACGCCTACGTCGCCAGCCAGGCACTGGCGGCCGACCTGCTGCGCGAGGGCTCGCTCGGTGTCGTCTACCCGAGCGTCCGCCAGCCGGACGGGACGTGCCTGGCCTGCTTCCGCCCGGCCATCGTCACGCACGTGCGTCGCGACGCGACGTGGCAGTTCACCTGGGAATCGGGGGCACTGCAGCACGTCGGCCCCGTCAGCCGACGCGCCAGGACGTGACGCTACAGCCTCGGCAGCGTGACGCCGGTCTGCTTGAGGTACTTGCCCTTCTTGTCAGCGTAGGACACTTCGCAGGGCTCATCGCCCTGGAAGAACAGCACCTGGGCGATGCCCTCGTTGGCATAGATGCGGGCGGGAAGCGGTGTGGTGTTGCTGATCTCGAGCGTCACGAAGCCTTCCCACTCCGGCTCGAAGGGCGTGACGTTGACGATGATGCCGCAGCGCGCATAGGTCGACTTGCCCAGGCACACCGTCAGGATGTCTCGCGGAATGCGGAAGTACTCGATCGTGCGTGCCAGCGCAAAGGAGTTTGGCGGGACGATGCACACGTCGGTCTTCATGTCCACGAAGCTGCGCGGATCGAAGTTCTTGGGATCGATCACCGTGTTGTTGATGTTGGTGAAGATCTTGAACTCGTCGGCCACGCGGATGTCGTAGCCGTACGACGACAGGCCGTAGGAGACGACCCCGTCGCGCACCTGCCGGTCCTCGAACGGCTCGATCATGCCGTGCTCGAGGGCCATGCGGCGAATCCACTTGTCGGCTTTGATGGACATAAGATGCGTACCGGTAGGGCGCGTTCACCGAACGCGCCGTCAGCAGGCTGGCCAGGCTAGAGTTCGAGGCCGCGGAAGAAGTAGCCGAGTTCGAACGCCGCCGTCTCCGGCGCATCGGACCCGTGCGTGGCGTTGTTGTCGATCGAGGCGCCGAACTCCTTGCGCATCGTCCCTGGCTCGGCGTTGGCGGGGTTGGTGGCCCCCATCAGCGTCCGCCACTTCTTGATGGCGTCTGGCGCCTCCAGGCACAGGAGCACGCAGGGACCCGACGACATGAAATCGGTCAGGCCGCCGAAGAACGGCCGCTCGCTGTGCACCGCGTAAAAGCCTTCGGCCTCGCGCTTGGACAGGTGCTGCAGCCGCATCCCGACGATGCGAAAGCCCTCCTGCTCGATGCGGGCAAGGATGCGGCCGATGACGCCGTTCTTCACGGCGTCGGGTTTGATGATGGCGAATGTGCGTTCCATAGGGCGGGCTTGGGACTCGTGGTCGTGAGAGGTGGCCAGGGCGGACGGCGGGCGGAGTCGGCGTTCTGCGAGTGCCGTGCCTAGCGCAGCTTGTCCATGATCTCGTCGAGCACGGCCTTGCCCGGTCGCGTCCGCGACTGCGGCAACAGGGCGAGCGGCTGGTCGACGAGGTTGAGCAGAGTGAGAAAGTCGGTGGAATCAGGCTGCAGGTAGATGATCCCGGTGGCGAATTCGCCGCGGCGGGCCGTCTCGTGCAGCGTTTGCATCGCCGCGATCTTGTCGGTGGTGTTGTGCGAGGACTCGAGCTTGCGCAGCACCAGCGTCGAACCATCGTGCATCTTGACCGGCGTGGCGCTGCCCTCTTCGTAGTCGACCGAGATGTCCTCGAAGAAGGGCACGAAGCTGATCTCGTTGACCGGCTCGTCGTGGTCCTTCGCGTAGGCGTAGCTCTTGGTCGATCCCTCGTGGTCGTTGAAGGTCACGCACGGCGAGATGACATCGATCATGCACGTGCCCTTGTGGCTGATCGCCGCTTTCAGGATCGACAGCAACTGCTTCTTGTCGCCAGAGAAGGACCGCGCCACGAACGTCGCACCGAGCTCGATCGCCAGGGCGCAGATGTCGATCGGTGGCAGGTCGTTGACGACGCCATTCTTGAGCGTGCTGCCGAGGTCGGCCATCGGCGAGAACTGGCCCTTGGTCAAGCCGTAGCATCCGTTGTCCTCGACGACGTAGATCAGCGGCAGGTTGCGTCGCATCAGGTGGACGAACTGGCCGACACCGATCGCCCCGGTGTCGCCGTCGCCGCTCACGCCAATGCCGAGCATCGTCCTGTTGGCAATCAGCGCACCCGTGGCCACCGAGGGCATGCGGCCGTGCACCGAGTTGAAACCGTGCGCAGTGCCGAGGAAGTACGCAGGGCTCTTGCTCGAGCAGCCGATACCCGAGAGCTTGAGCACGCGCGTCGGGTCGACCCCCATCTCGTAGAAGGCGTCGATGATCCGCTCGCTGATCGCGTTGTGCCCGCAACCGGCGCACAGCGTCGTCTTCGCGCCGCGGTACGTCGCCGGCTCGAGGTTGATACGGTTGACCTTCTTGGGCGGTATCGGGACGGCTGGCGTGGACACGGCTAGACGGCCTCCTCGGCCCCGACAGTGGCGTCTTCGGCTGACGTCTCGGGCGGCAGGGACATGCGCGATTCGTGCGCGCGGATTTCTTCGGTGACCGAACGGGCGTCGATTGGCAACCCGTTGTAGTGGCGGACGCTGGCCAGCTTGCCGATCTGCGTGCCCGACAGCTCCTGTCGGAGCAGGCCGAGCATCTGGCCGTCGCGGTTCTGCTCCACGACGTAGACGCGGTCGTGGGCGTCGATGAACTCGCCGACGTGATGCGTGAACGGATAGGCGCGCAGCCGGAGGTACGAGGTCTCGATACCCGACTCGTCACGGAGCTGGTCGCGGCTCTCGATGATCGCCCAGTGCGACGTGCCGTAGGCGATGATGCCGACCCGGGCGCGCGGGCGCAGGTCGACCTCGGGCTCCGGCATCTCCCCGCGCGCGGTCTCGAACTTGCGCAGCAAGCGGTCGATGTTGGTGGTGTAGTCGTCGGGCCGCTCGCTGTAATGCGCCTTGGCGTTGTGGCCCGATCCGCGCGTGAAGAAGGACGGTCCGAACTGGCCCGGCAGCGTGCGATACGGGATGCCGTCGCCGTCGACATCCTGGTAGCGGCCCCACTCGCCAATCGCCTGCAGTGTCTCGGCGGTCAGCACCTTGCCGCGATCGAGCGGCGCCTCAGGATAGGGGAACGGCTCGGCCATCCACGTGTTCATGCCGAGGTCCAGGTCGGTCATCACGAAGATCGGTGTCTGGAACCGCTCGGCCAGGTCGAACGCGTCGGTGCTCATGCTGTAGCACTCGCTGACCGACGCGGGCAGCAGCAGTATGTGCTTGGTGTCGCCGTGCGAGAGGCCGGCCGCAAACGCGATGTCGCCCTGCGCAGTCCGGGTCGGCAGTCCCGTGGACGGCCCGACGCGTTGCACGTCGAAAATCACCGCCGGCAACTCGGCGTAGTACGCCAGCCCGGTGAACTCCGACATCAGCGAGAGACCGGGACCCGACGTCGAGGTCATCGAACGTGCGCCGGCCCATGACGCGCCCACCACCATGCCCAGCGCTGCGATCTCGTCCTCGGCCTGGACGACCGCAAAGGTCGCCTTGCCCGTCTCGGGGTCCATGCGGTACTTGCGCAGGTAGTCGATCAGCGTTTCGCACAGCGACGAGGACGGCGTGATCGGATACCAGGCCACCACCGTGACGCCGGCCATCAGGCAACCGAGCGCCGCCGCGGCGTTGCCCTCGATCAGGATGCGATCGTGGGTCTCGGCCATGCGCTCGACGGCCAGCGGCAACGGGCGGTCGGCGAAATGCTCGTTGGCGTACGCAAAGCCGGCCTGCAGCGCGGCCAGATTCAGCGCCAGCGCCTTGGCCTTCTTCTTCATCTGCCGCGTGAGCGCGTTGTCCATCTCGGCCAGCTCGATGCCGAGCAGGCGGGACAGCACGCCGTCGTAGATCATGTTGCGCACCAGACGGCGCAGCCGCGCGTCGGGGCAGACCGCCGCGACGATCTTGTCGAAGGGCACCGGGTAGAAGGCCAGGTCGCTGCGCAGTTGCTCCAGCTTCAGCGTCTCGTCGTAGACGACGGCGCAGCCGGCCTCGAGCGCCAGCACGTCGTCGCGCCCGGTCTCCGGGTTCATCGCCACGAGGAGGTCGATCTCCTTCTTGCGCGCGATGTAGCCGTGGCGGTTGGCCCGGATGGTGTACCAGGTGGGCAGCCCGGCGATGTTGGAGGGAAAGAGATTCTTGCCCGAGACCGGCACCCCCATCTGGAAGATCGAGCGCAGCAGGACGAGGTTGGCAGTCTGGCTCCCCGAGCCGTTGACCGTGGCCACCTGGATGCTGAAGTCGTTGATACGAGTCTGCGACGAGACGTCTGCCGGCGCCGCCAGCAGGTCAGAGGGAGCCATGGAGATCGGCCTCGAGTGGGTCACGGGCGCGGTCACACCACCAGCGCGACAGGGTGCCCAACCGCGAGATCATAGCATGAGGGAGCGGGGGTCTGGCGCGCGCGCGACACCATCCCTTGGGGCCTCGGGACGGTGTCGCACGACAGCGCGTGGTGGCGGCTACAGGCGGCTGGCGATCGCCTGGCCGATGTCGGCCGGGCTGTTTACCACGGTGACGCCGGCCGCCGACAGCGCGGCCATCTTCTCGTCGGCCGTGCCCTTGCCCCCGGAGATGATGGCGCCCGCGTGGCCCATCCGTCGTCCCGGCGGGGCCGTCTGCCCGGCAATGAAGCCGACGACCGGCTTCTTGAAGTGGGCCTGAATCCAGGCGGCCGCTTCCTGCTCCGCCGATCCGCCGATCTCGCCGATCATCACCACCGCCTCGGTCTGCGCGTCGCCGGCAAACAGCTCCAGCGCATCGATGAAGCTGGTGCCGATGAGCGGGTCGCCGCCGATGCCGATGCAGGTGGTCTGTCCAAAGCCCAGCTTGGTGAGCTGGTGAATGGCCTCGTAGGTGAGCGTGCCGCTCTTGGACACGATGCCGACGCGCCCCTCGGTGCAGATGTGCCCGGGGATGATCCCGGCCTTGGCCTGCCCGGCGGTGATCAGTCCAGGGCAGTTGGGCCCGATCAGGCGCGACGGCCGCCCCTTCATGAACGCCAGCGCCTTCATCGTGTCGAGCACTGGAATGCCCTCGGTGATGCAGACGATCAGCGCGATGCCGGCATCGGCGGCTTCCATGATGGCGTCGGCGGCAAACGGCGGTGGCACGAAGATCACCGAGGCATTGGCGCTGGTCTTGGCCACCGCGTCGGCCACGGTGTTGAAGACCGCGAAGCCCTCGTGTTGGGTGCCGCCCTTGCCGGGGGTCACGCCGCCCACGACGTTGGTGCCATAGGCGGCAGCCGCCTTGGCGTGGAACGTCCCCTCGCGGCCGGTGAGGCCCTGCACGATGAGGCGCGTCGACTTGTCGATCAATACAGCCATGTCAGTCCGTCGATCCTTAGCGAGCGAGAGCCACGACCCGATCGGCGCCGTCGCCCATCGTGTCAGCGGTGGTGAAGTTGAGGCCGCTGTCGCGGAGCATGGCCTTGCCCTGCTCCACGTTGGTGCCTTCCATGCGGATGACGATTGGCACCGGCACCCCGAGTTCCTTGACCGCGGCGATGACCCCCTCGGCCAGCACGTCGCACCGCAGGATGCCGCCGAAGATGTTGATGAACACCGCTTTGACGTTGGTGTCCGACATCAGGATCTTGAAGGCGTTGCGGATCTGCTCGGCGTTGGCGCCGCCGCCGACGTCCAGGAAGTTGGCCGGGGACCCACCCGCCAGCTTGATGATGTCCATGGTCGCCATGGCCAGGCCCGCGCCGTTGACCATGCACCCGATGGTGCCGTCCAGGCGAATGTAGTTCAGCGAGAACTTGCTCGCTTCGATCTCGAGCGGATCCTCTTCGGCCAGGTCGCGCAGATCGCGGAACTCCTGATGCTTGTAGAGCGCGTTGTCGTCGAAGGTGACCTTGGCGTCCAGGGCGATCAGATCGCCGCCCTCGGTGACGATCAACGGGTTGATCTCGATCATCGAGGCGTCGGTGGCAATGAAGGTCTCGTAGATCGCCTGCATGACCTTGACGGCCTTGTTGACGTGCGCCGGGTCGATGCCGATGCCAAACGCCAGCTGGCGCGCCTGGAACGCCGTCAGGCCGGTCACCGGGCTGATGGCCACCTTCTTGATCGCGTCGGGATGGCTCTCGGCGACCTCCTCGATGTCCATGCCGCCCTCGGCGCTGGCCATCAGGATCGGGCATCCGGCGGCGCGGTCGACCAGGAGACCGAGGTACAGCTCCTTGGCGATCTTCACGCCCTCCTCGACCAGGAGGCGCTCGACCTTGCGGCCTTCGGGCCCGGTCTGGTGCGTGACCAGGGTCATGCCCAGGATCTGCTTGGCCGTCTCCTCGGCCGCCGCGGCGTCCTTGACGACCTTGACGCCCCCGCCCTTGCCGCGACCGCCGGCATGGATCTGGGCTTTGACGACGGTGAGGCCGCCGCCGAGACGGCGGGCGATGGCGCCGGCCTCCTCGGCCGAGAACGCGACTTCCCCACGGGGCACCGGCACACCGTGCCGGGCCAGGATGGCCTTTGCCTGATACTCGTGAATCTTCACCGGAGTTCCTTGGACGTGGTGGACCGTGGCGCCGAACGGGTGGCCTGGGCGCGGGATCGATCTGAACCGCGGCAGCGTCCCTATCATTAGCATCCGGGCAGGGATGGTCAAGCGCGGGCCTGGTGAGCGTTGCCCGTGAGCCCGAGCCGGGATACCATTCCGTGGGTTTGGGCCACCGCGCAGGTCACGGGGAGGTCCAGCCACCACCGTCGCGCACAACCCCACATGCCATCTGACAGTTCAGTGCCCTCCCCGACGCACCCCGACGCCTGCCCAGGCGAGACGGGCTGCGGAGTCTGACATGTCCAGTCGCCCTTCGTTCTTCTCGTCCACGGTCGGCACCAAGATCCTCATCGGGCTCACGGGCCTGCTGCTGTTCGGTTTCCTGGTCAGTCACCTCGTCGGCAACCTGTCGCTGCTGGTGGGCGCCGAAGCCTTCAACGGCTACGCGCACAAACTGGAGAGCCTCGGCCCCCTGCTCTACCTCGCCGAAGCGGGGCTGGTCGGCATCTTCCTCATCCACGTCGTCAAGACCCTGGGAAACTACCGGCGCAACGCCGCGGCGCGGCCGGTGGCCTACCGCGAGAAGCAATGGGCCGGGCACACGAGCCGCAAGTCGTGGTCGTCGACGACGATGGCGCTGACCGGCCTGTTCATCCTGTTCTTCGTGGTCGTGCACATCCGGACGTTCAAGTTCGGCACCTGGTACGAAGAGGCAGGCACCGGCTACCGCGACCTGTACCGGCTGGTCGATGAGACCTACCAGAACCCGCTGTACGTGGGCTTCTACGTGGTCGCGATGGTGCTGATCGGCCTCCATCTCAATCACGGCATCTCGAGCGCGGCGCAGTCGCTCGGGCTGTCGAACCAGCGGCTCGGTCGCAGCCTGGTGCTCGGCGGCCGCGTGGTCGCGGTGGTCATCGCCGGCGGCTTCGCGCTCCTGCCGCTGTTCATGTACTTCACTCGCTAGGGGCTACGTGATGACGCTCGACAGCAAGGTTCCGGGAGGTCCCATCGAAGGCAAGTGGGACCGGCACAAGTTCGAATCCAAGCTGGTGAACCCGGCCAACCGCCGCAAGCTCACGGTGCTGTGCGTGGGCACGGGGCTGGCGGGCGCGTCGGCCTCGGCCGCACTTGGGGAACTGGGCTACAACGTCCTCACGTTCTGCATCCACGACAGCCCGCGCCGCGCCCACTCCATTGCCGCGCAGGGCGGGATCAACGCCGCGAAGAACTATCGCAACGACGGTGACAGCATCTACCGGCTGTTCTACGACACCGTGAAGGGCGGCGACTACCGGGCGCGTGAGGCCAATGTCTTCCGCCTCGCGCAGGTGAGCGTGGACATCATCGACCAGTGCGTCGCCCAGGGCGTCCCGTTCGCACGCGAGTACGGGGGCCTGCTCGACAACCGCTCGTTCGGTGGCGCACAGGTGTCGCGCACGTTCTACGCGCGCGGGCAGACGGGCCAGCAGCTGCTGATCGGCGCGTACCAGTCGATGATGCGGCAGGTGGATGCCGGCACGGTGACGCTGATGCCGCAGCGCGAGATGCTCGACGTGGTCATCATCGACGGGCAGGCGCGCGGCATCATCACGCGCAACCTGGTCACCGGCGAACTCGAGAAGTGGGCGGGCGATGCCGTGCTGCTGGCCACTGGCGGCTACGGCACGGTCTACTACCTCTCCACCAACGCCGTGAACAGCAACGTCACGGCGGCCTGGCGGGCGCACAAGCGCGGCGCGCTGATGGCCAACCCGTGCTTCACGCAGATCCATCCCACCTGCATCCCGGTCTCCGGCGACCACCAGAGCAAGCTGACGCTGATGAGCGAGAGCTTGCGCAACGACGGACGCGTGTGGGTGCCCAAGGTGCCGGGCGACAAGCGGCCGCCGCAGCAGATCCCGGAAGCCGAGCGCGACTACTACCTCGAACGCCGGTATCCCAGTTTCGGCAACCTGGTGCCGCGCGACGTCGCGTCGCGCGCCGCCAAGCTGGCCTGCGACGAGGGGCAGGGCGTGGGCGACACCGGTCTGGCGGTGTATCTGGACTTCGCCGATTCGATCAACCGCCTCGGCAAGGACATGATCAAGCAGCGCTATGGCAACCTGTTCGACATGTACCAGAAGATCACCGACGACAACCCCTACGACGTGCCGATGCGGATTTTCCCCGCCGTGCATTACACGATGGGTGGCCTGTGGGTGGACTACAACCTGATGAGCACCATCCCGGGCCTGCATGTGCTCGGCGAAGCGAACTTCTCGGACCACGGCGCCAACCGCCTCGGCGCCAGCGCGTTGATGCAGGGGCTGGCCGACGGTTACTTCGTCATCCCCTACACGTTGAGTCACTACCTTGCCAGTTCGGCGCTGCCCAAGGTCACCACTGACCATGCCGCCTTTGCCGAGGCCGCCAACAACGCCCAGGGGCAGATCACGCGGCTGCTCACCGTCAAGGGCAGCAAGACCCCGCGCGAACTCCACCGGCAACTCGGCCGGCTGGTATGGGACTACGTGGGCATGTCGCGCACGGCCGAGGGCCTGAAAACGGCCCTGACCGAGATTCCGAAGCTGCGTGACGAGTTCTGGCAGAACGTCTCGGTGCCTGGCGAGGCCAACAACATGAACAAGAACCTCGAGTACGCCGGCCGGGTGGCCGACTACCTCGAGTTCGCCGAGCTGCTCGCGCTCGACGCCCTCACCCGTGAGGAGTCGTGCGGCGGTCACTTCCGCGAGGAGTACCAGACGCCCGACAACGAAGCGCAGCGCGACGACGAGCATTTCTCGCACGCCGCGGCATGGCAGTTCACCGGGGTCGACACGGCACCGGTTCGGCACGTCGAGCCGCTGTCGTTCGAGTACGTCAAGCCGTCGCAGCGGTCGTACAAGTAGCCGCCGACAAGGTCGGGTACCGGGTGACGGGGTACCGGTGACGGTATGCGGGCGTCGAAGGTAGGGGCGGCTCCCCGAGCCGCCCGTCAAGCGTCAAGATCTCGCAGGCTGCGGGCCTCATGCGGCAGTCTGCTCTGGTGAGCAGAGAACGATGGCACTGAATCTGACATTGCGCGTGTGGCGCCAGGCGGCACCCGGTGCACCGGGCCGACTGGTCGAATACCAGGCAAACGACATCTCGCCCGACATGTCGTTCCTCGAGATGCTCGACGTCGTCAACGAGGGGCTCATCCGCAAGGGCGAGGAGCCGATCTCGTTCGACTCCGACTGCCGCGAGGGCATCTGCGGCACCTGCGGCTGCATGGTCAACGGCGTCGCGCATGGGCCTGACGCCGGCACCACCGTCTGCCAGCTCCACATGCGCCGGTTCAACAACGGCGACACGATTACGATCGAGCCATGGCGGGCAGCAGCCTTTCCCGTGATCAAGGACCTCGTGGTCGATCGCAGCGCGCTTGATCGCATCATCCGCGCCGGTGGCTACATCTCGGTCAACGTCGGGGCGGCGCCCGACGCCAACGCCATCCCCGTGCCCAAGCCGGTCTCCGACACGGTCTTCGACGCGGCGGCGTGCATCCAGTGCGGCGCCTGCGTCGCTGCCTGCAAGAACGCGTCGGCGGCGCTGTTCACGTCGGCCAAGATCAGCCACCTGAACCTGCTGCCGCAGGGCGAAGCTGAGAAGCATCGGCGCACCGTGCGGATGGTCGAACAGATGGACATGGAGGGCTTCGGCGCCTGCTCCAACGAGGGCGAGTGCGAGGCGGTCTGTCCGAAGGAAATCCGGATCAGCAACATCGCCAAGATGAATCGCGACTACCTCAAGGCGCAATGGGTCTCGACGCGGTAACGGCAGCCTGGTGGGGACGGTAGGGGCCGCTCCCCGAGCGGCCCGGGGTCGAAGTGCAGGGCGCGTTCGGGGAAACGCGCCCTGACTTCGCCCAGGCAGCGAGCAGCCTAGACGCCGATGACCGTCGTCAGTTCCTTGACCGCCGCTGCCGACTTGTCGAGCGCGACCTTCTCCTCGGCCGAGAGCGTGATCTCGATAATCTGCTCGACGCCCTTGGCGCCAAGCTTGACCGGGACGCCGAGGAACTGGTCGTTCACGCCGTACTCACCCTGCAGGTAGACCGAGCAGGGTTCGATCAACTTCTTGTCCTTCAGGATCGCCTCGACCATCCGGGCCGACGACTGCCCCGGCGCATACCAGGCGCTGGTGCCGACCAGCTTGGTGATCTCGGCGCCACCGTTGGCCGTGCGTTCGCAGATGGCGGCGATGCGCTCTGCCGACATCAGCTCGGTGATCGGGATCCCGGCCACCGTCGAGTAGCGTGGCAGCGGCACCATCGTGTCGCCATGGCCGCCCAGCACGAAGGCGTGGACGTTCTCGACCGACACGTTGAGCTCGGTGGCGATGAAGGCCCGCATGCGTGCGGAATCGAGGACGCCGGCCATGCCGATCACACGCTCGCGCGGCAGGCCGCTCAGGCGGTAGACGGCCTGGGCCATCGCGTCCAGCGGGTTGGCCACGACGACCAGGATGGCCTCGGGCGAGTGCGTCATCACGTTGGCCGTGACGTCCTGCATGATCTTGTAGTTGACCGAGAGCAGGTCATCGCGGCTCATGCCCGGCTTGCGCGGCACGCCCGACGTGATCACGACCACATCGGAACCCGCCGAGAGCGCGTAGTCGCTGCCACCGACCACGCGGGTGTCGCTGCCCTCGACTGGACAGGTCTGCAGGATGTCGAGCGCGATGCCTTGCGCCTTGGTATCGGCGATGTCGATGATCACGACATCGGCCAGTTCGCGGTTGGCGATCGCACGCGCCACCGTGGCGCCCACGTTGCCGGCGCCACCGACGACGGTCACTTTGCGGTTCATGGTCTGGCTCCTGGAGGGCCCTGGGCGTTGTGCCTGCGGCCTTGGAAGTACTCGAGCGAGAGCGGACCTCCGGACCAGGCGGCCCGGGCCGGGTGGGTGACCCTGGCCCATGGCCGACGGCCCGGCGCCCGGTCTACATGTGGCTGATGACGGCGTCGCCGAACTTCGAGCACGACACCTCGGTCGAGCCTGCGATCAGGCGGGCCAGATCGTAGGTGACCGTCTTGGCATCGATGGCCTTCTCGAGCCCATGGATGATCAGGTCGGCCGCCTCGTTCCAGCCGAGGAACCGGAACATCATCTCGCCCGAGAGGATCACCGAGCCCGGATTCACCTTGTCCAGGTTGGCGTACTTGGGGGCGGTGCCGTGCGTGGCTTCGAAGACCGCGTGGCCGGTGACGTAGTTGATGTTGCCGCCCGGCGCGATGCCGATGCCCCCGACCTGCGCGGCCAGCGCGTCGGAGATGTAGTCGCCATTGAGATTCAGGGTGGCGATGACGTCGTACTCGGCGGGCCGCGTCAGGATCTGCTGCAGGAACGCGTCGGCGATGACATCCTTGATGACCAATCCGCCGGGCAACGCGCACCACGGGCCGCCGTCGACTTCAACGGCGCCGAACTCGCGCTTGGCGAGCTCGTAGCCCCAGTCACGGAAGGCGCCTTCGGTGAACTTCATGATGTTGCCCTTGTGCACGAGCGTGACGCTCTTGCGCCCGTTGGCCAGCGCGTACTCGATCGCCGCCCGCACCAGGCGCTCGGTGCCCTCGCGCGACACCGGCTTGATACCGAGGCCCACCGAGTCCGGGAAACGGATCTTGCCGTACGGCTTCGGGAACGCGCCCTTGAGCAGCTGCTTCAACTGCTCGACCTCGGGTGTCCCTTCGGCAAACTCGATGCCGGCATAGATGTCTTCGGTGTTCTCGCGGAAGATCACCATGTCGACGAGGTCAGGCCGCTTGACTGGTGTCTCCATGCCCTTGAAGTAGCGCACCGGGCGCAGGCATGTATACAGATCGAGTTCCTGCCGCAGCGCGACGTTCAGGGACCGGATGCCGCCGCCGACCGGAGTCGTCAGCGGGCCCTTGATGCCGACCAGATATTCGCGGAACGCGGCCAGGGTGTCTGCGGGTAGCCACTCGTTGACGGCGTTGAACGCCTTCTCGCCGGCCAGCACCTCGAACCACACCACCTGTCGCGTGCCACCGTACGCTTTCTGCACGGCGGCATCGAAGACGCGCACGCTGGCACGCCAGATGTCGGCGCCGATGCCATCGCCTTCGATGAACGGAAGAATGGGGCGGTCCGGCACGACAAGCGCGTCGCCTTGCCGGGTGATGGGCGCGCCATCTGTAGGCGCCGTGAGATGCGTGAACTGCGGCATGGAGGTGAGGGTCCTGTGAATTAGGTCACGCCCCTGTGGCTCGTCAGACGATATTCACAGAAGCTGTGGAAAACCCTGTTCAAAAGTAACGATGGACAGGGTGTAACCCGCGTCGGCACCGGAGCTGCGAGCGTCTTGCACCAACTTGGTGCGTGGCCCGCGCCCAGGGCGCGACGAGCCCGACGATTATACGCCTCAGGGTCGCAAGGCCAGCTGCAGCGTGCGTCCTTCTGGCAGGAGCAGCAGATCCACCGCGTCCGCACCGACGCGCTGGACGCGATAGACCTGCTCGATCACGTCGCCCGGCCGTGCGTGATGCACGCCATGCGGGCCAGAGATGATGGCGGTGCGCGCCAGCCCGCGCCCCTCATCGGTTTCTGCGACGCCGATCAACGTGACGCGGGGCCAGGCCGGCGCGGGCGGGGTCTCCATGGCCAGCGGCGCAGGCCCAGGCGTGAGACCTGATGCGGCGCGTGCGGCTGAGCCCGCCACGGTCGAGGCAAAGGGGTTGCGCGATGCGGCTGGAGCCGGACGGAGGCTCACCGGCGCGTTCAGTTGCTCGAGGCGCACCGTCGGGACCGCCGTCGCCGCCTGTGCCGCGACCGCCGCTGGCGCACGCGCCGTCGTCGGCATCGGCGCGACCGCGGGCCGCAGCGCGAAATGCCAGGCCCCGGCCGCCACCACCAGCAGGGCGCCCGCCAGCACAGGCTTGGTCATAGGGTCATGCTAACAGCCGGGCGGACGTGGCCGACCGACGGGGCGATCCCACAGCGGTGCACGGCACGCCCGGGACGCGTCTGGCTGCGTGCTAGAATTCCGCGTGCTGCACAGTGCCGGAGCCGTCACCCGGTCACCCGCGACGGTTGTCGCCGTCATTCCCGCTCGATTCTCCTCCACGCGTCTCCCGGGCAAGCCTCTCGCCGACATCCATGGCCGGCCGATGATCGAGCACGTCTACCGGCGCGCCTCGGAGGCGACTCGCGTGTCCCGCGTCATCGTGGCGACCGACGACGTGCGGGTGTTCGAGGCGGTGCGGGCATTTGGCGGCGACGTGGTGATGACCTCCGCGCACCACCGCACCGGCAGCGAGCGTGTGGCCGAGGTTGCGGCGCAGATCGCCGACGACCTCATCGTCAACGTCCAGGGCGACGAACCGATGCTCGCGCCGGCGATGATCGACGACGCGGTGGCGGCCTGCGTGGCTGATCCGTCGGTGATGATGAGCACCGTGCGGAGCCGGATCACCGACCCGGCCGAAATTGCGAGTCCGGCCGTGGTCAAGGTCGTGGTGGATCTGCGGGGGCGGGCGCTCTACTTCACGCGGGCGGCCGTGCCCTTCCTGCGCGATCCCGGGACACCGGTGACGTGGTACAAGCACGTCGGCCTGTATGTGTATCGACGCGAGTTCCTGCTCGCGTGTGCGGCCTGGCCGGCGACACCGCTCGAGTTGAGCGAATCGCTGGAGCAACTGCGAGCCCTCGAGCACGGGCACGCGATCATGACCGTCGAGTCGCGCCACGAGGCGCTCGGCGTGGATACCCCTGACGATCTGGAACGAGTGCGTCGACGGCTCGCGGCGCCCACAACGACTTGATATCCACCATGCAGACTTCGCAGCCCCATCGGCCCGTCAAGTACATCTTCGTGACCGGTGGCGTGGTGTCCTCGCTCGGCAAGGGGCTGGCCGCGGCCTCCATCGGCGCCCTGCTCGAGAGCCACGGCTTCAAGGTCACGCTGCAGAAGTTCGACCCGTACATCAACGTCGATCCCGGCACGATGTCGCCGTACCAGCACGGCGAGGTGTATGTGACCGACGATGGCACCGAGGGTGACCTGGACCTCGGGCACTACGAGCGATTCACCAACACGGTCACCTCGAAGAATTCCAACTGGACGACCGGAAAGATTTATCTGTCGGTCATCCAGCGCGAGCGGCGCGGGGACTACCTGGGCGCGACGGTGCAGGTGATCCCGCACATCACCAACGCGATCAAGGAGTCGATTCTGGCCGTCTCCGACGGCGTTGACGTGGTGCTGGTGGAAATCGGCGGCACGGTCGGCGACATCGAGAGCCTGCCGTTTCTCGAGGCGATTCGGCAGTTCCGGCAGGACGTGGGCCGCGAGAACACTCTCTACATCCACCTCACGCTGGTCCCGCACGTCAGCACGGCCGGCGAGCTGAAGACCAAGCCGACGCAGCACAGCGTGCGCGACCTGCGCTCGATCGGCATCCAGCCCGACATCCTGCTGTGTCGCACCGATCGCATGTTGCCTCGCGACATCAAGCGCAAGATCGCCTTGTTCTGCGACGTCAACGAGGACGCGGTGATCACCGCGCGCGACGTCTCCAGCGTCTACGAAGTGCCGCTGGCGCTGGCCGAGGAAGGCATCGACCGGATCGTCCTCAAGCAGTTGTCGCTGCCCAACGAGCCACGGCCGGCCGGCCTCTGGGAGTCGCTGCTCGACCGCATCAAGAATCCACAGGACCAGATCACCATTCACGTGGTCGGCAAGTACGTGGGCCTGGAGGACTCCTACAAGAGCCTCACCGAGGCGCTGTTCCATGGCGGGTTCCATCACCGGCTGAAGGTCAACGTCAAGTGGATCGAGGCCGAAGCGCTCGAAGCCGAGGGTGGCGAACGGGAGCTGGACGGCGCCGATGGCATCCTGGTCCCCGGCGGCTTCGGCAACCGCGGCACGCGCGGCATGATGAAGGCCGTGGAAGTGGCGCGCGACCGGCAGATCCCGTTCTTCGGCATCTGCTACGGATTCCAGTGGGCCACCGTCGAGTACGCACGCAACGTCTGCGGCATCCTCAACGCCGACTCCACGGAAGTGACGCCAGACACCGACAACAAGGTGATCTACAAGCTGCGCGATCTGCTTGGCGTCGACGACCTCGGTGGCACCATGCGGCTCGGCTCCTACGCCTGTCAGTTGAAACCCGGCTCGTTGTCGCACCGCCTGTACGGGTCCGATGTCATTCATGAGCGCCATCGCCACCGCTACGAGTTCAACTGCCTGTACGAACCGGCAATCACCGAGAAGGGGCTGGAGATCGTCGGCCGCTCCCTTGATGGCAAGTTCGTCGAGATCGTCGAACTGCCGTCCCACCCGTGGTTCATCGCCGTGCAGTTCCATCCCGAGTTCAAGTCAAAACCCCTGAAGCCGCATCCGCTGTTTGCCGGTTTCGTCGCGGCGACCTTCAAGCACGCGCTCGCGTCTCGCGAGGCCGCCAGCACGCCCGCCGAGTCCATGGTGTAGCGGCGGGAGGCCCCTATAATGTCGGGGTGCAACCGGTAGCGGCAGGACCGGTGACCTTCGGGGCCGGCCAGCTCGTGCTGATTGGCGGGCCGTGTGTCATCGAGAGCGAAAGCCATGCGCTCGACCTGGGCCACGCCATCGCTGCGATGGCCCGCGCCGCAGGTGTGCCCTACGTGTTCAAGGCGTCGTTTGACAAGGCCAATCGCACGTCGCTGTCGTCATTCCGCGGCCCCGGCCTGGAGGCAGGTCTGCGCACGCTGGCCCGTGTCAAGGCAGAGGTCGGCGTCCCGGTGCTGACCGACATCCATGAGGCGGCCCAGGCCGCACCGGCCGCAGCCGTGGTCGACGTGCTGCAGATTCCAGCCTTTCTCTGCCGGCAGACCGACCTGCTGGTGGCCGCGGCGCGCACCGGGGCCGTCATCAACATCAAGAAGGGTCAGTTCCTCGCCCCAGCCGACATGCGACACGCGCTGGACAAGGTGCGAGGCTCCGGCAACGCCCGCGTGCTGGTGACCGAGCGCGGCACGTCGTTTGGCTATCACAACCTGGTCGTGGACATGCGCGCCTTCCCCCAGCTCCGCGCGCTCGGTGCACCGGTCGTGTACGACGTGACCCACAGCCTGCAGCTTCCCGGTGCGGGCGAGGGTCGCACCGCCGGCCAGGCCGCGTTCATCGAGACCATGGCCAGCGCCGGCGTCGCCGCGGGCGTGGACGGCGTCTTCATGGAAGTGCACGACGACCCGACACGAGCCAGGTCTGACGCGGAAAACGCCCTGCGACTCGACCTGCTGCCTGCGCTGCTGGCACGCCTGACGCGCGTGCATCACGCCGTCCAGGCGCAGCCGTGACGACGATGACCCAGCCTGGCCGCGTCTCGCCTTCAGCCGCGCTCGTCCTCGCCGCTCGCGTGCTGCGCACCGAGGCTGAGGCCATCTACGCGCTGGTGCCCCGGCTCGATGAGCGGTTCGAGCAGGCCGTGGCCCTGCTTGTGGCGTGCAAGGGGCGCGTCATCGTGACCGGCATGGGCAAATCCGGCTTGATCTGCCGGAAGATTGCCGCGACGCTGGCCAGCACCGGCACGCCGGCATTCTTCCTCCATCCAGCCGAGGCGCTGCACGGCGACCTCGGGGCGGTGACCAGTGTCGACGTCGTGCTGGCCGTGTCGTATGGCGGCGAGACTCCGGAGGTCGTCCGGCTCGTGGACGTCGCCACACGACTTGGCGCCCGACTGATCACCATCACCGGCTCGCCGCGCTCCTCCCTCGCGCTGGCGGCCGACGTGCAGCTGGATTGCTCGGTGGACGAGGAGGCCTGTCCACTCAACCTGGCCCCCACCGCGAGCACCACCGCCGCTCTCGCGCTCGGTGATGCCCTGGCCATGGTGGCGCTCACCAAGAAGGGCTTCGGCAGCCACGACTTTGCTGCACGACACCCCGGTGGCGCCCTCGGCAAGCGGCTGATGCGGGTCGAGCAGCTGATGCATGCCGGCGAGGAGATGCCGCGGGTAGACGAGCACACCCCGTTGCGCGAGGTCATCTACGAGATGAGCCGAAAGCGATTGGGCATGACCTGCGTGACCGGGCCCGGCGGCACGCTCGCCGGGCTGATCACCGACGGCGATTTGCGGCGCCAGATGATGGACGACGGCGCCATCAGCACCCGCACCGCAGCCGGGATCATGACTCGCGACCCGGTGACCCTCGCAGGCGACGTGCTGGCAAGTGTGGCGCTGCAGGTGATGCAGTCGCGGCGGATCACGTCGCTGCCCATCGTCGACGCGGAGCGGCGACCGCGAGGCGTGCTGCACATCCACGACCTGTGGCCGACGGAGCGATGGTAAGGGTGTCGCTGAGCGCCGAGGTCCACGCACGTGCCCGACGCATTCGCGTGCTGTTGTTCGACGTCGACGGCGTGCTCACCGACGGTGGTGTCATCGTGCACGCCGACGGCACCGAGTCCAAGCGGTTCGACATCAAGGATGGCGCCGGCATCGTGATGGCGAGGCGAGCCGGACTGACCGTCGGCCTCCTCTCGGCACGGCACTCGGCGTCGACACAGCACCGGGCGCGGCAGCTCGGCCTCGATCTGGTCCGGCAGGGCGTTGCCGACAAAGGCGCCGCGCTCGAGGAATTGATGAACACACATGGCTGGCAGTGCGAAGACATCGCCTACATGGGCGACGATGTGGTGGACCTGCCGGTGCTGCAGCGCGTGGGACTGGCCGCCTGCCCGTCCGACGCGGTGGCCGAGGTCAGGGCGGCGGCGCACGTCGTGAGCACGCGTCGCGGCGGCCACGGCGCGGCGCGCGCGCTCATCGAGGACATCCTGCACGCGCAGGGCCGCTGGGATCGGCTGGTCTCGTCCCCCGTGCACCAACACCCGTGATAGCCGACTACTTTCCTCTCCTCTCCGCGCTCATCGCCCTGCTGCTCGGCCTTGCCGCTGGCAAGGCCTGGGAGCGGTACAAGCTGCACGAGGGCCGCTGGATCGACCGCCGCAAGGCGCGGCAGTCGCCTCACTACATCCAGGGCCTCAACTTCCTGGTCGCCAATCAGCTCGATCATGCGATCGAAGAGCTGAGTCAGGCGGCGCGGGTCGACGAAGACGCGGTCGAGATTCACATGATTCTCGGCAACCTCTATCGCGAGAAGGGACACGTCGGTCGGGCGATCCAGATCCATCAGCAGATCCTCCAGCGCCCGCGGATCAGCAAGCTCGAGCACACCTATGCCCTGCTCTGCCTGGGCCTGGACTTCACGCGCGGGGGCTTTGTCGACCGCGCCCACGAAGCCTTCGGCGAGGTGCTGCGGCTCGACCCGAGCAACGAGCACGCGCTGCTGCAGCTGCAGAAGCTCTTCGAGGACCAGAACCAGTGGGCCGAGGCGTACCGGGTGCGACGCGAGTTGGCCCGCGGCGACGAGCCCGAGCAGCGCACGCGACGGCACCTGCAGATCCAGGCGTTCCTCGAAAACGAGCTGGGCATGCAGGCGCTGTCGCGACAGGACCTGCTCGCGGCACGCCTGCACTTTGAATCGGCCATCGACCTGGACGCCGAGGTGGCGCCGGCCTATCTCAACCTCGGTGACGTCAAACGCGACGCCGGAGACATGCCCGGGGCCGTGGCGACCTGGGAGCAACTCATCGCGTCCATGCCGACGCGCGCACACCTGGTGGCCGACCGCCTCGGTGACGCCTACACGGCGGCTGGGCGGGCTGACGGCTTCGAGCACCTGTTCCGTCGGATCGCCAACGATCACCCGCAGGATTGGCGGGCACGGCTGGCGCTGGCGCGCCACATGCTGCGGGCCGGCCGCCCCGAAGACGCGCTCGAGATGGCCATTGCCGCACTCACGATCAACCCACATGCGCTGCTGGTGCACCAGACCGCATGGGACATCCTGCTGGATCTCAATCTCGACAAGCCGTCGGTCGAACTGTACGTGACCCACAGCCGCGACGCGGTCTTCTATCGCGACCCGCACATCTGCCTGCGCTGCCGTTACCGCAGCAAGGAGCTGTTGTGGCGATGCCCGCACTGCCACGAGTGGAACTCGTTTGTCGAGGATCGGCTGGCGCCGGCGCGGCCCTCGGAAGATACCGATGCCTGAACCCGTGTGGCGGGTCGGGCTCACCGGCGGCATCGCCACGGGTAAGTCCTACGTCACACGTCGACTCGAGCAGGCCGGAGTGCCGACCATCGACGCCGACCGCCTGGCCCGCGAGGCCGTGGCACCGGGCTCGGCTGGCTTGCGCGCGGTCGCCGAACGGTTCGGCGACGACATGCTCACGGCCACCGGCGATCTGGACCGTGCCGGGCTCGCCGCCGTCGTTTTCCGCGACGAGACCGCGCGGGCCGACCTCGAGGCGATCATTCATCCGGACGTGCGGCGACGGATCGCGGAGTGGCTGGCGCAGTTGGCCGCCAACGGCTACCGCGGGCCCGCCGTGGCAGACATCCCCCTGCTGTTCGAGACCGGCCGCACCTCCGACTTCGACGTCGTCGTCGTCGTTGCGTGCGACCCCGACCGCCAACGGACGCGGCTCATCGAGCGCGACGGACTGTCGCCGGCGGCTGCCGATCTGCGGCTGGCCGCGCAGTGGCCGATTGCGCGCAAAGTCGCCGCTGCAGATCACGTGGTGATGACCGACGGCACATTCGAAGATACCGATCAGCAGGTCGCTGCACTGATCGAGGCGCTGCGCGACGGACCATTCGGAATTCACAATTGAGAATTCCGAATGAAGCGCGGGACGCGGCACCTCCACATCGATTCAGGATCCAGGCGATTCAGGGCGTGTCCAGAATCCTCGGCGCAGAGGTGGTGGCAAGGAATTCAGACCCGCCGTTGAGCGGCCGAGAGCGTGTTCTTCATCAGCCTGGCGATGGTCAGCGGCCCGACGCCGCCTGGCACGGGCGTCAGGGCTCCGGCCACGTCGGACACTGCGGGATGCACGTCGCCCATCAGCACGGAGCCTCGCTGCTGCCAGGCCAGGTGGCGCCTCGACCCCTCGCCGAAGAATCTGACGACGTCAGCCTCCGACGACACCCGGTTCATGCCCACGTCGATCACCGCGGCCCCGGGCTTGACCATGTCCTGCGTCACAAAGCCGGCGCGCCCGATGGCGGCGACCAGGATATCGGCCTCGCGCGCCAGTGCCGGCAGGTCCGGCGTCCTGGAGTGGGCGATGGTCACCGTGGCGTGGCGATGCAGGAGCAACAGCGCCATCGGCTTGCCGACGATATCGCTGCGACCGATGACGACGGCGCGGGCGCCGGCGATGGTCACGCCGGCGTGTTCGAGCAACTCGATGATCCCGGCCGGCGTGCACGCCACCAGCCCTTCGCGATTCTGGACCAGCCGACCGACGTTCTCGGCGGTGAATCCGTCTACGTCCTTGGCCGGATCGATGGTCTCGAAGACGCGGCGCGCGGCATCGCCGCCCATGGCCGCCGGCAGCGGCGATTGCACCAGGATGCCGTCGATGGCGTCGTCGGCGTTGAGGCTGCCGACCAGTGCCAGCACCTCGTCGAGGGAGGTCGTTGCCGGCCGCTGGTGCAGGTCGACGCGGAAGCCCACGTCCGTGCCGTGGGTGCGCTTGCTCCCGACGTAGACGTGCGACGCCGGGTCGTCGCCCACAAGCACGAGCGCAAGCCCGGGCGGCCGCCCGGCCCGGGCGGTGAACGCCTGGACCTGAGGGTGCAGGTCCTCGCGCATCGTGCGCGCCAGTGCTGCGCCGTCGAGGATGCGTGCAGTCACGTCGTCAAGCCGAGGCGTTGAGGTTGCTGTGCTGCTTGCTGTACCCGAAGTAGATCACCAGGCCAATGACGAGCCACGCGGCCAGTCGCAGCCAGTTGGTCCAGCCGAGCCCGAAGACCATCGCACCGCAGACGATGATGCCCAGCGTCGACACGAGCGGCACGGCCGGCACGCGGAATCCACGCGGGATGTCGGGGCGGCGGACGCGAAGAATCCACACACCGGCGCACACGAGCATGAACGCAAACAGCGTCCCGATGCTCGTCATCTCGCCCACGATGTCGCCCGGGACGAAAGCGGCAAACAGCGCGGTGAAGACGAAGAAGAACCAGTTGGACTTGTAGGGGGTGCGGTACGTCGGGTGGATGTCGGAGAAGAACTTCGGCACCAGGCCGTCGTGGCTCATCGAGTAGAAGACGCGCGACTGGCCGAGCAACATCACGAGAATCACCGACGAGAAGCCGGCGAGAATGGCGATCGTGACGAATTTGGCCAGCCAGCCGTAGCCGATCATGTACTTGGCAATGGCAAAGGTGACCGAGGCCTCGCGACCCGTGCTGCGGAAATCCTCCACCGTCGCAATTCCGCTCAGGACGTGCGCGAAGAGCACATAGAGAATCGTGCAGACGACGAGCGAGCCCAGGATGCCGATCGGCATGTCGCGCGTCGGATTCTTGGCTTCCTGCGCCGCGGTCGAGACCGCGTCGAAGCCGATGTAGGCGAAGAACACGACGCCGGCCGCACCGAGGATGCCCATGATGCCGCCGTAGTTGTGCGTGATGCCCTCGGGCGTCGTGTAGAGGCTCGCCGCCGGGACGTACGGCGTGTGGTTGACCGGGTCGATGAACCCCCACCCGAGCACGATCACCATGATGACGATCGACACCTTGGTGATGACGATCAGGTTGTTGACCCACGCCGATTCCTGCGTGCCGCGCACCAGGAGCGCGGTCAGCAACCCGAGGATGAGCACGGCCGGCAAATTGGCGATGCCCGCCACGCCCGTCGCCGCGTCCACCTGGAAGGGCGAATGACTCCAGGCGTACGGCACATGTAAGCCGACGTATTCCAGGACCTTGTTGAGGTACTCGCTCCACGCGATGGCGACCGTTGCCGCACCGACGGCGTACTCGAGAATCAAGTCCCAGCCGATGATCCACGCGACCAGTTCGCCCATCGTCGCGTAGGAGTACGTGTACGCGCTCCCGGCGATCGGGATCATCGAGGCGAACTCGGCGTAGCACAGACCGGCCAACGCGCACCCGAGCGCCGCGACCAGGAAGGCCACCGTGACGCCTGGCCCCGCCCGGTCGGCGATTGCGGCCGCCGTTCGCACGAACAGGCCGGCGCCGATGATCGCGCCGATGCCGAGCGCGACGAGTGCGCCCGCGTTCAGGGTCCGCTTCAGCGTCCCTTCACCCGTGGCCGCGCCCTCGTCGAGCAGGCGGTCGATTGACTTGGTACGAAAGAGTGCACTGGCCAAGAATTTCCCCCGGTCCTGGATTCCCGCGCGACTGGCGCCTGACGCCTTCGACTGGCACGCGTTGGCGCGCATTATACCCGGCCGAGTCGCTCCACATAGGCGCGGGCGCGCGCGCCCGGATTTGCTCCGTGCAGCAGATCCGTGATGACTGCCACGGCCGATGCCCCGGCGGCGATGAGGTCGGGCGCCGTGTCGAGCGTGATCCCGCCGATGGCGACCACCGGCACGCCCGACGCGGCCGCTGTCGCATGTGCCTGCTTCACCATGGCCAGGCCCGCAGCTTGGTAGCCGGTCGCCTTGGTCTGCGTGCTGAAGACCGGCCCCACCGCGATGTAGTCCAGCGGCAGCCGGCATGCCTGGGCGATCTGGGCGTGGGTGTGGGTCGAGACGCCGATCACGGCCTCGGCCCCGAGCAGCGCGCGCGCCGCGGCGACCGGCAGGTCGTCCTGGCCGAGATGGACGTGCCGCGTGCCTGCCACCAGCGCAATGTCCACGCGGTCGTTGACGATCAGCCAGGCATCGCCGGAGCGGCGTGCGATGGCCTCGACCCAGGTCAGCACGTCTCGCGCCGCGGCATCCTTGGCGCGCACCTGCAGGACGCGGACGCCGGCCTGGAGATACGCATCGGCCAGGTCGGGCACCTGCCAGCCGGCACGCGCCGCCACGTCAGCATCGACGATGGCGTAGAGGCGGGATGGGAGCGGTCGCGAGGGAGCCGGCGGCACGGCGGCGGCGTCAGGCCGCCGGCGTCGCGGCCGGAGCCGGTTTGGGCAGGAACCGCTCCATGAAGGCCGTCGAGATCCTGGCCTGCTGGAAGTCAGCGTCGGCAAGAATCTTCAGGTGCATCGACACGGACGTGTGGATGCCTTCGATCACGGTCATCTCGAGCGCCCGCCGCATCCGCGCGATCGCTTCCTCGCGCGTGCGTCCGTGCGACATCACCTTGGCGATCAGCGAGTCGTAGTAGGGCGGCACGATGGCTTCGGCGTGGACGAAGGTGTCGACGCGGATGCCGGGGCCGCCGGGCAGGCTGAAGGCATCGACACGGCCGGGGCTGGGCGCGAACGTGTCGGGGTTCTCGGCGTTGATCCGGCACTCGATGGCATGCCCGGAGATCACCACGTCTTGCTGCGAGAACGACAGGGGCGCTCCGGCGGCGATCTGGATCTGCTCCTTGACGATGTCGATGCCGGTGACCAGTTCGGTGACGCCGTGCTCCACCTGCAGGCGGGTGTTGGCCTCGATGAAGTACAGGTTGCCCTCGGGATCCATGAGGAACTCGAAGGTCCCGGCACTGGAGTAGCCAACCGCGGTGGCCGCGTCGACGACCATCTTGCCGAGGGCCTGCCGCTGCGATTCGGTGATGACGGCCGAGGGCGCTTCCTCGATCAGCTTCTGGTGGCGCCGCTGCACCGAGCACTCGCGCTCGCCGAGGTGGACGACCGTGCCGTGCTCGTCGCCAAGAATCTGCACCTCGATGTGGCGGGGTGCCTCGAGGTACTTCTCGAGGTACACGTCGCCCACGCCGAAGGCCGCCTGCGCTTCACGCTGCGCGGTGCGCAGGGCCAGCGAGAGTTCGTCGGCCGACCGGACGATACGCATGCCGCGACCGCCGCCGCCGTTGCTGGCCTTGATGATCACCGGAAAACCGAGGGCGGTCGCCACCGATTCCGCCTCCTCCTCGGTCTCGACCGGACCATCGCTGCCTGGCAGGGTGCTGACGCCGGCCTTCTTCATGGCGCGACGCGCGCGCGACTTCTCGCCCATCAGCCTGATCACCGACGGACTCGGTCCGATGAACTTGATGTGGCACGCCTCGCAGACCTCGGCGAGGTAGGCACTCTCGGACAGGAAGCCGTAGCCCGGGTGGATGGCATCGGCCCCGGTGATCTCGGCGGCACTGATGATCGCCGGCACGTGCAGATAGCTCTCGCTGCTGCGTGGCGGGCCGATGCAGACCGCCTCATCGGCAAAGCGGACGTGCAGGCTGTGCTCGTCGGCCTCCGAGAAGACGGCGACCGTCTTGATGCCCATTTCCCGGCAGGCGCAGATCACGCGGAGCGCGATCTCACCACGATTGGCGATCAGGATCTTTTTGAACACGGTCGTCGAGCCTAACGGGCGCGCACGGCGAAGAGACGCTCGCCGTATTGCACGGGCTGGCCGTTCTCGACAAAGACCTGGACGACCTCGCCGTCGTATTCCGACACGATCTCGTTCATCAGCTTCATGGCCTCGATGAGGCACAGCACCTGGTTCTTGCGGACGGTGTCCCCCACCGACACGAACGGCGACGACGTCGGTTCGGACGCGCGATAGAAGGTGCCGACGATTGGCGCCTTGACGACGGCCAGTTCGACGCCCTCGGTCTGGGCAACCTCGTCTGCGGCAGAGCCGTTGGGGGGAGCGGGCGGTAGGGCCGGGACGCCAGCGGTCACGAGCGGCAGCGAGAGCGATTGCGCCGGACTCACGACCACCGTCGGCGCGTCTTGCCCCTTTTTCCGGACCCGCAGCTTGACGCCTTCCTGTTCCAGTTCGAACTCTGCGAGTTCGTGTTCACGGACCAGGTCGAGGATCTGCTTGATTTCGTCGAGTGTCATTGTCAGTGTGCGGTTGGCCAGCCGAGGGGCACGTCGGTGATAGGTCGATGTCCGTCCGCCGTGACCACCACATCGTCCTCGATGCGGATGCCGGCGCGGCCCGTCAGGTATGCCCCCGGTTCGATGGTGCAGACCACTCCAGCCTCGAGGGGGGGCTGGGTGGCGTCATCGGGCAGCGGACGTGCGAGCCGAGGGGCCTCGTGAACCTCGAGACCGAGGCCGTGTCCAGTGCCGTGCGCGAATGCTGCCCCGAAGCCTGCGGCTTCGAGCACCTGACGGGCGGCCCGGTCGACGTCAGCCGGCAAGACTCCCGGTCCAACCGCGGCGCACCCCGCCTCCTGAGCCGCGCGTACCGCCCAGTACTGGCGGTCTAGCTCGGCCGAAGGCTGCCCCAGACAGACGGTCCGGGTCAGGTCGACGCAGTATCCGCCGTAGACCCCGCCAAAGTCCAGCACCACGACGTCCCCATGGTCGAGCCGACGGTCGGTCGGGCGCGCATGCGGGAGGGCGCTGCGCGGCCCACTGGCGACAATGGTCTCGAACGCGGCGCGAGAAAAGCCCGCGGCCCTGACTCGCCGGTCGATCTCTGCCGCCACATCGAGTTCGGTGTGGCCGGCCCGCGCCACGCCGTCGCCGAGCACGCCGCGAGCCACGTTTGACAGTCTCGCCCCACCCTCCGACAACACGAGCAACTCCAGGCGGTCCTTGACGCGCCGGAGCCCTTCGACCAGGTCCAGTGGCGTGTCCACCAGCGTCCCGGCCCAGGCGGCGGTGGCCAGAGCCCGCTCGAGCGTGCGCGCTTCGTGCAGCGGCAAAACCCGGCTCTCCAGTCGCAGATCGGCAATGCCCTCCCGGACGCAGTGCGCCGCGATCCAACGCGCCGAGCGGCCGTCGGTGGTGTCGACGGCGTTCAGGACGTCGGAACCGAGATGGTCGGCCTGGGCCCTGGCCGCCGCCTGGTAGCGGGCGTCGACCAGCAGGTACAGACACCCCTGGGCCGTGAGCAGGCCGAGCCCGGCCGAGACCTCCAGGCCAGACAGGTACCGCAGGTTGGCAAGATGCGACACCAGGAGCGCGTCAGCCCCGGCCGCGGCGAGCCCGGCCGCCGCCCGCGCCATGCGCGTACGGAAATCGAAGGACGGCACGGACACGGGGGCGCGCACGGCGCCCAGTGTCGCATGCCGCGCGCAGCGCCTTGCCGTTCAGGACGAGGCGCTGCCTGCCAGTTCCGCTCGCCGCGCGCGTACGGCCGCCAGCATCTGCTCGAGCGAGGTCAGCACCGGCGCCGTGTGGTCGTCGCTCAGTGCCGCGTCGTCGATGGCCGCTTGGACCGCGGCCTCGGCAAACGCCGCCCGTACCGCGGGAGACGCAGGCGTGGGCGGCTCGAGGGACTCTCCGTGCCCGGCCAGCGCGAAGACCTCGCCGAGTGCCGATCGCACCGACCCGGCCCAGGCCGCGCCGGCCGGAGTCGTGGAGAGGACGGCCTCCGCGGACGACCGCCCCGTGATGCCGGCAAACGGCACGGGCGTCGAGTCGGGCGCGTCGACCGAGTCCTTGAACGGGGTGGCGTCGGCGCCGTCGGCTTCGTGAAGATCACCCAGCGCCCACATGGCCGACGGGCCATCAGGCACCGCCCAGGTGTCCACCGGTTCCGGCTCGGACGCTCCGGCCCACGGGTCGTGTTCGGCGCCGGCGGTCGCGTCGAGCGCGTCACCGACGCCTACGACGAGGGGCGCGGATGTGTCAGCCAGGGCCGTGGCGGCCAACAGCCCCCTCGGGTTCGGCGACGGAGCCTCGCCGGTCAGGCCGACGCCAGAGTCGCCCTCCAGGTCAATCTCCTGCTCGCTGGCGTCGGTCGCGTGCACGCAGGACGCCGATGGCGGGCCGACGGGGACGGCTTCCTGCAGCGAGCGGGCCTCGGCCTCGGTGACATCGGCCAGAGGCGCGTGCAGCGTCGGAGCATCCCACACGCTGGCCAACTCGACGGGCTCGACCAGGGGTGACGCCAGTGACAGGGGGAGTTCGGCCTCGGGCGGGTCGATGGCCCAGGAGAACACGCGCGCGCCGTCGGTGGCCTCAGGCGCCTTTGGTGACAATGCCACGTCGGAAGCGGCCCAGATGCCGGCCGGTTCGTCGCCCTGCAGATGTGGCGCGACAAACATCATCGTCGGCGACTCGGCATGCTCGCTCGAGGGCCCCGCAGACGCGGCGCTCTCCGCAGTCCGCGATGACTCCATGGCGGGGTCGCCAGCCGTTGCCGGAGGCTCGTCCGACCAGGACCACGCGTCCAGGGGCGCCGCGCCGGAGGTGCCCACCGACTGCGCAATATCGGGAATCGACCAGTCAGGACCAAGGCCGAATTCCTGAGGACTGTCGGGCCCGCTGCCCAGGGCCCTGGCGATGAGGTCGGCCGGAACCGAATCGGTGTCCTGTTCGGCCAACGTGCGCAGCGGCAGGTCGCCGGCGGGCGGGGTGCCGGTCACCGGCGCCACCGCCTCTTCCTCACCCAGTGCCTCGTGGGCCGATTGCAGCGCCCGTGCCGCCGCGAGATTGTCGGGCGACTGCGCGGCGGCCAGTTCCAGTTCGGCCACCGCGCCTGGCACGTCGCCGCTGTCCAAAAGCGCCCGTCCGAGGGTCACGCGCGCCGACGCGTATGCGGGGTAGCGCTCGAGTCCTTCACGGCAGACCGTGATGGCATCGGCGAAGCGCCCGGCGCGGCGATACTCCTCCGCGAGGGCGGCAAAGGCGGTCGGCGTCGCTTGCGACTGCATGCGACGCCGTAACTGTTCGAGCGGGTTGCCGTTCGACATTACGCGGGTCTCCGGCGGTCCGGCGGTTCAGGGCCTGGTGAGAACGTCGATGACGTGTTCGGTCACGTCGGAGCGAACGCCGCGGGCATTGGTCACGGTCAGCCGGACCCTGTAGTCGCCCCGCCGCGGGAACTGGTACTTGATCACGCGTCCGGAGAGCACGATGTTGCGGTCGTCCATGTTCCACTCGTAACTGAGGCCGGCCGCATCAGCCATCGTGCTGGCCAGCGTGCACTGCTCGATCCCGGTCGCCGTCTCCGGGCAATCGCGCGACAGGCCCGCATCCAAGGTCACTTCATCCATCTCGTACGGCGTTGTCGGCCGCCACGAGAAGTTGGCGATTGGCTTGCCGGGATACACGATGGTGCCCAGGGGCACCAGACGGATGTTCACGGTGCGCTCGACGGCGTTGAGGTAATCGCCACTGAGGGGCGCGAACGTGAGCTGGACGATGTTGCGGAAGTCGGGGTTGCCCGACAGTCCGCCCGAGGGCGCCGTGTAGGTGAAGGTGGCACGACCGTCGCCGCCGGTCGAGGCGCTCTTGGCCGACAGGCGCCCGTGGTCGACGATCTGTCCGTCGACGCGGATGTCGGCGCGGATCGGCACCCCTGCCTTCGGCTCGCTGTTCGGGCCCCTGGCGGTGACGACCAGTTGCGCGGTGGACGTGCCATCGGTACTGAGCACGTCAGGCGAGGCGAGCACCTGGATGGACAGGCCCAGTTCGGAGGGCCCGCTGGCTTTCGGGATGTCTGGCTTGGACGTGCAGGCCGTGCTGGCCCACAGACCGGCCAGGGCCAGGATTGTGAGAGTCGTGCGTCGGGCTGTGATCATGGCTGCACCTGGCTTAATCGGGGTCCGCCCAGTCGGCGAAGTTGATGCTCATGGAACCGGTCACGGTGACGTCGCGGCCGGTCTGGTCCTTGCCGTAGAAAGTGATGTCGGCAATGGTCGAGATCACGAGGGCCCCGTTGTTGCCCCTGAGGGTCACCAGGGGCCTTTCGAGCTTGGCCTGCGCCCGCACCAGCGTGAAGACGGCGGCCACGGACTGATCGCCCACCGTCAGGCCCATACCGCCCTCGAACCCGTAGGGGACGTCTTCACCGGGCGTATTGCGGCCGTCGGTGCGACGGAACTCGACGCGATACCGGCTCAGCGTGATGCTGTTGTTGGCCGTCGGTCCCGCGGGATTGGTGACGTCCTTCATGGCGATCGACAGCGTGACCCGCCCGTTGTCCTCGAAGATGCTGCCCTTGGTCAGCACATCGGACCGGAGCACGGTCTGGAACGGCGCCCCGCTGTCGGCCCCCGACGAACCCTCCAGGCGCTGGAGCACGAGGTAGGACGAGGCCTGCCCCGATCGGACGGTGCTGCTGCAGGCCACCAGCAGGGTCGTGGCGCCCACCCCGACGAGGAGCGCCGCGGCCCTCATCCTGCGGGCGTGCGCCGGCTGCAAGAACTTTCGCGTAAGTCTCATTTGACGGTTCCTCCGTCCCGCACGATGCGCGGCGTGATGAAGATCAGCAGCTCGCCTTCGTCGTCCGACGTCGTGTCGCGACGGAAGAGCCGACCGAGCAGAGGCACACGGTGCAGGCCCGGCGTACGGTCCTCTGTGAACTGGGTGACGGCCTCATTGATGCCGCCAATGACCGTCGTGCCCTGGTCGGCCACGAGCACCCGGGTGGTGACACGCTGGGTGTTGATCGAACGGTTGCCGTTGGCCTCGACCTGCCCCGGTGAACCGTTGTCGACGTCGACGTCGAGAATCACCGTATTCGCTTCGGTGATCCGCGGCGTCACGCTCAGTGTCAACGCGGCGGTCTTGAACTGCACCTGTGGTACCGGCTGGATGACGCTGACGCCTTCACCTGACGGCGGCGCCACCAGCGTCGTGTACGGAATTTCCTGGCCCCGGGTGATCGTCGCCTTGACGTTGTTCTGCGTGACGACCCGCGGGCGCAGCATGATGCTGACCCGACCCTGCGTCTCGAGCGCCGAGAGCGCCACGTCGACGTTGAAGGCGCCGTTGATGCTCCCGAGCTTGATGAAGGCGTTGTCGGCGGCGCTGTTGACGCCGCCGGCGACCCCGCCGGTATCGATGTTGTTCGGGAACGCGAGGTTGGTGGTGTTGCCGAGCTCGGGGGTCATCTTGCCGCCAAAGCCCCACATCAGGCCCAGCTCACGCGCGGCTGACTTGGTGGTGCGGACGATGCGCGCCTCGATCTCCACCTGCGCCTGCGGGCGATCGATCTCGGTGATCAGCTGCTGCGCCTTGGCCAGGCCGTCCGGCACATCGAACAGGATGAGGGTGTTGGTGTTGGCGTCAACCTGGACGTCGCCGAAGGTGGTCATGCCCGACCGCTTGACGAGGTCGGCGATGTCCTTGGCATTGGCGTAGCTGAGACGGACGGTGCGCGATTCCTTCTGGGAGACGGCCAGTTCGCGCAATCGCTCCTCGGCCTGCTTGCGACGGTCGGCGGCCTCGGTCGAGAACGTCGTCGTCGGGGCGATGCGAACGATGGTGCCGTCGACGCTGTAGGCCAGCTGGTTGGCGCGCAGGATCATCTCCAGCGCCTGGTCCCAGGGCACGTCGCGCAAGGTCACATCGACCACTCCCTTCACGCCTGGGTCGATCACCAGGTTGAGGCCCGTGACTTCGGCAAACGTGCGCAGCACCGCGCGCAGATCCACGCCCTGGAAGTCCAGGGAGATGGGGTGGCCCGTGTACTTGCCGCTCGACATCGCCTGCGTGGTCGCCACTGCGCGTGGGTCGGGAGGCAGGACGACTGGCGCGGCAGGCACGGGCGGCGGCGTGGAGCGCCTGACCGTGGCGCGCGATGCTGGCGGCGCCACGACAGGCGCGGCGGGCGTCGACGCGCGAGCGACGGTCGGCGCCGGGGCGGCGGGCTCCGGCCGGGGCGTGCCGGCGGGCGCGACAGCCGGAGCCCCGGCGGCCGCGGCAGCCGCGGCGGTGGCCGGGGCGGGGGCTGTGGCGCCCGGGCCACGGCTCTGCGCCTCGTCGTCCCGGCGGGCCCGCTGCGCGGGGTTGCCGATGGTCAGCACCAGCGACCGCTGGTCAGGGGACGGGCGCACCTTGTAGAGGAAATCGGCGCTCAGGTCGACGACCAGTCGCGTCACCAGCGGCGAGGCGCTGTTGCGTGCCACCCGCACGCGACGCACCAGGCCGGTGTTGACGGCGGTGGTGGTGGCCACCCGATGGCTGACACCGGCAAAGTCGAGCACCAGCCGCGGCGGTGCCGCGTCGGGCACCTGCACGGCCGAGGCCACGAGTTTGCCATCACCGTCGATGGTGATCAGGACGTCGTCCTGCTCGCGTGAGACGCGGATCGCCGTCAGCGCGCGTGCGGGCTGCCCTTGATCAGGCTGGGCCTGGTAGGCAGACAGGTAGGGCGACACGCCGATCGGCGTGTCGATGACCAGGCGCTGTCCATCCTGGACCTGCTGCGGGACCTCGCGGGCCTCCCGGACAAGGCTTGTCGCAAGCGGCCACGCGGGCGCGCCTACGGCAAGCACTGCCGTGAGGGTCGCGAGGATCGGCGTGCGCGGGCGCATCATCGGTTCTCCTCAATGCTTCTCAGGGTCTTGCGGATTTCCCGCTGCTTCACGGGAGACAGCGGGTCATCGACCCGCTGCAGGAAGATCACGGCGTCGGTGGCGACCACCTTGACGGTGCCGTCGTACAACGCGTCGCCGGAGTGCACGGTGTAGGTCTTGTTGTCGGGTGCCTGGACGATGGCGAGCAGCGTGCCGTTGGTACGCAGGACGCCGCGCACGGTCAGCTCGCCGATCAGCAGGCCCTTCACGCCGACCGGCCGTCCAGCGGTCGGCCGCGTGGACTCGCCGCGCGAGAGCAGGCTCACAAAGGGGTCGCGCCGGCCGGCCGGTTCGTATCCGGCGCGATCATCGGGGCGCGTCGGGACCGGGACCGCCTCAGCGGCGGGCGCGCCGATGCGCGCACTCGGGGGGGTGGTCGGCGCGGCGCCGGCGGCCTCGGCAGCGGACGCGGCCTGGGCAAACCCGGGCACGACCATCACGGCCGACAGCACGACGACACCGCAGGTCAATCTGAGCAACATGGCAATAACCTCAGCGAGCGGCCGCGGGAGGACGCGCGCCAGCGGCAGGAGGACGCCGGCCGTCCACGGGCGCCGGAGGCGCCTCCACTAGCACGAAGGTGGTGACGGTGCACTGCGCGTCGACGGTGGCCTGTGAGGGCTCGTTGGCGCCGTGCGGCCTGATCTGGATGCCGGAGATGTTGATGATCCGCGGCATCCGACTGACCTTGTCGAAGAAGGCGCCAAGGTCGTGGTAGGTGCCCTCGAGGCTCAGCGAGATCGGCCACTCGGCGTGCTGCTGGCGCTGCGCGACCGCCTGCGGCTTGAAGCCACGGATGGTGAGACTGGACTGCGTCGCCAGCGTCTGGATGCGCCGCAACAGGTCGCCGACGTCCTTTTGTTCTGGCAGCACGTTGCGCAACGCCGTCAGGCGCGCATTGAGTTCGGCGACGCGCGACCGGAACTCCGGCAGGCGGCGCTCTTCGACCCGGGCGCGGGCGATGCCGGTTTCGATTTTCCGGCGCTCCACGTGCGTCTTCGCCACCGCGGCCTGCAGGTCCACCGCGTAGAGGTAGTGGTGAGTCGCGACCAGGCCGGCGCCGAGGACGACGTACAGGGCCAGCTGGCCCCACCACGGCAGTTTCTTCAATCCAAGATCCATGGCGAGAATCCTCAGCGCCGCGCCGCGGGCGCGGCGGGGCGGGCGGGCTTGCTGTCGGCCGGGGTGTCCAGCGCGCCGAGCGGGAAATTGGCCCGTACCGTGAATTTCATCAAGTCGCCTTCGCCGCGGCCGTTCTCGACCTCGGTGTTGACGATTTCGACCGGCCGCGTGAACGTGCCGGAGTTCTCGAGGTTGCCAATCAGATCCGACAGCGCCGTCAGGGTCGTCGTGCGCCCTTCGAGGGTGACGTCGGCGCCGGCCTGCGTGAGCTGCGTGAGCCAGAGGCGCTCGGGCAGCTGCCGACTGACCTGATCCAGGAGCGTGACCGGCGACCGCTGTCCCTTGCGCAGCTGCTCGATGAGCGCCACGCGCTGCTGCAGCAGCACGGTCTGGGCCTCGAATCTGGCCAGCTCCTCGGTCACCGCCTTGAGGCGCTGCTCTTCGGCCTTGGCCTGCTGCAGTTGCAGGTTGGCGTAGGTCTGCTGCGCCTGCAGGTCGAGATGGCGATAGGCGGCGAGGGCCACACAGGCGGTCACCAGCACGAGCCCGACGATGTGGAGCTTGTTGGCGCTGATGCCCGAAAACATCGGGGCCTTCACGCGGTGCTGCTCGACGGCGAGGAGATTGACGCGGATCATCGGTCCCCCATCCGGCGCAGGGCGAGGCCGACGGCGACCGTGGCCGCCGCTGCCGCTTCCGACAACACCGGGACACCGAACTTGGCGGCGTCGAAGCTGACGGTCTTGAATGGATCGAGGAACTCGACCGGGTAGCCGAGGCGCTCCTGCAGGGCCTCGACCAGGCCGGTGACCTGGGAGCCGCCGCCAGTCACGAGCAGCAGGTCGATGTGGTCAGCGCCTGTGGTGCCTCGGAAGAAGTCGAGGGTCTTCTGGACCTCGAGCAGGACCGCCTCGGTGACCATTTGCAGGCTGGGTCCGGTCTGGGTGGGGTCCAGGCCGTCTGCCGCGTAGCCGCGCTTGAGGAGGTCCGCGCTCTCCTGGGGAATCTGGAAATCCTTCTGGAGCGCCTCGGTGTAGGCATTGCCGCCGATGGGCACGTCACGCGTGAACAGCGACTGGTCGCCGCGCACGATGTTGATGTTGATGGCGCTGGCCCCGATGTTGAGCAGGGCGACAATTGCATCGCGCGTGCCGTAATTGACCTCGTAGGCGTTCTGGAGCGCAAAGGCGTCGACGTCGACGATGGCGGGGACGCGCCCAGCCTGGGCGATCACGCCGGTGTAGTCGGCGATGGTTTCCTTCTTGGCGGCCACCAGCAGCACGTCCATCGACGCGCCTGGCGTGCCCTTCTGAGGCCGGGTGAGGATCTGGTAGTCGAGGTTCACGTCCTGGATGTCGAACGGGATGTACTGCTCGGCTTCCCACATGATCGAGGTGGCCAGCTCGGCGTCGGTCATCGCCGGCAGGGTGATCTTCTTGACGATGACCGCGTTGCCCGAGAGCGACGCGGCCACGTCCCGGTTCTTGATGCCGAGGCGCTCGAAGAGCCGGCGGATGGCGTCGGCTACGGCGGTGCCGTCGATGATCGCGCCGTCGACGATGGTGTCGGCGGGCAGCGGCTCGATGCCGAAGGCGACGACCTTCCAGCCCTTGCCTGAAGCTTTCAGTTCGACGGCCTTGACGGCGCTGGACCCGATGTCGAGCCCGACGACCGGTTTCTGCTTGCGGAACAGCACGCCGACCTCGCCTCTTTCGCAACGTCGCCAGCGTCCGGCCTCATGCCGAACACGCAGCTTCGTAACCGGACATGACATAGGCAAGGGCGGTGCCAACCAGAAATGCAATCAAGGAGCACTGGTTTGGCCCAGGCGTGGCGGTCGCAGCACTCGAAGCCGGTGCGCCGTCTGGCAGTTTTGTGACAGGGGTTGTCGGAGAAGCGACGGCTGAATCGTCCCCGACGCGCTGGGCCTCAGCGTGCGGGGACGGGGTGACGGGGGCTAGAAAAGTGGGGCGACAGGCGGAAGTGGTTGACACTGCTCGGCTGAGACGCGTATCCTCTCCTTTTGCTGTGTGTGACAGCACGGAGCCAAAGGGTCATCATGAGCACGTTTATTCCGAGCGCCAAGTCCATCGAGCGACGCTGGCACGTCATCGATGCGGCCGGCAAGTCGCTCGGGCGGGTGGCCAGCCTGGCCGCCAAGGTCCTGCAGGGCAAGCACAAGCCGATCTACACGCCGTACATCGATTGCGGGGATCACGTCATCGTGGTCAACGCGGCGCAGGCGGTGCTCACCGGGCAGAAGGAAGAGCAGAAGCTGTACCGGTACCATAGCGGCTACGAAGGTGGGCTGCGCGAAGAGCGCGCCAAGGACCTTCGCAAGCGCCGTCCGGCACGCCTGATGGAAGAAGCCATCAAGGGGATGCTGCCCAAGACGACGATGGGCGACCAGATGTACCGGAAGCTGAACGTCTACGAGCGCGCCGATCATCCCCACGTGGCGCAGAAGCCCCAGTCCCTCGAGGTCCAGTAATCGTGGCAGTCATCCAGTACTACAGCACCGGGCGTCGCAAGACCTCGACTGCCCGTGTCTTCCTGCGTCCTGGCACCGGCCAGATCACCATCAACTACAAGGCGATTGCCGAGGCCGTCAACACCGAGGCCTTGCGCCTGCAGGTGCGGGCGCCACTGGTGCTCACCGAGACGCTCGAGAAGTTCGACATCTTTGCCACCACGTCCGGCGGCGGCATCTCCGGCATGGCCGGGGCGCTGCGCCTGGGCATCTCGCGCGCGCTCTGCCTCTATGACGGCGAGCTGCGCGGCCGCCTCAAGAAGGCGGGCCTGCTGACGCGCGACCAGCGTGGCAAGGAACGGAAGAAGTACGGCCTGGCGGGCGCCCGCAAGCGCTTCCAGTTCAGCAAGCGTTAAACCATCGGCTGTCTGGCCGGCGAGGCCCGGCCCTGTCTGTACCGTGTTGGA
>JBKJQW010000111.1:0-48954 GCA_046593715.1 Luteitalea sp.
GTCTGCGACGACGACGTACTACGAGTTCCCGGCTCGCGGCTCGATGCCGCCTGTCAGGATCAACTGGTACGACGGTGGGCTGCTGCCGGCCAAGATCGAGGATCTCGGCACCGAGGAGTTCGACAAGGGCGGCGGTGTCCTCTACATCGGGAGCAAGGGCAAGCTTCTGCACGGCACCTACGCGCAGAACCCGCGGCTGCTGCCCACGGCGTTTGCCGAGAGCACGCCCAAGCCACCGCAGACGTTCAAGCGAATCGACACGTCGCACGAGATGAACTGGATCGACGCGATCAAGGGCAAGACCGAGACGACCTCGCCGTTCTCCTATGCGGCCAAGCTCACCGAGGTCATGCTGCTCGGTGTGGTGGCGCTCAACGCGGGCAAGAAGATCCACTACGACGGCGCCAACATGAAGATCACCAACGCGCCTGACGCCGAGCAGTTCCTCAAGCGCCAGTATCGACAGGGCTGGTCGCTGAGCTGAGACACGCGACAGGGCGGCTCGACCGATCGAGCCGCCCTGCCGCACTCACCGCACGCCTCGCTGCCCGACGCGAAAGCGAAGGGGTCACGCGGCGGCACGGCGCGTCGAGGCACCGCGCTCGCGCCAGGAGCGGAACCGACGCCAGGTGAGCGCCAGCCCCGTCCACACCAGCACGACGGTGCCCGCCGTCACCAGCCCGGCGACCGTCTGGCCCGGCAGGCCGTAGTACTCGCCGGTGTGCACGAACCGCAGCCAGGAGCGCCACTGGCGACCCGGGCTCTGCGCGTCAAACGGCTCCCACTTCCTGATCGCACCCGTCTCACGATCCAGCTGCAACGTGCCCTTCTTCTGCGGCTGGGCCCCCGTGCCGGTGTCGATGGTCACCTGCAGCACCGCGTCGGACCCGCCGGGCAGCCGTGCGCTCAGCAACCGCCAGTCCGATTGCTGCGCGGCGGCGCGCGCCAGCAACGCAGCCAGGGGCTGGAACGCCGGCTGCGCGCCTGCGCGTCCGGTCGAGGTGTCACCGGCCCGCGCCGGACCGGCCTGGCCTGGCCGCGGGGGAGTCTCGCCGGCCATTCGATACGTCAGGTCGCTCGCCCACGGGTACCCGATCACCACGCCTGACCAGACGATGACGGCCAGCGGGACCAGGCTCCAGTAGCCGATCACGTGGTGCCAGTTGAAGTCACGCGCCTTGCTCGGCAGTCTGGTGCGGAACCACAAGACCTGGCGGAACTGCGCCCACGTCCACGCACGCGGCCACCAGAGATAGAAGCCGCTCACGACGATGAACAGGAAGACCAGGTTGCTCACCCCCGTGATGGTCTTGCCCATGGCGCGGCGGGCGTCGGTGAGCGCCACCCAGCGGTGCCACTCCATCACCGAGCGGAAGAACGCGCGCGTCTGTGCCGACCCCGTACCGAGCACGTCACCGCTGTACGGATGCACGAACACGGAGCCCCTCTGTCCGAAGTTCACCTCCACGGGCGCGTCGGCCTCGCGCCGCACCGTGATGGTGCCTGGCGTGACGTCGGGATGGACGGTGGCGGCGCGCGCCACGAGATCCTCGAGGGCGAGCTGCGGCGATTGCTGGCTCGGAGGCGGCGCCGAGACGCCCTCGGCCCAGCGGATGACCTGCTTCTCGTACGCCAGCATCACGCCGGTGATCGACATCATGAGGATCACCAGGCCTGCCGAGACGCCGGCGGCAAGGTGCATCCAGAACACGATGCGTCGAAGAGGTAGTGTCATGTGCTTCCACCATCAGACCGGTCGCGCGAGACGATCGCCCAAAGGCGGCCGTGACGCACTCGCCGTCCTTGCCCGAGGCCGCACATCACTGCCACCGGTACCCGACGCGAAACATCAGCGCACGCGGGGCAGCGATCTCCAGGCTGGAGCCGACCGTCCCGCTGACCAGGACGACGGCATCGGTGAGATTTTCGACGTGCATCCCCAGGTCCATGTGCTCGTTGAGGCGATAGGCAAGGCTGGCGTCCACGCGCAGGAACGCCGGCAGCAACAAGGGGTCGGGCGCTGAAGACGTACGGGCACCGTTGCCGCCGAAACGAGCGCCCTGCCAGATGACGCCGAGGCCGCCGCCCAGCCCCGCGAGCCGGCCCTCGGCCCGATCGTATCGGGACCACGTACTCCATGACCAGACCGGTGATTTCTCGGCTCGCGAGCCGGGAAGGGCGAGCGTCGCCGAGGCACTCGCCGGGCCCTCACCGGTGTAGATCGCATCGAGATAGCTCACCGAGCCCGAGACGCGCAGGTCTTGCCACGGCTGGACGTCGGCACTCAACTCCACCCCCGTGCTGCGGCGCGTGCCGGCCTCGACGAAGTACCGATTGCCGTTGGGGTTGAGGTCGGCAGGGCCCGACTGCACCAGCCCATTGCTCACGTCATTCTTGAACAGGCTCAGCGTCATCGACGACCGGCGGCCGGGCAGATCCACTTTCATGCCGACCTCGTTGTTGCGTCCCGAGGTCGGCGCGAATGCGTTGCGCCGCCCGGCGACATCCTCGGCGCCTGGGTCGGTGGGGTTGTAGCTGGTGGCGTAGCTGGCGTAGAGCGCGATGCGCTGCGTGGCGTTGAACACCAGGGCCGCGTTGGGCATGACGTCGCTGGCCCGGACAGGACCGGCAGCCACTCGGTTCTCGCCGTAGCCGAGGCCGAGGGTCGCCACCCAGCGTCCGTCGCCGAGGGAGGTCCGGTTCTGGAGATAGGAGTGCCAGTAGGTGTTCATCGACCAGGCGCCTGTTGCCAGAGGCGGATAGTCGGGCACCAATCGCGGCGCCAGCCCCGTGTAGATATCGATCGGCGATTGCGCGCCCGGCAACGCGCCGGCCGGTGTCGTCGCACGTGTGTCGGCCCATCGGGTCTGCATCCCCACCTGCACCAGGCTCTTCCAGCCGCGTTGGCCACCGAGCTCATAGCTGCTGTTGAGACTGGCGCTGTGGGTGCGGCGCTCGGTGCGGCTGCGACTGTGGACGCGGGAGAGCGTGCCCGTCGAGACCAGTTGGGCGGCGTTGGCCTGCGGTGTGAACTGATCGATATCGGTGTCGAAGCCGATGAACCGGTACGCGGCGTTGAGGCTGGTGCGCCCGTTGGGGCGCGCCCGCAGGTCGAGCCCGGTCATCAGCGTCTCGTCAACGCGCCCACCGGAGGAGAAGTTGACGTCGAGCGGCGTCAGGTCCGACGTATTCACGGGACCTGTCACGCCGTCACTGGTGCTCAACGAGGTCGATGGCGAGATGACGATGCCGCCGCCGGCCGGCCGATGGGCACGCATCGACTGCACGAACGGGGTGATGGCGTACCGGCCCCGGCCATCCAGGCGGAAGGTCATCGAGCCGTTCAGGAACCGGTTGCGGTCTTCGACCCCCCGCGTGAAGTAGCTGGCGTTCTCGAGCGTGGCGAGGGCGCGGTACAGGACCCGGCCGTCGCGCGACACGGGCCCGCTGGTGTCGATGTCGGTGCTCATCGTGCTGCGGTCGCCCACACCGACGCCGTGGCCCGCGTACGTCCCCATGCGTAGATCGATGGTCGTCTGGGGCACGTCCAGAGGTTTCTTCGACACCAGGTTGACCAGGCCACCCGGCGAGCCCGACGGGCCATAGAGCAGTCCGGCCGGACCCCGCAGCATCACGGCCTGCTCGACGCCGAACAATGTCGACCCGAAGCCGCCGCTCGCGTTCAGACCCGCGAAGCCGTCGATGCGCGTGTCGTCGGGCTGCATGCGGAAGCCCCGCGAGTAGAAGTGGTAGCCGCCCTGGCGATAGCTGTTGACGCTCATGCCCGGCACATACGCGAGGGTGTCGTTGACACCACGGAAGTTCTGGTCGCGCATGCGCCGCCTGTCGATGATCGACACCGAACGAGGCGTGTCGTGCAATGGCGCTGGCAGCCGCATGGCGGTGTCGTCGAGCCGCCCGGAGGCCTCGACGGTCACGTGTTCGGTGAATTCAGGACGGGCCAGCGTCACCGTCACCTCGAGGAGCCCCGTGCCGGCCGAGCGAAGGTCCTGCGTCAGCGGCGCTCGCGCGGGCGCCACGGCGGTGATCAGCCAATCGCCAGCCGGCAGCCCTTCCATGCGAAACCGCCCGTCCACGGTCGGCAGCACGGGCCGCGGCGGCTCTGCCGAATCCCGGCGCTGGACCAGGACGTCGGCCTTGACGACGGGGACGCCCACCGCGTCCACGACCCGCACCAGCAGAACGGCCCCCTGCGAACGAGTCGCGTCCGGCGGGGTTGTCGCGGCGAGGCCTGGCGCCGCGCAGGACAGGCAAGTGAGTGACACGGCCACCGCTCGAAGGTGCGGTCGAGAGACCGCCATCAAAGAAAACACAAAAAACTCCAATGATTTGGCAGAAGAGATCGAGTCGCCCGTTCGACTCCGAGAGCCGAAGTTATTCCGACCGAATAAGTCGTCAATAGAAATGCGACGAGTCGCAACTCGACGGCAGGTGAGGCTCGGCTACGCGCGATCTCGTGAAATTGGCGAAATCGTGCAAGCTTGGCGGCATGACGGCTGCGGAACTCAAGACGGCGGCGTCACGTCCGGTCGGCCTGCGGGATGAGCTGGCCGCGATGTGGCAGGCGGCGCACGGCGATTGGCACGGTGCGCACGCCACCGTGCAGGACCTCGAAACGCCAGCAGCGGCGTGGGTCCATGCCTACCTTCATCGCCGGGAGGGCGACCAGTCCAACGCGCGCTACTGGTATTCGCGCGCGGAGCGGCCGCCGCAGCGAGGGCCGCTGGACGAGGAATGGACCGCGATCGTGACCGAGTTGCTCACGCCCTAGCGCGTGGTCTACGACGCCGGGCGCAAGGCGACCTTCGGCAGGGTGGCGTCAGGGGTGTCCACGATGGCCGAGTAGATCAGCTGCCGGAGCGTGATGTGGGCGTCTGACCCGGCGGCGGGCAGTAGCTGGGTCATGAACACGACCACCAGTTTCTCGACAGGGTCGACCCAGAACTTGGTGTGGTACGCCCCGCCCCAGCCATACTCGCCCACCGAGCCGGGACGTCCCGAACGTCCGATGTGCTCGGTGACTTCGAATCCCAGACCGAAGCCCAACGTGCCGTTCAGGTACAGCGCGCCGACGTGGTTGGACGTCATCAACTCGACCGTTTTCGGGCTCAGCAGCCGGGCCCCGTCGAGTGCACCGCCATTGAGCAGCATTTGCAGGAACCGTGCGTAGTCGCTGGCGGTGGAGACCAGGCCCGCACCGCCGGAATACGACTTGCGCGGCCCGGCGACGTAGTTGCCCTGGCCGGTTCCTGGGTCTGGTGTCCTGGCGATGGTGGGGCTGGTACCGGAGATACCGTAGACCGTGGCGAGCCGGTCAGCCTTGGCCGGGTCCACGTAGAAGCTGGTGTCGATCATCTTCAACGGCGTGAAGATGCGCGTCTGCATGAAGTTGGCAAGCGACAGGCCACTGACGTTCTCGACGACCACGCCGAGGACGTCGGTGTTGAACCCGTACACGAAGCGGTCGCCGGGCTGCGAGTCCATCGGCAGCTTCGCGAGTTTGTCGATGCTGGTCGCGATCGGCTCGTCCTTGTCGGCAAAGTACCAGCCGATGACGCCAGCGGCGCGGTAGTCGGCCTCGAAGGGATTGCCGTTGCCATACGAGAGGCCGGCGGTATGCGTCAGCAGATGGCGAATGGTGATCGGCCGGGCCGCCGGTGCCGTGCCGGCGGTGGCAGCCATCCGCGTCGCGGCGGTGCCCACGGGCGGCGGCACGACGACCGTGGTCTGGGCAAATGCCGGCAGGAAGCGCGAGACCGGGTCATCCAGGTGCACACGTCCTTCCTCGACCAGCATCATGATGGCGACGCTGGTCACCGCCTTGCTCATCGAGGCGATACGAAACAGGGTATCGGTGGTCATGGGGACGTCTTTCTCGACGTCGCGGCGGCCCGTTGCCTCGTGGTAGACGACCTTGCCGTTGCGCGCCACCAGGGTGACCGTCCCGGCCAGGCGCCCCTGGTCCACCATCCCGTTCAAGGTGGTCGTGATGCGCGCCAGCCGCTCGGGCGCGATGCCGACCTGCTCCGGCGCACCCACCCGCAAGTCCTGGCCGAAGGCAGCGCCAGCGAGCACCACCGAGAAGACCAACGCCACCACCGTCCTGCGAGCCATCACCGTCTCCTGTCCAGTGCCGATTCCAGTGCCTGCAGCCGCTCGTTGAACACCTGCGCGACGTACGCGTTGTCGCAGCGTTCGAGCAGCGGCGGAAACTCGCGGCGGGTCTTCCTGAGGTACTTCTCGGCAAAATCCCGTCGCGCCGCCACGATGCGGACGACGTCCTGCATGTTGTCCGTGCGATCGAGCAGCTTGAGCGCGATGGCGTCACGGTCGCCCAGGATGCGGGCATAGTACGTCGCCTTGTCGTGGTCGGCGCCCTCGTCGCTCGACTCCCACCATTTGGTGAGCAGCCGGGCCAGCGAGATCGCCCGCTCCGAGAAGCCGGCGTCCTGAAGGTCGTACCACGTGCGCGCCTTGTCCTCGACCACATCGTGCAGGAGCGCGGCGACGATGGCGTCCTCGCCCAGGCCGGCGTGGGCGGCATGCTCGGCCACCCGCAGGGGGTGATTGATGTAGGGGTCGGGCAGTCCGCGGCGGGTTTGCCCGGTGTGCGCCGCCGCCGCAAACGCCGCCGCACGGAGGATCACGAGCATGCCGGCCATTCTAGGACGCCCGGACGTGCGACACTACGCCGCGTCACGTTCTGCCCCCGCTCCACCACTTCTGGATGACCATGCGCACTCTCCTGCTGACCCTGTGCCTGTCGTTGTTGAGCCTGCCCGTGCTGGCCCAGCACGACGTCCGCGAGTACAAGGTGCTCGCCACGTCAAAGACCTCCACCATGGAAAAGGAGATGAATGCGGCCGCGGAGGCCGGCTTCGCTTTTGCCGCCGTCATGGGCGGAGAAACCGCCTTTGGCGGCAACGAGACCGTGGTGGTGATGCAGCGTGGCCCCAAGCGCTCGTACATGTCGTACAAGCTGCTGGCCGCCAGCAAGACCGGAACGGTCCAGAAGGAGATCCGGGCCGCGGCCGATCTCGGCTTTCGCTACGCGGGCCAGACGGTGTTCACCTCGCTTTTCGGCGGCGACGAGGTCGTGGTGATCATGGAGCGGGACGGAGACGACCCGAAGCCGACCGAGGACTACCTGCTGATCGCGACCAGCAAGACGTCCACCCTCGCGAAGGAGCTGACCGCGGCAGGCGTCGAGGGGTACCAGGCCATCGCCATGACGGTTGGCGCGACGGCGCTGGGCGGGAAGGAACTGGTCGTCCTGGCGCGGCGCGATCGGAAGTAGGCGCGCGACACGCGCGCCTAATGGCCCATTCTCAGGCCTGCAGCACCTGCTCGAAGACCGTGCAGGCGCGTTGCATCTCCTCGAGCGTGCCGATCGAGATGCGGGTATGGGTCCGCAACGGCGGGAACGGCCGACCCACGGCCACGCCCTTGAGGCGGCACGCGTCGCGGAAGGCCACCGTCTCGCGGCCGATGTCAGCCATCACGAAGTTGGCGTGCGACACCGGCACGCTCGCGCCGAGTGCTTCGAGGCGCGCCACGGTGTAGGCGCGCGCTTCGGCGTTGCGCGCCCGCTCACGCCCTTCGAGCGCGGTGTCGCCGAGCGCGGCGATGGCCGCGTGCAGCCCGATGGTGTTGACGCTCATCGGCAGGCTCCACTCGGCCAGACGCGCGAGCCCGGCCGGCTGGCCCATGGCGTAGCCGACCCGCAAGCCGGCCATGCCGTACATCTTCGAGAAGGTGCGGCTGACCAGCACGCGTGGCGACTCGAGGGCAAGGGGCAGTGCCGTGGCCACGCCCGCCCCGTCGGCGTACTCGATGTAGGCCTCGTCCAGCAGGATCACCACGTCAGGCGAGCGCTTCAACGCGTCGGCGACGAAGGCGCGCAACTGTGCCTGCGGCAGCGCCACGCTGGTGGGGTTGTTGGGATTGCACAGGAAGATCAGCCCGGCGTCTGGCACCAGCCGCGCCATGGCGTCGAGATCCACCTGCAGGTCCGACCGCACGGGCACCTCGTGCACCGGCCGCTGCAACTGCCGCGCCCGCCGCGCCGGCTCCTCGAATGTCGGCGACGGCACCAGCAGGCCACGCAGGGGACTGGTGAAGGCCAGCACCGCGTTCAGCAGGATTTCAGAGGATCCACATCCCACCAGGACGTTCTCGCGCGACACCCCCTGCCGCGCGGCGATGGCGCTATCGAGCGCCCCCTCGAAGCGGAACGGGTAGACGTGCGACAGCCGAACCGCCCCGGCGATTGCCGCCAACGACGCCGGGCACGGTCCGGCGGCGTTCTCGTTGCTGTCCAGGCGCAGCAGCCCGTCGCTGCGTGGCGGCGCGTCGCCGGTCGCGGCTGCGGCTTCGCGACCGCGCGCCGCCATCAGACCGGAGGCGGCTGCTGCCGTCGACTGCATGAACTGACGCCGCGACCACGCCATGCCTGCCTCCTCGCACCTCAGGTGATTGCCGCCATTGTAGGGCCGACGGCCATCCGCTCTGCTCGGCGGCCACCGCTGCCGTCAGTCACCGCTCACTTGCCAGGCCAATGCTCCGACGGCGTGCGCGCGCTGGCGAAGAAGGCCTCGAACTGCTTGACGACTGTCGGCTGCGCGGCAGCCAGATCGCGGCTCTCGCCAATGTCGGCGACCAGGTCGTAGAGTTCGATCGGCGTGTCGGGTGCCAGCCAGACCGCCTTCCACTTCCCGCGGCGTGCGGCGCGCTTGTAGCCGCCCTCGTGGAACTCCCAGTACAGCGTGCGGTCGCCGTCGCGGTCGTCGACGAACCGCCGGCCATGTTCGCTCGTGACGGCCAGCGACATGCTTCGCCCGTCGAGATCGGGCGGGAACGAGAGATTCGCGAGGTGCGACAGCGTCGGCAGGAGATCCCAGTGCGCCCAGACCAGGTCGCTGACGCGCCCGGCGGGGACCGTGCCCGGCCAGCGCACCAGCATCGGCACCCGGATACCGCCTTCATAGAGGTCGCGCTTGATGCCCCGCAGCGGCCCGTTGCTGTCGAAGAACTCAGGGTCGGCGCCACCTTCCCTGTGGGGACCGTTGTCGCTCGTGAAGATGACGATCGTGTCGCGATCCAGTCCGCGCTCTCGTAACCGATCGAGCACCCGTCCGACGCCCTGGTCCATGCGCGTGACCATGCCGGCAAAGGCCGCGCGCGGCGTCGGCTGCGAGCGATAGCCACCGCTCACCCTGTAGGGCGGCTCCGGTGTTGTGGCATCGGCCTTCGCGTTGACGAACGGCGTTTCGGGGAAGCGCCCGCGAAATGGCGCGATCGCGTCGTCCGGCGCGCGCAACTCGGCGTGCGGGAGGGGGTAGGCAAGGTAGAGAAAGAACGGCTGCTGCGTCGATCGGTCGATGAAATCCACGGCCGCCTGCGTGAACAGATCGCTCGTGAAGTCACGCGTCGGCGAGACCTCGACCCACGCCCCGTTCTTCCACAGCCGGTCGGTGTACTGGCGATGTGGCTGCTGGTGCGTGAGGTATCCGAACGTCTCGTCGAAGCCCTGCTTCTCCGGAAGGCCAGGCGTGCCTTCGAAGCCGAGACCCCATTTGCCGACGAGCGCGGTGCGGTAACCGTGCCCTCGGAAGTTCTCGGCCATCGTCACGTCGGCGTCTTCGAGCGGCACCTCGCCGTTGCCGCGAATGCGGCCGTGGCCGGTGTGCAGCCCGGTCATCAGCGCCGCCCGCGACGGCGCGCAGACGGTGCTGCCCGCGTAGTACTGCGTGAAGCGGGTGCCCTCGCTCGCGAGACGGTCGATGTTGGGGGTTGTGAAGCGCTGCTGCCCGTACGACGACAGATCGCCCCATCCGAGATCGTCGGCGTGGATCAGGACGATGTTGGGTGCGCGAGATGCCGTGGCCGCCGGCGCCTGCGAGGCCGGCGTGCGTTGTGCGAGGGGAAGCGCAACGCACGCCACGATTACCGCAAAAGTGAGCCTGACATGCATGGGCATCATCCTCGCACGGGGACAGTCCACCGGGTGTCGTCGAGTCCGCGCCCGACTCCCCCGTGACCAACCCCTACTTCCTGTCGTAGTGACTCGAGGACGTCACCGATTTGCCGTCGAGCCCCGGTCGCGTGCCTTTGATCATGAGCACCTTGCCATCGGCCGAGACGTCGGTATTGCTCTCCATCGTTGGCTTGCCTGCCTTCATGTAGACGGTCTTCCCGGTGCGGCCCGTCAGGGTGCTGACCGCCGTGTCCACGGCTGCCGACCCGTTGACCGGCACTGGCTTGCCGTCGCCTTGGTCGTGAACGACCACGTGCTGGCCGGGCCGTCGCCGGCCACCTCGTCCACCGAGACGGTGATGTCGGCACCCTTCTGGGTGATGGCGAGGTCGCGCTTTTTCGGGAGGGCGGGCCTCACGCTACACCTGAGTTCAGCCTCTGTCTAGCGGGGTGTGGCGCTGACGGGCCATCTATACTGGTCGCCGCTCAGCCGTGACTCCTCATTCCCCGGGCCCGAGCGGCGTCGAATCGACACACGATGACACCTGACCGCCGCACGTTCACGCTCGCCGCTTTCGCTGCTGCGGGCGCCAGCTACTTCGGCGCGCACGACGCGTTGCGCGCCCAGGCGCCTGCCGCGCCCGCGGCCCCCGCGCCCTGGCCTCTCGGCAATGGCGAGCCGCCCGCCAGCCAGTTCCAACCCTATCCGGGAGGGACCGGCGCGTTGCTCGAACGGCTCGTTGGCGAGCGTGGTGTGGCGGCGTTTGCCCGTGCCCCGCTGATGCCGCAGGGCTGGACCGGTGCCGTGCCTGGCCGCGACGAGGACCTGGCTTTTCTGCCGGCGCATCGGCTGGCGGCGCTCCTGCGCGGGCGTCAGATAACCTCCACGCATCTCACGGAGCTCTATCTCGCGCGGCTGAAGCGACTGAACCCGACGTTGAACTGCGTGGTGACGTTGCTCGAGGCGCCGGCAATCGCCGAGGCCGCCAGGGCCGACGCGGAGATCGCGGCTGGCAGGTATCGTGGCCCGCTGCATGGCCTGCCATATGGCCTCAAGGATCTGTTCTCGACCAGGGGCGTGCCCACGACATGGGGTGTGCCCGACTTCAAGGATCGCGTCATCGACGAGGACGCGGAGATCGTGGTCCGACTGCGCGACGCGGGGGCGGTGCTGGTGGCCAAACTGGCGACGGGACTCTTCGCGCAGAACGACCAGTGGTTCGGCGGCCGTACCAACAACCCCTGGAATCTCGCCCAGGGGTCGAGCGGGTCGTCGGCCGGGCCCGCGTCGGCCGTCGCTGCCGGCTGCGTCGCATTCGCGATCGGCACCGAGACCCAGGGCTCCATCGTGTCGCCGGCGATCCGCTGCGGCATCACCGCCCTGCGCCCAACCTTCGGCCGCGTCAGCCGGTACGGCGGCATGGTCCTGGCGTGGTCGCAGGATCGGGTGGGACCCATGTGCCGCACCGCCGAGGACTGCGCGATGGTCTTCAGCGTGATCCACGGCGCGGACGAGAAGGACCCGTCGACGATCACCACGCCATTCCGCTTCGCTCGGCGGGTCAACCTGGCGCGACTGCGCGTGGGGGTCGATCCGGATGCGCCGGCGGGGCTGGTGTCACGGCTGAAGGCGCTGGGGCTGGTGCCGCGCGCCGTCGGGCCGCGCCCCACGGTGCCGGGGGTCGCGGGCGGCAGCCTCGGCGTCGAGTACGCAGCGGCCTTCGAGGACTACGTGCAGCGCAAGGCGCAGGAGACGGGCCTCGATCTCTCGGCGCTCGCACCCACGCCCGATCCAACACCGCCGTCTACCCCCGCCAACCCGATGGCGCCGGCGGACTGGAATCCGCGCTTCGTCAACGGCCGACGGGTGCGCGCGTTCGACTTCCTCCAGGTCCAGCGTCGTCGGCATGTGCTGATGACGAAATGGGGCGAATTCATGAAGGACCTGGACATGTTCATCGGCGCGCCGTCAGCGGACGTGGCGGCCAACGCCCAGACGGGACATCCGTGTGTGGTCCTGCCGTACGCCTTCGACGTGCCCCCGTTGCCCCCAACGCCCACAGGCGGCAGCCGCGCCGGCGCCGACCAGACACCTCCGCCGGTGCTCGCGCCGCAGCCGGTCTGCGCCACGATCGTCGGCGCGCTGTATGCCGACGACCTCATTCTGGGCGTCGCGCATCGCTTCCAGGACGGCACGGACTTCCACGCGCGACGTCCCAATCTGTAAACGCGTCGCTAACCCAACTCGACGACGAGCGGCGCATGGTCGCTCGTGCCGAATTCCCGCTGACACTCGGCCCTGTGTGCCTGGGCGCCCAGTGACGCCGTGGCCAGGACGTAGTCGATCCGCCACCCGACATTGCGCTGGCGCAGGCTGCGCCACGGAGCCCACCATGTGAACAGGCCTTGGTCGTCGGGATGCAGCGCGCGGTGCACGTCGGTGAGTCCGAGGTCGATGACGCGCTGGAGCAGCGCTCGCTCATCGGGCCGCTGGCCAATGGCGCCGGGCTTGCGCTCCTTCGGATGCAGGTCGAGATCGGTGAGCGCCACATTGAGGTCGCCGCACACCAATACGCGGCGCTGCTCGCGATGCGCCTCGGCGACGTAGTTGCCGAGCGCCTCGAGGAACTGCATCTTCGCGGCGAAGTCCTTGCCGCCGTTGGGCACGTACACGCTCAGGACCTCGAGGTCGCCACGCGTCACGCTGGCCACGCGGTGCTCGAAGTCGAACGCCGGGTGTACGGCAGCGCATTCAGACCCGGCCAGGTCGCGATGCACCAGCACGGCGACGCCGGAGTAGCCGCCCGATCCATGCCAGCACGTCCAGTAGTCGTCACGCCCCGCCAGCGTCATCGGGACCTGGTCGCGGGACGCCTTGATTTCCTGCAGGCACAGCAGGTCCGGGCGCTCGGCGTCGAGCCACTGTTCGACCTGCGCCGCGCGCGCGCGGATGCCGTTGACGTTCCAGGTCGCGACCTTCACTTGACGATGCCGTCGATGGTCTGCGACGAGACGGTGTGATACGAGCTGCGGGCGGCGGCATAGATCCGGCGGGCGATGGGCTGGCCCCAGGCCGTCGCCATCAGGTCCTGGTAGAGGGGACGCAGGAACTTGCGGCGCCCCTGTGCGGTGAGGAAGCGCTCGAGCGCTGGCACGACAGGCGGGAATTGCCGGGCCACCCCCACCCGCAGCCAGGCAAACTGGATCTCGCTGTTGCCCGACTCGCTGAGCCGGAAGGTCGCATCGAGGTCGCGCAGCTGCGAGGGCGAGAGCGGCACGGTGCGCAACTGCTCGAGCAGATGTTGCCACTGTTGCGGCGCCCACCCCGCCACCGCCAGCGAGGAGGCCGCCGCTCCCTTCGAGAAGCGACGCGCTTGCTCGTCGGCCAGGGCCAGGGCCGGCGACTTCACGGCCACCGCCGCCGCTGGCAGGCCCGGCTGATCGAGCCACGCTGGCAGGTCGATGGCATCCAGCACCGCCTTGTCGCCGCGAATCAGCTCCTGTTGCAGGTCGTCCACGAACTCTTTCGAGGTGATGGACGTGAACGCGTGGCGATTGAAGTACCCGCGCAGCCAGGGATCGAAGCGTTCGCGACCGACGGCCGACTCCAGCGTCTGCAGCAGCGCTGCCCCCTTCTCGTACGGCACCGACGTCGTGCCCTCGTCAGGGTCCCGGCCCCCCAGGTCGATCGACAGTCGGGTGTCTGCAGGTGTCATCGCCGCCATGTCGCGCACCAGCTCGTCGCGCCCGAGCGTCGCCAGCATCAGCGCCCGAGGCTTGCCGTAGAGCGCTTCCATGATGCGGTACTCGAAGTAGGTGGTGAATCCCTCGTTCAGCCAGAAGTCGCCCCAGGTGGCATTGGACACGAGGTTGCCTGACCACGAGTGCGCCAGTTCGTGCGCCAGCACCGACACCAGCGACTTGTCGCCCGCCAGGATGGTCGGTGTGACAAACGTCACCCGCGGGTTCTCCATCCCGCCGTACGGGAATGACGGCGGCAGGACCAGCACGTCGTAGCGTTGCCACCGATACGGCCCCCCCAGCGTCTCGGCGGCCGCGATCATCTGCTCGAGGTCCGCGAGCTCGCGCGCCGCGCGCTCCAGCATCACCGGCTCTGCGTAGACCCCTGTCCGCGGCCCAAGCGCGCGGAACGCGAGGTCGCCGGCCGCGAGGGCAATGAGATAGGGCGGCACCGGCTGGTCCATCTTGAAGCGATACGCGCGCCGCCGGTTGCCGACCTCGGTGCCGTCAGGCGTCAGGCGTTCCGCCGACATGACCACGCTCAGGGGATGCGGCACGGTGATCGTCGCGTCGTACGTCTGTCGGATCCCCGGACTGTCCTGCGTGGGAATCCAGGTCCGCGTGAGGATCGCCTGCCCCTGCGAGTAGAGGTAGGGATGCACCTTTCCTGCGGTCTGCGCCGGCGCCAGCCACTGCAGGGCGGCCGCCTCGGGACTGGTCCTGTACTCGACGGTCAGTCGGTCGCCCGATGTCGGCAGGGTGATCACGAGGGCCTGTCCGAGATGTTCGACGGCCGGGCCCAGCGTGAAGGCCAGCACCTGCCGGTCCTCGGAAAACACCCGCTCTATCTCGAGACCCCGCGTGTCGAGGACGATTTCGCTCGCGTCGGGCCGCCGGACAAAGGTCAGGGTGGCCCGCCCACCGAGCCGGCGGGTCGTGAAGTCAGCATGCAGGTCCAGCGACACGTGCGTCACGCGCGCCTCAGCGGGCCTGGCAAACGAGTGGACGTCGGGTGCAGGCGTCATCGAGGTCATCGGGGGCAGGGCGTCCGGGCGGGCGCAGGCCAGGGCCGCGATGAGCGGGAGCCCGGCAAGCATGGCACGGGGCGTCATGGGTCAGTGATAGCACAGCGCCGGTCCGGTCGGAGCCCCTGTGTCAGCTGCGCGCTAAAGAACCACTGAGCCGCGGTCGATTCCTCCGGAGCGCCCACTCTTGCTTGCGGCGACTCGAATGGACATCTGAAGGGATCTGTATGCGACCGCTTGCGACCACACTGTATCTTGGGCTGGCCATCGTGGCGGCCACTGCCACGGCCAGTCCGGCACAGGCCCAATCTCCCACGGCGGTGCCCGTGGAGAATGTGAGCCTCGAGGACCTGATGAACCTCGAAGTCACATCGGTCTCACGTCGTGAGCAGCCGCTGTCGCAAGCGCCATCGGCCATCTACGTCATCAGCCGCGAGGACATCCGGCGCAGTGGCGTCACGACGCTGCCAGAGGCACTGCGCCTGGTGCCCGGGTTGCAGGTGGCCCGCATCGACGGCAACAAGTGGGCGATCTCCTCGCGCGGCTTCAATAACAGGTTTGCCAACAAGATGCTCGTCGTCATCGACGGCCGCAGTGTCTACACCCCGCTGTTCTCCGGTGTGTACTGGGATCTCCAGGACACGCTGCTCGAGGACATCGAACGGATTGAGATCATCCGCGGCCCCGGTGCGACGATGTGGGGTGCCAACGCCGTCAATGGCGTGATCAACGTCATCACCCGCGACGCCGCGCAAACGCAGGGCGGCCTGGTTACGGGCACCTTCGGCAACATCGACCATGCGACGACCGGCGTGCGCTACGGCGGCCGGCTGGGCGACCGCGCCCACTACCGCGTGTTTGCCAAGTTTTCCGACCGTGCTGCCTTCACCAGGGAGTCCGGCGATCCGGCCGCCGACGCGACCGACCGGCTGCACGCCGGCACGCGGGTGGACTGGAAGCCCGGGCTGCGTGACAGCGTGACCCTGTCGGCCGACGTCTTCAGAGGGCGCGCGGGGCAGACCTTGAGCTCCAGCAGCAATCTGCCCATCACTGCCGCCAGCATCGACTCGCCCACCGACACGACTGGAGTCAACGTGCTCGGCCGCTGGACGCGCGAGCTCAGCCCGCAGTCGCAGTTCACGGCGCAGTGGTACTACGACGACATCCGTCGGGATGACGTCCTGGTCGGACAGGAACAGCGCAACCTCGACTTCGACGTGCAGCACAACTGGTCGTCGGGTCGCCATCAGGTCGTGTCGGGTCTCGGATATCGGCGGTCGAGCGACGTGCTGCGCGGCACCGAGTTCCTCTCTCTGGCACCGCCGAGCCGCTCGGTGAACCTGTCGAACGTCTTCGTGCAGGATGAGATGGCGATTGTGCCGCGTCGTCTGCACCTCACCGTTGGCACCAAGTTGGAGCACAACTCCTACACGCAGTGGGAACTGCAGCCAGGTGCGCGTCTGGCGTGGACGCCGCACGCGCGCCACACGGTCTGGGCCGCAACGTCGCGTGCGGTCCGCACCCCGTCGCGGGCAGAGAGCGACGTGCGGATTGTCTTTGCCGCCGCTCCCTCCCCCCAGGGCCTGCCGGCTCAACCCGTCTTGTTCGGCAATCCCGATTTCCAGGCCGAGGTGTTGGTCGCCAGGGAACTCGGATATCGGTTGGTGCCAGCCTCCACGGTCACACTCGATTTTGCCCTCTACAAGAACCACTACGATCGGCTCCGGACGTTCGAGTCGGGGACGCCATCGCTGGCGTTCGGGTCCGCAGGGCCCTATATCCATGCGCCGCTGTTGTTTGGCAACGGCATGACGGGCACCGCTCAAGGGTTCGAGGCGTTGGCCAACTGGACGCCGTTCTCCAACTGGCGCCTGGCCACGAGCTGGTCGTTCATCGATGTGGACCTCGAGCACGTCGCGACCAGCAATGATCAGCTCGGCGCCCGCATCGAGGACGACAGTCCTCGTCATCAGGTCCAGATGCAGTCCTACTTGACCCTGCGGCGTGGCGTCGAGTTGGACGTGACCTACTACGGGATCGACCGCCTGCAGAACCAGGGCGTGCCTGGCTATCACCGCTTCGACGCGCGCCTCGGCTGGCGAGCGTACGAAGCACTCCGTCTCAGCGTCGGGGTCCAGAACCTCGGCACGGGGCGGCGACGGGAATTCGGCGCGTCGCTCGGAGAGACGCCGACCTACATGGGCCGCGCGGCCTACGCGCAATGCCAGTGGCGTTTCTAAGCTGGGTCGCCAGCGCGGTGTTGGTGGTAGCCCTCTGCGTGCCGGTGCCGCTGCGTGCTGCGCTGGACGCCGACGAATACGCTGTAAAGGCGGCGTTCCTGTACCAGTTCACCCAGTTTGTCGAGTGGCCTCCCGACAGCTTCGCCGATGCCGGCTCGCCCATCGTCCTCGCGGTTCTCGGCTCTGATCCCTTTGGGGAGAGTCTGAGGCGGGCGACCGAGGGGCGCACCGGACAGGGCCGCCCGATCGTGGTGCGGTACCTCAAGGCAGGCCAGTCGCTGCGCTCGTGCCACATCCTGTTTGTGAGCGCGTCCGAGGAGGCGCGGATCCCCGACCTGCTGCGCACCGTTGGTCCGGCAAGCATCCTGACCGTGGGAGACTCCGCCGGCTTTGCCGAAGCCGGCGGCATGCTCAACTTCGTGGTCGACGCGGCGCGGATCAAGTTCGAAGTCAACATCGGTGCTGCCGAGCGAGGCCGTGTTCGCATCAGCTCCAAGCTCCTGAAGCTGGCCAGCATCGTCGACCGGGGCCGCAGGTGAGCACGAGGTGGTCACAGCCGATGTCGGTCCGTCGGAAGCTCACGCTGATGACGACGCTGACGACGGCGGTGGCCCTCATCGCCGCCTGTCTGGCGTTTGTGGGCTATGACCGGGTGACCTACCGGCAGGCGCTGGTCGGCAACACGCGTGTGCTCGCCGATGTCGTGGGGGCCAGCTCCACCGCTGCGCTGGCCTTCGACGACGTGAAGACGGCTCGCGAGGTCCTCTCGGCGCTGACCGCCGAGCCACACGTGGTGGCCGGGAGTGTCTACGACCGGGACGGACGCACGTTTGCCAGGTACGTGCGGACCGGTTCCGACCCACGGTACTCGACGCCGCCGCCCGCGCCGGACGGGCACCAGTTCACCGCCGATCGCTTGCGCCTGTTCCGTGAGATCAGGCTCGGTCGAGACCGGATCGGCACCGTCGATGTCGAAGTGGACCTGGACGGGCTGGACCAGCGGCTGCGACGGCAGGCGCTGTCGGTCCTGGTCATCCTGGTCGGCGCGTCAGCGCTGGCCTATGTGCTGGCGTTTGCCGTGCACGGGTGGCTGGTCACTCCGTTGCTGGAACTGGTGCGCACGGCTCGCCGCGTCTCAGAGAACAAGGACTACGCGGCGCGTGCCCGGAAACTGACGGCCGACGAACTGGGCACGCTCGTGGACGCGTTCAACTGCATGCTGGACGCCGTCCAGGACAGGGACTCGGCGCTGCTGGTGGCCAACGAGCAGGCCGTGGCGGCCAATCGCGCCAAGAGCGTATTTCTCGCCAACATGAGCCACGAGCTCCGTACGCCGCTCAACGCCGTGATCGGCTACAGCGAGATGCTGCTCGAAGACCTCGCCGACGCGCCCGACGCGCCGGCCCGAGCCGATCTGCATCGCATTCACTCGGCAGGCACACACCTGCTGGGCCTGATCAACAACGTACTGGACCTCTCGACAATCGAAGCCGGCCGGATGGAGCTCGACCTCGAGACCTTTGCCGTCCGCGACCTGGTCAGCGAGGTCGAGGAGACCGCCCGCCCCCTCGCGCAGAAAAATCACGACGCGCTGCACATCGAGGTGGCTGCCGACGTGGACGTCATGCACGCCGACATGACGCGAACGCGCCAGATCCTGCTGAACCTGGTGAGCAACGCCTGCAAGTTCACCGAACATGGCGACATCCACCTGCGGGTCACCCGCGACAGCCGTGACGGTGTCGACTGGCTGACCTTCACCGTAGAGGACACCGGCATCGGCATGAGCCAGGCCCATCTACTGCGGCTGTTTGCCGGTTTCACACAGGTCGACGCCTCGACGAGCCGTCGCTACGGCACCACCGGGCTCGGCCTGGTCCTGGCGCGTCGCCTGTCGCAGCTGATGGGGGGCACGGTCGACGTCGTCAGTGCTCCCCACCATGGATCCACCTTCACTTTCTCCCTGCCGGCATGCGTAGTGCCGGTGCACGACCCCGCCCTACAGGCAGCGTGAGCACCATGCCGACCATCCTGATCGTCGAAGACAACGAGATGAATCGCGACATGCTGTCGCGCCGCCTGCTCAAGCGCGGGTTCGACGTGCGCACCGCGATCAACGGCATCGAGGCCATTGGTCTCGCGCAGGAGCTGCCCGATCTGATCCTGATGGATCTGAGCCTCCCGGAACTGGACGGCATCGAGGCGACCCGGCGCATCAAGCAGTCCCCACGCACCGCCGACATCCCGGTGATCGCCTTGACCGCGCACGCGATGACGACTGACCGCGAACGGGCGCTGGCGGCCGGCTGCGCCGACTTCGACACAAAACCGGTCGATTTCGCCAGAATTCTCGAGAAGATTGGGCGACAGCTGCGTCTTCGCCAGACCGACGCGCTGGCATCGCCGCTGCACCCGACCGACGTGGAAGTGCGACGCGCTGATGGGGCCGCGCCGCCGGACCAGGGTCATCTCCTGGTGGTCGACGACGATCTGGCCAACCGCGACATGCTGTCGCGTCGCCTTGCCAGGCGCGGCTACGACGTCGTCTGCGCCGCCTCCGGACCAGAGGCGCTGGCCTGCGTCGAGCGGCAGACCTTCGATGCCGTGCTGCTGGACATGATGATGCCGGGGATGTCCGGGCTGGAAGTCCTCGACATCCTTCGCCAGACGTATCCGCCCTTGTCCTTGCCAGTGGTGATGATCACGGCGCGCGACCGCAGTGAAGACGTCGTCGAGGCGCTCGGGCGAGGCGCCACCGACTACATCACCAAGCCGGTCGACTTCACCGTCGCGGCCGCCCGCATCCGCAACCACGTCGAGGCGTGCCGGGCGCAGCGGTCGATACGCCTGCGCGAAGAGCGATATGTCCTCGCGGCCCGCGCCAGCAGCGACGCGGTGTGGGATTGGGACATCGACGCGGGCGTCGTGCACTTCTCGGAGCAATGGGGACGCCTCACTGGCACGGCGTCCACCTCCGAGGCGGAGACGTTGGAGCACTGGCTGTCACTGGTCCATCCTGCCGACCGCGAGTGCGTACGGCTGTCGCTCGGCGAGCATCTGCGTGGTGGCATGCCGCAGTGGGAGAGCGAGCACCGTCTCCGCCATGCCGACGGCAGCTATCGCTGGGTGCTGGCGTGCGGCGTCACCGTCCACGACGCAGGGCGCCCGACCCGGATGGCCGGGTCCATCGCCGACGTGACCGAGACGCGCGGGTCGGACCCGTTGACGGGCTTGCCCAATCGGTTGCTCTTTCTCGACCGGCTGGGCTGCGCGCTGCAGTCGGTGAGCCGGTGTGCGGTGCTGTGTCTCGACATCGACCGCTTCAAGGAGGTCAATGATGGCCTCGGGCACCTCGCCGGCGACGAACTGCTCCGGCAGGTGGCGCGGCGCATCGAGGCCGGGCTGCGCCGCGGCGATATGGTGGGGCACCTGTCCGAGCGCGCGACGCTCTCACGTCTGGGCGGCGACGAGTTCGCCGTGCTCCTGGAACACGTCGCCGACGAGGCCGCAGCCCAACTGGTCGCCGAGCGGGTCAGCAGCGGCATGCGTACGCCGTTTGTCATCGGGGGGCGAGAGGTGACCGCATCGGCGAGCATCGGCATCGTGGTCTCCTCGGCCGACATGTCGGCTCTCGACATGCTCCGCGACGCAGACCTCGCGATGTACCGTGCCAAGGCCCGCGGCCGCGGGCTCGTCGAAATCTTCGACCAGACGATGCGGGAGGAGATGCAGCTCAGGCTCGCGCTCGAAACCGATCTGCGTCAGGCGTTCGTCGTGGGGGAATTCGAGCTGCTGTACCAGCCGATCTTCGAACTGCAGCAACACCCACTGCTGCATGGTTTCGAGGCGTTGGTGCGCTGGCGTCATCCGGTTCGCGGCCTGCTCTCTCCAGACGCGTTCCTGCCCGTCGTCGAAGAGGCCGGCATGATCGTCGAGCTCGGGCGGTGGGTCCTGCGCCAGAGCTGCCATCAGCTTCGGCAGTGGGACGCGCTGCAGCCGGCCGGCCAGCCATTGTCGATGAGCGTCAACGTCTCGCCGCAGCAGTTTGCCACCCCGGGGCTGGTCGACGACGTCACTGCCGCCCTGCTGGACAGCGGGATCGCCGCCGACCGCCTGAAACTCGAGATCGTCGAGACGACGCTGCTGCGTGGATCGGAAACCGTGCTTGCGACCTTGCGGCAGTTGCGTGAGCTCGGGGTCGCCCTGGTGCTGGACGACTTCGGCACCGGGTACTCGTCGCTCAGCTACCTGCAGGCATTCCCGCTCAGCACGCTCAAGATCGACCGTTCCTTCGTCATGCGGATGAACGAATCCGAGCACGAGCCTCTCGAGATCGTGCGAACGATCGTCGGGCTTGCCCACAACCTGGGACTGGACGTGACCGCCGAAGGGATCGAGACACCCCAGCAGCTGACATGTCTGCGCCAGCTCGCCTGCATGTTCGGCCAGGGCTATTACTTCCAGCGCCCGCTGTCGGCCGACGACGCGCAGACCCTGCTCATGCAGCCTCGAGGCGAGGGCGATCCTATCGATGCGGCGGCACCGGCAGCGGCACGACACCCCACCGCAGACCATTCCTGGCCTGAGCCCACCCCCGTGCGCTGACGTGCGCCAGCGGCAGCGCCGCCGCTGGTCTGCCGCTCGGCACTCACTGGCCCGCGAGCCGGTACACCTTCTCGACCAGCCGGTGGCCCAGGTCGACGATGACCTCCTGGGCGTCGGCCTCGTCCATGACATGCCGGGTGACCAACTGCGCCAGGAACGTCGCGTCGACGCGGCGCGCGACGTCGTGGCGTGCCGGGATGGACGGAAAGGCCCGCGTGTCGTCGTTGAAGCCCGCCGTGTTGTAGAAGCCGGCGGTCTCGGTGGCGGCGTGCCGGAAGCGCAGCATGCCTTCGATGCTGTCGTGGAACCACCACGGGGGACCGAGCACGACGGCCGGGTAGTGGCCGGCCAAGGGCGCCAGTTCGCGGCTGTAGGTGGTCTCGTCCAGCGTGAACAACACCAGTGTGAACCCCGGCTCGTTGCCGTACGCGTTGAGCAGGGCGTGCAGGTTGCGCGTGTACTCGGTGGCGATCGGAATGTCGCAACCACGGTCGGCGCCAAAGCGATCGAAGAGCCGCTGGTTGTGGTTGCGGAAGCTGCCCGGATGCAGCTGCATCACCAGGCCGTCCTCGACGCTCATCCGTGCCATCTCCATCAGCATGTGCGAGGTGAATCGATCCGAGTCGGTCGCAGTGGCGCGGCCGGCCAGCGCTCGCTCGTAGATCGTCGCGGCCTCGGCATCGGGCAGGCGCTCGGTGTAGGGAACCAGCACGGCATGGTCGGTCGCGGTGGCGCCCATGCTCTTGAAGAAGGCGCGTCGCGCCGCGAGTCCGGCGATGAACGACGCGTACGTGGTCATCGCCTCGCCGGTGAGATGGCCGATGCGCTCGATCTCGCCGCGCCAGCCCGGATTGGACAACGTCACCGCCATGTCCGGCCGGAACGTGGGCCGGACGTTGCCCCAGCCTTCCGCGCGCATCGCCTGATGGTGTTCGAGTGAATCACCGGCGGCGTCGGTCGTGCAGAGCACCGCGATGTTGAAGCGCGCATACAGCGCACGCGGCAGGAACTCCGGCCTGGCGAGACACGACTCGAGGTGGTCGTATATCGCCATCGCGTTGCCGGTGTGCAGCGTCTCGCCGATCCCGAACACGTCAGCGAATTCGTGCTTCAGCCAGACGCCCGTTGGCGTGCCTCGATACAGGTGGTAGTGGTCGGCAAACAGCTGCCAGATGCGCCGCGGATCGGTCTCGACCGGCGTGCCGTCGCGTGTAGGAATGCCCAACTGCTCGAGGCGCACGCCCTGCGAGTAGAGCATGCGCGTCACGTAGTGGTCGGGGATGACCAGCAGCGTGGCCGGGTCGGGGAACGGGTGGTTGGCGGCAAGCAGCTTCGGGTCGACGTGCCCGTGCGGGCACACGAGCGGCAGTCGTTCGACGCGGGAATGCAGGTCGGCGGCGATGGCGCGCGTCGCGGGATCTGGATCGAAGTACCGATGCGGGTGCAGCATGCCGACAGGGTAATGCCGAACGCCCTGGTCCCGCACCAGACCGGCCAGCTACGACTTCGGCCGGAGTCCGGCTGACAGGCTGGCCCGCTGCAGCGGGCCAAGCAGCACACTGGCGATCACCAGGGCCGCCCCGATCAGCGACGCCGGCTGCAGTCGTTCTCCCAGCACCGCGGCTCCGAGGAGCACCGCCACGGGCACTTCGGCCACGCCCATCATCAGCATCGAAGACGTGTCCATGCGGGCAAGGAGCCAGTAGTTCAGCCAGAAGGCGAGCACCGACGCCGCGAGGCCGAGATACAAGAGGGCGCCGAGCGACCTCGCGCTCCAGGTCGCGTCGAGCGGCGACCCTTCGGTCAACAGCGCCAGGCTGCCGAGCACGACCAGTCCGGCGCTGCTCTGCAGGGCCGCCATCGACAGGGGTGGGACGCGGCCCATCCGGCGCTTCATCCACACGTACGCGCCAGCCACGCAGCAGGCGCTGGCCACCAGTGCGAAGGCACCTTGCACGGCGCGCGTCCCCGCCGCCGACCCTTCGTTGCCAACGATCACGACAACGCCTGCCAGGCCGAGTGACAGGGCAGCCACCTTGCGCCTGGTGATGGTTTCGCTCCCGGCAAGCGCGCCAAGGCCCAGCGCGACGACCGGTGTCGTGGCCAGCAGGATGGCCAACACGCCCGACGGCACGTGCTGAGCGCCCCAGTACACCAGGGCGTAATTGACGCCCAGGAGCAGGGCGCCTGCACCGGTCACCGCCCGCACGTCGGCCGCGGTCCACGCGGTCCATTCGCGGCGCAGCACTACCAGCGGCAGCAGCACCAGCAGCGCGACCAGGAGTCGCGCCGCCGCGAACGTGAAAGGCGGTACGTCGGCCACGCCAACGCGGATGAACAGAAATGTGGCGCTCCACAACACGCACGCGGCACCCCACGCGGCGCGCAAGCGCGCCGGCCCCTCGAGCAGCGCTGCGCCACCTCCATGGGCGTGCGTGTCGCCGTGGGGCGTGTCATGGCGGGACCCAAGCTCTGCTGTTCGGTGCGTCATCGGGGATCCCTTTGTACCTCCACTGCGTCTCAGCCCAGACCTACGCGTCCCGCCGAGAGCCCTATGGCGAGGGTGGGGCACACCTCCGTGGTGTGGGCGGTCCGGATGCATCCAGCAGCGCCGGCGCTCCGTAGGATTGGATGGCCGGAGTCCCGGCCGCCAGGAGAGAAATCAATGAACAAACTGCTCGCAACGGCGCTCTGTGCCGCGGTGGGGATGGGGTGGGCAATGGTGCCCGGGCAGGCATCCAGTCATCGGGAAGCGCCGCTCATCGCCCAGGATCCGTCCGCCGACAACACCGACGTCTATGCATTCGTGGACCCCAACGAGCCCACGATGGTCACGCTGATCTCGAACGTGATCCCGTTCCAGAAGCCGGATGGTGGTCCGAACTTCTATCCCTTCGACCCGAACGTCACCTACGAGCTGCACATCGACAACAACGGCGATGCAGTCGAGGACATTACGTTCCAGTGGCAATTCACGACCGAAGTCGCCAATCCGGCGACATTCCTGTACAACACGGGAGCCGTCACCTCGATTGCCGATCCCGACCTGAACGTCCGGCAGTTCTACAGCCTGACGCGGATCGACGGTCCCCGCCGGACCGGACGTCGCACCCTGCTGTCGGGACGTCTGCCAGTGCCACCGCCCAACATCGGGCCGCGCTCCACGCCCAACTACGGCGCCTTGGCCGGGGGCGTACAGCAGCTGCCGCCCACCGGGATGCGCGCGTTCGCGGGACCCCGTGACGAAGGCTTCTACGTCGATCTGGCCATTTTCGACCTCCTTGGCGTTGGCTCCGGCCAGGTTGAGGACAGCACCGCCGGCTTCAACGTCAGCTCGCTGGCGCTGCAGGTGCCCATCCGCGACCTGACGCCGACCGGCACGATGCCGGCAGGTCCGTCCGACCCCATCGGCATCATCGGGGTGTGGGCGACCAACAGCCGTCGCGCCATCGCCACCCGGTCGGCCGGTAAGATCGACTACTCCGGTGACCTGGTGCAGGTGTCGCGCCTGGGCAACCCGCTGGTCAACGAAGCGGTCATCGATCTGGCGCGTAAGGACGTCTTCAACGCCATTTCCCCGACCTCCGACGCCGCGGCCCTTGACCGCGTGCTCGACCCCGAAGTGCCCAAGCTGCTCAACCTGCTCTACGGCGTTCGTTCGCCCGCGGCACCGCGACAGGACCTGGTCACCATCTTCCTCACGGGCATTCCTGGCCTGAACCAGCCGCAGGGTGTCGTTCCCTCGGAACAGCTGCGACTGAACATGGGCATCCCGCCATCGCGTACGCCCGACCCGATGGGTGTGCTGCGCGGCGACAACGCCGGCTTCCCCAACGGGCGCCGCGTCGGCGACGACGTCACCGATATCGTGCTGCAGGCTGCGGCGGGCGCAACCCCGCTCACGCCGGCGTTCAACATCGCGCCGAACAACCAGCTTGGCGACGGCGTGTCGGGCAACGACGTTCCGTACCTCCAGGTATTCCCGTACCTCGGCATCCCGCACGCGGGGAACCGCTGATGGCGGCGCGTCGGCGATTGGCTGCGGCCGGTGGTCTCGCCATCGCCGGCGCGCTGATCGCGGGAATTTATACGTACGGGGGCGGGTCGTCGTCGGCGACGGCGGTCCGTCCTCCCATCCACTTCGGGACCCCGCTCGAGACCGGTCCCGCGACCATCACCGCGGAACGCGAGCGTCTCCAGGCCTACATCAACGGCACGCCGGCCGACGTCCCGGCAGCGGCCCGGCTGGCTGAGCTGTCGCTGCGGGAGGCACGGGTCACGGGGAACGCCGGCCTGGTCGTCACCGCGGAGCTCGCGCTCCGGCGGGCTCTGGCCACGCGGAGCAGCTACGAGGGCGAGCGGGTGCTTGCCGCGGTGTTGCTCAGCCAGCACCGCTTTGCCGAAGCGTCACGCATTGCCACGCGCCTGAACGCGCTGGAGCCCAAGGACGCCTGGCTGCGCGGCGTGCTTGGCGACGCTGCCCTCGAGCAGGGCGATTACCAGCAGGCCTTCGATCAGTTCGACGCCATGACCGAACTGCGTCCGGACGCGGCAGGCTATGCCCGCGTTGCGTACGCGCGCGAACTGCAGGGTGACCTGCGGGGCGCGTTGCAGGCGATGGCCATGGCACTCGAGTCGACGAGCCCCCACGACCGCGAAGCCCAGGCGTGGCACGCGGTGCAACTGGCCGCGCTGCACCACCAGCTCGGCCACCGGTCCCAGGCGCGCCTCGAGGTGGAGCGCGCGCTGCACACCTTCCAGAATTACCCACCGGCGCTGGCCGAGCGCGGCGCCATCCTTGCGGGCATCGGCGATCTCGACGGCGCCGCGGCCTCGCTGACTGCGGCGCTGGACATCGCGCCCACTGCCGGGTGGTTTGCGCAACTGGGCGACGTCGAGGCCGCCCGGGGCCGCGCGGCCGAAGCCGAACGCGCGTATGCCCGTGCCGACGCGGCGTGGACCACCGAGACGCCCGAACCACGCGAGCATGCGTTGTTCCTGGCGATGCACGCACGCGACCTCCCTCGCGCGTTGACCCTGGCGCAGCAGGCGACGCGTGGCAGCCGAGACATCCTCAGCGCCGAGGCGCATGCGTGGGCGGCCTACCTGTCGGGAGACCTGGACACGGCGCGTCTCAGGATCGAGGAAGCGCTGACCACCGGGTCGCGGCTGCGGCGGCTGCGGTACCACGCGGCGGCCATCCATGCGCGCCTGGGCAATCGCGATGAGGCGCGCGAGCACCTGCGGCTGGCGCTGGCGTCACCGCCCGCGGCAGACCTCGTCGAGGCGAGCGCGGTATCCGCGCTCGCTCGAGAGCTGGGGCTGGCCGGCACCGCGCCTCCGGCCGACGCTGTCGCGCGAGCAGCCACGCGCTGACTTGCGCGAGGGGCGTCACGGAAACCATATCGTGAACCGCGTCGGACCACCGGCCGGTCCGTCGAGCGTAAACGGGAAGCCGTGGCGGGCCAGGATCTCCTGCACCAGCGTCAGCCCTATTCCCTGACCCGATTCCTTCGTGCTGAAGAACGGCGTGAACAGGTGCGCGCGCACCTCCGGCGCCAGACCGGCCCCGCTGTCCTCGACCTGCAGGTACGCCCGCCGCTCGGCAACGCCGGTCCTGAGCACGACATGGCCGCCGCGGTCTGCCGCCTCGATCGCGTTCTTGACGATGTTGACCAGGGCCTGCTCCATCAGCGTGCGGTCGAGTAGCACCGCCGGCACCGGCGTCAGGTCCACGTCGATGATGATGCCGCGGCGGTCAGCCTCGGCCTTCATCAGCCGACGCAGGTGGTCCAGCAGCTCGTGCAGATCAGCAAGTGCGACGCGGGGTTCAGGCAGTCGAACAACGTCGGCAAAGGCCTTCATGAACGCGCCGAGCTGGGTGGTGCGATTCATCACCACCTGCAGCGCGCCCTCCAGGTCGCTGCGGCTCTCGCCAGGCAACTGCTCGGCGACGACCAGGCAGGAGGAGAGCAGCGAGTTGGACGCCGCCACCGAGTTGTTGACCTCGTGGGACAGCATCCGAATCAGCTTCTCGTAGGCGGCCTTCTCCGCGTGTCGCAGTTCCTCGGTCAGCTCCTCGACCAGCAGGAAGGTGCGACTGAACCCGCGGTCCATGAAGCTGCCGCGACTAGCTTTGGCTCGTCGCCCGCCTGGCAAGGTCACCACCCCGGACGGCGTGCCCGCCAGCGTCGCGATGACCTCGCTGAGAGGCGTTCCGTGCGCAGTCGATGGCACGCCGGGCCGCGCCTCCGGCCCGAGCAGCCTGGCCGCCGCCGGATTGAGGAAGTCGACGCGGCCGTCGTGGTCCAGAATCACCACACCTGACGGCGACACCTCCAGCAGGCTATGCAGAAAGTGATGCTGCTCGCGAACCCGGACACGTTCGGCGCGCAGTGCATCGGCCATCCGGTTGTAGATCTCGATCAGGCGGTCGATCTCAGCCTGCCCGGTTGACCGGAAACGGGTGGTGTAGTCGTTCTCCTGCAGCAACTGCGCGCTCTCGCGCACGAGGGCGTGGGCGCGGAGCAGGCGACCCACGAGCCAGGCGCCGGCGATGGCTGACAGCACGAGACCGGCTTCGATGGCGAGCAGGCCCCACGCTGATTGGCGGGCCAGGCGCCAGGCGAGCCAGGCGGCAATGGCGTGCAACAGCAGGAGATACGCGTAGAACAGCCGGCGAAGGGTCACGCTCGGGGCCTGCCGCGCCGCAGTGCGCTGGCCCGAGGGCGGGTCACGCCGAGATCCCGTATTTCTCCAGCCGACGATACAACGCGGCGCGGCTGACACCGAGCGATGCGGCCACTCGGCTGAGGTTGCCGCCATGGTGCCGCAACGACTTGAGGATCATCGCCCGTTCGATCTCCTCCATCGTCATGCTGCCGACCGGTGGCAGCGGATCGTAGGCGCTCCTCGGGGTCACGCCCTCCATGTCCGACGTGGCGCGGAAGTCGTCCACGTCGAGGACCCGGCCCGACGTGACGAGTGCGGCACGCTCGATCCACTGTTTCAGCTGGCGCACGTTGCCTGGCCAGGGCAGCGCCTGCAGCCACTTGGCCGCGGCCGGGCTGATCACCAGCGACTCGCGTCCCTGCTGCTGTGCGATGGTCTGGACAAAGCGGTGGGCCAGCACGGGGATGTCTGCCGGCCGATCTCGCAGCGCCGGCAGGTGCACCGCAATCAGGTTGACGCGGTACAGCAGATCCTCGCGGAACTCGCCTCGCCGCACCATGTCGGCCAGCGACCGGTTGGTGGCCGCGACGACACGCACGTCCACGGTCCGCTGCTGGCTGGAGCCGAGCACCTCGTAGGTCCGATCCTGAAGGACCCGAAGCAGCTTCACCTGCGAGGAGGGGTCGAGATCGCCGATCTCGTCGAGGAAGATCGTGCCGGTATCGGCGAGGTCGAAGCGACCCTGCCGGTCGTGGCGCGCATCGGTGAAGGCGCCGCGCACGTGCCCGAACATCTCGCTCTCGAACAGCGAGGCCGAGATGCCGCCGAGGTTGACCTTCACGAACGGCTTTCGTCGTCGGTCGCTGTTGCGGTGCAAGGCGTCGGCAATCAGCTCCTTGCCGGTGCCGCTCTCACCCGTGATCAGCACGGAGGCGTCGGTGGCCGCGACGCGGCCCACCAGTTGCAACAGCTTGAGCATCTGCGCGTCGGCGCTCACGATCGCGTCGAAATCGTAACTCGCGTCGAGCTCGTCTCTCGACACCGGGGACGCGTCGTGGCCGTCGGCCGTGCCCGCGAGCCGCAGCGCGGTCTCCACCGTCTGCAACAGGGCCGGGTTGGTCCAGGGCTTGGTGACGAAGTCGGCGGCGCCGAGCCGCATCCCTGCCACCGCCAGCGAGATCGATCCCCACGCGGTGACCAGGATGACCGGCAGCGCCGGGTGCGCAAGGCGGATGGCGCGCAACAGCTCGAGACCCTCGTCTCCAGAGGTGCGGCGCGAAAAATTCATGTCCTGCAGCACCAGCGCGCACGCGTGGTGGGTCAGCCACTCGCTCGCGGCCTGCGGTGTGCCGACGGCATGAGTGCGGTAGCCGGCCTGCTTGAGCAGCAGGGCCAGCGACGCCCGCACGGCATCGTCATCGTCTGCAATCAGGATCGGCGCAAGGTCGGTACGGACGTGGGAGCCCATGACTCACTCGTGGCGTAGCGCTTCGGCGGGCGGAATGCGTGTGGCCAACAGGCTCGGGTACCAGCCGCAGAACGACGTCAGCAGGAAGAGCAGCCCGGCCGAGAGGGCCAGGCTGAAGGCGTACAGCACCGGCGGCACCGGCCCCAGCCAGCCGAGCATCGGCACCTGCGCGAGAAGGATGGCACCCCCCGTCATCGCAATGCCGGTCATCAGTGCAATCTCCAGGAAGATCTGTCGCTTGATCCGCGCCCTGTCGGCGCCCTTGGCGCGACGCAGCCCGAGTTCCCGGATCCGCTGGGTGACGTTCTGCCAGAGCACGCCGCTCAGGCCCAAGGCCACCATCAGCAGCAGGAACCCGGCCAGCATCCCGAGGATGGCGAGCGGCGTGAGGTAGTTCTTGCGCAGGTACTCGGTGCGGATGTCTTCGGTGGGCTTCATGCTGAAGCTCCAGTCGGGGGCCTGGGCCTGGAGCGTCTTGACCAGATGCTCCTCGAACTCCGCGGTGACGCCGGGACGGACGCGGACCGAGAGCACCCCTGGCAGTTCCGCTCGAGCTCCCCCGGGCCGTGGTGCGGCCGCGGGCGTCTGGGCATGTGCCGCATCGGCAGCCGTCCCTGCGGCGGGCTCGGCCGCCGCCGTGACGATGTCGTTGCGCACGATCAGGTAATTGGACGGTGTCGAATACTCGCCGAACTGCCGGAAGTCCTCGATGACCCCGACCACGCGCTGGGGACGGCTGGCCTGGTCGTCGCCGGGCCTGGGCGGGCGCTGCTCGGTAGGCATCACCTGACCTGCGGCGCGAGCCTCGCCGAACACCTCCCTGGCCATCCGCTTGTTGATCACGATGGCATCCCAGTGCTGACCGACATCCTGGCGCGAAAACCAGCGGCCTTCGATGACCCTGATCGACAGCGTCCGCGCCAGTTCATCGTCGGCACGGTTGCCGTTGTACTCCACGCGGCGTCCGTCCTGCAGGGTGAGGTCGCTGTTCCACTGCCAGTTCCGGAACGTGCCGAGCTGCAAATGGCCGATCGACTCCACCTCCGGCATCTGGCGGGCGGCGCCGATCAAGCGCTGCATCCGCGCAAAGCGCTCACGGTCTTCCTCGGGCGTGCTCTCGATACCACGGGGTACCCGCACCAGCACATCCCAGATCCGCTCGTAGGAAAACCCGAGCGGGGCCTGGTAGTTGCGCCAGTAGTGGACCGCCACGGTCGTCACCGCCGCGAGCACCAGGAACGACAGCAGGATCTCGGTGATGATGAGGAAGTTGGCGCGCTTGCGGTTCCAGATCAGCTTCAGCAGGTGGAGCGCCATGGACTACCTCGTTCCCTTCAACGCGACCACGGGGTGGACGCGCGACATCCGCCAGGCCGGGTACACGCCGGAGAGCAGGCCGAAGACGACGGCCAGGGCGATGCCCCAGACGAAGATGCGGAGGTTCAGCGTCAGGGCGGCGTACGGGATCAGGCCGCTCTGGTTGATGGACCGCAGCACGAAGCCGGCCAGCAGGAAGCCGATCACTCCGCCGATGAGCGTGAGAGCCAGGTTCTCCACGACAAACTGCACGACGAGGGTGCGGCTGGACGCACCGAAGGCTTTGCGTACGCCGATCTCGGGGGCGCGTTCCATGATCCGGCTGACGTTCAGGTTGACGAGATTGATAGCCGGCAGCGCCATGAACATCAGCGACGCTCCGGCGAGCAGCATCGTCAGGAACCCGCCGTACGTCCTGGTGAACTCGGTGTCGCCCGGGTAGAGGTTCCGGCCCATGCCCTCGAACGGTGTTTCGAGGTTGGCCGAGAGCGTCTTCCAGTTCGACTTCTCGGGGGACTTCCACGTCGCCATGCGCGAGTGCAGTTCCGCGCGGACGTCCTCGGGGCGGGCGTTCTGCGCGAGCAGGAACGCCGGCGTGAATTCTCCCAGGTACTCCTCCTGCCAGCCCTTCGATTTCTGCGTGCTGAGCGGCGCATACAGGTCAGCCGACGGGGTCCGCAGCGATGGCACGTCCCGCACCACGCCAATGACGCGGAACCGCTGCCCATCGGCATCGATGTAGCGACCGAGCGCCGACGCCTCGCCGAAGAACCGTGTGCGGCTGGTCTCGTTGATGACCATGACCAGGCGTGCCGAGTCGACGTCGGCGCCACCGTAGGCGCTGCCCTCGAGGAACGCGAACTGGTACACGCGCCAGAACTCGGCGTCGGTGTGCTTCAGCGTCGACTCGATCTTGCGCCCGTCCACGAACGAGGTCGCGAGCGAGCCTTCGGTCTGCACCGTCATCAGCTCGACACCCGGCAAATGACGGGCGTAGTCGTTCACGAGCTTGTAGCCCGGAGGTCCCTGCCAGGTATTGCCGTCGCCCTGCATGCGCGCCCGATTCATCACCAGAGTGCGATCCAGGTGCACCTCGGGTGGCATCGGCGACAGCGTGTGGTCAAACAGCGCCACCGCCACGGTGAGCACGACCAGCGTGAAGCTGGTACCGAACAGGCTGATGGCGGTGAACACCTTGCGGCGCTGCAGCACCTTCCACGCGAGCTTCAGGTAGTTGGTCAACATGTCGTGCTCACTGGACCTGCCGGCCGTCGAACAGCCGCACGATGCGGTGCGTCTGCTCGGCCTTCTGCGGATCGTGCGTGACCATGACAATCGTCGTGCCGTCCTTGTTGAGTGTCTCGAGAATGCCCATCACCTCGTCGCCCATCGCCGAGTCCAGGTTGCCCGTCGGCTCATCGGCCAGCAGCACGATCGGCTTGCCGACGATGGCGCGGGCGATGGCGACGCGCTGCTGCTGGCCACCGGACAGCTGCGACGGAAAGTGGTTGACGCGCGAGGTCAGGCCCACCCGGTCGAGCGCCGCCAGCGCGAGCTGGCGACGGTGCTTGGCCGACCCGGCGCGGTAGAGCAACGGCAACTCCACGTTGTCCACCACCTTCAGGTCGGGGATGAGGTGGAAGGTCTGGAAGATGAAGCCGAGGTCGCGGTTTCGCATCTTCGCCAGGTCGCGGTCCCGATACGACTCGACCCAGCAGTCGTTGAGGCGGATCCTGCCGTCGCTCGGCTCGTCGAGCAGGCCCATCAGGTTCAGCAGCGTGCTCTTGCCGCAGCCGGACGGGCCCATGATCGAGACAAACTCGCCCTGCTCGATGTGAAGGTTGATGTCGGCCAGCGCGACCGTCTCGATACGATCGGTCCGGTACACCTTGTTGATCTGCTCTAGATGGATCATGACGGGAGTCACTTCACTCTCAGCTCCGGCGCCGACTCGTAGTCGCGCATGTCGGAAGCAATGATGTGGTCGCCGGCGGCGAGGCCGTCCACGACCTCGAACCAGTCGAAATTGGAGACGCCCAGGCGTATCGGCGTGCGGTAGGCGCGGTTGTTTCGCAGCACGAACACCTGTTGCGCACCGCCACCCTGGGCGAACGGGCCGCGCGCCACACGCAGCACGCGCGCCTTGCGATCGGTGATGACCTGGACGTCGACGCGCAGGTTCGATCGCAGCCACGCCGCATCGGGCGTGTCCAGCGCCACCTGGAAGCGCAACGCCCCGTTCTGCATCTGAGGTTCGACGACACTGACGCGGCCGGTGGTGACCAGATCGTCGAGGCGGACCGTCACCGGTTGCCCCACGCTGATCCGGGAGGCGTTGACGTCCGAGGTGGTCGCCTGGACACGGAAGGCCGTCAGATCAGCGACGCGCGCCACCACGTCGCCCTTGCGTACGAGCGTGCCCTCCTCGTCCTGCACGAACGTGAGCACGCCGTTCCTGTCGCTCTTGGTGGTAGTCAGTTCCAGCAGCCGCCGTTGCTGGGCATCCTCGGCGCGCAGCGACTGCATCTGCAGGGACAAGCCTTCGAGTTGCGCTCGATTGGTCGCGCCCGCGTTGACGCGACTCTGCTTCAGGCGGCCGAGGTCGACGGCGGCCTGCGCGACCTTCAGCTCCGATTCACGCAGCGCCTCCTGCGATAGCAGACCCTCCCTGGACAACGCCAGGTGGCTGGCCAGCGCCGACCGCAGCGCCTGCAGTTCGAGGTCCTTGGACGCGATGTGGCCGTCGATCTCAATCAGCTGCGACTCCAGCGTCAGGCGCATGCGCGCCTGCTCATTGCCCTTGAGGGCGATGTTCTGGCGCAGTTTCTCGGCTTCGAGCTCGGAGTCGCTGGTGTCGAGGCGGACGATGGGGTCGCCGGCCGTCACCTGGTCGCCGACCTGCCGCAGCACCGCGAGCACGCGCGCGTCGATCGGACTGGAGATGACGTGTTCGATGGCCGGGACGACGGTGCCCGAGGCCGTCAGGGATGCTTCGAGCGGACCGCTCTCGACGATGGTCGTACGGATGCGATCGCGCCGGACCGACGGTCGCAGGAGGTCGGCGCCCCAGACCAACGCCGACGCCAGTACGACGAGGCCCGCCGTGACCGGCAGCCAGCGCTTCACCTGGGCCCGACGACGGACCGATGCTTCGAGGGGGCGATCCACAGCCCTGAATACAGCAACCGCCGTGCCGCGAAACGGTGCGCGTTCCGGGCACATCGCTGGTCCGGGCGTCCAGGGCCGGACAATCAGTGTTCGGAAGCGGACACTGTGACAGCCGTCGGGGGCCTGCCCACCGACGGGCAAGGTGCTAGGCGAGGCGGGAGACGTGTATGCCGCGCGCCGCGAGCGAATCCAGCAGGGCCTCGGCATGGCCGTCCAGGCCGAGGCGCTCGGGGGGGTGGACGCCCGCCGGCACTCGACCATCCATCAGCCAGCGCGCGGTGATGGCCGCGGGAAGGCCGGTCGTCCGCGCCATGCTGCTCAGCGGGCTGTCGGCAGGTGGGCGGTCCACCATCTGCCAGTGCCACGCGCGTGGCGTGCCGTCGGTGGCCTGACCGGCGACCTCGACGTGCAACACGGTGAGGTCGCGCTCGCCGGGGCTGTACTGCCATTGCGGGAAGAGGACCGCGGCCGTCAGATCGCGCGGCGACACCGGCCGCCCGTGGATCAGGACAGGCGTGCTCTCCAGCAGTCCGGCGTCACTGATCACGCGCATCGCCGCCAGGTGTCCCGGATACCTGAGCGTCCGCTCGACCATTGCCTCGGCCGCCACGGTGTCGACGAGGCTGCGCAAGCCGTCGGTGTTGAACGCTTCCAGCTGGCCGACGCCGGGCACGTCGATGAGGGCTGGTTCGCTGAGCGCGGGCAAGGTGATGCTGCGTCCCGCCCTCACCAACCGTGCCGGACGGGTGTACTCCTCGAGGACGTCGGCAGGCGCAAATGGCGCTTTGTACCAGAACGGGGGCTGCGGCACCTCCGGCAGCCCGCCGACGTCGATGCGGACCGTCTCGGTACGCGCCAGCAAGCGCACCGCCCCGCCGACAAGGACGTGGCTCAATCCCGGGGCCACGCCGCAGTCGTACACGATCGCCGCGCCGGAGGCACGCGCCAAGGCGTCGCAGGCACGCGGGTCCTGGGCCAGGAAGCTGACGTCGACGTGCCGGCGACCGAGTTGCGCCATCTGCTCGAGCACGGCAAAGGCCAAGGGGCTCGGCAGCGTGCCGACCGTCACGTCGGCGTCGGCAACAAGCCGTTGCACGACGAGCGGGTCTCGGAGGTCGGCCTGGCGTGTGTGCACGGCCATCCGCTGCGCGACGGCCTGCAGGCGGTGCGCGTCCACGTCCGCGACCGTCACCTCGGCAACCGGTGCCACGTGGGTCAGATCCCATGCGACGGCCTCACCCACGACTCCGCCCCCGAGCACCAGGACACGCATCTGGCGAGCATAGCCGTATGCTCTGTGCCATGTCCTCCTGGTTGCGCGCGATGTTGCTGTTGGCGGCCACCGCCGGCGCGACGCCCTGCGTGGCGCAGGAGGCTCCGCCCGAACCGGCCGGCTGGTTTGCCGAGCACGTACGTCTGTCTGGCGAGGCGAGCGCCGCGATGTCGACGACCACGGCCCGGGAGGAAGGCTGGTTCAATTTTTCCGATTACGAGAACAGCACGGTGCGCTCGCTGCGCCTCTCGCTGGTCGGTGAAGTGACGCTCTCACGACGCATCGCGTTGGTCACCGAAGTGCGTACGCTGCAGCTGGACCGCCCGGAGGCGTACGCGCTGTATGTCCGGGTCCGGCCGTGGCTCTCCCAGGCCCTCGATATCCACGCTGGCCGCATCCCCCCGACCTTCGGGTCGTTTCCGCGCCGCCTCTACGTGGCCGACAACCCGCTGATCGGGATGCCGCTCGCGTTTCAGTACCTGACCTCGATCCGGCCCGACGCCCTGCCGGCCTCGCCCGACGAACTGGCGCGGATGCGAGGGCGTGGCTGGCTGGCCAACTACTCCATCGGCGACCCGAGCCAGGCGGCCGGCCTGCCCATCGCCAACGCATTGCGCTGGGACACGGGCGTGCAGGTGCGGTGGCAGCGGGATCCCGTCACGCTCTACGGCGCCATCACCCAGGGCACGGTCGGTAACCCGCGGCTCTCCGACGACAACGGTGGTCCACAGCTTGCCGCACGCGTGGCCTACGCGCCGCACCCGGCAGTCACCTTGGCGGCCTCGGTGGCCAGCGGTGCCTACCTTGCCAAGTCGCTCACCTCGTCACTGCCGGGTCCGGGGCGATTGCGGAGCCATCGTCAGCAGGTCTACGGCGCCGATGTCGAGCTCTCGCGCGACCGCTGGTTGATACGCGGCGAGGCTGTGTGGAATCGGTGGGAGCAGCCGGCGTTCAGCGTCCAGTCCGTACGCGACCTGAGCGCGACTGCCGCGATGGTCGAAGCCCGCTACAAGCTGTGGCCAGGGCTGTACGCAGCTGGACGCGTCGATCGTCTCGGCTTCTCGACCATCACGACAACCCTTGGCGCTCGCACCTGGGATGCCGACGTCACGCGGGTGGAGCTCGGTGGTGGCTGGACCGTGCATCGCCACGTGCTCGTGAAGGCAAGCTGGCAGCGGAACCGCCGCGACGGTGGGCGCGTGCGAGCGAGCGACATCGGCGTGGCGCAGGTGGTCACGTGGTTCTGAGTCCGCACCGACGGCCGATATTGCTCTTGGCCACCTTGCTGTGCGGCATGCCTGCCCAGGCCCAGGCGCAATCGACGACTGGCGTGGTGCGCGGACGATTCCTGCTGCCGGCGGGCGGTGCCGACGACCGCCGCCCCGCGCTGATCGAACCGCGGTCGGTCCCGCGCACCCGCCAGCCGCGCGCCGGTGTGGTGTATCTGGAGGTGGCGCCGTCGGCGGCGTTCGAGGAGCCGGCTGCCGGGCGCGAACGCCTGGACCAGCGCAACGAGACGTTTGTTCCGCATGTCCTGGCCATCCGCACGGGCACCACCGTGGACTTCCCAAACAGCGACCGCATCTACCACAACGTGTTCTCGCTCTCTCCGGCCCGCCGCTTCGACCTCGGGCGGTACGCTGTCGGCCGCTCCAAGGCGGTGCGCTTCGATCGGCCTGGCGTGGTGCGCGTGTTCTGCGACATCCATTCGCACATGAGCGCCTTCATCCTGGTCTTCTCCCACCGCTACTTCGCCGTCACGCAGCCGGACGGCACGTTCCAGCTGCCACCGGTGCCGGCCGGCACGTACATGCTGGCAGGCTGGTACGAGGGCGAGGTGCGTGCCAATCGGCAGGTCGTCGTCCGGGCTGGTGAGACCTCGGTGGCAGATTTCCCGGTGCCGTGATGCGCACGCTCGGCTCGCTGTCCAATCGCCTGTTCCTGGTGTGCGTCGTGCTCTCGATCGCCTCGATTGGCGGCGCGATGTTGTTTGTCAGCGTGCGGCTGACGCGCGAGCATGAACACGCCATGGCCCAGCGGCTCGACGAGACCATCACCCTGGTCGAGCGCCAGCGTCGGCTGCTGCTCGAGACCTCGACGCGGCTGGCGCGCCTGGTCGCCGACCTGCCCAAGCTCAAGGCGGCCCTGTCCACCGGTGACGCGCCGACCATCGCGCCGATCGTCGCGAGCTACCGCGACGAGATCGGGGCGGATGTGCTGATCGTCAGTGACGCGACAGGCGCATCGGTCTTCACGGCAGGCGATGCTCGCGGCGACGTGGCGACGCGCCGGCTTGCCCCGGACGGCATCATACCGGGCGCACCCGCCGCGCTTGCGACCATGGCGCACCCGCGCGGCATCCTGCAACTGGTGAGCGTGCCGATCGTCATTGGCTTCGATCCCACCGAGCAGCTCGGTCTGCTGAGCGTCGGTATGCTGCTCGATGACGCTCAGGCGCGCGAGCTGCGAGCCGCGACCGGCAGCGAGCTCGCGTTCGCGATTGGCCCGGCCGTGCTCGCGTCCTCGATCGGCCCGGCGGTGTCGCCCGCGCTGGCGCCGGTGCTCGACCGCGACGCCGGCATCGTCGAGATCGGCCCGACCCGCTATGCCTGGCATCGGTTCGCGCTGCAGCCGATGCCCGGCGAGGTGGCCGAGGGCCGCGGCCAGCCGAGGCTCGTGGTGCTGCGTTCGACCGAGGAGGCCGACGCCACGCTTCGCAGCGTGCGCATCGCGCTGGCGGTCATCGCGGTGCTGACCGCCTTGACGGCCAGCCTGGCCAGCTACGCGGTAGCGCGGACCATCACGCGCCCGCTCTCGGCGCTGACCACGTCCATGCGCGAGATGGCCCGCACCGGCATGCTGACGCCGGCGCCGCCACGCTCGACGCGCGTCTGGGACGACGAAGACGTGCGCGTGCTCGCCGGGACCTTCGATGCCATGACCACGGCCATCGCGCGCTTCCAGCAGCAGGCGTCCGAGCGCGAGCGGCTCACCGCCCTGGGGCGGCTGTCAACGGTCATCGCGCACGAGATCCGCAACCCGCTCATGATCGTGCGCGGTGCGCTGCGTGGCCTGCGACGTCGCGACGATCTCCTGGTCTCCGAAGCCGCGGTCGACATCGAAGAGCAGGTGCAGCGCCTGGACCGCGTCGTCAGCGACGTGCTGGACTTCGCGCGGCCGGTGCACCTTGACGTGGCTCCGGCGTCGCTGCACGCCGTCTGCCGCGAGGCCGTGGCCGCCTGCATGGCCGCCGAGCCCAATCCGCCGGTGTCGCTGCACCTGGACGACGCCGCCGATGCCGTACGTACCGACGCCGACCGACTCCGCAGCGTGCTGGTCAATCTGATTGCCAATGCGCGCGAGGCGGTGCGCGCGGCTGACCCCGCGCCAGGTGAGGGCCTGGTCACCGTCGGCACGCGGCGTGCAGAGAGCACCATCGTGATCGAGGTCGCCGACACGGGGACGGGCGTGGAGCCAGGCGTCGCGAGCCAGGTGTTCGAGCCCTATTTCACCACCCGCCGCACGGGCACGGGCCTTGGCCTGGCCATCGCCCGCAACATCATCGAGGGCCTCGGAGGCACCATCACCTTGACCAGCACGCCGGGAGAGGGCGCCGTCGCTCGCATCACGTTGCCGCACGAGGAGATCGATCGATGACCCACGGCACGGTGCTGCTCGTCGACGACGAAGAGAAGATCCTCAAGACCCTCGGCCGGGCATTGCGGGAGGACGAGCACGAGGTGACCACCACCTCGTCGCCGCAGGAGGCCCTCCGACTACTCGGCGCACGCCAGTTCGACGTGCTGATCGTCGATTATCTGATGCCGGGTCTCACCGGGATGGACGTGGTGCGGGAGCTGCAGGCGACCTCGCCCGAGGCCGAGCGTCCGGGCGTCCTGATGATGACCGCGCATGGCACGGTGCGCAACGCCGTCGAGGCGATCAAGCTGGGGGTCCGCGACTACCTGCAGAAGCCGTTCGACATCGACGAACTGCTGGTGAGCGTGCGTCGAGCCGTGGAGGACCAGCAGTCGCGCAGCCGATTGCGCTACCTGCTCTCGGAGCAGAAAGCCCAGTTCGGCCAGTACGGCATCGTCGGACACAGTCGCGCCGTGCAGGACGTGATTGCGCGCGTCGAGCTGGTCGCCCGCAGCCGCAGCACCGTGCTGATCACCGGAGAAACCGGAACCGGCAAGGAGCTGGTGGCGCGGGCCATCCACGACCGCAGTGCCGAACGAGCGCAGCCGTTGATCCGCGTCAACTGCGCCGCATTGCCGGAGGGCCTGCTCGAGTCCGAGCTGTTCGGGCATGTGCGCGGCGCCTTCACCGGTGCCGTCAACGCGCGCAAGGGACGGTTCGCCCTCGCCGACGGCGGGTCGATCTTCCTGGACGAGATCGCCACGATCAGCGGCAACGTGCAGGCCAAGCTGCTGCGCGTATTGCAGGAGAAGGAGTTCGAGCCCCTTGGTGCGGAGCGCACCCAGCGCGTGGACGTGCGGGTGATCGCGGCCACCAACCGCGATCTGCAGTCCCTGGCCGCCGAGGGCAAGTTCCAGAACGACCTGTACTACCGCCTCAACGTGATCCCGATCCGCATCCCGCCGCTGCGCGAGCGTCGCGAGGACGTGCCGCTGCTGGTCGAGCACTTCACGCGCCGCATCGCCTCGTCGCTCGGTAAGCCCGAGCTTCGAATGGAGGACGGCGCGCTCGACGCGCTCGTCAACTACGGGTGGCCCGGGAACGTGCGGGAACTCGAGAACACGATCGAACGCGCCGTGGTGCTCGCCACGGGGTCGTCGATCACGCGCGATCTCGTGTTGCTCATGCCGGGAGCGCAGAGCGAGCGCACGGGTCTGCCGTCCGGACGGCTGCACGAGAACGTCTCCTGGGCGGAACGCGAGTCGATCCTGGGGGCCCTCCGCGCGGCCGGCGGTGTGAAGAAGGACGCGGCCGACACGCTGGGCATCAGCCAGCGTGCGCTCTCGCACTACCTCAACAAACACGGCATCGACTGACCGGCCACGCCACGCCGATTCCAGGAACTCTGACGTGGGCGGTCCTTACGTAATGCGTAAGCGCTTTCGGTCTTCGTCTGCATCGACCGGCCGCCGTGCCTGGAACCAGCGCGCCAGGCGCGCTCCCCGCGCCGGCATGTTCCTTGCGCATGCGCTCGGCATGGAGGGCACTTCCGTGCATCAGAACGAGTGGCGCCGCCGTGCGCTGTGCGTGCCGTTTGTTGCGCTGGGCCTGATGGTGACGATGGCGTCAGAGCAGCCGGCGCGCGTGATCGAGGTCAAGGCCAGCAGGTACGATTTCGACCCGTCCACGATTCAGGTCCAGCAAGGGGAACGCGTGCTGCTGCGCGTGACATCGACGGACCGCCTGCATGGGATCGGCATCAAGAAGTTTGGTGTGGACAAGGAGATTCCGAAGGGTCAGACCGTTGACGTCGAGTTCGTGGCATCGACCGCAGGGACCTACGAGGTGCTGTGCACCGAGGACTGCGGCAAGGGTCACGACGACATGATTGGCACGCTGGTCGTGACGGCGGTGACGCCGTGAGGCCTCGTCTGGGTGCACGCGTCGCGCTGGCCGTGTGGGTAAGTGCCCTGGCGTCGTCGGGCTGCGATGAGAAGCTGGCCGACATTGCTGGACCGTCACCGTCGTTGACGCCCACGTTCTCGAGCATCGCGCAGAACATCTTCGCCAGTACCGACAGTTCCGGTCGCGTTGCCTGCACGCAGTGCCACACCAACCAGGGCCGCGTGCCTGCCGCCAATCTGAACCTGCTGCCAGATGTGGCATACGCGCAGCTGATCGGCGTGAGCAGCGTGCAGAGACCTGGCGCGGTTCGTGTCGTGGCAGGCGATGCCGCCAACAGCTACCTGGTACAGAAGCTCGAGGGCGGCGATATCGTCGGCCAGCGGATGCCCCGTACGTCCGGACCGTTCCTCACCGAGGGCCAGATGCTCATCATCCGCCGCTGGATTGACCAGGGCGCACAGAACAACTGAGGGGCACATGAAGACCATCATTCTCGTCACCGCGCTGACGTTGGCCGCGAGCGCGCAGTCAGCGCTTGCCCAGCAAGGCCAGACCGCGTCTGCGCCGACCCCCACCGTTGCCGACGGTGCAGCCCCTGCGGGGTTGGATGCACCCGACGTGGCTCGCGACGACCCGAAGGACGTAGACGCGGCGGCCGCTGCGGTCGCGCAAGACGAGGACGACGACGAGGACGTGAATCTGGCCCAGCCCGACTTCACCATCGTGGCGTTGCCGACCACGCTACGCATGCCGAAGGGGAAGTTCGCCTTCCGTGTCACACACCGGTTCGGCCGGCCGCTCGGCGATGGCGACTTCGGCGACCTGGCGGCGGACCTGTTCGGCCTGGACGCGGGCGGCCTGATCGGGCTCGAACTGCGATACGGGCTGTGGCGAGGGACACAAGTCGGCGTGCTGCGCACCAGCGACCGGACGATCCAGTTCTTCGTCCAGCAGCAGATTATGGGGCAGGGCCGGTCGCCGGTGGGGCTGGCGCTGAATCTGACCTCCGAGGGCACCAACAACTTCCGCGACAGCTACTCACCCGGGCTCGGCCTGGTCGTGTCGCGCGAGATTGGCAGGGTCGGCGCGGTATACGTCGAGCCCACCTGGATCCACAACACCAACACCCTGCCGAGGGAACTGGCCGATGACAACGACACCTTCCTGATTGGCGTAGGCGCTCGCGTGCGCGTCAGCCGCCGCGCCTACCTGGTTGCGGAGGCGGCACCGCGCGTGGGCGGATTCGATCCTGGGGCGACCCACGCCAGCGTCGGTATCGAGATGCGGGCGGGGGGCCACGCCTTCCAGCTCAATGCCTCCCGCGGTCTTGCGTCGACGATGGCGCAGGTTGCGCGTGGCGGCAGCAAGGACGACTGGTTCATCGGCTTCAACATCTCGCGCAAATTCTGGTAGGACTCGGGGCTGGAGCCGTGGCCGGTGCGAGTGCGGGCGGTCGGCGGTGCGTCCGCCTGGCTCCGCGTTCGATCGTCACGTCTCCTGCTGCAGCCGGGAGGGTGCCGTCGTGTCCCCGCATGTCGGCGCCCTTCCGTGCTGTGCGTCCGCGCTGCGGCCCCGAGCGCAGAGCCACGGCCAGATTACGTGGGGCGTAAGACGGTTACGCGCTGCGTAACCACATCGACGACGAGACGACCGGTACATGGCCTGCGCTGCACATCCACCACGGCATGTTGTTTGCTCTTACTCAGAGTGGTTCAAGGAGCCGGCCGAATGGCCAATGGCGGTGGGTTGGGCAGCCAGCAGCTACGCCAGAAGGTCGTCTTCCTTGTGAAAGCGTGGGGCACCGGGGCGTTCCCCGGTGCCCCACGCTCATGCTCCGGCCGCCGTCCTGGCGAGCTGTCGAGTGCCACGGCCGCCCGCCGAGGCACCTCACGTCATCCCATCATCAGGTAGCCGCGTCGACTCCTGTGGACCGAGTCCGCACCGCGCGGCGACCTTCTGGTGCAAACTAGGGCTCCGACGACGGTCATCGGCCAGGTGCGGAACTTGATGACTTCGAGAGACCGCGCCGGTTTCTCTCGAGCCAGCCAGCTCCGAGGAGAGTGAATGGCATCGAGATCAGAAGTGAAGCGGGTGTCGCACGAGAGCGTCGCAGGGGCCGCAGAGGTCCTCGCGCGCGCATTCCAGGACGATCCGCTGCAGAAGTACGTCTTTCCGGATGAAGAGGAACGGCTCCGCCGGTCGGCTGCCCATTTCGGCGCGGCGCTTCACTACGGTCTGCAGTTCGGCACCGTGAACGAGGCGCCCGGTGGCGCGGTCATCGCGCTCCCGCCCGGGGAGACCGACGTGACGCCCAGCCGTGCCGAGGCGGGAGGTCTGGCACAGCTGCCCGATCTCATCGGCCCGGAGGCCGCCGCGCGCTTCTTTGGCGTCACCCAGGCGGCCGAGCCGATGCACCATCGGCACGCGCCTGGGCCGCACTGGTACGTGATGGTGCTGGGTGTCAGTCCCGAGGCGCAGGGCAGCGGCCTCGGCCGAGACTTGCTGCAAAGCGTTTTCGCTGAGGCGGATCCGGGCCGGCTGCCGGTGTACCTCGAGACGACCCGCGCAGCCAACGTCGCATTCTACGGACACATGGGTTTTGAGGTGGTCGAGCAGTTCCGGGAGCCGACCAGCGGACTGGACGTCTGGGGCTTCCTCCGTCCACCCCGCGAGGTCGCGGCTCCCGCCCCACCACCGCGCCGGCCGCGCCGCCGTTACCAGGGTAAGCGATAGCGTTCGGCCGGCTGCACCTTACTTCTTCTCGGTAAACCCGGCCGGCAGCGCGACGCTGGCCGCATCGACGTCGGTCGTCAGCCTGGTCAACTCGACCGACGTCGTCATGATGATGGCGCGCTGCGGCGGCGCGTCGCTGTTGCCCTTCTCGGCCATCTTCTTCAGTCCGCCGAGCATGCCACCAAACCCCTTTTTCTTCGGCTCCTCGGCGGCCGGGACGGCCGTGGACGTCTGATTCGCGGTGCCGGGCGGCACCGCTTCCATCCTGACGTCGGTCAGGATCGCGGTGCCTTCGACCTTGGTGCCCTCGGCGCGCATCCTGTCGAGCGCGGGCTTGATCTGTGGATACATCGCCATCGCCATCGCCATGTCCTGCGCGGAGGCGCCCACGACCATCGGGCCGTACAGCTTCTGCGCGAACTTCATGTCGAACTCGGCGAGGTCTCTGGTCGACGGTGCGTTGGGCGCGGTCCAGAGGTCGGTGGTCATGACCATGCCGCCGGAGTCATTCAACGTCTTGCCTTTTTCCCGCACGGTGATCGTCACCACGGTCTGCTGGGTGTCGAAGCCGTTGATCGTCCTGGCCACGCCGGTGTTCTTCATGGCGAAGTCGACGTCGTACTCCCTGGCGTTCGGGTCCTTCTCGGCCGACGCGGCCCGCTCGCTGGGTCGCTCGCGCTGCGCAGCCTTTTCGGCATCGCGCCTGGCCTCTTCCATCTGCTGGCGCAACTCTGCGAACGTGGTGACGGTGTAGGTCTTCTTCTTGACGTCGACGTCGTAGACCTTCTCCTCGGTCAGATCGATGATCTGCCCGGTGGAATCCGACATCGTCGCCTTGCGACTGCCCTTGACGGCCACCATCGAGGTCACGCCTTCGCGCGCGCCCTTGCCGCCGAACATGTTGACGAGCTTCCCGACCGCGCCCCCAAGCTGGAACCGGACGCGCTGGTCGCTGCGGACGTCGGCGGACAGGCCGGTCGAGGTGAGGGACAGGACACAGGTGACACACGCAACAGTCAGGAGCACACGGCGCATTGAATTCCTCCGGAAGCAATCCTACGACGTGACGGCACGCCGGGCTCAGCAATTGCACTCTGTCCCGCAGCGTGGTCGGCGACGCGACGCTCGAAAGGGCACCCGCGGCGGCGACGCGCAGTATGCTGTGGCGTGCATGCAGGCGCGCCACTGTGAAAGGTGATCGTATGTCCGACGGTGCGAGTCCACGCGGCGCGATCAGCGGGCAGCAGGCGCTCGCCGTGGTGCGCATCGGCCTCGGGCTGTTGTTTGTCTGGGTCTTCTTCGAGAACTACGGCAAGGGCCTGTACACGCCGAAGGGCTACGCCGACCTGATCGAGGTCTACCTGACCAAGGGAAGGGCGCCTGACGCCTGGAAGTCGGTCATGTCGCTGATGGCCGCCAACGCGTCGGTCGCGGCGCCGCTGCAGGCGCTCACCGAGATCACGTTTGGCGTCTGTCTGATACTCGGCGCCGTGACGCGTCCGATCGCGCTTGGAGCCGCACTGTTCCTGACCTCGCTCTGGGTCTCGGAGTGGGGCACGGCCTGGATCTGGGAGTTGTTGTTTCCGATGATTGCGGCGTTTGCGCTGGCTCTGGCGCCGTCGGGACGGACGTGGGGTGTTGACGGTTGGCTGGCCCGCCGTTATCGGCATCTTCCACTCTGGTGACCAGGCTGATGCGCGTCTCCGTGGTGATTCCGGCTCGCAACGAGGCGGGCGCGATAGGGCGGGTGATCGCCGACCTGCCGCGGGACATCGTCGCCGAGGTCATCGTCGTGGATGGCGAGTCCACCGACGGCACGCGCGAGGTAGCCGCCGCGTCAGGTGCTCGCGTCATTCGCGAGCCACGCCGGGGCTACGGCCGGGCCTGCCTGACGGGCCTGGACGCGATCGACCCGGCATCGGATGTCGTCGTCTTCCTGGATGGGGACTACAGCGATCGTCCGGCGGAACTGCCGCAGCTGCTCGCCCCGATCCTCGACGACCGCGCCGACCTGGTGCTGGGCTCACGCCTGGCAGGCATTCGGGCCGCGGGCGCGTTGCCATGGCATTCCATTCTCGGCAATCGCGTCGCGGCTGCGGCGATCAGGGCGGCGTGCGGCGTGTCGCTGACCGATCTCGGGCCGTTTCGCGCCGCCCGCCCCGAGATGCTGCGCGCCCTGTGTCTGCAGGAGCAGACCTACGGCTGGCCCGTGGAGATGATCGTCAAGGGCGCCGCCCGCGGCTATCGCATCGCCGAAGTCCCGGTGAGCTATCACCCGCGCATCGGCACGTCGAAGATCACCGGCACCGTCCACGGGTCGCTCGGCGCGGCCTGGTGCATCTTCTCGGGGATTGCCAAGTATCGGTTCAAGGAAGGGCGCGCCCGCGCGCCAGGCAAGACATCGTGACGCGCTGGCCTGACCGGGTCCTCGTGGTGATGGCCAAGGCTCCACGCCCGGGGCGCGTCAAGACGCGGCTGTCTGCGACCTACTCGAGCGCCGCCATCGTGGACCTGTACCGCTGTCTGCTGAGCGACACGCTGGCGCTCGGACTCTCGCTCGAAGATACCGCCGTCGCCGTCATGGCGCCCGCCGGCGATCTCGACGACCTGATGCCACTCCTGCCGCCGTTGGTCACCGCCGTCGCGCAGGAGGGCGCGGGTCTGGCCGCGGCGCTGGCGTCGGTCTTTGCCACCTTCACGCGCGACCGACCACGCCGCGTGCTGGCCTTCAACAGCGACAGTCCCCACCTGCCCGCCCGCCTGCTCGACGATGCATTCGAGGCCCTGTCGACCCACGACGTCGTCGCCGGTCCGACCGACGACGGCGGGTACTACCTGGTCGGGGCCACGGCGTCGCACGAGGGCCTGTTCGATCCTCGGCCGATGGGCACGGGTGGCGCATTGGCGTCGCTGGCCAGCAATGCGGCGGCTCTTCAGCTCACCCTGCGGCTGACCGGGGAATGGTTCGACGTTGATGTGTCCGGCGATCTCGAGCGCCTCGCGGCCATGCTGCGCGAGGATCGGTCGCTCGCACCCAGGACCGCCGCCTGTCTGCAATCGTGGTCGCTGAGCGGGGCCCAGACGACAGCGCAGCCGAGCCGCCAGGACACACCGTGAACACGGCACGCGTGGCCGCGCATGGTGCGCTCATCGGCGCCGCCTTCGTGCTGCTGCGGCGCTGGTCGCCGGCCGACGGTTCGCTGCTGTTCTTTTCGCTACTCGGTATGGCTTCGGTTGGGTACGCGATGACCATGCGCGCCCTGTTCCGCCAGCAGCATCCCTCGAGAGCCGTCCTGCTGGGGGCGCTCCTGCTGGCCCTCGGCTGGCGAATGCCGCTGGCGGTGGCGCCGGTGGGCCAGGGGGCCGACGTCTACCGCTATCTGTGGGATGCCAGAGTGCAGCGCGCTGGCCTGAATCCGTACGACACCCTGCCGAGCGACCCGGCACTCGCGTGGATCCACAGCCCACACACCAGGCGGGTGAACAACCCCGGCGTGCCGAGCCCGTACCCGCCGGTGGCGCAGTGGTTCTTTCGGGCCGTGACGAGCCTGCACGAATCTCCCGAGGCGATGAAGCTGGCGCTCGTGGTCTGCGAGGCGCTGCTGGTCCTGGTCCTGTGGCAATGGCTGGCGCTCACCGGCCGTCACCCGTCATGGGTGCTGGCGTACGCCTGGCATCCGCTCGCGACACTCGAGATCGCTCGCAACGGTCATTTCGATGTGCTCGGCGTCCTGCTGGTCTGTGTGTCAGCGCTGACGCTCGGGCGCCGCTGGCCGACGACGGCCGCGATTGCTTTGGCGCTGGCGGTCGGTACCAAGTTGTTGCCTGTCGTGCTCATTCCGCTCTACTGGAGGCGTGTGCGTGTGCGCGACGTGGCGATCGCCACGCTGGTGCTGGCTGCCGCCACTGCGCCGTTTGTGTGGGGCGGCGTGCCGCGCGCCGGGTCCATTCCAAACGTCGTCGAGCGATTCAGGTTCAATGCCCCGGTGTTTGGCTGGGTGCAATCCCTGGTCGGTGCGTGGGGGGCGGCCGGGCTGGCGGTCGCCGCAGGCATGGCCACCAGCTGCGCCTGCCGGCGGCTCGACATCATCACGACGCCTGCCGCGTGGGCATGGCCCCTGGCAATTGCACTGGCCTGCTCGCCGCTGATCTATCCCTGGTACCTCGTATGGCTCGTGCCGCTGTGCACGACGGTGTCGGCATTGCCCTTGCTGGCGTGGTCGCTCACCATCCTGCCGACCTATGCCGTGTGGCACTGGTTCGGACGCGGGGCGCCGTGGCAGGTGCCGTCCGGCCTGCTGGTGGTGGAGTTCGGCATTCCGCTCGTGCTGGCCGGGTATCTCGTGTGGTCGGCACGGGGGCGCCGAAAGCCGCTGCGCTAGGGCTGCGGCCGCTTTACCTCAGGCCCCGTTGCGCGTAGGCTCTGCACACGGAGGTGTCATTAGCACGATCGCGAAGGTACTGATCACCCTGTCGGTTGCGGCCTGGACAGCGGGGTGCAGCGCCCCACCGACCGATCGCGTGGACGCAGCAAAGGCCCTTGTGGCGGGGCTCGCTGCCGAGGCGGAAACCTATGCTCCCGCCGCGTATGCGGAGGCCCAGCAGGTGGTTGCCCGGCTGGATGCCGAGCTGGCAGAGCAGGCCGGTGGATTTTCGGCCTTCCGCTCCTATGAGACGACCAACGAGTTGGTCTCGGCTGTCGAGGCCTCGGCCGAGAAGCTGGCCACGGCCATCGAGGCCGGAAAGCAGCGACTATCCGGCGAAACCGCTCGACTCGCCGGCGAGACCCAACAAGGGCTCTCTGAGGTTCGGCAGTCGCTCGACGCATTGTCCGGCGCCAGGCGTCCGCCGGCACAGGTCTTCGGCTGGCAGACCGACCTCGCCGCTGCGGAGGCGTCTCTCGAGGAAGCCGGGCGACTACGCGCCAGCGGTCAGCACGCTGAAGCGCAACAGGCGCTCAGACGAGCGTCCGAGGCGGGTGACCGCGTGCGCACGTCTATCGCCGGGCACGAGGCCGAGGTGATGGAGGCGCAGGAAGCGGCGGCCGCGCGCATGGCGCGCGGGGACGTCACGATCCCGAACTCGGTGCTGGTTGACGGCAAGCCCCTGCCAGCCGGCACCTACCGCCTGGAGCGGCGCGACGAGGGACCGCCGAGCGCGGGCATGAGGCCG
>JBKJQW010000087.1:0-23453 GCA_046593715.1 Luteitalea sp.
GCAGCGCTGATCGGCGTATGGACGGCAAAGGTGTTGAGATCCTCGAGGATCTCAACACCTTTGCCGTCCATACGCCGATCAGCGCTGCCGCCGTGTTCGGTGGCGTCGGCATGGGGCCGCAGGAACACGCCTTTCGTCGCGGGGTCGACGTGATCGTGGCCACCCCGGGCCGGCTGCTCGATCATTTCCGGTCCCCGTACGCGAAGTTGTCCGGGCTCGAGTTTCTCGTCCTCGACGAGGCGGACCGTATGCTGGACATGGGCTTCCTGCCCGACATCAAGCGAGTACTCAAGCACCTGCCCGGCAAGCGCCAGACCCTGTTCTTCAGCGCGACGATGCCCGCGCCGATCATCAGTCTGACCAGGGATCTGCTCGACAACCCGGCGACCATCAACCTGGCGAGGCAGGCCGCCCCGGCGGTGGGCATCACGCAGGCCATCTATCCGGTGTCGCAGGACCTCAAGGGGGCCCTGCTGGTGGAGCTGCTCAAGCGCGGCGTGATGACGCAGGCGCTGGTCTTCACCCGCACCAAGCACCGAGCCGACCGTGTCACGGCATACCTGGAACGACAGGGAGTCAAGGCGGCGCGCATCCACGGCAACCGATCGCAGGCGCAGCGGACGTTGGCCCTGGCCGGGTTCAAGAGCGGGGAGTATCCGGTGCTGGTCGCCACCGACATCGCCGCGCGCGGCATCGACGTCTCCGAGCTGGGCCATGTGGTGAACTTCGACGTGCCGGTGGCGGCCGAGGACTACATCCACCGCGTCGGGCGTACGGGACGCGCCGAGGCGACCGGCGAGGCGTTCACGTTCGTCTCGCGCGACGAGGAGGACGAGTGGCAGCAGATCGAGAAGGTCGTGGGCAAGCGGTTGCCGCGCGTGCAACTGCCTGACTTCGATTACGCGGCGCGGCCCGAGGCGCGGCTCGAGATTCCGATCGCTGAGCGGATTGCGGCGATCCGCAAGCGCAAGGCCGAGGAACGGGCACGGGCCCAGGCCAAGGCCGTGGCGCGCGCGGCCCGCCCGGCCGGCAGCGTGCGGGGTGCCGCGACCGGCCCGGTGAGCCGGCCTGGTCAGGGCCGGCCCGCGGCATCCGGGCAGGGTGGGGGCGCGTCGCGGCCGCCAAGCGCCCCGTCCTCTCCGCGCTCCGCGCCTGCCATGCACGCGCGCCCATCCGGAGGAGGAGGCCGCCCCGGTGGCGGACGTCCAGGTGGCAGCCCCGGTGGCGGCCCTGGCGGCGCGGCTGGCGGCCGCGGCCCCGGACGCCGCACGCGCTAGGTCGCGGCGCGGCGCGCACAGGTACGGCATCGATCCCCTATGCTGGGCGCATGCCACATCGACCCGGTCATGCGCCGCGCTTCACGTGGCGCCAACCGTTCCTGCGTCGGCCCGCCTCGCGTCGCCGCGCTGTCGTGGTGGCCGCGTTCTGCATCGTCGTGGCGATGACGACGCGGCCTGGCGCCGACGGCGCGCCGGCCACACCATGGATCGTCGCGCATCGTGGGGCATCGGCATCCGCGCCCGAGAACACGTTGCCGGCCTTTGTGCTGGCCGCAGAACAGGGCGCCACCTTCGTCGAGTTCGATCTGCAGCGCACCAGGGATGGCGCGCTGGTCCTGCTGCACGACCTCACGCTCGAACGCACGACCGACGTCGAGGACGTCTTCCCCGAGCGCGCCATACCTGTCGTGATGGATGGCCAGACGCGGCGACAGTGGCCGCTGGCTGACTTCACCCTGGCCGAAGTCCGGCGCCTCGATGCCGGCCGGTGGTTCGACGTCAGATTCGCTGGCACGCGCATTCCGACCCTGGCGGAGGCAATCGCCGCCTTGCGTGGCCGCTCAGGCTTGTTCATCGAACTCAAGGCGCCGGACCGCTACCCGGGCATCGAGGCGGCCTTGCTCGAGCACTTGCGGGCCGCGAAACTGGATGCGCCGTGGGCCGACCCCCGAACGCCGGTGCTCCTGCAGTCGTTCACCGTGAGCAGCCTGCAGATCCTCACCCGCGACCTGCGCACGACCTTGCCAGTGCACCTGTTGTTCGGTCCTGCCGATGCCGAGCGCTGGACGTCAGATCAGGGACTGGCCGAGGCACGGACCTTCGCCACTGGGCTGAGCCCGGACAAACGGGTGCTGCGCGCCGACCCCGCACTGACCGCGAGAGCGCGCGCCCGCGGCATGCCGGTCACGCCGTACACGTTCCGCGCCGCGGCGGTCGGGGCCTACGCCGACGTCGCAGCCGAAATGCGCGAAGCCATTGCCCAGGGCGCGGCCGGTGTGATCACCGACAACCCGGACCAGGCGCCTCCGCGTCGCTAGCGAGATGCGGCCCGCGTGCCTCGCGGCACGAAGCCGTCAGCTGCGGCTCCAGGCGCCGCTATCGCACGAGCACGTATTCGCCGTGGTCGCCGTGGCGCCGGAACGCAACGGCCTCGTATCCTGCCGCAAAGAGCGTCGTGAACTGTGCTCGCGTCTTGAGTCGCCAGTCCAGCGCGAGGCCGGGCGCTTCCAGCAGCATGCTGGCAAATCGGGCTGGCACAGGGACGCGTACGACAGGCGCATCGAGCGTGTGTGCGGCGGGCTCATACACGTCCCACCCATCCCGCGGGACGACGGTCCCGGCGGCCACGCCCTCGTCGTGCGCGGCGCGGGCCACCCGTGGTGACCGAATCGGCGCGCCCGACGGATCGAGCGTCCAGGTGGCGACGAAGCGATCGGTCGGCGCGCCACGGTGCAGGTCGCTGGTCGAGTCACCGTACACGTGCTCGGCGTACTCGTCGGCGATGGCCCCGAGTTTCACGAGGTTGAGGTGTGCGTTGAGGCTTTGGAGCGGGTCGTAGGTCCACTGGAGGCGCGAGTAGCCGCGTGCCGCCACCCGCCTGGCCTGCTCCAACTTCAGCCGCGTGCCGAGCCCGGAACTGCGAAGCGCTTCGTCCACCCCGGTCATGTGCGACCAGTGCAGCCGCCGCCCATGACGGTCGCCAGGGACCGAGAACGCAAAGGCCACCATCTCCGCCTCGCCGAACGCCCCGAGCAACAGCGCCCCGGACTTGACCAGCGCCACCATCAGCAGCACGGGGCTGACGTCGATGTCCTCACAGCCCCAGACGCGACGCTCCATGTCCTGGACCAGCCGAATGTCCTGGACGGTCGTCAATTCGCGAAACGTCACCGGCGAGTCAGCATGCAGGCGGAGTGAGTCGTCCTCGGGCGTCATACAGACACAGGATAGGGGAACAACGGCACCCACGCCGCGGCACCCATCCCCGCTGTACGATCCCTGCATGTCGACCGCGGGCACGCCCACGACCACCCGTACGCTCGATGCGGCGGCGCCCGTGCGATTGTCGTCAATCGAGGTGCGTCTCATCACGCTGACGCTCGTCCGGCCGTTTGAAACCAGCTTTGGCCGGGTCGACGCGCGGGTGGTCCCCCTCATCCGGATGGTGGCCGACGGCGTGGAGGGATGGGGGGAGGTCGTGGCCGACACGCAACCCCTGTTCGGTGCGGAGACCATCACGACCGCGCGGCACGTCCTGGCCGACTGCTTCATCCCGGCGCTGCTCAACCGACCCCTCTCCGCGGTCACCGACGTCGCGGCAGCACTGCGGCGCTTCAAGGGCCACCAGATGGCCAAGGCCGGACTCGAACTCGCCTTCATGGACCTGGCGGCGCGCAGTCGCGGCATCTCGATCCGCGAGGCCATCGGCGGCACACGGACGGCGGTGCCGGTGGGCGTCAGTCTCGGCATCGAGCCGACGATCCCGACACTCGTCGATCAGGTGCTTGCGCACGTCGCACAGGGGTATCAGCGCATCAAGCTGAAGATCAAGCCGGGCTGGGACCTCGACGTCGTCGGCGCGGTACGTGACGCGTACCCGACAGGCTGGTTGTCGGTCGATGCCAACACCGCGTACACGCTGGCCGACACGGAGCACCTCAGGCAACTCGACGCCTTCGATCTGCTGATGATCGAGCAGCCGCTTGCACACGACGACATGGTCGACCATGCGACGCTGCAGCGTGCCCTCCGCAGCGACATCTGCCTCGACGAATCGATCCCGCACGCACGCGCCGCCGCGCACGCACTGGCGCTCGGCAGCTGTCGCCTGATCAACATCAAGATCGGCCGGGTGGGCGGGTATACGGAGGCGCTCGGCATCCACGACACGTGCCAGACGCGCGGCGTGCCGGTGTGGTGCGGCGGCATGCTCGAATGCGGCATCGGCCGCGCCCACAATCTGGCGTTGGCCAGCTTGCCGAACTTCTCACTGCCCGGCGACATCTCGGCGAGCAAGCGCTATTGGCATCGCGACGTGATCACGTCGCCCTTCGACGTCGCGGCCGACGGCACCGTGGCCGTGCCGAGTGGACCGGGCATCGGCGTCACGATCGACCACGACTTCCTCGAGTCGATCACCATCGATCATCAGCAGTTCACGGCCTGACGGGGCGGCGCGCCGCGCCCGGCCTTCCGCCGGCCAGCGGCTAGAGGTGGGTGTCAATCTCGAGCAGCAGCGCCGCTGCCAGGGCCGCACGGTCGGGCAGCGACGCGATCTCCACGTGCTCGTGACGCGCGTGTGCGCCGTCACCGATGGCGCCAAGGCCATCCAGGGTCGGCACGCCGAGCGCCGCGCAGAAGTTGCCGTCGGAGGCACCACCGGTCGCGCCTTCGCGGACGTCCAGGCCGATGCGTGCGCCGGCCGCCCGGGCCAACCCGAACAAGCGCTGCACGTGTGGGCCGCGCTCCAGCGGCGGGCGATCGAAGCCCCCCTGCCATGTCAGCCGAACACGGGCATCAGTCGGCGTCATCGCAGAGAAGGCCTCCTCGACGCGCTGTTGTTCGGCCGCCCCGGCCACGCGTACGTCCACGTCGGCCCGCGCGTGCTCGGCCACGACGTTGCCGCGGGTTCCGCCGGCGATGACCCCGACATTGATCGTCGTACCACGGTCAGGCGCCTGCAACCGGTCGAGCCACAGCACCTGCCGGGCAAGCTCCGCGATCGCCGAGGCCCCATCGGCTGGTGCGATCCCGGCATGGGCCGACACGCCCTGCAGCTCGAGACGGAAGCTGCCGACGCCCTTGCGTGACGTCTTGAGGACACCGCCTGCGAGCGCCGGCTCGAAGACGAGCACGGCGGCACTGGCACGCGCTTCTTCCTCGATCAGGGCCCGCGACGATTCGCTGCCAACCTCTTCGTCGGTGGTGCACAGGAAGCGCACGCGCAGGTCTCGCAGGTGCGGCGCAGCAACGGCCGCGGCCAGCAGGGCAATCACCAGGCCCGCCTTCATGTCGAAGACGCCTGGTCCATGCAGGCGGCCATTGGCGATCTCGAGAGGCATCTCCGCCAACGTGCCGACCGGCCAGACTGTGTCGAAATGCCCGAGCAGCAGCACCTGCCGCGTGCCAGTGCCGAGCGTGGCGCGCAGGTGTGTGCCGGCCCCTGTCCGCGGCAGCCGATCCACCGCGGCACCAGCGTCGCGCAGAAGGCCGACGATGGCCTCTCCGCAACGGTCGAGGGACGTGACATCGCCGCTCGGCGATTCGAGGCACACCAGGCGGCCGATCGTGTCCACCATCCAGTCGTGCCGGCCGGCACAGGTGGCCCGCAGCGGGAGCCTCTGATCTGTCATGCGGTGGATGTCCGAGAGGGCAGGGTGTCTCCGCCGCCATGCACCGGCGCGCGGTGATGGCGTCGGGACACGACCGCTACAGGATACGCAAGCGGGCAAGCGGCGCCAGCCGGCCATTGACCATCACCAGTTGTACGCGGCGCACGTGACCGATCTCGGCCACCGGTGAGCCGTCCACCACGACCAGGTCCGCCGCCGCACCGGCCCGCAGCCGTCCCAGTGGACCGCCGTCGGCGCCGAGAAACGCGGCGGCCGTGCTTGTGGCTGCCGCCAACGCCTCGGCGGGTGCCAGGCCCGATGCGACCAGGAGCTCGAGTTCACGCCAGGGAGCCTGGCCACGGCCCGCGTGCGGGACCTCGGTGTGGCCTCCCATCACCAGCCGCGCGCCGTTGTCGTGCAGTCGGCGCACCAGCTGTTGCATCCGCGCGAACCCTGCGGCGCGTTGCGTCGCCGTCAACAGGCTGCTTTTGGGCACGACATCGCCGGGCCGTGCCTCGAACACCGCCAGCGTGGGGTCTACGAACGGTCGCGTCCGGGCCACGGTCTCGTACAGGCGCCGCGCCTCGGGACCGTCGAGGTCGGCCTGGGCAAAGAGCGAATACCTCCCGTCGCGCCTCGCCCCGTTGTCGGCCAGTACGGCCTGGCGATACCGCTCGGCCTGCATCGGCGAGGCGATGCTCGTGCCGAACGAGGTGATGTGTTCGACGCCTGTCAGCCCGGCGCTCAGCAGATCGCGGGCGTCGAGGATCTCGAGGTGCGCGGTGCTCGGCACGCCTCGGTCCCGGCAGGCGTCGACGACGGCCAGAGCGCTCGCCAGCGGCAGCCGGAAGTAGATCTTGATCGCACGCGCGCCCTGGTCGACCGCCCTGTTGACCTGCCGCCGTGCTTCTTCAGGGTCGCGGGCGACAAATGCGTCTGCCGGGTACGCAGGGCCTTCGCCATCGATGTGCGGGCCGGTCAGGAACATGCGCGGGCCGGGGAGGCGCTCGGCGGCGATGCGGCGGCGCAGTGGCTCGTGCACCTCGATCCACTCGCCAGGGTCGCGAAACGACGTGATGCCATGCGCCAACTGCCGCAGCGCCATCGCCGGGTCGTCTTCGATGTGGAAGTGGAGATCGATCAGGCCTGGCAGGACGGTCGCATCGTCGAAACGTGTGATGCGGCTGCCGGCAGGGACCGCCACATCGGCGGCCCGGCCAGCGTCGACGATGCGGTCGCCGCGGATCACGAGGCGGGCGCCGTCGTCAACGGCGAGACGCACGCCATCGAACAGGCGCGGCACCTCCAGCACCTGTGTCTCGGCCGCTGTCTGCGCGACGCTGGGAAGCGTCGCCCCGAGCAGGGCCGCCGCCGTGGCCAGCCCGCCTGTCAGCAGATCACGCCTCGTCGGCGTGGCGTGCGGGGTCATCGGTCGAGCCCAGCGGTGGAGGGGCGAGACGCCGCCATCATCCTGGCTACACTTCCCTGACGATCCCGGCGCGGGTCGCTGGCGTGTTACGGACCAGGGTGAGCATGGCCACGAGCGCGACCATCGGCAGGACACTGGCGCCAATCATGATTGGCGCAAACGAGTAGTGATCGCTGACCCAGCCGGTGATCGCAATCGCGCAGATCGTGCCCAGGCCGGCGCCGGAGCCGCCCAGGCCGCTCACCGACGCGACCGATGGCGAGGCGAACAGGTCGGCGGGCAGGTTCAGGATGACGGTGGAGAAGGCCGCGTAGGCGAAGGTGGACACCGCGAAGCAGGCGATGATCGCAGGCAACGTGTCGACGTAGATGGTCGGCACGAGCAGCGTCATGCCGATGGCGCCGATGACGCCAATGGCCTTGCGCGCCGCGCCGACCGACCAGCCGCGGGCGATCAACCAGCTCGACACGCCCCCGCCGAAGAAGTTGCCGGCATCGGCGGCGAGAAACGGCACCCAGAACGCCAGCAGCCCTTCCTGGACGCTGAAGCCGCGGCTCACCAGGTAGATGGCAAACCAGTCCGTGATGAAGAACCACACCGGATCGGTGAAGGTCTTGGACAGGATGTATCCCCACGTCTGCGGCAGACGCAGCAGCGTGCCGTAGGGCAGCGCCTCGGTGCCGGCGTGTTCGGCCGGGTCCACCTCCTCGCGGTCGCGCAGGATCATCGCGCGTTCCTCGTCGGTGATGAGGGGGTGATCTTCAGGCTTGCGGTAGAACGCCAGGAACAGCGCCAGCCAGATCAGGCCCAGGCTGCCGGTGATGACAAAGGCCGGCCGCCAGCTGCCGAAGGTGGCGTAGAGGGACAGCACCAGCCAGGGAGCGATGGCGGCACCGACCGACGAGCCGCTGTCAAAAAGCGCGATGGCCCAGCCCGACTCGCGGCGTGGGAACCACTCGGACACCGCCTTGGTGGCGCCGGGCCAGTTGCCGGCCTCACCGAGTCCGAGCGCGAACCGTGCGCCCATGAACGAGCCGAGGCCTGTGGCCATCGCGGTGGCCATCGCCGCCACCGAGTACCAGGCTACCCCCAGCGACAAGCCGCGACGCGTGCCGAGGCGGTCGATGACGCGCCCCGCGATCGTCTGCCCGATGGTGTACGCCACGCGGAAGGCGATCAGGACCTGCGCAAAGTCGGAGTTGGTCCAGCCGTAGATCTTCTTGAGCTCCGGTGCGAGGACGCTCAACGTCTGGCGGTCGATGTAGTTGACGACCGTGGACAGGAAGAGCAGCCCACCGATGTACCAACGAAGCCCACGCACGCGCCGCGCCACCGTATGACTCCCGCGAAATCGTCCCGACAGGGGAAAGCGCGTGAAGCTTACCGCAATGCCGACATATGCTTGACTGCCCATGGCGTTCCGGTCCGTTGGTCCCATGTTGAAGCGCGTCGCCGTGGCGGCGTTCGTCGTCCTCCTGTGCAGCCCGTCGTCGCAGGCCCAGGTGCCAGCCCGCGACGCGGCGGCGCCGCGCCCGACGGCCGCGGACGACGGCCCCCCGGTGCGGCTGGTGCTGCTTGTCGCCGTTGACCAGTTCAGGCCCGATTACTTTTCCAGATTCGGACCGCCGACAGCCGGTCTGCAAACGTTGCTGACGCAGGGCGCGGTGTTCACCGACGCCTACCTCGAGCACGCTGTGACGGTCACCGCGGTCGGTCACGCGACGATGCTGACCGGCGCCACGCCGGCGGTGAGTGGGATCATCGAGAACGTCTGGTACGAGCGATCGACCAGGTCCACGGTCGAAAGCATCACCGACCGTGACGTGCAGATCGTCGGCGGCACCGGGTCGGCAGGCATCGGCGCATCGCCGCGGCGGCTGCTGGTGCCCACGCTCGGCGATCAGATCAAATTGGCGTCGGCATCGGCCGTCGGTACACCGCAGGCGCCGCGGGTGGTGGGCATTTCGCTGAAGGACCGGAGCGCCATCTTGCCCGCGGGTCATGCGGCCGACGCGGCATATTTCTTCAGGGGCGGCCGGTTCGTCACCAGCTCGTATTACCGCGCGGCGTTGCCGCAGTGGGTGGAGGAGATCAATGCGCGCCGGATCCCGGAGGCCTACGCGGGGAAGCGGTGGGCGTTCGAGGGCGGTGAGCGGCCCTACCCGGCGACCGCTGGGGCGGCGCTGGACACCGCGGTCACAGCCAGTCCGGCCGGCAACGACCTGGTGGTGGCGATGGCCACAGCTGCGCTGGAACACGAGCAACTGGGCCAGCGCGGCGTCACTGACGTGCTGACGGTGAGCTTCTCGGCCAACGACTCGGTGGGCCATGCCTACGGTCCGGAGTCACCGGAGGTCCGCGACATCACGCGGCAGACCGATCGACAGGTGCAGGCGCTGCTGGACGAGGTAGAGCGTCGGGTGGGGCTGGGTCGGACGCTGGTCGCGTTCACCACCGACCACGGGGTGGCACCCCTGCCGGAGACAGCTGCGGGTTTGCGCATTCCGGCCGGTCGTTTTCAGACCAACACGCTGGCCGAGGCCGTGGAAGCGGCGCTTCAAGAACGGTTTGGCGCCGGCCCCTGGGTCATGCGGGGCGCGCTGCCGTCGATCTATCTCGACCACGGTCTGGTTGCCAGCCGCGGCGTGGAGCCTGCCGAGGTCCGTCGCGTGGCCGCAGCTGCGGCTGAGGCCGTCCCTCACGTCGCGCGCGTGTACACGCGAGACGCCATCCTGTCGGGGGCGGTGTCGCGCGACCTCATCTCCGAGCGGGTGACCCGCGCCTACCACCGCGAGCGTTCCGGTGACCTCCACGTGATACTCGACCCGCACTGGACGACGGCTGCTGTGGGCACCAGCCACGGCACGCCATACGGGTATGACGCGCACATCCCGCTGATTCTGATGGGTCCGGGCATTGTCCCCGGTACCTATCGCGACCGCGTCGCGCTCAACGATCTGGCACCCACCCTGGCCGCTGTCCTTGGCGTGGAAACTCCCTCCGGGTCGCAGGGCCGGGTGCTGGCCGAAGCGCTGCAGCGGGCCCCGGTCGGGGCTGATCCGACGTCGCTGCACACGCCGACACGGCCTCCTGGCTCGGCCAGCGCACCGAAGGGGACGCCATGATCGCCGTCTCGGACGCAGTCGTGCTGCACGAGCGCGAGTTGGAGGAGCGTTTCATCCGCGCGTCGGGCCCTGGCGGGCAGAACGTGAACAAGGTCTCCACCGCCGTGCAGCTGCGGGTCGATGTCGGCGCGACCAGCCTGCCGGGGCCGGTCAAGGCCCGATTGATCCGGTTGGCGGGTGGGCGCGTCACGACCGACGGGGTCCTGGTCATCGAGGCACGCGAATACAGGACGCAGGCGCAGAACCGCGTCGCCGCGCGGGAACGCCTGCGGGCGCTCCTCGAGCAGGCCGCCACTCCACCTCGCCCGCGGCGCGCGACGGCGCCGACGCGCGCCTCGAAGACCCGACGGCTGGACGCCAAGCAGAAGCGCGCGGACATCAAGCGTGACCGCCGCTCCGCTTCCGACGAATAGCCGCACGTCGTTCGCGTGGAAGAGATTCCGACAGGCGGTCCAGCCTCTGGATCAAAACTGTCGGTGCCGGCGCGACAGACCATTTTTGCCGGCGTGTTCGGTCGTCAAACTTCGCGGGGTACTGGGCGTCTGTCGTAGATCTGACGGTAAAACGCGACCTTTGTGTTATCTATTGCAACAGAAGGGCGTCCAAGCCAGCAAGCGCGCATGACGATTAGCCGTCACTACGCACGTTTTTGCACGGCCGGCGTGGTCCAGCCAGCGTAAAGTCCCAAGACAGGTGTCTTGGCTTGATGCTTGCTATTAGGTTGGTGGGTTCACGTCGGTCGTGAGCCCTCCCGAAATGCAGAACGCGAGTCACACCGAGGCTGCGGTCCAGGCCCCGAGCGCCCCCAAGGTGCGTGTCCGTGAACTGCCTGCCGGCGCGGGTCCGACACACGTCGGACTCGACCTGACAGGGCGCTGAGTCTCCCGCGAGCGCGGAAGAAGCAAGCGTTGTCTGCGTCGCCTGCAGTTGAGCTGGGAGGGCAGGAACGGTGAACCAGGAGCTCGTTGTCATGTTGCTGCCTTCCCGTCCGCCTTCGATCGTGCGCCCCGGCAGCCTGGTGCTGCTCGCGCCGACTATGGCGGAAGTGCCCCAGAATTTCCTTCGCGTCGACGTCGATCCGACCCGTCACGCGACAGTGCTCGCCAATCTGCAGCGGCTGCGTGGCCACACGTACCTGCGTGACGGCGCCATCACGTCGGAAGATCTGACATCGGATGGTTGCCACGTGCAGGGCGCCGACTCGCTGAGCTGGCACGTGGCCTCGCTTCGCGAAGACGGCAGCGTCGCCGCCTGCGCTCGGCTTCGCACGCACCGCGCCGACAGCGCGCCCGGCGCGCTCGGGGTCTGGTCGTCCGCCCTGGCCCGGAGCGCAGCCTGGTCCGACCGCCTGTGGAGCGCTATCGAGGCCGATTTGACCCTCGCGCGGCTTCGCGGCGTGCATTACGTGGAATTCGGCGGGTGGGCCGTCGGCGACGAGTGGCGCCGGACGACGATGGCCGTGACCACGGCGATGGCCACGTATGCGCTCGGGGAATGCGTCGGCGGGTTCGTTGGTGTCACCACGGCCACCGTGCGCCACTGCTCGTCGCGTATGATGCGCAAGCTCGGCGGGCATTCCTTCACCGCCGAGGGCGTGATGGTGCCGTCGTACTTCGACCCGCAGTACGGCTGCGAGATGGAACTGCTCCGATTCGACTCGAAGTTGCCCGCGCAGCGCTACGGGCCGATGGTCGGGCATGTCGTGGGGTCGTTGCTGGACGTGCCCGTGCTCTGCGCCAGCCGTGCCACCGACGCGTGGTCGGCCGTGAGTCACCGCAGTCTGTCCGGACGTGCCCGGTACACACCCGTCCAGCGACTCGTGCCGTGTCTCACCGCAGAGGATCTCGCGGTCGCCTGACCCCCCCGTATGCCGACGCCGACCGCGATCCCGCCCACTGCACGAGATGCCTGGATCGCAATCGTCGGCGCCCCCCATGTCATCGACGATCGGGCCGCCACCGAGCTGGCCGCCACGGCGACCTTTGCGACAAGCGTCGCGGTGCCGCTCATCGTCCGACCCGAAACACACGCCCAGGTGCAGGAGTGCGTGCGCGTGGCGTCCGCCCACGGCATACCCCTGTATACGGTGAGCAGCGGTCTGAACTGGGGCTACGGCTCCCGCGTCCCGGCCTCCGAGGGCAACGTCATCCTCGACCTGGGTCGCATGCGGCGTATCGTCGACTTCAGCGAGGCACTCGCCTACGTGACCGTGGAGCCAGGCGTCACGCAGCAGCAGCTGTTCGAGTTCCTGCAGGCGCAGGGATCAGGCTTGTGGATGGATGCCACCGGGACCAGTCCCGCCGCCAGTCTTATCGGCAACACGATGGAGCGTGGCTTCGGCCACACTCCCTACGGCGACCATTTCGCGCATGTCTGCGCCCTCCAGGTCGTGCTGGGCGACGGATCCTGCGTAGAAACCGGCTTTGCCCGCTACGGCGCCGCCCCAAGCGCCCCCATCTACCGCTGGGGCCTCGGACCCGTACTGGACGGGCTGTTCACCCAGTCCAACTTCGGCATCGTCACCCGGATGACGATCTGGCTGATGCCCGCGCCGGCGTACTTCCAGGCGTATTTTTTCCGCTGTGACCGCGAGGGCGACCTCGGCCGGGCCATCGATGCGCTCCGTCCCCTCAAGCTGTCGGGCACGTTGCGCAGCGCTGTGCACATCGGCAACGACTACAAGGTGTTGAACGGCCTGCAGCAGTACCCCTGGGAGGCCATGGGTGGGCGCACGCCGCTGACGCCCGAGGACATGCCTCCCTTTCGGCGCCGGCTGAGGATCGGGCTGTGGAACGGGTCGGGCGGGCTCTACGGGACGCGAGCCCAGGTGGCCGCGGACCGCGACCTTGTGCGGAAGCAGTTGAAGGGGGTCGCCGGTCGGTTGGAGTTCCTCGACGATGCGCGGCTGGCGCTGGCCAGGCGCTTCTCGGTGCCGTACCGGATGTTGACCGGGTGGGACGTGTCGGCGGCATTGGCACTGCTCGAGCCGGTCTACGGCCTGATGCAGGGGGTGCCGACAGCCCAGCCGTTGGCTTCGGCCTATTGGCGCAAGCGTGAACCGCCGCCAACAGAGATGCATCCGGACCGGGACCGGTGCGGGCTGTTGTGGTGTGCCCCGGTGGCGCCGCTCGACGGCGGCCACGCCGAGCGGCTGTCGGCCATTGCCTGTGTCACGCTCCTGTCGCACGGGTTCGAGCCGCTCATCTCCATCTCTCTGGTCACGGAACGGGCGATCACGTGCGTGGTCTCCATCAGCTTCGACCGCGACGTCGACGGCGAGGACGGTCGGGCACTCGCGTGCTATCACGGGCTGCTCGACGCCTTGTCAGCCGAGGGATACCACTCCTATCGGCTGGGGGTGCAGGCCGCAGGGCGCCCGTCGCGTGCCGACAGCGCCCAGCCGCTCCTGGAGCGGCTGAAGCAGGCGTGCGACCCACACGGCATCCTGGCTCCGGGGCGCTACGGAATCGGGCTGCATCCGGTGCCCGCAGCGCCGCCTGTTCACGGGATGACACGACAAACCTGACACGGCGTCGCCCGTCTATACACTTGGGCTTTTCATCCACAGCGCTGACAAAAGTCGAGTCTGTGCAAATTAGCCGAATTCGACGTTAATCGGGTAGTATGGCGACCGGGATGAGTCCCGGCGACAGCAGGCGCGTATCCTGCAAGTACGTACGCCGGCTTGGCTCCTCCGCACGACGCAGGTGAGGGCACGAAAGGGACGCTCATGAGAAAGTTCGTAGCAAGTGCAGTAGTGGGGGGGTTGTGCCTCGCGGCGGCCCCGCCAGTGGTGGAGGCAGCGCCGGTGACCGGCCTGTTCACCATCACTGGGCAGGAAGATGTGCGGGTTGGTCTCAATTTCATCGATTTCGGCGTTTTCAATGACATCTGGGGCACGCCAATCGGTGGAATCGATTTCCTCAGCGGTGAGGGAACGTTTGCTGGCATTGCCGGCACCGACGGTACGATCAAGGACCTCGTGGCTCTGCCGGTCGACACGCCCATCGTGTTGGCCGACTTCATCAAGGCCTTTGCCTTCCCGGGGCTCAGCTTCACGTTGACGGAGCTCGTGAGCGGGGTCGGTACCGCCGCCGCGTGTGGACCCCCGTCCACACCGGGGGATGTGTGCACGCTTCCCGGGTCGCCGCTGACGTTGATCAACACGAGCCGCCGTTCGTTCGCCGTCACGGCGCGCGTGCTTGGCTTCGTGACGAACGAACTCGGCGAGATCAGTGATTTTACGGGCGACTTCTCGTCGCAGAACACCCGCATGTCACTCGAGACGGCTCTCGGGATGCTCGACGACGAGGACGACTACATCCAGTCGTCGTGGTCGGCTGAGTTCGCCTTCGAACCGCGAGTGGTGACTGATGGTGACGTTCCGGAACCGGCAAGCATGGCGCTGATGGGCCTTGCGTTGTCGGGCGTGGCGCTCGCGCTGCGCCGCCGTCGGAACTAGCGGCCAGGGTCAGGAATCTGGGCAGGCTGTGCGCAAGTGGTCCACACGGACCGTCCTTGCGCACAGCCTGCCCTTTTTTGTGAGGGTCGAACGAAGCCTCAGGGGCGGGGCCACCCGGCCCGCGGCAGGCCCGGCGTGACCCTCAAGGCGTTGCCGAAGTAGATCTTCCGCAGCACGGCGTCCGGCAGTTGCAGGCCGTAGAGCTTCCAGAAGGCGTGGTAGTCACGGTAGTAGTCGAAGTACTCGTCACCCGTCTCGAACACACGCCAGTAGTAAGGATATTCGCGCGGTTCGTAGGCGTCCTTGCCAAACAGGATGCGGTCCTGGTACTTCACGAAGAACTCGCGCGCGGCTCTGGGCTGCCGGCCGAATTCGTACAGCACCGCTGACACCTCCAGCACCATGTTGGGCAACCGGTCGAGTGCTGCGGCGGCACGGCGCAGGTCGTGACCGTAGTAGCCGAAGTGGGCGGCGATGTAGCGCGTCTTCGGGTTGGCCGCAAACATCCGGTCACGTTCCGCGAGCAGGTCCTCGAACGACGGCTGCCCGGGTGCGTTGTTGCGTCGGCTCGGGAAGAGCGCCAGTTCGAGCCAACGCTCGTTCTTGTAGTCCATCTCCGAGAAGAACTCCATCGGCTCGGCAGTGTGGATGAGCACCGGGATGTCGAGACGGGCGCAGGCCTGCCACACCGGGTTCATCGCCGGGTCGTCGAGCTTGAGTCGGCCGCCGTCGCTCCTTTTTGCCGTCAGCCCGAGATTCTTGTAGATCTTCAGCCCGATCGCGCCGTTGGTGACCGAGGCCTCGAGATCGGCCACCGCCTTGGCCGCCCATCCCGGCGCGTCGGCGCCATCCCAGTTCACGTTGGCGAACACGCGGAAGCGGTCCGGGTACTTGCTCGCCTTGATGTAGTCGGTTTTCTGCTTGATGGCTTCGGGACTGGCGCCGCCACTCAGGTTGACCAGCACCTGCACGTTCATCGCATCGAGTTCGTTGATCAAACGTTCGATCGTGTCCGGCGTCGGCCCCGTGTGGCTATGGATGTCGACGACGGGGAACTTCGCCTTGGGCACGAGGTGCTGCTCGGTGACCAGGGTCGAGCGGGGGCGGTAGTCCAGGATGCTCGGCGCCGGGAATTCGGGCTTCTGGCACCGGCCGGCGCGGACCTCAGTCGTGCCGGCGGGGCATTCGCCGCTGCTATCGGGAGGCACCGCCGGCGCGCCGCCGCCTCGCGGTTGGGCCACCACGCCCAGGGTCACGGCAACGATGGCGAGAGCGATGAAGGCGACAAGGGGAGAGCGGGCCTGTGACATGGGCTGCAACTGTACTCCTCGACTCCGTACAACGCACCCGGGAGTCCCTCGGTTGCCGCGACTCGAGCCCATCGGAACCGCGTCGCGGTACGCTGGAGGCGTGAGAGCGCAGGATTTTCCGGGCGCGGCGCAACGCCTTCGCGAGGTCCGCGAGGCGCTCCTCCGGCTGCACCAGGCACTGCTCGACTGGCAGCGTCGTGCGCACGAACGCGCGCACGGCCGGCTGGCGGCCACCGAGTTGCTCCAGGCGGTGTTGCACGACGCAGAGTTCGCCTGGCTGCGGCCCCTGTCGGAAGGCGTCGTCCGCATCGACGAAATGCTCGCCGACCAGCACCCCGTGGACGAGGACGCCATCCTCGTCCTGGTGCGCGCCCTCGCCTCTCCCGACGCCGAGGGCACTCCGTACGCGCAGCGCTATCTCCAGGCCATCCAGCAGTCGCCCGACGCCATCCTGGCGCACAAGGATGTCTTGGCGCTGCTGCGCCGGCCTCGCGACCCTCGATGACGACGCGAGCCGCGACAGGGCGCAGGCCCCATCGCGGCTCGGGTGTAGTGCCCGTCGGTCTGGTTGCGGACTGCCGCCTCCAGCCGTTGGTTCCTAGAACAGGAACTTCACCGTCACGAAGCCCTGCGTGCCCGGGTCGAACAGATCGGCCATGCCGTAGCGGGGGTCGTATGCGTTACGACCGTCGGGCGAGGCGACGATCCGCGCGTTGTAGTCGTAGCCCTGCGCGAGGTCGACGCCGCTGAGGTCGATCGCCGAGGACGGGCGCGGTGCCCCGGCGCCGCGATTGAGGAAGTTGAATTCGTGCCGCGTCGCCTTCTGGTTGAAGACGTTCAGCACGTTGAGCTCGAAGCGCAGGCGCTTGTTGTCGCCGCCGACCGCGATCTCGTGCGACACGAGCATGTCGGTGCGCGACAGCACCGGCGTGCGGCCCATGTCGCCCCGGCCGTTGACAAACAGGTTGGTCTGGTTGCTCGACACCACATACGTGGTGAGCGGCGTGCCGCTGCCGGCATAGAGGAAGGCGCCGATCTGGGTGCCGAACGGCATCAGGTAGCTGCCATACAGCTTCACGACGTGCGGGCGGTCGGTGGGAAGGTGACCCAGGACGTCGAGCGTGCCACGCGAGTCCCAGAACAGCTCGTCGATATCCCAGGCGCGGTTGGCGTTGCCGCCGGGGCGGGCGATGCTGCCCCCCTGCTGCTGGGCGGTGGCCGAGCTCACGTTGGTGGTTGGCGTGTTGACCTCCTCGGTGGCGGCCAGGCCGGAGTAGTTGCCATAGAGGCGGCTGTAGACGTAGCTGGCGCTCCAGAAGTAGTTGTTGGCGAAGCGACGGTTGATCGTCAACTCCAGCGCGTCGTACTGCCGCTTCGGTTCCGGGACGGCAAAGCCCACTGGCGTGGCGCCGGATGGGAACTGGATCCGCGCCAGTCCCTTGCCGGGATTGCCGATGACGTAGGTCTCGTTGCCGTCGGCATCGACGGCGCCGATGTCCTCGATCGTCTGCGAGAGGTTGTTGTGCACATAGTGCGCACCGACCGAGATGTGCGTGCCCAGTTGATACTCGGTGCCGATGCTGGTGCTGTTCTGGAACATCGGCTTGATGTTGGGGTCGGTGGAGTCGAAGTTGGGCACGCGTCGGTCACGGAAGTTTCCCGGCACCACCCAGAGATCGGCCCCCGGCATGTTCGACAGGTTCAGGCTGCCGACGTCGGTCGTCTCGAGACCCCGGTAGAACACCTGCCACGTGTCGCCGCCGTACGAGCCGCGCGACAGCTCGTACTTGGTCCAGTCGTAGTAACGGCCCCAACTGCCATACAGCTTGAAGCGGCCATCGTCGTTGACATCGTAGCTCGCGCCGAGTCGCGGCGCCATCTTGTCGGCAAAGCCGAACTCCATGGCCGACACGCCTGCGCGGAACGACGGGACGGTCTCGCGCTCGGTCCGCAGGCCGAGGTTCAGTGTCAGGCGATTGCCGATGGTCCACTGGTCCTGCACGTAGAGCGAGTAGATGTCGGCGCCGGCCTCGCCCTGCACGCCGCGATTGTTCACTTCGTAGTAGCCGTAGGTGCCTCGCCCGCGGTCACCCTGAAACGCGAAGTTGCGGTTCCAGAAGACGTTGACGTAGCCGCCCGGATAGGCCTGGTTGGCGTCGTTGATGGTCTTCTGCCAGCCGAAGCCGCCCTTCAGCGTGTGGGAACCCCCGGCATTGAACGCCACGTTGTAGTCGGCGTTGACGAAGCCGCGCTTGGTGGTGTCGTTGCCCACGATCAGCGCCCGTGGCGTGTTCTGCGTGCCAATCGGGCCCTGCACGCTGGCCGGGATGCCAGCCAGCCCGACGCTCGAGGTCTGGTAGATATAGTTGGTCGTGCTCGGGATGCCGGTGTCCTTGTAGTTGTCGTGGAAGTAGCCGCCACGCACCGAGAAGAACGACGACCCGCTGAGCGCCACGTCGACATTGCCGGTGGTGCTGACCTGCATCGTCTTGAAGCCGCGCTCCAGATTGACCCCGTTGGCGGCAAACGAGCTGGTGATCACGTTGGGCGCCGCGCCGTTGTAGGCCGGCAGCGTCCCCTCCGAGGTCGTCGGCGTGAACAGGACCGATCCGGAAGAGGTGACCCGACCGGCCCGATGGGTCACCTTGCCGAAGGCCTGCGTGTTGGTCTGGGTGCGTTCGATCTCACCGCGCTCGGCGCCGTTGCCGAACAGGTACGAGTTGGTGCGGCGGGCGAAGCGAGGTGAGTAGGACGCGAAGAAGAACAGCGAGTCGCGGATGATCGGACCACCCACCGAGCCGCCGATCTCATTGCGGTGATCGGGCTGCTTGCTGTCCTGCACGTAGCTCACCGTCACGTCGTCGGACGGGTTGAGCACCAGCCGCTGCACAGGCCTCGCGCCGAGCGGCGACCCCTCGTAGTAGTAGTGACCCTCGCCACGGAACGTATTGCCGCCCGACTTGGTCACCGCGCTGATCACGCCACCGAGCGCGCCGCCATACTCGGCGCCGATGCCGGCCGTCTTGACCTGCACTTCCTGGAGGAACTCGAACACGGTGTTCTGCCGCGAGCGGCCGTCCACCAGGCTGTTGGTGACGACGCCGTCCACGGTGAAGGCATTTTCCGCGCCGCTGGCGCCGTTGACCTGGAAGCCACCCTCGATTTCGCCGGAGTTCACCGACGGCGCGGTCAACGCGATCGACTGGAAGCTGCGGCCCTTGGGCAGCCGGTCGATTTCTTCCTCACGAACGTTGTGCGCGACCAGCGTGCTGCGGATGTCGATGTCCTGCGACGTCGAGGTGACCTGGACCACCTCGGACAGGTCGCCGACCTTGAGCTGCGCATCCACCTTGATGGTCTTGCCCAGCGTGATCGCGACGTCGGGGATCTCGGCCTTGGCAAATCCGGCAAGCTCGATCGTGACACCGTACCGACCCGGCTCCAGATCCTGCACGTTGTACAGGCCTTCGGCGCTGGTGACCACCGACCGGACCGCACCGGAATTCTTGTTGGAGATGTTGACGGTGGTGCCAGGAAGTACTGCACCACTGGTATCGGTGACCGTGCCGGTCAGCCCGCCAAAGCGCTCCTGCGCGCCCACCGGGCGCGGGAGCAGCAGGAGCACCGCTGCTGCGGCGGCCAGGAATCTGCCCGCGAATTGCATGTCGTCCCTTTCGTGCGGCCGTCTGTCGGCCGCGAAAAAGACGGGCGCCTTGCCTGCTCCCCCGTGAGCACTGGAGCCGCACCCGTCGCCACGCACTCGATGCACGTGGCGGGGTGATCAAGAGCAACTCGTGCGCCGTGAATGGCCAGAAAGACGGCCCGCGGGTCGACTCATCACACTCCGCGGACGACCAGACCGCGGCGCGGGACCGAGTGGAGCGTGGTCAGGACGGGTGGGTCAGGCAGGTGGCCGTCTACACGCGTTGCTGGACGAAATGGGCGGCAGAGAGGTCCAAGTTCTCGGACAAACGCGCAACCACACACCAACTGGATGGATCGGCGCGGCACAGTCAGGGGATGACCCGGAAGCCGGTCAGCGTGCGCGCGGTTCCGTCCGGATGTACGACCTCGACCCTGACGATGTAGTCGCCGGCGCCGAGAGGCACCAGCGCCAGGTCCGCCGTCGCCCACCCGATGCCGGCGTCGTCGGGCGCCACCAGGGCGCTGACGACCGGGATGGCGGTCATCGCCTTGCCGGTCTGATCGAGCAGGTCGGCCTTGACCGACGTGGCACCGGGAGCGACGGGCATCTCGATGCGCACCTTCTCATTACGGCGGTAGCGGGGGTCGGCGGTCGGCACGAACTTCTGCCGGGTCAGCGGGCTGGCGCGCGCGAGTCGCGGCGCGCCGATCGGTTCGTCTGCAGCCGGCAGCACCAACCGCGCGGTGTCGGTGAGCGGCAGAGACCCAGCGGTGGGCACGAACCGGAGCCGCACGATGAGGTCGCCGGCATCGAGCGGGGCGGTCGTCGTCGCAAGCTCGGTGGTTGCCGTACGGATGCCCGCCGCCACGGGCAGCTCGCCCTGCGCTACGGTCGCGCCCTTGCTTGTCGTCACCGCCACGGTCAGGGTGCCGCCTTGCGCGAGTGCGGTGTCCCGCAGCGTGGAGGCGTCGAGGTCAGCCGTCACCCAGATGCGCCCGGTGCGTGTGGTCGCCCCCGCGCCCGCGTGGAAGAAGTACGCGGCCCGGCTGCGCCAGGGCTGCCCGTCGCGAATGCCGGCGACCGTGCCGATGGCGGCGGCAACCGAGGCGCCCTCGGCCGCGGCCGCCGCATCGCCCACGCCGCCGCCCGCTTCGGCGCGTGCCGACGGCGACGCGACCAGCATGTCTTCGGCGCGCAGCGCGCGGTAGCCCTTGCGCGCCCGCACGTGCCCGCCCGGGCGCTTGACCCGTACCTTGATCGTGCGCCATTTGCCATCGAGCTGCTCGTTGGCCGAGTAATACCCGAGCAGGTAATAGGAGGACAGATCGCGGACGATCCTGGCGGCGCCGGCATCGAGGTTGTTGGTGTCGATCACCGCCAGGCCATCGGTGTTGTCGGCCAGCAGACGCAAGGAATCGCGGCGCACGTCGAGGGTGGCGCGGTCTCCCATCAGCGACCCGGGTGCGCTGCCCGAGGTCCGGTTGTACCACTCCCCCTGGTCATTGCGGATGCGATCGTCGCGCGTGGCCAGGTCGCTGTCAAAGGCGACGAGTCCGCGCGTGTCGAAGGGGTAGAACGAGACGTTGTTGCGATTGGCATCCTGGGTCAGCTCGATGAAGCGTTGGCGATTGTTCAGCATCGCGTAACGCATGGCCAGGGCCGCGCACCCGCTCGAGGAGAGAGGCTGGAAGTTGCCGCCCTGGGCGCTGCGGGGGTTGTTGGTGATGCGTCCATCCGGTCCGGTGCCCACGCCTCCCAGTGACGGCGGTGGATCGCACTCCTGCGGGCTGGCGAGTTCCGGCTTGGGATCGAACATCTGATAGCCGCTGGTCACCGTGATCAGCGCCTTGCGTTCTTCGCGGACCGTGCCGAGAAAGCGGACGAGACCGGCCAGCGCGTCGAGCACTTCCTTCTCGCGCCGCCGCCGAATCAGCTGCGTGGCAATCCCACGATAGGCATTCGGCGGCTGCGACGCCGTGAGGGGGCCAGGCCCGCCGCAGTTGCGCGCCGGCATGTTGTCCGGGTAGCACTGCTCGATCGCCTGCTCCTCCGGGTGGATGAGCGCGGCGGTGTCGCGCATGCCCCACGTCGTGTGCTTGCGCAGTGCATCGTCGAGCGTCTCGGTGCGGCGGGCGAAGGTGATCTGACGCGGGTCCATGTCCGGCGTCATCACCGCGAAGAGGTCTTCGGGGCCGATCAGCCGTTCGAGCATGTCGATCAACGGCTTGCGGGCACGCACGGCGCCGGCAAACGTGGTGTGCCAGGTGTCGAGAAACAGCACGAACACGCGCCGACGGGGATCGGCCGCCTGCTGGCGCCCGTCGGCGGCGCTCACGGGGTCGCGTCGTTCTTCACGCGCGGTCGTGGTCGACAACGCCACCCGTTCGAACTGCGTGACCGTCTGCGTCTTGCCGTCCTCGAGCAGCTCGAAGTCGTCCGCGGTCAGGTCGGTGACCGGTTCACCCTTGGCGTTGGTGGGGTAGACGTCGACGCGGACGAAATTGGCTTCGACGCGAAACGACGGCTGCCCGGGATCGGCGGGCTCGACCGGCGACTGCGCCGCTGGCACTTGCGCCTGCATCGACAAGGGCGCCGGCACGAGCAGCATCAGCGCAACCGCTGTGATGCCGAACAGGGTAGGTGAGCGCATGCAACGGTCTCCCGTCCAATCCGGGGCTGGCGAGCCTGGATGGGCGTGAGGCGACTGTAGCGCACAACACCGCACACCACCGCACGTCCCCACCCGAGACCGCCTGAGGCCCTGCAGCCTGTCGCGCGTGCGGCGTGGAGCCGGAGACAGTAGGATCTGCCGATGCGCACGCACTTGGCAGGAGCACGTCTCACCGTTCTGGCGGCGGTCGCGGTCGTTTGCGGTGGCCGGCCGCTGGCAGCACAGGCGCCCGCGGCACCGGCCGCACCGGCCGCGGCGGTGGCAGTCCCATCGGTGCCGGTCAACGCTGCGGTGCGCTTCGAGCGGCAGGAGATCCGCGGCACCTACGGCGTCGGCTACGCAGTCACGGTTGCCGACATGAATGGCGATCGACGGCCCGACGTGGTCGCAATCAGCGGCACGCAACTCACCTGGTACGAAAACCCGACCTGGCGCGAGCACGTCGCGCTCGACGGGCGGACCCCGAAGGACAACGTGGCGCTGGCGCCGCACGACATCGACGGCGACGGCCGGATGGACGTGGCCGTGGCGGCGACATGGAATCCGCGCGACACCAACGGCGGCGGCACGCTGCACTGGGCCGGGCAGCCCGGCGTCGTGGGCCAAACCTGGGCGCTCCACGACATCTCGAGCGAGCCGACGTTGCACCGCCTTCGCTGGGCCGACGTGGACGGTCGCGGCGGACCGGAGTTGATCGTCGGACCGCTGCACGGCCGCGGCACCAGCCCGCCCGAGTGGAACGGCCCGGGCGCACGCCTGCTGGCCTTCACGGTGCCAGCCAAGCCAGCCACCGAGCCGTGGCCGTCCGAAGTGATCGACGACAGCCTGCACATCGTCCACAACTTCACGCCGGTGCGATTGACCAGGCAGGACCGTGACGATCTCCTGGTGGCCAGCCGTGAAGGCCTGCACCTGCTCTCGCGCGGGGACGATGGCAAGTGGACGCGGCGGCAGATCGGCGACGGCGCGCCTGGCGAGATCAAGGTCGGCCGCGTCGGGGGACGACGCATGCTGGCCAGCGTCGAGCCGTGGCACGGCACCGCGGTGGTCGTGTACCGGGAGCCCGACGGCGGCGCGGCCTCCGCCGCGCGCTGGCCGCGGACGACCATCGACCCATCACTTGCCGGCGGCCACGCGCTGGCGTGGGCCGACCTCGATGGCGACGGCGATGACGAGCTCGTCACGCCAGCCCGCGACGA
>JBKJQW010000017.1:0-5967 GCA_046593715.1 Luteitalea sp.
CCCCGGGCGCCGGCAGCCAGCCGTCGGCGATGGACCCGGCCGCCGACCGCAGCGCGGCCATCTCCGCGAGGTCCTCGCCGTCGTGCCCTGGACCGGTCTGGCCGAGGCGCTGAACCCAGCCGCGGACCGATCGCGTGTCTCGACGGTTGGTGTGGATGCGTGCTGGCGCGAGCATCAGAGCGGTCGTCAATGCGACGACCAACACCACCAGGCCCGAGGCGCGAGTCCATGAGGACTGCATTGTTGAGGGGGGAACGGGCTTGTTCTGCAGCCCGGAACCGGCGTGTAGCGTACGACACCGCAATGCAGCGGTCAAACACAGCCTGCAGGCCGACACTGGCGTGAGCGCCGCAGGCGCGAGGCAGCAGGCTGCCGGCCGATGCCAGCGAGGTGGCGGAGGTCCTGCAGTTGGCGCGGACCGGGCCGATTGCCGTGATCGACTGACGCTGGGGAGTGGGAGCCTCGCAACATGAAGGGAATTGTCTTCAACCTGCTGGAAGCCGTCGTGACTCAGGATCACGGCGCCGACACCTGGGACGCCCTGCTGGACGCCGCCGGGTTGGATGGCGCGTACACGGCCATCGGGAACTATCCCGACCAGGACCTGGGACGCCTTGTCGGGGCCGCCTCGGCAGCCCTGCAGGTGCCGCCCCGCGAGATCGTCCGCCATTTCGGGCGTGCCGCGTTGCCGATGCTGGCGGTGCGGTATCCGGCCTTCTTCACGCCCCACCGCGAGACACGCAGCTTCCTGCTGTCGCTCAACGACATCATCCATCCCGAGGTCCGCAAGCTCTATCCAGGCGCCGACACGCCCGAGTTCCGCTTCGACACGAGTTCGGCTGAGTCACTGATGATGGAATACGCCTCCTCGCGGCGATTGTGCGCCTTCGCGGAAGGTCTGATCGAGGGCGCCGCCCGGCACTTCGGTGAGGCCGTGGTCATCGACCATCAGTCGTGCATGCACGAGGGGGCCGGCGTCTGTCGCCTTGTCTTGTCGTTTGCCCCGGAGGCCCTGGCCGTCTGACCATGGCCGACCCGCATGACGAGATCGCCCTGCTGCGGCGTCGCCTCGACCGAGAGCGTCGTACGCGCGAGGCCGCCGAGACCATTGCCGAGACGAGCACGCGAGAGCTGTACCAGCGTCAACAGCGCTTGCATTTCTTGCAGCGCATCGCCGAAGTCGCCAACGGCACGGACTCGGTCGAAAAGGCGCTCGGGCGGTGCCTCGACGAGATCTGCCTGCACACCGGCTGGCCAGCCGGCCACTGCTATGTCGTCGACCGCGAACACCCTGATCGGCTGCTGCCCACCGATATCTGGAACGCGACGGTTCCGGAACTCTTCGCGGCCTTCCGCGCCATCTCCTCGCAGACGCCGCTGCTGTTGGGTCAGGGGCTGCCCGGCCGTGTCGCCACCACACGGGGGCTGGTGTGGGTCGAGGACGTCGAGTGCGATCCCAACTTCCCGCGCGCCGACGCCTTGCCGCGGCCACTCCCGATGACATCAGCGGTGGGCTTTCCGGTGCTGATGGCCGGGCATGTGGTGGCCGTACTCGAACTGTTCACCCCGCACCGGTTCTCGATCGATGACTCCTGGCCGGAGCTGGCGCAACAGATCTCCACGCAGTTGGCCAGGGTGTTCGAGCGGCGCGACCAGGCCGAGCGCCTGCACGACGCGGCCCTGGCTGCCGAAGCGGGCCTGCGCGCCAAGAGCGCGTTCCTGGCCGTGATGAGCCACGAGATCCGGACGCCCATGAACGGCGTCATCGGCTTCACCCAGCTGCTGCTCGCCACGGCGCTCGACGAGGAGCAGCGCGAGTACACCACGACCATCCAGCGATCGGCCGACGCGCTGCTCGGCATCATCAACGACATCCTCGATTTTTCGAAGCTGGAGGCCGACAAGCTCACCGTCGACGCCGAGCCGTTCGAGCTGCGCAGCACCATCGCCGACGTCGCGGAGTTGATGAGTCACCAGGCCGACCAGAAGGGGATCGAGCTGGTGTTGCGCGTCGATGCGGAGGTCCCCGCGCGGGCGGTGGGCGACGGCGGGCGGCTCAGACAGGTGCTGTTGAACCTGGTAGGCAATGCCGTGAAGTTCACCGATGCCGGGTACGTGCTGATCGAGGTCTGCTGCGAGGGCCTCGATGTCGAGCACCTGCGTATTGCGGTGACCGACACCGGGATCGGAATTGCGCCGGAAAAGCAGGACCAGCTGTTCTCCAGGTTCACCCAGGTCGACGCGTCGACAACCCGTCGCTTTGGTGGCACGGGCCTCGGATTGGCCATCGCCCGCGGCATCGTCGAGTGCATGGGCGGTCAGGTGGGGTTGACCAGCAGTCCTGGCGCGGGCTCCACGTTCTCGTTCACGGTGCCGCTGGTGCGCGACCGCGATCCGCTCTCGCTCGTGACGCCGCCCGGGTTCTGCAGCGGGACCAGGGTGCTGATCGTCGATGACCTCGCAGTGAATCGACGCGTGCTGGCGTTGCAGCTGGAAGCCTGGGGACTGCTGTGCGACCACGCCTGCAACGGCGCCGAGGCCATCGCCCTGACGCAGCAGGCACGGAGCAAGGGCCGCCCCTATCAGTTGGCGATCCTCGACTACTTGATGCCCGGCATGGACGGCGAGACGCTGGGTGGGCTGTTGTTGCAGGAGCCCGAGCCGCCGGCGCTCATCTTGTTGACCTCTGGCGGCCACCGGGTGGACGCGCGGCGCTTCCTTCAGATGGGGTTTGCCGCCTATGTGATGAAGCCGGTAGCGCGGCCTGCCGTGCTGCTGAGCGCGCTGGTGCGGGCGCTCTCGCCGCCCGACGCGCCGTCACAGGCGACGTCGGTCGCCGCCGAGCGCACGACACCGGCCGCGGGCGTGGCGAGTGCCCACGCGGGGCAGCGGGTCCTGGTGGCCGAAGACAACCCGGTCAATCGACGACTGGCAGCCCTGCTGCTGCGCAAGCTGGGTGTCGCCTTCGACACCGCCGAGGATGGGGCGCAGGCCGTCCGCATGCAGGCCGAAGCGCCCTACGACGCCATCTTCATGGACTGTCAGATGCCCGAGTGCGACGGCTTCGAGGCGGCGCGCCGCATCCGCCAGGCCGAGGGGCCGCATCGTCGGACCCCGATCATCGCCCTGACCGCCAATGTGGCCCAGAACGCGCGGGAGCGGTGTACCGCGGCAGGGATGGACGACTACGTCACCAAACCCGTCGGCCTCAGCGACCTGGCCGCCGCGCTGAAGCGCTGGCTGCCCGCTGTGGACCGCATCGCCTGACCGACGCAGCCACAACGGCTCCGGCGATCCGGGTAGCGCGGAGGCGCCCGGGCAGACTACTGTCGCGGGTGTCCACGGCGGGCTGGCGCAGCCGGCCCCCGTGAGTGACAGGAGGTCCACGCGTGAGGCCCACCAAATCGTCGTCTGGATTCACCAACTTCGCCAAGGCCACTTCCCGCGCCACCGGTCGCCCCTCGGCCTTTCTCGGTGCGGCGGGGATCATCGCGCTGTGGCTGATCAGCGGCCCGATTTTTGGCTTCAGCGATACCTGGCAGCTGGTCATCAACACCGGGACGACCATCATCACCTTCCTGATGGTGTTCCTGATTCAGAACACCCAGAATCGCGATTCCGAAGCGCTGCAGGCCAAACTCGACGAGTTGATTCGAGCCACCGACGGGGCCCACAACGCCCTGCTCGACCTGGAAGAACTCGAGGAGCACGAGTTGGATCGAATTCTGGCCACCTACTCGAGACTGGCCAAGAAGGCACGGGCGAACCTGCAGCGCGGGATCGAGGACACGGGGCGGCCATCGGTGGACGACGAGGACGAGGATTCGCGCCCCGGATCGCCGTGAGGGCCGCGGTCGGTCGCCAGCACCGAACGACCTCCACGCTAGGGTTGTCGACGGGCCGACACCACGTCGCGCACCTTGCGCGCCTTGACGATCAATTCCGCGGCGCCCACGTAGGCGCCGGTCAGCACTTCGAAGCCGTGTGCCTCGAGGGCCTGGTGCAGGCTCCTGGCCGTGTAGTGGTTGATGTGCTCGTGCACGTAGCCCTTCGGATGCACGATGCCGTAGAGACGCTCCAGCGCCGGCCAAGCAAGGGTGGCGTAGTCGGGCGTGCCGACGACGAAGATCCCGCCGACGACCAGCACGCGGTTCATCTCGGACCAGTCGACGAGCGGCTCGGGCACGTGTTCGATCACCTGCGAGCAGATCAGCGTCTCGAACGCACCGGCGCCGAATGGCAGCCGTGTCAGCGTCGCCTGCACCACCTTCTGCGTGCGCGGCGAGATGCGACGCAGCTTCTTCATCTGCACGTCGAGGCCGACCGCCCGGGGCAGATCCTGCACGATGCGGCTGGAGCCGCACCCGATGTCGAGGATCCGCGTGTCGGCGTCGACCATCTCGTGGATGATGCGATGACGCGTCCGCTGCCAGTACCGCTGCAGGGGCACGACGCTGTTGAACGCGCGCTCGTCGTAGTCGGCCGAGAACGCCGAGTTGCGCAGCACCCAGAGACGCAAGAGCGCTCCGGGTCGCAGCGCCGTGGCTGATGGTGATCCGGTGCCTGCGTCCTGCACCACGCGAATCGGCCAGCCGTCGGAGTTGGCAAGGACGATGGCCTCGAGGAGCCATTCCAGCCGATTGTCGGCCTCGGGCAGGGCGCCCAGCGCGACGCGCCTGGCAAAGATGGTACTGGCGTCCGGGAGTACCGGCAGCGACAGCAGCCGCTGGTAGAGGCGCAGCGCCACCCGTCGCCGCGCGCCGCCGATCACCGGCGCCGCGCCGGCCGCACCCCGCCCGATGAACAGCCCCGCCGTGTGGCGTTGGTGCCAGAGCGCCTCGAACCACGGACCGGGCAGAGACGTGTCATCGACGATCAACACGTACGTTCCGCCCGCCTGGCGCAGCTGCGCGTTGACCGCGCCGCCGAATCCCCCGGCGCTCATCAGGATTTCGGCAGGCACCCCGCAGGTTGCGAGGTAGTCGGTCCAGGCGCGCGCGGCGGCCTCGTGTGCCCGCTCGCGTGCGACCGCGATGACGACCGTGAGGGCGATGGGCCGGCGAGGCGCGTCTGGATGGGAAGTAGGGGGAATCACTCGAAGCGTGGCCGTCTGAAAATAGGGAGGCACCAGGCCAGCAACGCCAGTCCGGCCAGCGCCGACGTCGCCGCTCCCAGCGTCACTGACCACGGACGATACTCGAATCCGATGATGTGGTCACCGGCCGGCACTGCCACGGCACGCAGAGCGTAGTCGGCGCGACGCAGTGGCACACGCGCGCCATCGACGGTGGCGATCCACCCAGGGTAGTGTGCGTCGCTGACGACGAGCAGCGCCTTGGCCTCCGCCTGCACGCGCAGTTGCACGAACGTATCGCGGTAATGCTGCACCTCCACCGAACCTGGCGCCTGTCCTGCGGTCGCGTGCGGGCGTTCCGGCTCGGGAAGTTCGTCCTCCAGCAGCACGACGCGACCGAGGTCCACGGTCCCGTCGTGAAGGGTCCGCTGCAACGACTCATCGTCGAGCACCTGATAGCGGTCCACCAGGAACGCGCGCGGCAGGGCGCGTGTGTTGACGTACACCGGCGGTTGCGTCCCCGGCACCGGGGCGTAGCGGGGTGCCGACAGCGACACGTCCGCATCGGCGAATACGTACTTCACGTTGAGCAGGTCGAGCAGGGTGGGATTGGCCAGATGCTGCTGAGGGTTGGCACTCTGGCGAAGATAGCCGAGGTCGAGCAGGCGGGTGAACCGATACGGGTTCATGCCGTCCCAACCGCGCACGTCCTGGAGCCCATACGCCATCGCGGTGTTTGGCACCAGGACCTCGCCCCATCCATAGACGCGAAACAGGCCGCGGTCGCGGGCGACGATGGTCAGTTCTGGTACCGGCGGATAGACCTGGCGGGCTGCCATTGTCGGATGTAGTCCGCGATGGGCGACGACCAGGTCGCCTGCGAGGATCGCGCA
>JBKJQW010000089.1:0-8215 GCA_046593715.1 Luteitalea sp.
TGCTCGTGGTCGGTCTCCGGCGAGCGCGGCAGCCCAGCCCCCGCGACGATCGCGGCCGAGGCACTGACGCGGTTCGCCCAGCGCATTCCTCGAAAACGCGCGGTGACCGTATGGTGACCGCGGGTGACCGTGACGCCAGCCAAAGAGTAGAGGCTTTTGTGCTGTATGGGGAAGTACGGCGCCTCACGGCCATCCCGCGTGGCGGCTGTCCGGGCCTCGATGGCCGGCGCTGGCCTCACCCCCGATCAGCGGCGCCTCACCGAGCGCGTCTACGCCAGCTTCGTGCGGCAGGGGGCCAAGCTCGGATCGTCGGAGAAGCAGCGCCTCGCCTCGATCAACCAGGATCTGGCCAGCGCCTTCTCCGAGTTCGCCACCAAGGTCCTGGCCGAGGAGGACACCTGGATCACCATCGACAGCGAGGCCGATCTGGCCGGGCTGCCGCCGGCCCTGGTCTCCGCGTACAAGGCCGCCGCCACCGAGCGGAAGCTGCCGGGATCCTGGGTGGTGGTCAACACGCGGTCGTCGGTGGACCCGCTGCTCACCTTCTCCTCGCGCCGGGACCTGCGCAAGAAGGTCTGGAACCAGTTCAAGAACCGCGGCGACAACGGCAACGCCAACGACACCAAGGCGTTGATCGCGCGGATCGTCAAGCTGCGTGCCGACCGCGCCAGGCTGCTCGGCTTTGCCAGTCACGCGCACTGGCGCATGGACGACACCATGGCGCGCGATCCCCAGAAGGCCACCGACCTCATGTTGCGGGTGTGGGCACCGGCGGTGGCGCGCGTCAACGAGGAAGTCGCCGACATGCAGGCGGTAGCCGCCAACGAGGGTGAGGCGATCACCATCGAGCCGTGGGATTACCTGTACTACGCCGAGAAGGTTCGCAAGGCCAAGTACGCGCTGGACACGAATGAACTCAAGGCGTATTTCGAGCTGAACAACCTCATCGCCGCGTCGTATGCCATGGCCGAGCGACTGTATGGCCTGACGTTCACCGAGATCACCGGCACCGTCGCCGTTTTCCATCCTGACGTCCGCGTCTTCGAGGTGAAGGACAAGGCAAGCGGCCGCCATGTCGGGGTCCACTACCGCGACGACTTCGCGCGTCAGTACAAGCGCTCAGGCGCGTGGGCCGCCGGCTACCGGGGACAGCGCCGCTTCGACGGACCGATCACCCCGATCACGTCCAACAACAACAACTTCGTCAAGGGCGCCGCCAATGAGCCGGTGTTGATCAGCCTGGACGACGCAAAGACCCTGTTCCACGAGTTCGGTCACGCGCTGCACGCGCTGCTGACGGACGTGAGCTATCCCGGCCTGGCCGGAACGCCTCGCGATTTCGTCGAATTTCCAAGTCAGGTCCACGAGAACTGGGTGCTCACCCGCGACCTGCTCGATACCTATTTCCGCCACTACCAGACCAAGGCACCGATGCCGGATGCGCTGGTGGCCAAGGTGAAGAACGCCGCGAAGTTCAACCAGGGCTACGCCACCGTCGAGTACCTCGCCTCGGCAATTGTCGACATGCGTCTGCACCTGCGGCCTGACGGGGTCGTCGACCCGGCCGCCTTCGAGCGCGAGACGCTGGCCGCCATCGGCGCCCCGCGACAGGTCGCGATGCGGCACCGCCTGCCGCAGTTCAATCACCTGTTCACGTCGGACGCGTACTCAGCCGGGTACTACAGCTACCTGTGGTCCGACGTGATGGCCTCCGATGCGTGGGCCGCCTTCCTGCAGGCCGGCAGCCCGTGGGACCGCGGCGTCGCCGACAGGTTCCGGAGCATCATCCTGGCCACCGGCAACAGCGTGGACCGCGCCGAGGCGTATCGCCGGTTCCGCGGGCGGGACCCCGATGTCGATGCGCTGCTGGAGAATCGCGGCTTCCCCACGACAGCCGCGGCAAAGCCGCCGGTGCGCGAAGACTGAGCGGCGCGCCGGGCCCACGTCAAATGCGGCGGGGCGGGCGCGGCGGTCATACATTGGCCCACGAAGTGCGCTAGCATCTGCCCTCCAGCAGATTGTTGTCCTTCCCGGGAGAGTCGATGATGCGTGGTCTCGTTCCCTTTGCGGCTGCCGTACTCCTCTGCGGCGCGATCGTCACTGCCGCCACCCAGGCTCCAGCGCCCGCCCAACCCGCGGGACAGCCCTCGGCCGGCGCGCCGGCTGCGAGTGCACCGCCCGCTCAGGCGGGCGGACCGCCCCCGGAGTGGCTCCCGCCGGCCCCCAAGAACCTCAAGGTGCTGCCCAAGGACACGGACCCGAAGCAGTTGATGGTGGTGATGCGCGGTTTCACCCAGGCCATGGGCGTGCGCTGCGTCTACTGCCACGTCGCCGGCCCCGACCCGTCGGACATGAGCGCGTACAACTTCGAGAGCGACCGCAAGGCGCACAAGGAGACGACGCGCGAGATGTTCAAGTACACCCAGGCGGTCAACGACAGCTTCCCCAAGGGCATCGGCGATGAGCCCAAGGCCGGCGAGCAGCGCGTGACCTGCTACACGTGCCACCAGGGACAGCGGCACCCGCCAACCAGCAAACCCGCGGCCGCCGCGCGACCGGGTGCCCCGGGCGCACCCGGCGCACCGGCGGCACCAGCCGCGGCGCCAGCGCCACGGCCGCCCGTCGGCAACTAGGACCGCGCCGGCTGCCGGGTGGCCTCTCACGGCACCCCACGCTCACGCTCGCCGGGTGGCCTCGCGCCGGCCGGCGAGCCACCGACACGCCGGCCACAACAGCGCGAGCACCGCCAGCCACGCCGCATAAGTCGCCCACAAGGCGTAGCCGAAGCCAGGCGGGAACGCGTTCGCCGGGCCGCCCATGGACGGCACCGGCATCCACAGGAACCCGCGCGCCGCACTCCCGTACACGGCAAAGGCGGCCAGGGCCGCCATCGCGTGCAGCACCCAGAAGTGGCCGACGTAGAAGAACAACGGCACTCGCCCGAACACCACGAGCGGGTGCCCGGGATGCCACACCCGGCGTTCCATCCACATCAGCAGCAGCAGGCCAGGGCCGAGGGTCATCAGCAGAAAGGCCAGCGACGGCGGATACTTCGTGGTGTTGAGCCATGACAGCACCGTATAAAGACCGCTCGGCTGCCCCACCCATGGCGCGGGATCGCCGTAGCCGTTGACCACCCGCAGCAGCAGGAACGCCGCGCACGACGCAAGGCCTGCGAGCAACAGACGCCGCTGCCGCACCGCTGCGGGCAACGCATAGAGCGGGCCCATCCCGAAGCCCGCGGCCATCACGGCCATCCACGGCACCAACGGATAGCCGACCACCGCGACGTGGCCGCCGAGCGTCAGCACCCCGGGCTCGTGCAGCACCCGCCACAGCCCCGCCCATCGTCCGAGATCATCGGCGCGGACCCCGTCGAGCAGGTGGTGGCCCGCGATCACCGCCACGCTCCCCCACAGCACCAGCGACGGCGGCAGCCAGATCAGCAGCGCCAGCGCGATCATCGACAGGCCCAGCATCCACAGCACGAGCAGCAGCGGCGGGTACGCCAGCGACAGCGAGAAATTCATCGCCAACCGCATCACGACCAGGTCCAGCACGATCAGCCAGAGCCCGCGGCCGACGAGATAGCGCGAGAGCTGTGCACGACCCTGCCCTGGCCGCTGCAAGCGCAGCCAGACCCCAAGCCCGGCCAACAACGCAAACGTCGGCGCGCAGAGGTGTGTGACCCACCGGGTCATGAACAGCAGCGGCGTGGTCCGCGCCAGGTCGGTCGGCAACGACGACATCGCCGCCACATGGAAGAACTCGCGAGCGTGATCGATCGCCATCAGGACGATCACCAGACCGCGCAGCGCGTCGATAGATGTGAGTCGCCCAGACCGGTCGTGCGCGATGACTGCCTCCAGGCCGACGCGCATCGTACTCCGGGGCGGCGCGCCCACGGAACGGGTTAGGCTGTGGCGACGATGTCGCCGGTCATCCAGGTCGAAGGCCTTCGCAAGCACTACGGAACGGTGCGTGCCGTGGAGGATGTGTCCTTCGACGTCCAGCAGGGCGAGATCTTCGGTCTGATCGGCCCCAACGGAGCCGGGAAGACGACCACGCTCGAGTGCGTCGAGGGCCTGCGCACGCCCGACGCCGGACGTATCCGGCTTCTCGGCCTCGACCCGGTCCGTGATGCCGACGCGCTGCAACCGCGCGTCGGCGTGCAGCTGCAGGAGTCGCACCTGCAGAAGCGGATCACGGTCTGGGAGGCTGTGGACCTCTGGTCGTCGCTGTACCACCGGCCGGTTGACGGCACGCGCCTGCTCGAGCAACTCGGCTTGCAGGACAAGCGCCGCGCCTGGTTCATGACGTTGTCGGGCGGCCAGAAGCAGCGTCTCTTCATCGCCCTGGCGCTCATTCACGACCCGGAAATCCTCTTTCTCGACGAACTGACGACCGGTCTCGATCCGCAGGCGCGTCGCGCCATCTGGGACCTGGTCCGCGGCATCCGGCAGCGCGGCAAGACGGTGGTGTTGACGACGCACCTGATGGAGGAAGCCGAACGCCTGTGCGACCGTGTCGCCATCGTCGACCACGGGCGCGTCATCGACATCGGCACACCGGAGTCGCTCGTGCGCCGCCACTGCCCGGAGCGGGCCGTGACGATCACCACCGACGACACGCGGGCGGCGGCGCTGCTGGCGTCGTGCGGGTCGGTCTCGCACGTCGACGCCGGCGTCCGAACTGTCTCGGTGCACGGCAGCGGCGACCACCTGCTCGACGACGTCCTCAGGTGTCTCTCGGTCAACGATGTGCACGTGACGGGCGTGCAGTCGCAGTCGGCCACCTTGGAGGACGTGTTCCTCCGGCTCACCGGTCAGTCGATCAGGAACTAGACATGCTGCGAGGCCTGTTCAAGCTGACCTGGCTCGAGACAAAGATCTTCCTGCGCGAACCGCTGGGTGTGCTCGGCACGGTCGGTGTGCCGATCCTGATGTTCCTGATCCTGCAGCGGCTCGGGCGGGCCGCGCCCCGTGGCGGCGCGCCGTCGCTGTTTGGCCGGGACCTGCCGATCTTTGCCGCGATCATGGTGGCGGTGAGCGCGGTCGTGTCCCTGGTGGCGATCATCGCGATCTACCGCGAGGGCGGCATCCTCAAGCGGCTCCGGGCCACGCCGCTGCGACCGGTCACCATCCTGCTGGCGCACGTCCTGGTCAAGCTCGGGTTCACGGGGCTGTCGCTGGCGGTTCTGGTGCTGCTCGGCGCGCGCGCGACGGGGCCGGAGCCAACGGGGCCCCTCGCCTCGTTCGCGGTCGCGTTGCTCTTCACCACGCTGTGCCTGCTGTCGATCGGGTTCATCATCGCGAGCGTCGTGCCGACGGCTCGCTTCGCCCAGCCGCTTGCCACCATCGTGGTCTACGCGATGTTGGGTTTGTCGGGCCTCTTCGTCCCGCTCGAGCGGCTGCCCGGCGCGCTCCAGGTCGTGGGGCGTCTGCTGCCGATGTCGCACGCGGTCTCGCTACTGCGCGGGATATGGCGAGGCGAGGGCTGGCTCGCCCACGCACCGGAGGTGGCAATTCTGGCGGTGATGTTCCTGGCGGCCACGGCCATCTCGGCCCGCGTGTTCCGCTGGGAATGACCAGCGGGCCACGGCGCGTTACTTCAGTTCCCTCACCCAGACGTTCCTGAAGCTGAGCGGCTCGCTCGGGTCGCCGTGCGCCTGCAGCTTGATGGGCGTGGCGCCGTGCGCCTTGTAGCTGGGCTTGCCGATGTACAGCGTCTCGCCCGGCAACGCGAGGTTGTTCTGGACGAGCACACCGTTGTGCAGCACGGTGACGCGGGCCGCCGATCGCAGCGACCCGTCGGAGTTGAATGCTGGTGCTGTCCAGATCACGTCGTAGGCGTTCCACTCGCCCGGCTTGCGCATGGCGTTGACCAGCGGTATGGCCTGTTTGTAGATGCTGGCGGCCTGGCCGTTGGCGTAGGTGCGGTTGTTGAACGAGTCCAGGATCTGGAGCTCGTAGCCGCCGTCGCCGTCGCCGATCGAGGCAAGAAAGACCCCGCTGTTGCCGCGGCCCTGATCCTTGCCCGTGATGGTGGCCGGCACACGCCACTCGATGTGCAGCTGATAGCTGCCAAATGACCGCTTCGTCTGGATGTTGCCCACCGGCTTGTTGACCGTGAAGACGCCGTCGGCCACGGTCCAGCCCGCCGGTCCCCCTCCCTTGACGTTGACCCATTGGTCGAGATTGGTGCCATCAAAGAGCACGACCGCGTCCGATGGCGCGGCGGTGTCGGTGCTAGCTGGGGTGACGATCCTGGGCTCGGGTTCCCAGACCTCCGTGTCCTTCGGGCTGGGCGTGGACGCCGTCGGAGCCGGCGCTTGTTGCGCGGCCAGGGGGGCAATCAGGGACGCCGCCAGCAGGCACGCCGCGGACACGGTGTATCGGTTGGTCATGGTGTGCCCGGAAATATACCAAACGCGACCGATGGGCGATCGGGGACCGGCTCGGCGCCGCCTGCCGGGGCTCTGAGATGCGGCGGGCGCGACTACGTCAGCGCGGGACGCGCAGGCGGTCCAGAGCGGGCGTGCGAGCGTCCAGGACACCGTCGGCGCCGGCAATCCCGAACCAGACCCAGTTGGCGTCGTAGTAGCGATCATCTGCCTGGGCCAGTGCATCCAGTGCCGCATCGCCGAGATGGGTGGCACGCCACCCGCGGGCGACCGCGGGCGCGAGGCGCGTGAAGGCCGGGAGCATCGCGGCATAGAAGCTCGAGGACTGCTCCGCCGTGCGCGGTGCGCCGTCGGCCCCGTACTGCGTGACGATGCGCCCATCCCTCTCGAGCAGGCTCTGGAGCCGGCGCGTCAAGGTCTCGCTGACCCGGCAGGCCTGGACCTCGCGCCGCAAGCGGCAGGCCATCTCCAGGCGCCATGAGATGCGCATGGCATCGTAAGAGTACTGGGCGCTGAGCGCATGCCCCTCCGGCAGGGGCTGCACGGTGCCGTCGGCAGCCAGCCGATTGAAGTCGGCCGGCAGGGCCAGGGGCGCTGCCGAGAGCGCCGCCTCGATCAGGGCGTAGCCCAGGTCGTTGGTGCGAGCCCAGCCCATCCCGGGGTCGAGCCGCTCGAACCACGGCGTCGCGTACGGGTAGAAGTACGAGAGGTTGATGATCCGCTCCTGCACGGCCCAGTTACCCGCGGCCGGGAACCATCCACGTGCGCTATCCACCGCGGCATGCGTTCGTATCGCGACCACCACGTCGCGCGCCTGCACGGCATAACCGGGATGCTCGAAGACGATCGAGGCCATTGCCAGCGCATAGGCGATGTCGATGTCGGCGTCGGTGGCAAGGTTGCGGTCGATGACGCGCGCCTCGGCCGGATCCCACAGCCACGCGTAGAGACCATCTGGGCGACGCAGATGGGTGTCGGTCCAGCCGAGGACACGCTCGAAGGTCGCCCGGTCGCGCATCCACACCGCCCGGAGCAGCGCGTACGACTGGGCCTCCGAGGTGACGCGCCCCTGGCGAAGCGGGTCGGTCACTGCGCCCAGCGGCGTGATGTGGTGCTGTCTGTAAGCGGCCCACAGGGACGCCAGACGGGCCTCCGCCGACCACTGGGGCGAAGGCACCTGGGCCAGCGCACCCGCCGCTAGCAGCGCGAGCAGCGACGCAGTCGAGAGGACCCGCGCCAGGGAGCCCGGTTGTCGGCGGGGCATCGCCACGGCGCCGGCTGCCGTGGCTCTACCGGTTGGCGTTGGAAGTGCGGGCACCAACCCACACATCGGCCGCAGCACCGGAATCTCGACATCGTCACCGCTTCCTGGCGGCGGCGCGGCCTCGTGGGGCCGCGGCCGGGGGGTCGCCCGGGTGCGGCGCGTGCGCGGGAGAGCGCCGGGCGGCGGCGCGAAGCAAGGCTCTGGGCAGGCGCCCCAACGGCACCGGCACGAGTTGGTACCCGAGGTCGGGCCCGTCCAGCATCACGCACAGGCACTCGTGGATGTCCACCGGATGCGTCCCGCCGCTGAAGGCATGCCGGATCAGGTCGAAGGTGTGCAGCAGCCACCCCCCGTTCTCGTCGATGTCGGTGTCGAGCAGGTACGCTTGGTGGCCATCGCGGGTCACCCGCGCCACCGAGCACTGGAGGTTACCCTTCTTCTCGGTGGTCTTGACGCTGGCGGCGGCCGTCACCGACGTCACACCGGGAACGGCCCGGAAGTTCTCGAGATGCAGCGCCACCGGAGCGGCACGATACCCACCGCGGTCG
>JBKJQW010000048.1:0-12388 GCA_046593715.1 Luteitalea sp.
CTGGTCGTCTCCTCGGAGACGTCCCTGTGAAGGAGTTCCCGTGTCGCATACCGTCCACATCCCCACGCCGCTTCGCCAATACACCGACAAGCTCGACTCGGTGCAGATGGAGGGGGCGACCGTTGGCGAGCTCCTGACCCACCTGACCACCACCTACCCGGAGCTGAAGAAGCACCTGTACAACGAGCAGGGCACGCTCCGGCATTTCGTCAACGTCTACGTCAACGACGAGGACATCCGCTACCTTCAGAAGGAGCAGACGGCACTTGCCGAGGCCGACACGATCAGCATCATCCCGTCGGTGGCCGGAGGCAGTCAGGCAGCCACCGCGGACCTGCCGGCGCTCGATCAGGAAGAGGTCGCGCGCTACAGCCGACATCTGATCCTGCCCGAAGTCGGGGTGGAGGGGCAGAAGAGGCTGAAGGCGGCCAGCGTCCTCTGTGTGGGCGCGGGCGGACTCGGCTCACCGGTGCTGCTCTACCTCGCGGCCGCTGGCATCGGTCGCATCGGCATCGTCGATTTCGACGTCGTCGACCTGAGCAACCTGCAGCGGCAGATCGCGCACGGCACGGCCGACGTCGGGCGCCGCAAGCTGGACTCGGCCAGGGACGCGGTGCTGGCGATCAACCCCCACGTGCAGGTGGACCTGCACGAGACGGCGCTGTCGTCGCAGAACGCGCTCGACCTGTTCGCGCCGTACGACATCATCATCGACGGCACCGACAACTTCCCGACCCGCTACCTTGTCAACGATGCGTGCGTCCTGCTCGGGAAACCCAATGCTTACGGCAGCATCTTCCGTTTCGAGGGCCAGGCGTCGGTGTTTGCGACCAAGGACGGCCCCTGCTACCGCTGCCTCTATCCGGAGCCGCCGCCGCCGGGGCTGGTACCGAGCTGCGCCGAGGGCGGCGTCCTCGGCGTGCTGCCCGGGATCATCGGCCTGATCCAGGCCACCGAGGCCATCAAGCTGGTGCTGGGGGCGGGTGAGCCGCTGGTGGGGCGGTTCCTGATCTACGACGCCCTGCGCATGAAGTTCCGGGAGCTGAAGCTGCGGCGGGACCCCGAATGCCCGGTGTGTGGCGACCATCCGACCGTCACGGCGCTGATCGACTACGAGCAGTTCTGTGGACTCAAACCCGCGCCTGGCGCCGCCGCCGCCGCGCCGGGTACCGACATGCCGGCGATCACTGTCGAGGAGCTGCAGCAGCGCCTGGAGCGACACGACGACCTGGTGGTGCTGGACGTGCGCGAACCTCACGAGGTGGACATCGTCCGCATCGAGGGATCGACCGTGATTCCGCTGGGCGAGTTGCCCAAGCGCCTGGCCGAGATCGATCGTTCGCGTGACCTCGTGGTGCACTGCAAGATGGGCGGGCGCAGTGCCAAGGCCGTGACGCTGTTGCGCGAGCAGGGGTTCGAGCGGGCCACCAACCTCACTGGCGGGATCCTGGCGTGGGTGGACAGGATCGAGCCGCACAAGTCGAAGTACTGATGGGGTGACCGGCTAGTTTCGAGGCAAGAGTGTTCGGCGGCGGCAGGCTCCGACGTTTGTCAGAGCGTGCCGCGTCTCGCTGCCACCCTCCTCGTCGTGCTGCTCATGGCACTGGTCCGCGCCCCTGGCGTGCGGACGGAGGCGCCAGCCATCGCGCCCCTGCCGGAGACCTTGCGCGACAGCGGGCTGTACGCCGACTGGGACGTCAGGAGGGTCGCCCCCGACAACCTGCCGTTCGCGCCGCAGTATCCGCTGTGGACCGATGGCGCCGCCAAGAGCCGCTGGTTGCATCTGCCGGCGGGTGCCTGGATCGATGCCAGCGACCCCGACGCCTGGGTCTTCCCGGTCGGCACCAAGGTCTGGAAGGAATTCCGCTTCCACGGCGAGCCGTCCGAGACGCGGTTGATTGAGCGCACGGCCGCGGGGTGGCGCTACGCCAGCTACGTCTGGCGCGCCGATGGCACGGCTACTCTCGCGCCGGCCCGCGGCATCCTCAACAGCACCCAGATCACCGCTGGCGTCCGGCACGCCATCCCCTCGCGGACCGACTGCACGGCATGCCACGAGGCAGGTCCCTCGCGGCTGCTCGGGGTGTCGGCGTTGCAGCTCTCCGACGATCGCGATCCGATGGCGGTGCACGCCGAGCCCGTGCCCGAGGGCGGGTTCACCCTGAGCGATCTGGTGGCGCGGCGACTCGTGCGTCACCTGCCGGCTCGCCTGACGCGGGTGTCGCCACGGATCGAGGCGGCTACGCCTGTCGCGCGGGCGGCGCTCGGCTACCTCCACGGCAACTGCGGCATGTGCCATACCGGCGTCGGGGAGATGGCCTCGCTCAGGTTCGTGCTGCAGCACTCCCTGGCAGGTCATGTGAAGGGTCGGCCGCCTGCGTTGAGTACGTCCCTGGCGCAGCCGAGCCTGTTCCGCACGTCGATGCTGCCGCAGATCAGTGCCCGCATCTCACCGGGCCAACCCGATGCCAGCATGCTCGTCGCCAGGATGGATTCGCGTCATCCCGTGCTGCAGATGCCCCCGCTTGGTTCACGACTCGTCGATCTCGATGCCGTTGCCCTGCTCCGACGGTGGATCGCCGAAGACACGAGGCACGTCCCGCCCACCGGCGGCACTGCGCGCTAGGAGAGATTACGTGGCACCGATTTCCGTCGTCCGAAGTTCGGTCATCACCGTCGTCATCGCCGCCGTCGCCACGATGGCCAGCCTGGCCGCCTCCGACCCACAGCCTGCCCGCGTGGCCCAAACGGCCCCTGCGCAGGTGGCGCACGGCGAATACCTCGTCAGGACGGGCGCGTGCCACGACTGCCACACGCCCTGGAAGGTCGGCGACAACGGCCCGGAGCCGGATATGAGCCGGATGCTGATGGGCCATCCCGCCGGACTCGCCGTGGGCGACCATGAGGGTCTCAAGGCCCCCTGGATCGGCTTTGTCAACGAGACGATGACGGCGTGGTCAGGGCCATGGGGCCGCAGCTTCACGGCCAACTTGACATCGGACCGCGAGACCGGGATCGGCGGCTGGTCCGAGCAGCAGTTCATTGCCACCATCCGACAGGGCCGTCATCTGGGCGATGGCCGCCCGCTGCTGCCGCCGATGCCATGGCCGGCGTTCCGACGCCTCGCGGACCAGGATCTTGCGGCGATCTTCGCGTATCTGCAGACCGTTCCCGCGATCCGCAACAAGGTCCCGGAGCCGGTGGGCGACCCCGCCCCGCCGCCCACCCTGGAGCCATTGCCCACGTTGGTCAGCGCCCCGGGTCATGCCAATCCGGTGGTCCGCGGTCGGTATCTGGTCACCGCGAAGGGCTGTGGTGACTGCCACACGCCGATGAAGATGGGGGCCAACGGCCCCGAATACGACACGACTCGCGCCCTGGCGGGATTCGATGCCCGTGTCGCGGTCCCGACGATGCCGCCGGTCGCGGGCGTGGGGGAGGTCTCCGCGCTCGAACCGTCCTTTGCCGGCGCGTGGGGGATCAGTTTCTCGGCCAACCTCACCCCAGACAAGGCCACCGGCATCGGCACCTGGACCGAGCAGCAGTTCATCGACACGCTGCGCAACGGCCGCCACCAGGGTCGAGGTCGGCAACTGCTGCCGCCGATGCCATGGCCGGCGTTCGGCCAGCTCAGCGACCCCGACCTGAAGGCCATCTTCGCGTACCTCCAGACCGTGCCTGCGGTGAGCAACAAGGTGCCGGAACCGGTGCCGCCGGTGCCCGGCCCGGCGCCTCTGCGGTAGGCCCCGCCACGGTGGAGGACATTGGCCTGCTCTTCGGTTCCCGGTAGACTACCGACATGCTCCGCCTCTCCAAGAAGACCGACTACGCCTTGATGGCCATGAAGCATCTGGCGCTTCATGGGGACCGCGGCGCGTCGAGCGCCCGGGAGATCGCGGAGCAGTACGACATCCCGGCCGAGCTGATGGCCAAGGTGCTGCAGCGGCTGGTGCGCCGGGGCCTCCTGGTCTCCCACCAGGGCACGCGCGGCGGCTACCAGCTCGCCCGGCCGGCCAGCCTGATGTCGGTCGCCGATGTCATCCAGGCGGTCGATGGACCGCTGACGGTGACCGCGTGCTCGACCGACGACCACGCCTGCGAGCAGTACGTGAAATGCAGCGTGCGCGACCCGCTGTGGCGCATCAAGGACCGCATCCTCACCGCCCTTGCCGCCTGCACGCTCGCCGAGATCGTGGACGACTCCAGTGTGCCGACCATGCCGGTCACGCTCTCGCGCCGCAATCCGCTTCCGGTCGCCGAGCGGTAAGCCACTCGGAGACGCCGCAGCGTGTGATCGTGTGTCGCGGCCCCGTGCCCGCGACCCGAGACGCCGTTGCCGTGAATCGCCAGGCGTCGGCCGTCCATCATGTCCCGCCTCTACTTCGACGCCCACGCAACCACGCCCTGCGATCGCCTCGTCGTCGAGGCGATGCTGCCGCTGTTCACCAGCCGCTTCGGGAACGCGGCGAGCCTGCAGCATGCCTACGGTTGGGACGCGCAGCAGGCGGTGGAATCGGCCCGTCAGCACGTCGCCGACCTGGTCGGCGCTCGGCTGCGCGACGTGATCTTCACGAGCGGTGCCACCGAGGCCAACAACCTCGCGCTCTGCGGCGTGGCCGAGGCGGCACGTACGCCCCATATCGTCACTGTCGTCACCGAGCACCCGGCGGTGCTCGAGCCGTGTGCCCACCTCGAGTCGCAGGGGTCGCGGGTGACGCGCGTGGCCGTCGGGCACGGCGGTCTGGTAGACCTCGACGAGTTGTCGGACGCCATCACGCCGGGCACGACGCTGGTGTCGGTGATGGCGGCCAACAACGAGATTGGCGTCCTGCAGCCACTGGCTGAGATTGCGCGGCTGGCGCACGCCGCAGGGGCCTGGTTGCACACCGATGCGTCGCAGGCGGCCGGGCTGACAGCCATCGACATGGCCGGCATGGGCATCGACCTGCTCTCGTGCACGGCGCACAAGATGTATGGCCCGCAAGGGGTCGGGGCCCTTGTCGTCCGGCGCGCCTCGAAGGTCGCGATGGCGCCACGCCAGCGGGGCGGCGGCCACGAGCGCGGCTTGCGCTCAGGCACGTTGAACGTGCCCGGCATCGTCGGTTTCGGCGAGGCGGCCAGCCTGGCCGCCTCGCGTCGCGGGACAGACGCCCCGAGGCTGGCCGCGTTGCGCGACCGGCTCTGGACGGCGCTGCGCGACGCCCTGCCCGGTGTGCACTTGCGTGGCGCCGCCCGGCCCCGGCTGCCACACAACCTCAACGTCGGCTTCGACGGCGTGAGCGGCCGCGATCTCGTACTCGGCCTGACAGACGTCGCCGTCTCGCCAGGCGCCGCCTGCGCGTCCACGTCGGCCGCCCCGTCGCACGTGTTGATGGCGCTCGGCCTGAGTGAGGCCGAGGCGCGCAGTTCCCTCAGGTTCGGGCTGCTGCGCACCACCAGCGAGGCCGAGGTGGACGACCTGGCCGGAAGGGTGGTCTCGCTCGTGGCGGCGCTCCGGACCAGGAAGGTGTGAGCCGCGCGGTAAGATGGAGGTGTATGTACATCACCCTCGACGCCGGACGACAGATCCACAAGCTGCTCGACAAACAGGGCCTCCCGGGGGGCGGCCTCCGCGTGGGCGTGAAGTCGGGTGGATGCAGTGGCTTGAGTTACGTGTTTGCGTGGGAAGCCCAGCCAGCGGAGCAGGATCAGGTGTTTGAGGGGCCCGAGGATTCGCGCATCTACGTCGATCCGAAGAGCTACCGTTTCCTCGAAGGCACCCAGATCGACTACGACACGAGCCTCATGAGCAAGGGCTTCATGGTCGTGAACCCCAAGGCCAAGGCGACCTGCGGCTGCGGCACGTCCTTCTCGCTGAGCTGAACGACGCCCGGGCCGGCTTCGGCCCCCGCGGGTCGCCGAGGTCTCACGCCGGCGCTTCTGCGTCCGCGGGCCGGCGTTCGGGGCTCTCCACTACGTCCATCCGCCCCACTTCGCGAGCCCTGGTCAACGCGGCTCTGAAGAGGATCGGCCCGACGATTTCGTGCAGGGTGATCATCGCGACGATGAGCGCGTAGAGGTTGCCACCCCAATCGGGAAACTCGGTGTTGATCAGGATCGCGAGGCCGAGCGTGACCCCGGCCTGCGATACCAGCCCCATCCAGGCCAACGCGGGCGCCTCTCCCGCGAGTCCCGCGACCCGCGCGCCAGCTTTGGCCGATCCGTAGATGAGGACCATCCGCACCGTGGCGATGGCGACCGCGAACACGCCGACGTCGGCCAGCGCCCCGATGTGCAGGTTGGCACCGGCGGCGGCGAAAAACAGCACAAGCACCGGCAGGGCGCCGCGTTCCACCGCAAGCCGTAACGCATCGCCCTCCGGGGGGGCGATGTTCTCCACGACCAGGCCCGCGGCAAGGGCGGCCAGCAGCGGCTCGAAGTGCAGCGCGCCGCCGACCTGGCTGAGCAGGATGGCCACTCCGAGCAGCATCACGGTGACCTCCCGTCCCACGTAACGCAGGTAGAACGCGAAACACGCGCCGACGATCCCGCCAAAGGCAAATGACCCGAAGATCTCCCACGCCAGGCCCGAGAGGATTCCATGCCCTGCCTGGCTGCTGCCGAGCGCGAAACGCACGCCCTCCATGGACAGCGTGAAGAGCAGGATCAGCATCAGGTCGGCCAGCACCACCAGGGCGAGGACCAGTTCCGACAGCGGCCCTCGCGCGCGACTTTCGGTGATGACGGCAATGCTCACCGTCGGCGAGAAACTGACGGTGACCGTGGCCACCAGGGTGGACAACGCCGCGCGCGCGAGCCCGTCGACATCCGGCAGGATGGGCAGCCACGGCCACGCGAAGAAGAACAACAGGCTCAACGACACCCACATCAGCGCGAGCATCACGCCGCCCATCGTCATCATGGCCCGCAGCTGGGGCCGCAGCCGCACCACGTTGATCTCCAGGCCGGCGATGAAGGCGATGAGTGCAATGGCGACGCCGTTGACGATCTGCAGTTCGCGCGCCATGGCGGGCGTGAGAATGGCACCCACGAAGGGCCCGCAGACGACACCAAACAGCAGGTAGCCCGAGATGCGGGGCAGGCGGAAGCGCTCGAACAACTCGCCGGTCAACGACGCGGCGATCAACGCAAACCCGATCGCGAGCGCCGTGCCGGGGCCGCCACCACGCCCGGTCGCGGCGGAGGCGTGTGTCACCACGGCGGTGGTCGCCACGATGATCGCCAGGGCCAGCAGCCGGCTCATGCCGGTGGTTCCTCCGACGGCCCCAGCACCAGCGCCAATGCCTCAGAGGCCAGCGTCGCGATGACGACGGCCGTGAGGACGGCGGTCATGCCCGGCGTGCGGACCACCTGCAGCAGGTGCAGCGCCACGGCGATGCCCAGCAGCCCCGGGGCAATGAGGTGAAGCCCGAGTTGGCTGGCCGTGACCAGGACCTGGCCGCGCGTCGCCAGCCAGCCACCCATCAGCTTGCCGGTGAGGCGGAAGAGCACGAGCGGTCCGCTCAGCCACAGGGCCTGACGCGAAAACTCGCACGACGCGCCGGCCACCAGCAGCAGCACGACAATCAGCGGGTGCTGGACGCGCTGCAGGTCGATGCCGACGACGCGATCGGCGTGCCCTGGCAACCACACCCAGATCAACCCGGCCATGAGCCCGGCCAAGAGCGGCGAGAGGTCCAGAAAGGACGCGGTGCCACCGATCAAGGCCACCGTGCCGGCGATGAAGACGTTGCGTTCGGCGCGCGAGTGCGCACGTTCAAACAGCAGCCACCCGGCCGTGCCGATGGCGATACCGAGGGCGATGGTACGAAACAGCCAGGCGACGGCGCTCCAGACGGGGACGGGGCTGGCGCTGCCAAGCATGACCACGAGCAGGCCGCTCACCACGATGGGCAGCACGTCGTCGAGGTCGGCGATGCCTGCCGCCACCGCATGCGTGGGTGAGGCATCGTCAGCGCCTCCCGCCGATGACACCGAGGCACACAGGCCGAGGGTGAGTGCGACCAGTGCATGGGAGATTCCCATGGGCAGCCGCCACGCCGCCATCAGCGCGAACAGCGCCGCGCTCACCAGCAGGAACGTCACGGTGGCTTCGACGCTGGCGGCCGTGAACAGGCGCCGGTTACGTTGGCTGCGAAGATCCAGCGCGAGGCCCGCGAACACGCCAAGCACCGCGAGCGCCACCGCCACCACGGCGTCCAGATGACTGAGCACGGTTGGGCTGAGCACGTTGGCGAAGGAAGGACCGAGCGCGGTGCCGATTGGCACAAACAGCACGGCCGGTGCGACCACCGGCGTCAGACCGAGAGCGGCCCGTGTGCGCAGCCGCTGCAGCCAGGGCAGTCCATGGCTCGCGCGCGGGATGGCGGCGTCGAGCGCGTCAACGCCGCCCACTTCGCGCCAGTCTTCCTGGCGACTCATCGCTGCAGCGCCACCAGTCGCGGCTGCCCGCTGCGGTCCACCGACAGGAAGACGGCACCGGCCGGCGTCAGGGCAGCAACGGCCGCAGCGATATCGTCGGCGCTCGGCGACCGCGCCGCTCCAAGGGCCACCACCACATCGCCGACCTGTAACCCCGCGACATCAGCGAGCGACCCCGCCTGCACGCGCGTCACTTCACTGCCGCGGCCGGCAATGGCGCGCAACACGAGCCCGAGCGGGCGGGGCCCGTGTGTCGGCCGCGTTGCGCCGGCAGGCGCTTGACCGCCGTTCGCGGCCCGCGCCTGCCGCACGGTCACGGGCGCGGTCACCACGGTACCCTCCCGCCGCACGGTGAGCACGAGCACGGTACCGGGGGCGGCGCGTGCGACGCGCAGGCGCAGGGCGTCGGCCGTTGGCACCGGCACCCCATTGACGGCGGTGATGACATCGCCAGGTGTCACCACGCCCGCGCCGGGGCCGTCGGCGCTGACAGCGGCAACAGCGGCGCCCGCGCTGACGCCGGTGACGGCGGCGATGCGCGCGTCGATGGTTTGCGCCGCGACGCCGATGTCGCCTGTGGGGGTCAAGCCTCCCAGAAGCATCCGATCCACGGACGCGAGGATGATCTCGGCCGGCACCAATGCCGGCTCGTCGTCGGTCGACGCGAGCCAGCCCGCCAATCGGCCCTCGAGCGTGAAGACCGGCGCGCCGATGTCACCGGACGCACCACGGCCGATCGACAGCAGCGTGCCGTCCCAGCGCGGGTCGGCCAGGGCGTCGCTGCGGCCGACAAAGATCGGACGCAGCGAGGGGCCGCTGCCGCTCGCCTCGGCCACCGCGACGTAGCCGGGTGCGGCAAGCAGCTGTTGCCCTTCCCGGACGCTCAGGACCTGAGCGCGGGCCGATGGCACTCGCACGAGCGTCAAGCCGCGTGTCGTGTCGTGGGCCAGCGTGGTGACCGCTCCCGGCACGCCAAGCACCTCCACCACTCTCGCACCTGCCGGCACCAGCACCACCGCCGCATCGTCGCGAACGCGCAGCGCCGGGAGCAGCCGCGCCCCGTATCCGGTGTCACGGGAGTCGTGCAGGGCACTCTGCGCATCGACGCCCAGCCGGACCACCAGCAACGAGCCACTCACGCGATCCGAGAGTTCCCTGATCGCGAGCGAGAGATCGTCAAAGGCCGCCCGCGCCGCGAACCGGGCGAGCGGCTGGGCCGCCGCGCCGTCCCGATAGTCCGCGGACGCGTCAGGGAAGCGGAAGCGCGAGAGGACCAGCAGCACCACGAGTGATACCGCGATGGTGGCGGCAAGGAGACGGGTTTCCCGCGAGAAGCCCGACCTCCCCGGGGATGTCATGGGCGAAGGTATATCACCTACCACGCATCCGGATGGAGTGCGCGAGCCAGGGCTTCGGCGGCCGCGCCGAGGCGCGGACCCGGCACGACGAACTGATCTCCCTGCAGTGCGACGATGCGGCCGGACTTGACCGCTGGCACGCCCGGCAGGACCAGCCACGGCGACGGCGACTCGGGCGCGCGCGCCCGCGACTGCAGTTCGACGATCACCGCCGGTCGCCGCGCGAGCAGCAGTTCGCTGGTGGCCTGCACGTTCTCCCGGTCGATGTCGGCAAACACGTTGTCGGCTCCGGCCACGTCGAGCAGTTCATGGAGGAAGCCTTTACCCCCGCTCGCCCACACGTGGCGGATCGTGCCCGGCTCGCGCCCGAATACCAGCAGCGCCTGTGGCCGGGGGCGGCCCTCGACGCGCGTGCGGACGCTGGTCAGCTGCGCGCGCAGCTGCTGCACAGCCGCTCGTGCCGCCTCCGCCTGTCCCGTGCGGGCACCGATCGCCTCGAACGTGTCCAGCGTGTCGCCGATTCCGCCGTGCCGGTACGTGAACGTGGCGATGTTGGCGCGTGCCAGTTGCTCGTGCAGAGCCGTCTGCGACCCGTACGTCACGACCAGGTCCGGGCGAAGCGAGAGGATGCGTTCGACATCCGGGTCGAGCAGCGCGCCCACGCGCGGGCGGTCCACGCCATCGGCGGGCGGCGAGTCGAAGCTGCTGATGCCCACCACCTGGGGCCCGGCACCGATCGCAAACAGCATCTCGGTCACCGCCGGCACCAGCGAGACCACGCGAGGTCCCTTGGCAGCGACGGGCGGTGGCGCCTCCTCGCGCGGCCGGCATGCGGCGGCCAGGGTCATCCCGAGCAACAGCAGGCTGACCACAGCGCGCCAGCACGGTCGACGGTCCACGATCAGGTCTTTCGGATCAGCAGCCACAGGAAGAACGGTGCTCCCAGCACCGCGGTCATGATGCCCACCGGCAGTTCGACAGGCGACAGCACGACACGTGCGAGCGCGTCGCAGGCCATCAGGAATGCGGCGCCGAACAAGGCCGACGCCGGCATCACCACGCGGTGATCGGCGCCTACCAGCAGGCGAACGAGGTGGGGCACGATGATCCCCACAAAGCCGATCGGCCCGGCCAGTGAGACGGCGACGCCCGTTGCCAGCGAGGCGGCGAAGAAGGCGAGCCGCTGCACCCCGAGCACGGGCACCCCGCGCGTGCCGGCCTGCTCGGCGCCCAGCGCGAGGGCGTTGAGACTGCGCGGCAGCCACGCAAACGCCACCACGGCGGGCAGCGACATCACGAGCGCCACAGCGAGGGGGCGGTAGCCGGCCACGTCCAGGTCGCCCATCAGCCAGCGCATCGTGCGCATCGTCTCGGTGAAATCCGAGAGGTACTGCACGAGCAGGATCAGCGCCGAAAAGAACGCGTTGAGCGTCACCCCCGCCAGCAGCAGGACGTCGGTCGAGAAACCCCGATGGCGCACCTGCGCGAGCGCGTAGACGATGAGGACGGCCCCGAGTGCGCCAGCCAAACTGGCCACGGCCACCGACGTCAGGGCGCCACTGCTCCAGTGGGGGAGGAAGGTCAGCGCCAACATGGCCCCGAGGGCCGAGCCCGACGACACGCCCAGGGTGAAAGGCGTGGCGAGCGGGTTGCGAAGCAGTGCCTGCATCACCACGCCGGCCACGGCGAGTATGGCGCCGACCAGACCGGCCGCCAGCACCCGCGGCAGGCGGGCGATGAAGAAGATCTGGGCATCCAGGTTGTCGGCAAACGGCGTCGACCTGTCGAAGACGGCCCGGAGGTCGAGTGCGGTGGCGCCGACCAGGGGCGCGCCGATCAGCGCTGCCAGCAGCAGGGCGCCAAACAGCGCGTAGGTGCGTCGCGCTTGTCGTCGCCGACTGGCTGCCGCGTCAGCCGCACGACGGCGGTCGTGCGGATCCCAGGCGCCATCGCGCAGGGCCGGCGCCCCGGCCGGCGTGGTCACAGGTGTCGCTCGGCGGCGGCGACACGCGGCTCGCGCGTCGGTCGCGGCCGCGGGTTCACCAGCGAGGTCGGCACGAGCGACACCGTGCCGTCGGGGTGCGTCATGCGATCGACGTGCACGCCGTAGAGCGTGTGCAGGGTCTCGGGCGTGAGGGTCTCCTCAGTGAGTCCGTCGGCCAGCACGCGGCCGTCCTGCAGCAGCACGACGCGGTCGCAGACCTGCCAGGCGAACTGCAGATCGTGGGTGGTCACAAGCAGTGTCAGCCCGCGCTCGTCGGCGAGCCCGCGCAGCAGCTGCCCCACCTCGAACTGGTAGTGGAGGTCGAGCGCCGCCGTCGGCTCGTCGAGAATCAGCAGTCGCCCCTGGTCACGCGTGTCCTCGTCAAACTGCGCCAGCGCGCTGGCGATCACCACGCGCTGCTTCTCGCCGCCGCTCAGCGTGTCGAAATGGCGGCACTCGAGTTCGGCGGTACCCGTCGCGGCCAGCGCCTTCCGCACGGCCAGCAGATCGAGTGCGGTCTCGAAGCCGAACGGCCCGAGATGGGCGTATCGCCCCATCAGCGCCAGATCCATGACGGTGTAGTCAAACACCGGATGGATCTCCTGTGGCACCACCGCGAGGCGCC
>JBKJQW010000083.1:0-28355 GCA_046593715.1 Luteitalea sp.
GCAAGCTGACAAGGTAGGGCGCGTTCCCCGAACGCGCCATTCGAAGGTAAGTCCATCATGACCACTCCCTCGACCGAATCACCGGTCGTGTTTACGCCGATCCTCGATCGCATCGCCCAGGAACTGTCCGTGTCGCCCCGCCAGGTCACCGCGGCGGTGGCGCTGCTGGATGAGGGCTCCACCGTGCCCTTCATCGCGCGCTACCGCAAGGAAGCGACGGGCGGCCTCGACGACACCCAACTCCGCACGCTCGAAGAACGCCTGCGCTACCTGCGTGAACTCGAGGAACGTCGGACGACCATCCTGGCCTCGCTCGTCGAGCAGCAGAAGCTGACCCCCGAGCTCGAGGACGCCATCCGCAGCGCCGACAGCAAGACCCGGCTCGAGGATCTCTACGCCCCGCATCGCCCGAAGAAGCGCTCGAAGGCCCAGGTCGCGCGCGAGCAGGGCCTCGAGCCGCTGGCCAACGCCCTGCAGGCCACGCCGTCGCTGGTTCCCGACGAGGCGGCAGCCGAGTACGTCAACGAGGCCACCGGCGTGCTCGACGTGGCGGCCGCCCTCGACGGTGCGCGCGCCATCCTGATCGAGCGCTTCTCCGAGGCACCCGAACTGGTCGGCGGCCTGCGCACCTACGTGTGGGAGCAGGGCACGATGCGGTCGGCGGTGGTCGAGGGCCAGCAGGAGAAGGGCGCGAAGTTCCGCGACTACTTCGATGCCCGCGAGCCGGTCAGCAAGCTGCCGTCGCATCGCGTGCTGGCGCTCCTGCGTGGCCGCAAGGAGGGCTTCCTCAAGCTGTCGATCGTGCTGCCCGACGATGACGGCGGCGCCGTGCTCAGCGACCCGGAGCGGCGCATTGCCGCCTTCGCCGGTGTGGCCCATCAGGGCCGGCCGGCCGATGACTTCCTGCGCACCGCTGTCACGCTGGCGTGGAAGGCCCGCCTGCAGCCGAAACTCGAGAACGACGTCGAGCAGCGGCTGCGCGAGATGGCCGAGGACGAGGCGATCCGGGTGTTTGGCACGAACCTGCGCGATCTGTTGCTCGCCGCGCCCGCTGGCACGCGCGTCACCATGGGGCTGGACCCCGGCATCCGGACCGGCGTCAAGGTGGCCGTGGTCGGCGACACCGGCGCGGTGGTGGCCACGACCGCGGTCTTCCCACACGAGCCGCGCAAGGACTGGGACGGATCGCTTGCGGCGCTGGCCGCCCTCTGCGTGACCCACAAGGTCGATCTGGTGGCGATCGGCAACGGCACGGCGTCGCGCGAGACCGAGAAGCTGGTGGCCGAGCTGATGGACAAGTTCCCGCAGCTCGCCCTGACGCGCATCGTCGTATCCGAAGCGGGCGCGTCGGTGTACTCGGCCTCCGAACTGGCATCAAAGGAACTGCCCGAACTCGACGTCACGCTGCGCGGGGCGGTGTCGATCGCCCGGCGCCTGCAGGACCCTCTCGCGGAGCTGGTCAAGATCGAACCCCGGTCGATCGGGGTGGGCCAGTACCAGCACGACGTGAGCCAGGCGGCCCTCGCCAGGCAGCTCGATGGCGTCGTCGAGGACTGCGTCAACGCCGTCGGCGCCGATGTCAACACCGCGTCGCCCGCGCTGCTGGCGCGCATCTCGGGGCTGAACGCCCGGCTTGCCGCCCAGATCGTCGATCACCGGACGCAGCACGGCCCCTTCCTCCGCCGCAGCCAGCTGCGCGACGTGTCCAGGCTTGGCGACAAGACGTTCGAGCAGGCTGCCGGCTTCCTGCGCATCCTGCGAGGCCCCGACGTCCTGGACGGCTCGGCGGTCCATCCCGAGGCGTACCCGGTCGTGCAGCGGATCGCGTCGGCCACCGGACGCGACGTCACCTCCCTGATCGGCGATGCGGCCTTTCTGCGCACGCTCGACCCCGCACAGTTCGCCGACGAGCGGTTCGGCACGCCGACGGTGCGCGACATCCTGACCGAGCTCGAGAAGCCAGGTCGCGATCCGCGTCCCGAGTTCCGCACCGCGCGGTTCAAGGACTCGGTGCACCAGCTGTCGGACCTCGAGCCTGGGATGACGCTCGAGGGGGTGGTCACCAACGTGGCCAACTTCGGGGCGTTTGTCGATATCGGCGTGCACCAGGATGGGCTCGTGCACGTGTCCCAGCTGGCCGACCGGTTCGTGAAGGACCCGCGCGACGTGGTCAAGGCCGGGCAGATCGTCACGGTGACCGTGCTTGAAGTGGATCTCCAGCGCAAGCGGGTGGCCCTGACGATGCGCAAGGCCGAGCGGCCCGCGCCCCGTGCTGCAGCCCGTCCCGCCGCGCGTCCCGCATCCCGTCCCGCGCCTTCTGGCGAGGCCCGCCAGGGTGCCGCCGGCGGCGGCCAGGCTCCGCGTGGCCCGCGTGCGCCAGGTCGGGATCCGCAGGTGCGGCCAGACCGCAGTGACCAGCGGCCGCAGGTGCCTGCCGCCTCGCCATCGACCGCGATGTCGGCAGCGTTCCAGAAGCTGCTCGGCAAATAGTGGCGCTCATCGAACTCGACGGCGTGACGGTGGCGTTCGGGCACCGGCCCCTGCTCGATGGCGCGACCTTGCGGCTGGAGGCGGGCGAGCGCGTCTGCCTGATCGGCCGCAATGGCGCCGGCAAGTCGACGCTGCTGCGCCTCGTGTCAGGCGATATCTCCGCCGACGGCGGCCGCGTGTGGCGTCAGCCGGGACTGCGCGTGGCCCGCCTCGAGCAGGACGTGCCGCCGGGTGGCGACCGCAGTGTCTTTGCCGTGGTCGCCGACGGGCTGGGCGCGGTTGGCGCGCTCGCCACCGAGTATCACCAGGTGGCGCATGACGTGGCCGAGCATGCGTCCCCGGCATCGATGGCCAGGCTCGGAGTCCTGCAGGACGAACTCGACCGACACGACGGCTGGCGTCTCGAGCAGCGGGTGGAGGACGTCATCGTGCGTCTGGACCTGCCGGCTGATGCGCCGGTCAACACGCTCTCGGGTGGCCAGCGCCGCCGGGTGCTGCTGGCGCAGGCGCTCGTGCGGCAACCTGAGGTCCTGCTGCTGGACGAGCCCACCAATCACCTCGACATCGATTCCATCGAGTGGCTCGAGGCGTTCCTGCGGGAGTACACGGGCGCGCTCCTCTTTGTCACCCACGACCGCGCCCTGCTGCGCTCGCTGGCCACCCGGATCGTCGAACTCGATCGCGGCAGTCTGCGCAGCTATCCCGGCGACTACGACACGTATCTGGCGACGCGCGAGGCCGAACAGGATGCCGAAGCGCAGGCCGACTACAAGTTCGACAAGCTCCTGGCCCGCGAAGAGGTCTGGATCCGGCAGGGCATCAAGGCGCGGCGGACCCGGGACGAAGGCCGCGTGCGTGCGCTCGAGACGATGCGGCGCGAGCGGGCGCAGCGGCGAGAGAAAGCCGGCACCGTGCAGCTCTCGGTGGACGACACTGAGCGCTCCGGCGCCCTGGTCCTCGAGGCTCGCCACCTGCATCATCGATTCGCCGACCGCGTCATCGTCGGCGATTTCAGCGGCCGCATCATGCGCGGCGATCGGGTCGGCATCCTCGGCCCCAACGGGTCGGGCAAGACCACGCTGCTCCGGCTCCTGCTGGGGACGCTGCCGGTGCAGCAGGGCGAAGTCAATCGCGGCACCAACCTGGAGATCGCCTACTTCGACCAGGAGCGCGAGCAACTCGATCCCGACCTCTCGGTGATGGACACGGTGGCCGACGGCCGGCAGATGGTGGACGTTGCCGGTGGCGGCATGCGCCACGTGGCTGGCTACCTCAAGGAGTTCCTGTTCTCGCCCGAGCGCTTCCAATCGCCGGTCCGTGCCTTGTCGGGCGGCGAGCGCAATCGTCTGCTGCTGGCCCGGTTGCTGGTGCGTCCAGCCAACGTGCTGGTCCTCGACGAACCGACCAACGACCTGGACCTCGAGACGCTCGACGTGCTCGAAGACCTGCTCCTCGGGTTTGCCGGCACGCTGCTGGTGGTGAGCCACGACCGCGCCTTCCTCGATCGCGTGGTGACCAGCACGATGGCCTTCGAGGGCGACGGCGTGGTGCGCGAGTACGTCGGCGGCTACAGCGACTGGGTGCGTCAGAAGGGCGCGCGGGACGCGCTCGCGACCTCTGCGGCTGCGGGGAGGGCTGCACGCCAGCCTGCCACGGCCGCGCCGGCGTCCCCGACGCGGGTGGCCAAGCTCTCGTACAAGGAGAAGCAGGAACTGGTGTCGCTCCCCGGCCAGATCGAGATACTCGAAGCGCGCAAGCAGCAACTCGAAGCGGCCATCAATGCCCCCGACTTCCATCAGCGAGGGGCGGCGGGCATGGCGGCCGCGGTGTCGAGCCTGACCGCTGCGGAAGTCGAACTGGAACGCGTGATGTCGCGCTGGCTCGAGTTGGAAGGCCGCGCCGGGGCGGCGCGGTAGAATAGCGATTCCGCGCGCCCGACATCGCACTGCCGCCTACGGGCGACAGTCGACGTGAAGAAACGGCGCGATTGATGTTTCACCACGCCTGCAGCCCGCAGCCCGTCGCCTCACTGAGTCTTTCCGCATGTCCGACGTCGAACAGATCACTCGCGCCTCACAACTCTGGAAGTTCATGACCGAAGGGCAACGCCGCCAGGCCGCCGACGCCTTCTGGTCCGAGGGCGAGGCCGGGGCGGAGCACGCCGAGGTCGTGGGCCTGCTGTCGCGGCGGCTGAACTTCCGTGTGAAGTCCGTGCTGGCACTGCCGCTGGACCGCAAGGTCAAGTACACGGCGGGCCTTGCCGCCGTCTCCGACGCGGTGGCAGGGCGCCTCCTGGTGACCTTTCATCTCACGCACCAGCGCGCGATGATGGCCACGTTTCTCGATGCGCTCGGCATCGCACACGAGAACGGCCTGATCGCCGATGACGCCGCGCCGGCGCTGGACGCCAGCAAGCTGCCAGAGGCCGTCACGGCGCTGGGCGAGCAGTATCCCGCTGAGGACGTGAATCTCTACCTGCACACGCTGCGCCTGCAGGATCACCGCACATGGAGCGGTCTCGAGCAGTTTCTCTGAACGGCTGGACGGCGCCCTCGGTCGGACCCGGCGCGCTGGCGCCGCGGATCAGGCGCTGACCAGGGTCGCCCGGCCGTCGCCCTCCTCGACCGACTGCGCGTCGAACGAGAGCTGCAGGTGCCGGTCCATCGCCTCGCGGGCGGCGCCGCTGTCGCGATGGCGTATCGCCATGTAGATGCGGCGGTGCATGTCGGCCGACTCGCGAATGTCCCGTGCCCGTTCGACCGTCTCGCGCCGCCGCTCATAGAACACCTGCGACAGCATCTCCACCAGCGACGTCAGGATCGGATTGCCGCAGGCCGCCGCGACGGCTCGGTGGAACCCGAGGTCGTGACGGAGGAAGTCTTGCGGGCTGTCGAGCGAGGCGAACATGCTCGTCACTTCTTCGGCGATGGCCGCAACCTCCTCCCCGGTCGCGCGCGTGGCGCTCAGCCCGGCGACACCCACCTCGATCAGACGCCGCGCCTCGAACATCTCGTCGCGTGTGAAGCCGTGCAAGGCGGCCATGAAGCGCAGAGGCTCGGTCTCCAGGGTGGGCGGCCCGTCGGCGATGAAGGTGCCCGATCCATGTCGCGAATGGATGATGCCCATGGTCGACAAGGCGCGCAGGCCGACCCGCACCGATGACCGACTGACGCCCGTCTGCAGGGCCAGTGCGCGCTCCGGCGGCAGGCGATCTCCGGGGCCGAGTTCGCCACGCTCCAGTCGCTCGCGCACATGCTCGACGATGGTCTCCGCGGCGCTGGTGTGTGACCGGCTGCTCTGCCGCCATTCGCTCGACGCCGGCGAGCCAGGGCGGCGGCGCACAGCGATCTCAGCAGCGTCGGGCCGTTGGCCGACACCGGGCACACCCGGGGCTTGTTGCATGACGCGTTTGTATCACAAGTGTGACGGGCGGCGGCAGGCGCGGCCGCCGTCACCTCACGCGTGGATATCGATCGCCCGGCGCACCGCGTCGTAGTCGTTGGGCAACTCGACCGGGGTGTTCGCCATGCGCGTGTCGATGCCAGCCAGCGCACTCGTGTGGTACTGCATCTTGAAGTCGCTGAACTTCAAGCCGTTGGCCGTCGAGACCACGACCACCTTCTGATCCTTGGTGATCTCCCCTCGCGCCGCCAGCTTCTCGAGCGCCGCCAGGGCCACGCCCGTGTGCGGGCAGTTGAACATACCGGTGCGGTCGGCTCTCGCCGAGGCGTCGGCCAGCTCGGTCTCGGTGGCCTGCTCGACGATGCCGTCGTAGGCCTTGAGCGTACGTATCGCCTTACGGATGGACACGGGATTGCCGATCTGGATGGCCGAGGCCAGGGTGCTCTGCGCCTGCACCGGTTCGAAGGCCCAGCCGTTGCGGTAGGCCAGGTACAGGGGATTGGCCCGCTCTGCCTGCGCCACCACGATGCGCGGCCGCTTGCTGACCACGCCCAGCGCCAGCATCAGATCGAAGCCCGCCCCGAGCGCGCTGACGTTGCCGAGGTTGCCCCCCGGGATCACGATCACGTCGGGCACCTGCCAGTCCCACTGCTGGACGATCTCGATCGACACCGTCTTCTGGCCTTCCAGCCGAAGACTGTTCATCGAGTTGGCCAGATACACGCCTTCCTCGGCCGCCAGCCGCTGGACGATCGCCATGCAGCCGTCGAAGTCCGTATCCAGCGACAGCACCAGCGCGCCGTTGGCGATCGGCTGAAGCAGCTGCGCCACCGAGACCTTGCCCCTGGGCAGCAGGACGATGGCCGGAATGCCTGCCGCCGCCGCGTAGGCAGCCAGCGCCGCCGAGGTATCGCCCGTGGAGGCGCAGGCGATGGCGCGCACCTGCTGCCCGTCGGTGATCATCTGCCGCACCGCCGACACCAGGACCGTCATGCCGAGGTCCTTGAACGACCCGGTATGCGAGTTGCCGCACTGCTTGATCCAGAGGTCTGGCACGCCCAGGCTGGCGCCATAGCGCTCCGCCCAGAGCAGGTTGGTCCCGCCCTCGTCCATCGAGACGATCTGATCGTCCCGGATGTCGGGACAGACCCACTCCTTCTTGCCCCAGACGGCCGAGCCGTACGGCCACAGGGTGCGCTTGTACCGGTCGTCGAAGAGGCGCATCCAGGCCCCGGCGGACCGGTCCCTCAGTGCCTCGACGTCGTGAGCCACCTCGAGCAGGTCGCCACAGGTCGGGCACCTGTAGAGCGGAGTGAGCAGCGGATGGGAGCCATGGCACCCGGCGATGCAACGGAATGAAGCGCGATACATATCAGCCGATTACGGAATTGTGGCGTGGCTTGCACGGTTGCGTGCGGTCGCGGCGCCGTGGAGCACACCCGACCCAATGCCGAGACGACAACCGCCGATTGGACAAGGACTTGGCAACGATGGTCGGCAACCGTGCACCTGGTGCGGCGGTTGCAAGACTCGTAGGGCAATGCGTGTGATCTCTGCGGCTGCGAACACCCGGAAAGGACGCGCGCGGTGAAAGTAGCACACCTGCCGGAACCGGCGGAAGAACGCGTCGTCTTTCGAGATGGCCTCGGTGTGCGCGAAGCGCGCGACTCCGGCACCGGCGAGGTGGTGGAGTGGTTTCACCTGGACCCGGCATTTGCAGCGGTCGACACGCCTCTGCGCGACCGCGTCGGCCGTCTCGCCAAGTTCCAGCACGTCAAGTTCGCCCGAATCCTCAGCCTCGAGGCCGCGGCCCGGGACCGCGGGCCCATCCTCATCTCCAGCCACGTACCCGGCATCCGTCTGGCCGAAGTCCTCGAGATGGCGGGCCACGGACTGATCACATTCGACCCCGGTGCCGGCCTGCAGATCGTGCGGGAGGTGCTCGGCGCGCTGGCGGTGCTGCACGACTCGCGCAACGTCGCCCACGGCGCCCTGGGCCCCGAACGCGTGGTGATCACAGCCAGCGGTCGCTCAGTGGTGGTCGAGCACGTCCTGGCGCACGCGCTCGATCGGTTGCAGCGCCCGCGTCATCAGTTGTGGCGCGAATGGCGGGTGCCGACACCACCAGCCGCCGGACCGGTGCGATTCGACATGCACACCGACCTGGCGCAGGCTGGCATCCTCGCCCTGGCGGTCCTGCTCGGCCGGCCGCTGGACGAAGACGAGTATCCGCACCGGTTGCGCGGACTCCTGCCGCTGGTCCAGGACCGCCTCGGCCGCTCGCCGGCCTCTGCCGCTGCTGCCGACGTGGTGGCCTTCCTGGAGCGGCTCGCACCCGTGGACAGCCGCCGGGCCTTCAAGACCGTGCGCGAAGCCCAGCAGGCATTCGAAGCCCTGGTGGCCGGCAATGCCACCGCCATGGGCGTGACACTGACGCGGGTGAAAGCGGTCGTCGCCGCCGTCGCCTCAATGAACGTTGGCGGCTCGATACCCCTCCCGACGGCTGACGGTGGGGCACCTGCTGCCGCGCGTTCGCCCGCCGCCATCGTCGGGTCCGTGCCGGCGCTGGTGTGGCCGACGACCCTGGACGTGACTACGGAAGCGTCCGGCGTGTTGGCGAGCGCCGCGGACGCTGACGCCGACATCGACATCGCAGCCCTGTTGGCGCTCGAGGCGGAACTGGAGGGCGGCACGCCACCCGCCCGATTCCCAGTCGATGCCCTCGTCGCCCCATCCCACGCCGAGTCCAACCCGGCAACCGCTGACGTGCCCAGCGAGTCAACCGAACCCGCACCGCACGAGCCGGCTGACCTGACCGTACTGGCGCGACAGCGTCTCGATCTCGAGCGGCAGTTCGCCGACCTGGTGGCCGCGGTGGCACCCGCCGCCGATACGGAGCAGCTGCCACCACCAGGGCGGTCCGAGTCTCTCGTGGACGACCGCGTCCTCTGGTCATCGATGCCGTCCGACCATCGCGACGGGCAGAGCGGCCCGGCGGTGGCGGCGCCAGAGGCGTCGTACCCGGCGTGGCTGGACGACTCGCCGACGGCACTGTCTGCCGATGGCGATGCCGGGCTGGAGCTGTCCATGCCGTGGGCTGACACGGGCCTGGTCCCGCCCGTGGACGACATGCCCTCGTCGGGCCAGATCGAGGCCTGCACCGCGGCCGCCGCCGTCGCTGATGCTCAGCCTGAGGCGGACGTCGCCCCGGATGCCGCGCCCGAGCCGCTGCTCTTGCACGCACAGCCCGAGGACGCGCGCACGGAGTGGTGGCGAGAAGCCCTTCCATGGCGCGACGTCGACCAGGTGACCCCGCAGGACGACCTGGCCACAGTGCACCGCGACCCCGCGCCCGAGACAGCACCGCCGGTGCCAGACCTGGTAAGTGCCGACGCACAGATCGAGCCAGAGACGCCAGACGTTCTGCCACTGGCGATCGGCGAGCAGATCGTGGAGGAGCCATCGTCCACGGCCGCGGAGACCACCTGGGCGGGCGACCCGCTTGCGGATTGGCTGGCGGTCAGCGTCGCAGACCGATCACCTGCCGACCACGAGCATGATTGGCGCAGGACAGAGATCGAGTCGGAGCCGGTTGACTCGACGCCCGCAGACGCCGATCGTGCGTGGTCTTGCGACAGTGCCGAGTCGGCCACCCTCCTCAGTGCCGAGACGCTGGAGGCATCAGCGCCGCCGGTGCCGGACCTGGTAAGTACCGGCGCACAAATTGAGGCAGAGACGCCAGACGTTCTGCCACTGACGATGGGCGAGCAGATCGTGGACGAGCCATCATCCACGATGGCGGAGACCAGCTGGGCGGGCGACCCGCCTGCGGATTGGCTGGCGGTCAGCGTCGCAGACGGATCACCTGCCGACGACCAGCGTGATTGGCATACGGCATGGGCCGGGGCGGAGCCAGTGGACTCGACGCCCGCGGACGCCGACCGTCCGTTCGCCTGCGAGAGTGCCGAGTCGGTCGCCATCCTCAGCGCCGCCACGCTGGAGGCATCGGCATTCCCTCCTGACGCGTCGATCGAACTCGCCCCTTCACGTCTGACGCCGGCCGAGCCTGACACCCCGGCCATGGCAGAAGCCGAGGACCACGTCGGCGATTCAGGCGTGTTGGAGGCCGCGCCCGCACCGGTGGAGTGCGCGGTCGCCTGCACCGACGATGAGCCGGACCAGCTCTCGGCCGCGTCACCTGTCGTCAAGGACAGCGACGCGCCGCACGTCTCAGCGCCGAGCGCGCCGGAGCCCCATGTGGAGGAGGGCTCGGGCGCGGAGCCGTCCGCAGACGGCGTGCCAGACGACGATCCGGTTCCGGCGGACACGCCATCGCTGGCCGACCCGGTGCCGGAGGTGGTGATCGTCGACGACGAACACGACCGGGACGCGTGGGATCACCTGCCGTCGGAGTTGCCAGCCGATGCGGGCCCCCTCACGACGACACCCATCGCCGACGAGACATCTGACCCTGTCGCACCGGCGTCCAGGAGGAAGCGTCGTCGCACTCGCCGCAAGAAGGGCGCGCCTGTGGAGGTCGTTCCCGCGGCAGTCGTGGCGCTGCCGGAAGTGCCAGTGCACGTGCCCTCGGCGGTCATGGCCACCATGGCACTGTCGTTGTCGCCGATGGACCACGAGCCCGCCTGCGCGGACGACGCCGCAGGAGCGTCACGCGGCGTGCGCCAGGTCTCGTTGCTGGACCGCCCGGTCCCGGTGTGGACGCCACCCGGAGCCGTCGGCTCGTCGTCGTCCCCGCAGGGCCATGCCGAGACGATCGACGTCACGGCGGTGCAGCCCACGCCGGAGAAGGCCGTGACTGTCGGCGGCGCTCCGCCTGCCGCGCCGATCGACGCCGGGGACGCGCTTGCCACGGTCACGGCGCCCGTGGCGGCATTCACGGGCGACGCCGTGCCGGCACCGTCAGGACCGCGCCAGATCGCCGGGCCGCAGGGCGTGCTGGCCGTCATCGGGGCTGACACATTCCGTCCGTTCGAGCAGGAGATCCGCGCCGTCGGCATGCCCGACCTGGATGATCGGCAGCCGCGCGCGCCGCGCGCCACCCTCGTCTCGGTTGGTGACGCGATCGGGACGAGTGCCGCGGCCACGGTCCGTTTCCCGCTGGACTCCTGGAGCGCGTCCACCGAGTCACCGGCTGCGGGCCGTGGGATCAACTGGCGCCGTCTGCTTGCGGCGTCGGTGCTCGTCGCGCTCTTTCAGGGCGCCGCGTTCGCGGCATGGTGGTGGGTACAGCCCGGGGCTCGCGGCACGCTGGTCGTGCAGACCGACAAGGCCGGCGTCGAGGTGCTGCTGGACGACAAGGTGGTCGGCCGGACGCCCTTCCGCGAGGACATCGTTCCCGGTCGTCACAAATTGAAGCTGCGCGAGGGCAGGCACGTCCGCGAGATGGCCGTCGAGATCAGCGTCGGCGTGGTCACGACGCAGGCCATCGACTGGCCGGCCTCGGGTGCGGCCAAGGGGAATTTACAGGTGACGTCGAACCCCGCGGGCGCGGAGATCTTCGTCAAGGGCCGGTCGCGCGGCAAGGCACCGCAGCTGCTGGAGGACATGCCGGCCGGCGACCAGGTGCTGATGTTGAGGGGCGAGGCCGGTACGGTGACGGTGACCGCCACCGTGCTGTCGGGCGAAACGACGCCGTTGGAGGTCAAGATTTTCGCCGGCTGGATCCAGGTGGACGCCGCTGTGGAGCTCAATCTGCTGCTGAACGGCCGCGAGAAGATCGGCTCGAGCATGGATGGCCAGATCCTGTTACCGCCTGGCGTCCATCGTGTGCAGGCGGTCAACGACAGCCTTGGGATACGGCAGTGGCTCACCATGGCCGTCGAGCCCGGCGCCGTCCAGCGGGTGCCGTTCATCGTCGAGCCGGGCACGCTGACGCTGCGGGACGAGGCCGAGATCTTCATCGACGGCACGTCGGTCGGTACCACACCGGGGACCATCGCCATCGCCCCCGGCACGCACGAGATCGCCATCCGGCATCCCGACGGCTCCGAACGTCGTCAGGCGATGACCGTCCGCGCCGGGCAGCGGGTGGAGTTCTAGGTCAGCCCACAGGACCTGGGCCCTCTCTGTGTATTCCGTGCGCGACGACTAACGCGTTGTCTTGCGCGCCGTCTTCTTCACAGGTGCCGCCTTCTTGCGAGGTGCGGCGGCCTTCTTGGCGGCGGCCCGCTTGCGCGGGGCCGGTGCGGCCTCCGGCTCGGTCTCGATGGCGGCGTCGGTCTGCGGCTCTTCAGCCACCGGCACGGCGGCTACCGGAAACAGCTGGCCTTCCTGCTCCGGCGCGTCGACTTCAGGCACGGCGTCGGTGGCCGGACGCACGTCGCCGCTCCGTCCACGGCCGCGGCTGCCACGGCCGCGTCGGCCTGGACGCGCGACGCGAGGCTCCTCGCCCGGGTAGGCGCGATTGCCGTTGACGTCGCCGGGTTCGTGCAGGTCGTCGACCTCGGGCCCTCGCATCTTCGCGCGCCCGGCCCCTTCGAAGATCTCCGACTGCACCGGTTCAGCCACGTCATGACCTGGCTGCTCATCCGGCTCGGTCCCATCACCGGGCTCGGCCAGCAACGGACCGGGGTAGATGCGGATCACACCCTGACGATCGCGATCGAGGCGGAACAGACCCTCGCGCTGCGAATAGCGCAGGGCGTCGACGATGCCGTTGAAGCCGTGGCGTCGCTCGTCGAAGCTCTCGTTGGCGTTCCGGATCACCTGCTTGGCCTGGCGCACGTAGAGCGGCCAGCGGGTGACCACGCCCGGGTGCAGGAAGATGTCGCGGATGACCGTGTACCCCTCGGCCTGCAGGGCGGCAGCCGCTTCGTCCACCACCGCGGCGGCCTCCGGTGCCGCCTCGGCGGCGACCTCGGCTGGGGCGGTGGCTGGGGCGTTGGCCGCGGCCGGCGCCCCAGACGGTGGCGTAGCGGCACGCGGCGCGTGATGCTGCACGGCGACCGGTGCCGGTGTGCTGGCAATGTGGTCGGGGATCTCGACGCCGTCGCGCAGTTCCACGAGCAGACTGCGATCGTCGCCGCGCAGCGTCACCTGCTGCGCGCGCTCGAGCTTCTGCACGAAGTCGCGGAAGGTGCTGCCGCCGTACTCGCGCTCCGAGAACGTCGAGTCCAGCTGCAGCAGCGTGCTCTTGAGCACGCCGAGCTGCGGCATCACCTCACGGTCGGCCAGGACCTTCAAGGCCCGCTTGACCAGCGGCATCGCGTCCTTGACGTCCTTGCTGGCGCCGCCACGGCTGCTGCTGCCACGCCGGCCGATCAGGTTTTCGTACGCGATGAACTCGGTGCAGTTCTTCTGCAGGATCATGCTCGTGAAGGCCCGGCCACCGACGACAAATACCTGTCGATCGTAGAGCTTGAGCTTTTCGACGAGCGCCATGAAGTCGCTGTCGCCGCCGACGATCACGAAGGCGTTGATGTGACTGTGGGTGAAGGCCATCTCGAGCGCGTCGAGCGCGAGATTGATGTCCGCGCCGTTCTTGTCGCCACCGGGCGTCAAGTTGCGCTGGACCATCTGGATGGCATGTTGAGTGAGTGAGCGGCTGTAGTCACCGGCCCGGGTCCAATCCCCGTACGCCACTTTGGTGACCACCTCGCCGCGTTCCTTCATGGCTTCGAGCACGGCACCGACGTCGAAATGACCACCAAGGGTGGTTTTGACGCCGATCTCGATGTTATCGAAGTCGATGAAGAGGGCAATCTTGAGGCGGGTTTCCGACAAAACTACTGGTCCTTTCCAGGCGAATGCGTCGCGCCCGGCGCCAGGAAAAGTCCTGCAGGCAGCCGGAGACGTCCTGGTCAGTGTAGCAGGTCGGACCTCAGGCCGCCGGCTCGACCCGCCGTGGCGACAGCAGCGAGACCACGATCAGCACCAGGAATCCGAGCGGGATGGTGACGATGCCGGGCTGGCTGAAGGGCACCGGCGCGGTCTCCGGTGCCCAGCCGTAGACGTCCTTGTAGGCCTGCGCACTGCACAGGATCCAGGCAAGTGAACTCGCCATGCCGACCATGATGGCGGCGATGATCCCTTCCTTGGTGGTCCGTTTCCAGAAGAGCAGCATCACCAGCGACGGCAGGTTGGCCGAGGCGGCGACATTGAACGCCCAGCCGACCAGGAACGACACGTTCAGCTTCTCGAACACGACGCCGAGCACCATGGCGACGATCCCGACGAACACGGCGACCCACTTGCCGGCCCGCACCTTCGCGTCGTCGGTGAGGTCCATGCCCCACACGTGCGTCAGCAGGTCGTGGACGACCGCGCCGCTGGCCGCCAGGATCAGCCCGCTGACGGTGCCGAGGACGGTCGTGAACGCGATGGCCGAGATCACGGCAAAGAGCGGCTCGCTGAAGCTGCGGGCCAGGAGCGGCGCGGCCATGTTCGTGTTGCTGACGTCGAGGGCACCGCTGGTCATCGCGCCGAGCCCGAGATAGAGCGTCAGCACGTAGAACAAGCCGATCGCGCCGATGCCGGTCACCGTGCTCTTGCGGACGGCCATGACGTCCTTGACCGTGTAGTAGCGAATCAGGATGTGCGGCAGCGACGCCGTGCCGGCAAAGAGCGCGAGCATCAGGGACAGGAAATCGAGCTTGTCGAACAACGTCGTGCCGCGCACGCCCTTGAAGGTCGGACTCGCGCCTGGCTGGAGGAGGTCGGCGCCGGTCTGCTCTCGCGGTGTGTAGACCGTGGCGACGCGGCCCCCCTGCAGCACGCGTCGCTCCGTCGTCCAGGTCTCGATGGTGGACTCGTTGAAGGTGCGCAGGAAGGCCACGGGGCCGAGCGGGCCGGTGGCCGTGACGCCACCAGGCAGGGCGGTCACCGCGCCGACGGTGGCCAGGTCCCGCTGCCCGGCGTCGAGGCCCTGCGGCAATCCGTCGACCAGCGTCGCGCCGTTGACGGTGGTGACCACCTGCGTCAGTCGCACCTGGTCGCCGGGCAGGCGTCGATAGGTCCGCGTCGCCCCGTCCGGTTGCTGCACCTGCAACCAGGTGTCTGCGGGCCAGTCCGGATCGACGATGACGCGGCCCTGCTGCTCGGCAAGGCTGGCGGCCACCGGGGTCACCGGCAGCCCTGGCGGCACTTCGAAGCCGCGACGGAGGATCATGGTCGTGAGCAGCAGGCAGAACGCGACCAGCAGTCCACCCTTGATGAACTGGACCCAGGTGGTCGACACCATCCCGGCGGTGACGACGATGATCGTGACCACGATGCCGACGATCAGCACGCCTGAAGCATGCGAAAAGCCGAGCAGCGGCTTGATCAGCACGCCGGCGCCGACCATCTGCGGAATCAGGTAGAACAGGCTGACGACCAGTGTGCTCACGGCGGCCGCCAGCTTGATGCCGCGTGAGTGGAAGCGTGCGTCGAGGGCATCGCCGAAGGTGAACTTGCCCATCTGCTTGAGCGGCTCGGCGACCACGAACAGCGCGACGATCCAGCCGGCCAGGTAGCCGATGGAGTAGAGGAACCCGTCGTACCCGTAGAAGGCGATCATGCCGCAGATGCCGAGGAACGACGCCGCCGACAGGTAATCTCCGGCAAACGCAATGCCGTTGACAAACCAGTGGATCTGGCCGTGGGCGGCGTAGTAGCCGCTGGCCGACGTGGCACCCCGCCCGAGCCACCAGCTGAGGACCAGGACGAAGAGCACGACCGTGACGAACACGCCGACGGCCAGCGGCGAGGTGACGTAGACCATGAGGTGTGCTCAGCGGGCCAGGCGCAGGTAGAGCGCGGCCAGGATGAACGCCAGCCCGATGAGCGTCAGCCCGTAGAGCAGCGAGAGGGGAAGACCGGCCAGCGGCGTGGCGGCCATCACGCCGGGCGCGAAGGCCGCGAGCGCCATGAAGCCGAGATACACCAGCAGGTACAGCGCGAAGAGCCAGAGAGCAACGCGAGGAGTACGCATGCGGACCGCGCCTACTCTGTCGCAAACCGGTGCCGCACGTCCACTGGGTCGGCCGGCGACCCGGGCCTAGCCGCGGCGCTCGGGGCGCCAGGCCAGCCCGTAATTGATGATTCGCTGCAGCAGTTGGTCGTAGGCCAGGCCGGCGGCTTCGGCCGATTCGGCGAAGTCCTCGCCGTAGGCAATCTGGGGATTGGGGTTGGCCTCGAGCACGTAGATGCGGCCGTCGTCGGCCAGGCGCAGATCGATCCGCGCGTACCCACTCAGGTCGAGCGTCCTGTAGACCCGCTTGCAGAGGCGCTGGATGCGTTCGGCCATGCCCTCGTTCAGGTCTTGCGCGGGCCCGCTCATGATGCCGTGCTTCTGCTGATACGGCCCGCTCCACTTGACGCGCTCGGTGGCAATGCGCCAGTTCTCTCGCGGCAAGTTGCCCAGGTTCAGTTCCCAGACCGGGAACACCTTCAGGGTCAGGTTGCCGACGATGCCGACGTAGAGTTCGCGGCCGGGGATGTACCGCTCCACGATCGCGTCGGTGCCGACGCTGCGGTGGATGAAGCGGACGCGTTCGCGCAGTTTCTCGTCGCTCTCGACCACCGAGGCCTGGGAGATGCCAATCGAGGCTTCCTGGGTCAGCGACTTCACGATGAGCGGAAAGGTCAGGCGTTTAGGGCGCTGCACCGGGCGCCCCACCCGGAACACGGTGAAATCGGGCACGGGGATGCGGTGGTACGACAGCAGCTGTTTGGACAGTGCCTTGTCGCGCGACAGCATCAGGCCGCGGGGGTTGCATCCTGTGTACGGCACCTTGAGGAGCTCGAGGTAGCTGACGATGTTCTGATCGAACACGCCGACCTCGGTGAAGTTCTCCATCAGATTGAAGACGATGTGCGGCGCGAACTCCTTGGTCGCGTTGCGCATCACCCCGAGGTCGTCGCCGACGCCGACCACACGCACCTCGTGACCGAGCACCTGCAACGTGTTCTTGACGTCGAACTCGGTCTTCCAGGGGACGGTGATGTCGTATTTGGTGTCGTCCTCGGGAGGCACGAGATAGTCGTGCATGAGGCACAGCACGCGCAGGCGACGCATGTCGCGCAGTGTACTTCAGTCCTGCCCGCTGGTCCGTCACGACAGCGATACAGCCGGCCGATGCCGCTTCGCAACACGTCAGCGATGCCTGACCAGCGCCGGGTCATGTGTGCCGTCGACGATCCCGTTGATCGCGCGCCGTGGCGAGAATCTGCAGGGTCTGCTGGTCGTCGCTGCTGCGGTCATCGGCATGCAACGACCACGGCCAGGCCGCGGCGTATCCGGCGTCGTGCGCGATGCCGACGATCTCGGCGGGCGCGCGTGCACTGCCGCGCGTCGGGAACTCGCCGAGCAGCCACGGCGCGCGACTCCACCGCACATCGGGCCGATGCGCCAGGGGCGAGTGCGGTTCGAGCGTGTCGTACCAATGCACCTGCAGCACGTCGAGATCGAGATCCCGGCACAGGGGCAGCCCGCGCGTGCAGGCCAGACCGACGGTGATCGGTTGCCTCGCGTGCCAGCGGACGTGCAGCGCGAGTTCAGCGAGACACTGCCGCAGGGCCCGCGACGTCATCCGCCGGGACGGCGGTCGCCACGCGGCGGTCATCCAGTCGGGCTCGTTCCAGAGGTCCCACAGCGCGATGCCCGGGTGGTCCCCGAACGGCCCGACGAGGGCGTCCACAGCCTGCCACAGCGCATGCCTCGCCAGCGCATCGCGCAGCACCGGCATCCGGCCCCCGAGCCGGACGCCATCGACGACCCGCGCGGCGTCAGCCCAGGTGAAGTCGAACAGGACGGGCACCATGCGCAGGCCGTGTGCCTGCAGGGCGTCGAGGGCCGCGGCCATGTCCTCGAGCACCACCGGCTGCAACGCCACCGGCACGCCGGCATCGTCGAAGGTGAGGCCGGCGCGCCCGTCGGTGAGGACGAACCAGCGCACCAATTCGGCTCCGGCCGCTGCGGCCTGTGCGAGCCGCTGGTGCAGCGTGGCGTCGGCCCGGCGGGCGAGGCCACCGGCGGGCGACCAGGCGTTCGCGCCGAAATCGCCGCCGTAGCGAATCCACGGGAGGTTGACACCGGGTGCGAGCACGATCGACAGGCTAACGGAACTTGCGCCGCGCGACCCTCGTCAGAAAGGAGGGTCGCAAGTAAGCGCTTGCACAGGGCAGGCAGAAAGCAAGCGGTTGCTTGCATTTCGAGGCCCGCTCAGGTAGAACTGCAGGCACGCTGCATCAGCGGCCCCCATCTCATGGACGTGCGCGAACAACTACTCGAGGCCGCGGTCAAGGTCTTTGCCAACGCCGGCTTCCGCGGCGCCACGACCCGGCGCATCGCCCAGGAGGCAGGCGTCAATGAAGTGACGCTGTTCCGCCAGTTCGGATCGAAAGAGGGGCTCATCCTCGAGGCGGTGCTGCGGTCGGTGACCCGGCTGCAGGATGAGGCGGCGCTGCCGTTGGTGCCTCAGAATCCCGGCGCCGAGCTGCTCGACTGGACGACACGCCATTTCCAGTTCGTGCTGCGCAACAACCGCCTCATCAAGGCGGCGATGGCCGATGCCCAGTCGCATCCCGACATGGCGTGCATCGGCGACCGCATCGGGACCTCCATCGATCTGACCCTGCGCTCGTACCTCGAGCGGCTCCGTGACGCCGGGTGCTGCGATGCCGACGTCGACATCGCCGTCGCCTCGAGCGTCCTCAGCGGTGCGGTCTTCGCCGATGCGATGGGACGCGACGCCCATCCCCAGTGCTATCCCTATTCGGCCGACGAGGCGCCACAGCGCTACGTGGCCTTCTTTCTCCGGGCTATCGGCGTGCGCGCGGCCACGCCTGCCGTTCCGTCCTTTCCCAAGGCCCTCAGTCACCATGCTTAAGCCGTTGCCTTCTCCTGGCCTGCTGGCGTGCGCCGGCATCGCGTGCGCGCTCGCGATACTGCCGATGACAGCCGCCGCCCAGACCCCAGCCTCCGCGTCGCTACCAACGACGCCGGCTCCAGCGCGGCGCATCACGCTGGACGACGCGCTGCAGCTGGCCGAGGGTGGCAGCGAACAGGTGGCAGTGGCCGAAGCCGGCGTCAAGCGTGCGACGGGGCAGATCGACCTGGTGCGCAGCGGTCTCTTTCCGCAGCTCAACTCCTCGGTCGGCTTTCAGCGCACGCTGCAGACGCAGTTTGACGGCATCTTCGACAGCGACGCGACTGCGGTGCCCTGCGCGGATCTGATGGTCAACCCGGGCGCGCCCGTCGACCAGCGCGTCGCCGAGCTCGAACGGTTCCTGCGGTGCCCGCCGGGCAATCCGTTCGGCGGCAGCGGCGACACCGACCTGCCGTTCGGCCAGTTGAACATCTGGACGGCCAACCTGCAGTTCGGGCAGCGGGTGTACGACGGCGGCACGCTGCGCGCGCAGGAGCGCCAGGCCCGGGCCGGCCGCGACGCCGCCACGCTCGGCGTGACGACGACCCGCGCCCAGGTCGCGCTCGACGTCGCCACGGCCTTCTACGACGCCGCTCTCAGTGACCGGCTCGTGACGATCGCCGAGGCGACGCTGACCCAGGCCGGCGAGACACTGCGCCAGATCGACCTGCAGTTCCAGGTCGGACAGATCGCCGAGTTCGAGATCCTGCGGGCCCGCGTCTCGCGCGACACCCAGCGCGCCGGTGTCATCCGGACCCGCATCCAGCGCGACCTGGCGTACCTCCGGCTCAAGCAGTTGCTCGACATTCCCGCCGATCAGTCCCTCGAACTCGACGCCAACCTGACCGAGCCCAACGGCGCCCTCGCGCAGCGCTGGTCATCGACGCTGGCGCAGGCCGAAGCGGGCCTGACGCTGGTCGAGCGGACCGCCGTGAAGCAGACCGAAGCGGGCGTGCAGGCCAATGAAGCGGCGGTGGCGATCACCGCGTCGCAGTTCAAGCCGCAGGTCAACCTGACCTCGTCGTTCATCGCTTACGCGTACGACCCGCTGCCGGCCTTCAAGCAGCGTGACTGGACGGTGGGCGCCTCGGTCTCGCTGCCCTTGCTGGACGGTGGCCGGCGCAAGGCCAACCGCGCCATCGCCGAAGCCTCGCTCGAGGAGAGCCGCCAGCAGTTGCGCCAGGTGCAGGAGCTGTCCGAACTGGACCAGCGGAGCGCCCACGCCACGTGGCAGGCGGCGCGGGCGGCCTGGGAGTCGATGTCGGGGGTCGTCGAGGAGGCGCAACGTGCGTATCAGATAGCCGAGGTCCGCTACCGCGAGGGGCTGTCAACGCAGCTGGAATTGAACGACGCGCGTTTGCAGCAGGAGCGTGCCGAGGTTTCGCGCGCGCAGGCCGCTCGCGACCTCCAGGTGACCCGGTCTCGGCTCGCGCTGCTGCCGGATCTGCCACTAGGCGCCGGGGGTGGCGCGACGCCGACGGCCGCGGCCGCAGCAGCGGGGAGTGGGGCACCGGCGGTCAGCGGCACGGCCGGCGGTGCCAGGACAGCGGGGGCCGACGCGGCCGGGGCTGGGATGCAGACGGGAGTTCGGCAATGAGCAAAGCAAGGACAGCGACGATGCGACATGGCCGCTTGACACTGGCGGGGCTGGCGATGGCAGGGGCCCTGGCGGGCGGGTGTGCGGGAAGCGACGCGGCCACCGAGGCCGAGCGCGCTGCCGCTGCGACTCCGCCGGTACTCGACATCGGCATCGAGAACACCGTCTCGGTGAAGACTGACGAGATCATCACCGGTCCTACCCTCACCGGCACGTTGGCCCCAAAGGATCAGGCCACGGTCCGCGCGGAAGTCGGTGGCGCGGTGTTGTTAGCGCGGCTTGAGCAGGGCCAGGCCGTCAAGCGCGGGCAGCTGCTCGCGCGTATCGAGGCCCGCACCGCCGACGAGGCGCTGACCTCCGCTCAGTCGTCATCCCGCTCGCAGGATCAGGCCCTCGAACTGGCACGCCGCGAGTTGGCGAGGGCCGAGACCCTCGTGGCCGCCGGGGCCATTGCCGCGCGCAACGTCGAATCGGCGCGCAACGAGGTGGTACGGCTCGAGTCGGAAGTGGCCTCGGCACGGAGCCGCCTGATCAACGCCCGCAAGACGCTGGCCGACGCCACCGTCACGGCACCGATCACCGGGGTCATTGCCGCGAGAAGCGTCAATGCCGGCGACGTCGTCGCCCCGGGCACCGCCCTCTACACCATCGTCGACCCATCGAGCATCCAGCTGGAGGCGTCGGTGCCGAGCGAGTCGCTGTCCCGGGTCAGGATTGGGGCGGGTGTGGTGTTCGAGGTCCGCGGCTACCCGGATCAGACCTTCAACGGCAAAGTGGAGCGAATCAGCCCGATGGCCGATCCCACCACCCGGCAGGTGCCGATCTGGGTGAGCGTGGACAATCGCAGCGGCCGTCTGGTGTCCGGGCTCTTCGCCGATGGGCGAGTCACGCAGGAGTCGCGGCGGGGGCTGATCATCCCGAGCAGCGTCATCAGCGACCTCGACTCGCAGCCGACCGTGCTGCGGATCACCGCCGGCAAGGTGGAGAAGGTCCCGGTGCGTGCCGGCCTGGTCGATCTGCAGAACGAACGCGTCGAGATCGTCGCCGGTCTGGCCGAGGGCGATGTGCTGCTCACTGGTGTGGCGCAGGGCGTCACGCCGGGCACCCAGGTCAAGGTCATGGACCGGTCCAGGCCCGCCGCAGCCACCAGCGCGGCACCGGTAGCGCCCAAGTCGTAGCCCAAGGCCGAGGCTGCCGTGCCGGTGGGCCGTGGTGGATGGCCCCCAGCCCGGGCCGGGCTCCCGTATTTGCAGGTTGTCAGGAGACATCGACGTGTTCATCTCCGATTTCGCCATCAAGCGTCCCATCGTCACCGTGGTGTCGATGCTGGCGCTCGTGGTCTTCGGCACCTTCGCCCTGTTCCAGCTCGAGGTGGACGAATTCCCGGAAATCGCGCCACCGGTGGTCTCGATCGCGCTGCCGTTCCCTGGTGCCTCACCGGACCAGGTCGAGCGCGACCTGATCGACCCGATTGAAGAGGGCATCTCGAGCATCAGCGGGCTCAAGAAGATGGACTCGCAGTCGCTGGACAGCTTCGGGGTGATCGTCGCCGAGTTCGAATTCGGCAAGGAGCCGGCCGAAGCGGTGCAGGAGATCCGCGACAAGATCTCCGAGATTCGTAACGAGTTGCCGCTCGAGATCGAGGAGCCGATCCTCAAGCGTTTCGACCCCAACGACTTCCCGATCGTCACGCTGGCGCTGACGTCCACCAGGCTGACCGGCGCTCAGCTGACCCAGATCGCCGACCCCGGCGTGACCAACGCGCTGCGCGGCATCCGCGACGTCGCCGAAGTGCTGGTGGTCGGCGCCATCGAGCGTGAGATCACCGCCGAGATCGACCCGACGGCGATGCAGGCCGCCGGTGTGAGCGTCGGCCAGGTCGTGGGCGCCCTGCAGTCGCAGAACCTGGCCGTACCGGTGGGGCGCCTGCAGGGCGGCATCAACGAGCGGACTATCCGGCTGCGCGGTCGGTTGCAGTCGGCCAACGAGTTCGGCCAGATCGTCGTCAGCCAGTCATCGGGTCGGACCGTGCGTCTGGCCGACGTGGCGCGCGTCTACGACGGCGCGGAGGAGCCGCGCACCGGTGCCGCGTACAACAGCAGCAATGCGGTGGGCATCGAGATCAAGAAGACCACCAACGCCTCGACCACGACGGTCAGCAAGGCCGTCATCGAGAAGCTGCGCGACGTGCAGCAGACGCTGCCCCCCGGTGTCGAACTGAAGTTGATCCGCGACGCCGGCTCGCGCGTCGAGTCGTCGGTCGAGAGCGTGCAGTCGGCGCTCATCGAAGGTGCGGTCCTCACGGTGTTCACCGTCTTCCTGTTCCTCAATTCGTGGCGGTCGACGGTCATCACCGGGCTGGCCCTGCCGGTTTCGGTGCTCGCCTCGTTCATCGCCGTGCTGATGTTCGGATTCAAACTCGAGACGATGTCGCTGCTCGGCCTGTCACTGGCCATCGGCATCCTCATCGACGATGCGATCGTCGTGCGCGAGAACATCGTGCGCCACGTCGAGATGGGCAAGGACCACTACACCGCGGCGCGTGAAGGCACCTCGGAAATCGGTCTGGCGGTCGCCGCCACCACCTTCTCGATCGTCGTCGTCTTCGTGCCGATAGGCTATATGGGCGGGCTGGCGCAACAGTGGTTCGCGCCGTTCGCGCTGACCATCGCCTCGTCGGTGCTGGTCTCGCTGTTTGTGTCCTTTTCGCTCGACCCCATGCTGTCGGCCTACTGGCCCGACCCGCACGTGCCGACCGAGCAGCGCAGCTTCATCTCGCGCGGCCTCGACCGCTTCAACAAGTGGTTCGATCGCCAGGCCGACCGCTACAAGACGGTGATCGGATGGGCGTTGCGCCACCGGTTCGCGATGGTCGTGCTGACCATTGCCTCCTTTGTCGGCGCGATCGCCCTGCCGGCGATGGGCCTGATCGGTGGTGGATTCATGCCCATCATGGACAACTCGGAGTTCAGCGTCGTGGTCACGACGCCGGCCGGCTCCAACATCGCCTATACGCAGTTGAAGACGCAGGAAGTGTCGACCATCGCGCGGTCGTTGCCAGAGGTCGCCTACACCTACACGAGCATCGGCGGACAGACCGAGTCGGTGGACGAAGCCACGGTGTACGTGCGGCTCACGCCGCGTGCCGAGCGCACGCGGCGCCAGGAAGACGTGGCCGCCGACCTGCGTGCCAGGCTGCTGAACCTGGGCGGCGTCGAGGCGTGGATCAACACCAACTTCTTCGGCAACATCAAACAGATCCAGTTGCAGCTCACCGGACCCAAGTCCGACGACCTCACGATCGTCGCCGAGAAGATGCGCGACGAGGTCCGCAAGGTGCCAGGCGCGGTGGACGTCGGCCTGTCGACAAAGGGCCGCAAGCCCGAGATCGACGTCATCATGGACCGCGGACTTGCCGGATCGCTTGGCGTCACCGTCGGCCAGGTCGCGCAGGCTCTCAGACCGGCGTTTGCTGGTATCGACACCGGCGACTGGATCGACCCGCAAGGGGAGACGCGCGACGTGTACGTCCGCCTGTCGCCCGAGGCGCGGACGCGAGCCAAAGACTTGCTGCAGCTGCCGATCTCGGTACAGGGCCCCGCCGGGCCGGTGCTGATTCCGCTCGGTCAGGTCGCACGGCTCGAGAACAGCGTCGGGCCGGCGCGTATCGATCACCTGAACCGTGACCGCGTCATCAAGATCGAAGCCAACACCGAAGGGCGGTCACTCAACGAGGTGCTGGCCGACATCAATCGCCGGCTGGCGGCCAGCGCGCCGCTGCCGCCCGGGTACCAGTTCTCGACCGGTGGCGAGTCCGCCGACCAGGAAGAGGTGTTTGGCGGCATCCTGGCCGCGCTCGGTCTGGCGGTCCTGCTGATGTACTTCGTGCTGGTGCTGCAGTTCGGCTCGTTCCTCGACCCGCTGGCCATCATGATCTCGCTGCCGCTGTCGTTGATCGGCGTGATGCTGGCGCTGCTGGTCACCAACACCACCATCAACCTGATGAGCATGATCGGGGTGATCCTGCTCATGGGCATCGTGGCCAAGAACGCCATCCTGCTGGTGGACTTCGCCAAGTGGTCGATGGAGCAGGGCATGACGCGCCGCGACGCGCTGGTGGAGGCCGGCCGGGTGCGCCTGCGTCCGATTCTGATGACCAGCTTCGCCCTCGTGGCCGGCATGTTGCCGGTGGCGATCGGCCATGGCGAGGGCGCCGACTTCCGGGCACCGCTCGGGAGGGCAGTGATCGGCGGCGTCATCACCTCGACACTGCTGACGCTGCTGGTGATTCCGACGCTTTACGACATCATGGCGAGTTTCCGCGACTGGTCCCTCGGGTTGTTCCGCCGCGACGGCACGAAGCAGAGCCACGGCCACGCGAGCGAACCCATCGACCTGCCGGCGCCGGCGGCCACGCGCGCCAACACGTAAGCGCCGACTGGCAGGGGCGCTAACCTCGCTGCCCCGTGGAGCCGAATCCTCCCCGCGACTCAGCACCGTCATCGTGCTCGAGCGGCACGAACACCACACGCGGGACCTGCAACACGAAGGCCTGGGCGATCCGGTCGCCTTTGGCAATCGTGACCGCCGTGTCGGTGTAGTTCAACACCAGGACGCGGGCCTCGTCGCTCGGGCCGCGATAGTCGCTGTCGAGCACCCCGAGTCCGTTGGCGACAATCAGCCCACGCTTTGGCAGGCTGCTGCGCGCGACGATGGCGAGGAAGTGGCCCTGCGGGACGGCAAACACCAGTCCCGTCGGCACGAGCGCCAACTGCCCAGGGCCGACGACGAGGTCAGCGGCCGCCGCGAGATCGAAGGCGGCGGCGCCGGCCGTCTGGTAGCGGGGTGCGGGCAGATCGCCGAGATGGCGGACGCCTACCGTTATGGAATTATTTGATGAATCCACGCTTGTGTATCTCCACATGTAGTGCTATCGTTTTCTCGACATCCGGAGCGGCCCGCACGGTGCGGGCCCGGCAACCTGGGGCGGACATCCCAAGGTGCCAGCCCGGTCGGCGCGGTGCCGATCGTGGCGATGCGGTTCGAGACGAACAATCAAAACTGTCCGTGCGGGTGCAAGCCCGCAACTTCCGGGTGTGTTCATCTGATTTGTCAGGAGAAGACACCGTGATTGCTACAGCCTCTCCGGTCCCGGCCCCGCACCGCCCGTCGTTGCAGGTGGCCCTGTCCCCCGCGGACCGTCGCTTTCAGCGGCTGGGTGAGAATCATCACCTCTGGCGCAATGGCCGCTTCTGGTGGATTGCCTATACGGTTATCATTGACGGCTGGCGTCAGGAGCGGATCCGTCATTCGCTCAAGACCGACGACCTGCCCGAGGCGCGTGGACGCCGGGACGAGATCCTGGCGGCTGTCACTTCCGAAGGCGTACTTCGCCGCGTGAGTTGACGCGCCCCGCACGTGAACGGCCGGCACGGTGAAGATCCGGCCTCAACGTCATTTGCAACACCTGAAGGATACGCCCCGCATGCCCCGTTTCGTTCTCACGTCGGAGTCCGTGTCGGAGGGTCACCCGGACAAGGTGGCTGATTACATCTCCGATTCCGCCCTTGACGCCTGTCTCTCGCAAGACGCGACCTCGAAGGTGGCGGTCGAAACGCTCGTGAAGGAAGACCTGGTCGTTCTTGCCGGCGAAGTCACCACCGGCGCGAAGGACGTGGACTTCGAGGCAATCGCCCGCCAGGCGATCCGCGAGATCGGCTACGACTGGAGTGACGAGGTCTTCAACGCCGACGGCGTGCAGGTGATTCTCAAGATCACCGCGCAGTCCAAGGAGATCAACGCCAGCGTCGTGGACAAGGCGGCCGAAGACCAGGGCGCCGGCGACCAGGGGCTGATGTTCGGCTACGCCAGCAACGAGACGCCCGAGCTGATGCCGTTGCCCGTGCTGCTGGCCCACCGCCTGACCCGGGGGCTGGCCGAGGACCGGAAAAAGGGCGCCGCGCATCGCTGGATTCGTCCCGACAGCAAGAGCCAGGTCTCGGTCCGTTACGAAGACGGCAAGCCGGTGGCCATCGAGCGCGTCGTCGTGTCGACGCAGCACGTCGCCGACGCCGCGCAGGACGACATCAAGGCGTACGTGATCGAGGAACTGGCGCCGCGGGTGCTCGGTGACTGGTCGCCGAGCAAGGATCTCTTCCTCGTCAACCCCTCGGGCAGCTTCGCGCACGGCGGGCCGTCAGCCGACGCCGGGGTCACCGGTCGCAAGATCATCGTCGACTCGTACGGCGGCGCGGCGCGTCACGGCGGCGGCGCGTTCTCGGGCAAGGACCCCTCGAAGGTCGACCGCAGCGCCGCGTACTTCGGCCGCTACGTCGCCCGTGAAGTGGTCAAGGCCGGCCTGGCGGCACGCTGCGAGGTGCAGTTCTCGTACGCCATCGGGGTCGCCGAGCCCACCTCGCTGCTGGTCGAGACCTTCGGCACCGGCGACAACGCCGCGGCCGAGGACTTCGTCCGCTCGACCTTCGACATGCGGCCGGCCGGCATCATCAAGACGCTGGACCTGCTCCGGCCCATCTACCGCCAGACCACCAACTACGGCCACTTCGGCCGCCCGGGCCTGCCCTGGGAAGCGTAAGCCGATGACGATCCAGGGCCGCACGTCCACGTGCGGCTCTGGTCTCATGCCTGACGTGGCGCCGCGCCCCGACTCCCGCCCGATGTCTGCATCCCCCGCCGTCACCGCCATCGTCTTCGACCTGGACGGCACGCTGGTCGATTCCCTCGACGACATCATTGCCGCCTTCTGTCGCAGCTTTCACGTGGTCGGCATCGCGCCGCCCGCGGCGGCGGCAGTGCGACCGATGATCGGCAAACCGCTCCGCGAGATGTACGCCCCGTGGGCGCCGGCCTCGGGCATCGACACCCTGGTGGCCGAATACCGGCGTGACTACGCGGAGCGCTGCGCCGATCACACGCGACCCTATCCTGGTATCGTCGACCTGCTCGATGCGCTGCGCGCACGGGGGCATGCGCTGGCGGTAGCCACCACCAAGACGACCGCGATGGCGCGCATCGTCCTCGCGCGCCTGGGACTCGAGCAGCACGTGGACCACGTGCAGGGCACCGACGGGTTTCCCCACAAGCCGGCGCCCGATGTGATCCTCCGGGCGCTTGCGGCCCTCGCGTGCAGAGGCGCCTGGATGGTCGGCGACGCGACCTTTGACGTGGCAGCGGGCCGTGCCGCCGGGCTGCGCACGTGCGCGGTCACCTGGGGCGTGCACTCGGCGGCCCAGCTGCGGGCCGCGGAACCCGACGTCATCGCCGACAGCGTACAGGCCCTGCGCACGCTCCTGCTCGCCTGAGGCCCCGTCGGTGCCGCAGCGCGATGATCGGCTGCCAATCCCCGTTATAGTCGTGATGTGCCGTTTGATTCGCTCCTTCGCGAGATCCTGACCAGCCGCGTCTACGACGTCGCCCGAGAGACCCCGCTGGATCCCGCGCCGCGGTTGTCGGAACGCCTCGGCGTGCCGGTCCTCCTCAAGCGCGAAGACCTCCAACCGATCTTCAGCTTCAAGATTCGCGGCGCGTACAACCGCATGGCCCGGCTCTCGGCCGAGGAGCGCGCGCGCGGGGTCATTGCCGCCAGCGCCGGCAACCATGCCCAGGGCGTCGCCATGTCGGCCCAGCACCTGCGGATGCGCGCCCGGATCGTGATGCCCTGCACGACCCCGGACATCAAGGTCGATGCCGTGCGTGGGCGTGGCGCCGACGTCGTGCTGGCCGGAGATACGTACGCCGATGCCTACGCGTTCGCGTGCCAGGAAGCGGCCCAGACCGGCGAGACCTTCATTCATCCGTTCGACGACCCGCTGGTGATTGCCGGTCAGGGTACGGTTGGTGATGAGATCATCCGGCAGCGCCCTGCCGACCTCGACGCCATCTTCGTTCCGGTCGGCGGCGGCGGCCTGCTGGCTGGCATCACCGCCTTGACGTAGGCGGCAATGCCAGCCAGCAGGCCGCCGCCGCCGACCGGAACG
>JBKJQW010000138.1:0-32353 GCA_046593715.1 Luteitalea sp.
CGATGAGCGGCATCATGGCGAGCAACCGCCCCACCCAACGCCCGACATCGGGCAGCGAGCCGCCCTCGCGGAACTCGGCACGCGCGAGCATACTCAGGCCGACGATGTAGGTGGACAAGGCCAAGACCCATCCAAGGAGCGCGGGCGTGAACTGCTGCCCGGGCAGCGACGCGACCGTCATCCCGAGGCTGCCGCGGCACGCGGCCATCAGCAGGACTGAGCCAGCCCAGCGCTTGTGCAGCCAGTCATAGGACGCGATGGCCAGCGCCATGGCGACGGCCCACAGCCACGACGCCCCCAGTGCGCCAAACAACAGCACCGCGCCGACGAGCATCGCGGTACCCACCCAGGCCGCCGCCCGACGTGACACGACGCCCGACGCAATCGCGCGGCCGCGATCCTGACGTCGGTCCACGTCAGCGTCGGCCACGTCATTGAGCATCGCGCCCGCCGCATAGGCGATCGACCCGAGGATGGTCGCTGCGAGCCATAGGGGCGGTGACGGCCAGATGTGGGACCCGCCCGTGGCGATGGCCGGGGAGGACAGCACGAGGGCTGCCAGCACATTGCTCCACACCGATGGCAGGTTGCCGGTCCGCGCCAGGTCACACCACGCACGCGCGGCAGACCTTGCCACCGGCATCATGCGCGTCCAGCCATGGCCACGCGCGCGGCGGTGGCCGGCTCGGCCAGTCCACGGGCGGCACAGGCCGCCAACGTCCACGCGTACTCTCGGACGAGCTGGTCTTCGATGCCGATGCGCAGCGCCGGCGGCAGCACTTCCCACGTGTACGTTTCCATCTCCAGATGCGCACAGGCACCCGGGTGCGCGGCCAGCCAATCGAGTGCGCCCGTGAGGTGCTCCCGGGTGTCGCCGAACGGCGCGCCTGGTGACGCATGCAGCGGGACATGGAAGTGCACGCGCCACTCCTCGTCCGGCTCGGAGGGCGTGCGGTCGGCAAGCGCGTCCGGCAGGTCCACGTGCCGGCGGAAGACCTCGCCGGTGTCGGCACGACCGGCCACGACCTGATGCAGGTAGGTCGGCTCGACGAACGACTCCAGGGCCGCTCGGCCCGCGGCATCCGGGGTCACGCGCAGAGCGGAACTCAAATGCAGTTTGCTGAGACGAAGGCCGGCCGACGCCAGGCGATCGAGCGCCTCGTGCGGCGCTTCGAACTCGACCGCGAGATGGCAGCAGTCGTAGTTGACGCCGACATAGCGTCGCCACGTTGCGGCGTCGGGGTCGCGCGCGTCCCACTCGTCGAAGAACGCCACGGTCTCGGCCGTCGTCTCGATCAGGCACAGCGGTTCCGGCTCGAGCCCGAGGGTGAGGTCGAGGCCCGTGCGTGCGACGAGTGCGTCGATGTGACGAGCGCACGCGCCGAGATTGGTGAAGATGGCTGCACGGTGCTCCGGCGTCAGCTCGAAGCCCTTGAACGAGGCCGGGACGGTGCTGATGCTGCCGGGAATGCCCCGTGGCACCAGCGCCGCCACGAGGTCGAACAACCGCATCGTGTATGCAAGCCGCTCCGGCGTGGACCAGTCGGGCGCGTAGACCTGCTCCTTGACGCGGGCCCCGTGGAAATTGCCGTAGGGAAAGCCATTGATGGTGAAGACGTAACTCTCATGGTCGTCCAGCCATCGTTGAAAGGCGTGCAGCGTCGCGGGTTCGGCCAGGTCGGCGGAGGCCTGCGCGCCGAGTCGAAGTCCGATGGCGTAGGGCTCGCCTGGGGCGACGCGCCGGCGCACGGTGTCGGTATGTCGCTCGAGCCTGGCCAGAATCTCGGGCCAGGTCTCACCGCGGTGCACATTGGTGCAGTAGGCCAGGTGAAGGCCGTCGCCAATGATCACGCCGCACTCCCGGGGGCCACTCTGAACTTCGGGCACTGCGACAGGAACTGGTGCGGGTTGCGGAACAGCAGCTGATCGACACGCTCGGCGCTGTGACCCCGGCGGCGCATCTCCAGCGCCGTCTTGGGCACCGCCAGGGGATCACTCACACCCCAATCACAGGCACTGTTCATCCACAGGCGCTCACCGCCGCACATCTCGATCATGTCGACGGCACGAGCGGGCGACGACTTGGAGTCTGGATAAAGCGTGATGCCGGCCCAGAACCCCGCATCCAGCACCAGCCCCAGGGTGTGTTCCTCGACGTGGTCGACAATGACGCGCGACGCGTCCACGCCGGAGTGCGCGCGCAGGACGTCCAGGATCAGGCGCGTCCCCTTCAGCTTGTCCTCGAGATGCGGGGTGTGGACCAGGATCAGCTGTCCGTGGGCGACCGCCAGCTCCACGTGCTGTTCGAGGACCCGCAGTTCGTTGCGCGTATTCCGGTTCAGGCCGATCTCGCCGATACCGAGCACGTTCGGCCGGTCGAGGAACTCGGGAATCATCGCGAGGACATCGGCCGCAAGCGCGAGGTCCTCGGACTCCTTCGGGTTGATGCAGAGCCAGCAGTAGTGAGGCAGCAGGTATTTCGCCGCCCGGGCAGGCTCATATTCGGTCAGCTGCCGGAAGTAGTCGCGGAAGCCGTCGACTGATCCGCGGTCGAAGCCGGCCCAGAAGGCCGGCTCGCACACGGCCTGACAGCCAGCCGTCACCATGGCTTCGTAGTCGTCAGTCGTACGGCTCACCATGTGGCCGTGGGGCTCGATATAGCGCATGGGTGCTCAGTCGCGAATCTGCCAGGCCCCGAACGCCGCCTTGCCGGTCGAGACCGCCTCGGGTTCCAGGCTCGGGTCGCTCAGCGCCTCGAGGATGCGGCGCGCGCGTTCCGCTTCGCCATCGACAAGCACGTGGGCCGCGGCGCGGAGGGCCTTGCAACGAAAATCGTCGGCCACGCCATGGCGCTCAACGCGGTCGAGAAAGGCGGCGACCTCGAGCAGCTTGGCACGCACCGGCAAGAAGCCGACATCGATCAGCGAAGCGTTTCCTGGCGGTGCTGGACTCGTGCGGTCCGTGTGGTCCGGATTGGCGGTGGACATAGGAGAATGCCGTTGATTGTACCCGCGCAGGAGAGACCCCGCGTCTGCCTCACGACGGGATGGACGCGAAACAAAAGTTGCCGACTGCTAGAACACGAAGGTCTGCACGAGTCGGATGTTGCGGCCAGCGCCGTCCACGCCAGACCCCATGACGCGGTAGTTCCTGTCGGTGAGGTTGTCGATGGCCACCATCGTCGTTGACTGGCGCCCCAGCCGGATACCGCAGGCCAGACCCACCACTACATAGCCGGCGTTGCTGGTGAACATCGGCGCGCCGGTCGCGACCGACGGCCCCAGCACCCGCGTGACCACCTGACTGACCGTCTCGCCGGTCGGCACGAGCACGCCGCCCTGGACGAGTCCCCGCGCCACGGCGCCATTGTTGAAGAACTGGGTGATCTCGGATGCCGTCCGGAACCCACCGATGCGCGCTTGCGCGATGTCGTTTGCCGACAAGCGCCCCTGGCGGGCCGCAAAGAGCGCCGATGCCTGCGAAAACCATCGCCGCTGCGGGGCCTGCCATCGCACGAAGACCCCACCATGCAAAGGCGGTATGCCGTTTTCCAGGCCCGGCGGGCGACCGCTCGCCACGTCTTCGCCACGGATGTACGAGGCGTTGGCCTCGGCAGACAGGCTGCGCGGGAGCCGCACCGATACGGTGCCTTCGACTCCCTGCAGCAGCACATGGCCGGCGTTGGTGCGCACGAAGACGGGCGTACTGGCCAGGTTGGTGTAGACCGATCCGAGGGCGTCCTGCCGCACGACCTCCTCGCCGCCGATCCTGCTGCCGAGCGCGCCCGGCGGGAGGACGACCACCTTGCGCTCGATCAGGTCATACAGGTCCGCCCTGAACGTGGCGCCACGGGCTGTGAACGGCCCACGCCGGTACTGCACGCCGAGTTCGTAGTTCCACAGACGTTCCGGCGCCAGCACCTGCGCCGGTTGCGTCGGGTCGCCGACGACCGCGCCAAAGGGGACGACGCGCGCGCCCAGGGACACGACCTCTTCCGGGGGCACCTCGAAACCGTTGCCGGACAGGCCGATGGTGCCGCGGTCGTTGACGTTGGGCGCGCGGAAGCCGCGGCTGACCATCGCAGAGACCAGTACGTCGCGCGTGACAGACCAGACGGCACTGGCCTGGTAGGTATCGTCGCCGAGGACGTTGCGGTAGCTCGGGATGACGACAGGTGACTCGCGGACCAGCGCCGACGTTCCCTGCTCGTAGGTGAAGCGGCTGTAACGCGCCGACGCCGCAAGGGTCAGGCGGTCGAGTACCGGCACCCACTCGTAGCGGGCGAAGGTCCCAAGCGTCTGGTACCGCGCGCCATCCGGGTACCGTCCTCGTGCACGGGTGACCGCGCTGAACGCCCCGGTGCTGGCCTCGAAGGCGTGATCCAGCCGCGTCGACGCGACGCGCTCGTCGTAGATCTCCAGGCCGGCCCCGACGCGGTGACGAGCGTGGCGCGATCGCGCCACGTTGAGCAAGGCCCCCCTGGCGGTGGTCGTGTTCTGCTCGGCGATGATGGGCGACCGCAGTCCCTGACGACTGTTGTTGACGCTCTGCGTCGTCCGGTCATCCTGCTGGCGATTGTAGGACCCGCGAACCGACAACGTGTCGAAGGGGCCGAGGCCCAGCCGGTCGTACCGGGCGATGCCGAAGTCCACCGCCTGGGGGTCGAAGCGGTGCAGAAGGTTGCCGGCCCCTCCGTCCAGTTGGTCGTAGCGGCTGGCGCCTTGCTGGGCCCCATGCATGTACTGCAGGCCGAGGCTGTCGGACGGGCGCATCCTGATATCGAGCTTGGCCGAGCCCGAGCGCTGCCGATACCCCGTTTGCGCGAGCTCGCTGCCCAGCACGCGCGAGGACAGCCCCAGCAAGCGGGTGGCCACCGAGTGCGAATCGATCCCCCCGCCGGCACGCAGGTCGCCGTACGAACGCAGCGCCCCGTCGACGAAGAACCCCCACTGACGCCCGCCGCCACCAGAGGTGAACGAACCCGCCGCCGACTGGTCGGCCGAGCCGAGCCCGACGGTGGCCGAGCCGTCGATCCCGAAGGTGGGCCGTCCCCACCCGGTGAGGTGAGTCAGCACGTTGATGGTGCCGCCCAGGGCGTCCGAGCCGTACGCCACGGCACCGGGACCTCGAACGACGTCGATGCGGTTCACGCTGGCCGTGTCGATGAAGGCGAGGTACTGGTTCGCGCCTGGCCGGAACGTCGCGGTGTTGAAGCGGACGCCATCGATGAGGGTGACGACGTGCTGCCCCGTCAACCCGCGGACAAACGGCGAGGCCTGGCTGGTCGATGTCGTCTGGATGCTCACGCCTGCCGTCCCGCGCAACAACTCGGGGAGCAGGGCGCCGAACGGAACGGCGGCGGCGCTCGATTCGGTCACCGTGATCAATTGCGGCGCGTGCGCCACCGCCCCGCTCTCGGACGGCACCGGAGTTACCGTCACCCACTCACGCGGGCCATCCACGACAAGATGCACGTCCATCGGCACAAACGGGCACTGCTCCAGGCGGATTACCTGCTGGGCGGGAGCGAACCGGGGTGCCCGGGTCTCGATGACGTAGGTGCCTGGCGCCAGGTCGGGAATGGCGTACGCGCCGGTGGCGTCGGTGCGGGTCTGCGCCCGGATTGTCGAGGACGAGGTCAGGAGCGTGACCGTGGCTTCCTTCAGCGCACCGCCGCCACCATCGGCGACATGCCCGGTCAGACCGCAGGACTGCGCGACCTCCGCGGCCCCCGTCGGCGCGGTGCCCAGCGTCAGAACCATAGCGATCGCGACAAGAGTGGCCATGTAAGTTCGGTGATGCGCCAGCGCGGAGCCGCAGTCGGAGTTCGAGCTGCGTGGCTCAGCTAGAGTGCAAGGAATCGGCCACACGCTGCAGGGTCTGCAGGCGGGCCGACGCCAGCACCCGGCTGCGGCATGTACAAGACCTAACGCGGCGTGGATAGCTCAGCGAACAGACGGGTATGCGTGGTGGTTCGTCACGGCAGCGGGCAGGTTCCGGCCCGAGCGGGGGCGGCCGCATGCGGCGACACACGCCCTGGATGTCTGCCTGGCGAGGGTCTTTTATCTACCTGGCGCGGATGGAAGGGGGCCCCGCGACTCAGCTTTCTGGCGGCAGCTTTTTGCGGAGCGTCGCGCGATTGACGCCGAGCAGTTCTGCGGCCTTCACCTGATTGCCGTTGGTGATGCTCAGGGCCTCGCGGGCGAGGGTGGTCTCGACCACGTCGATGATGTCATGGTACGGCGTCGTGGATGTGCCGGGCACGTCCACCAGGCGCTCCTGGAGGGCCGTGCGTGCGGCGCGCACGAGCGCCGCGTCGGCGCCCTGATGACCGGAAGGCCGGTTGTCAGTGAGGCTGTCGCCAAGATCCTCGAGGGTGATCACGTCGCTCCTCGTCACCACGCACGCCCGCTTGATGACGCGTTCGAGTTCGCCGACGTTGCCCGGCCAGGGATGCTCCTGCAGGCGAAGGGCCACCTGCTGGTCCACGCCCTTTCCCGTCCGTGAGAGTTGCTCGTTGAAGCGTTGCACGAAGTGCCGCACCAGCAGCGGGATGTCCTCTTTACGCTCACGCAACGGCGGCAACCGCAGCGTGATGACGGCGAGCGCCTCGTACAGTTCACGGTTGAAGGCGCCGGATGCCATCGCCTCGGTGAGATTGATGTCGCTTGACGCGAGGATCCGGGCGGCCATGGGCGGCTCGCTGTCCGCGCGAGCGCGGTTGGTGTTCATCGCCCGCGCAAGCCGTCCCTGCAGCAACAGGGGGAGCGCGTCGACCTGCCCCACGTGAATGGTGCCTGTGTGCGTGCCGAACAGGGACTGTGCCAGGTCGGACTCGGGGAGGGTGGCGCAGTCCAGGAAGACGATGGGATGCTCGCTGCGGCCGCTGTTGTCGTGAATGGTCTCGATGACCAGTTGCTTGCCGGTGCCGCGTTCGCCCACCACCAGCGCCGGCACCTCGTTACCCGCCAGTGTGCCGATCATCTTGTAGATGTCCTGCATGGCCGGTGCGTCACCGATCAGACGCACCTGGGTGAGATCGGCCACCTCGCCAGCGTCAGGCCCGGAGACGGCATCCCTGAGCCGTTGTGCCCCCAGCGCCTGCCGGATGACCCCGCGAATCTGCTCGAGGTCGAGCGGCTTGGTGATGTAGTCGAAGGCGCCGGCCCGGATCGCGTCGATTGAGGTCTGGCTCGTGCCGTACGCCGTCATGATGACGACATGGATGTCGGGAAAGCGCTGGCGAATGATCTGCAGCGCCTGCAGCCCGTCCACGCCTGGCATTCGCACGTCCATCAGCACGAGGTCGGGCTGGCGCTCGGCAATCAGCCGGACCGCGTCCTCGGCGTTGCTGGCAAGCCGATAGCCGTGCTGCTCATGTCGCAGGACACGTTCGAAGGCAGCGGCAATCGACTGGTCGTCGTCCACGACGAGGATGTCAGCCATCATGGGCGGTCGGCACGGAGTCGTTGGTGATCACAGCGTCCAGGGGGATCGACATGCGAACGCACGTGCCGGTGGGCTGTTGGCGTTCCAGCACGATGGTCCCACCGTGACTCTCGACGACGGCCTTGGTGTTGACCAGGCCGAGGCCAACGCCATCTGGCTTGGTCGACACGAACGGCTCGAAGACGTGTTCCACCATGGCCGGGTCGACGCCCACGCCATCATCGCGCACTTCGATGACCACGGCCATGCCGACCCGACGGGTCCTGACCGCGATGGTCCCGCCGGCGTGGATGGCGTCTGCGGCATTGCTGAGGACGTTGAGCAGCGCCTGCTTGAAGCGATGGGCGTCCAGGTTCACCGTCGGCAGAGCCTCCTCGAGGTCGTCCTCGACGGCAATCTTGCGATAGCGCAGCTGCGCGCTCATCTGCTGCAGCGCTTCCCGCACCACGGTGTTGGCTTGCGCTGGCTGGAGGCGCGGCGCACCGGGCCGGGCCAGTTCCAGCAGGTCGCTGACCACAGACTCCACCTGGTCGATGTCGTGCAGAATCGCGTCGAGGGTCGCCCGCTGGTCCGGCTCGCGCGTCTCCGCACGCAGGAGTTGCGCCTGCATCTTTATGGACGACAGGGGATTGCGGACGTCGTGAGCGACGCGAGCGGCCAGCAGGCCGGCAAGCGCCAGCTTGCCAGACCGCAGCAGCTCCTCCCGCGACTGATCCACGCGGTCGAGCATGCCGTTGAACGCGCCGGCCAGCTGGCCAATCTCATCCTCGCCGGTGGGCGCGCGTCGGTACGGGGCATCGACGGTCAAGCCGTGTGCGAAGTCGCTGAGGCGAGCCAGGGGCGCGGTGACACGGCGCGCGACGACCTGGCTTGCCAACATCATCACGACCACGCTCAGCGCCGCCGCCAGCAGAACGGTCCGCGTCACGGCACTGGTGAGAGCTACGAGTTCCGAGGAGTCGGCGACCAGGGCCACTACCGTCCCGGGCCGCCCCTCGACAGGTCGGAATGCGACAAAGCACGGCACGCCGCAGTCCATGCGGACCACCGACGCGGCGCCTGGTGTGTGCTCGGGGCCTCGGGCGACTCCTGCAGCGGTGACCCGAGCCACCAGGTCGCCGCGCTCGCCGGCCTCCACCGTGCTGGCCAGCACCACACCGGCCGTCGTGAAGGTGAGCACATGGGCGCCCGTGATCTCTCGCACGCTGAGCAGGATCGCCCGATTGACCGCGAAATCGCCACGAGCCACGACGCCGCTCGCGCTGAGCAACTGGCCCCGCACCCGGCCTTCCAGCGCTCGCGACACGGCCCACAGCGCGGCATACGAAGCGGCCGACGTGGCCACCAGCGCCACCAGCACGAATGGGATCACGATCCGGTGATGAAGGCGAAGGCCAGCTCGCATGCTCGTCAGAACCCGACGATGCGGTTCGCGTACCTGTCCACCATCGCGCGACAGCGCGCGACGAACTCGCCCGTGATGGGCACGCCAGCCGAGGAGCGCAGGACCGCCTGATGCTTGGCGAGTAGCTGGGACAATCTGTCAGTGACCACCTTGCCCTCGCCCTCGTACAGGTGCGCGGCATGCTGCAGTCCGGCCTGCGTGCGCTCGAACTCGGCACTCATCTGCTCGAGCAGGGGTGCACGCGCCGTGTTGAACGCGGTATACGCGCGAACGTCGTCGAGCAGCCTCCCCAGGGGATCGTCGGCGTCCAACGTCGCGCGCGCCTGACCCGCGAGCTGGTCGGCCGTCACGTGCAGCGTGCCGGCCGCCCGCACGTGCTCGAGAGCAACGGCGCGATAGTTCGGCAGCAAGGGTGTCCGCCGCAGAAAGAGATGATTGTGGAAGTCGTAGGTGTAATTCCGATCGAGCAGGTAGTAGCCGGTCACCAGTTGCTCGAGCGTGCCCGCGTACGCCACCAGGGCCTGCCTGAACTGTTCCGGGTGTGAGGGCACGGCAGGCGCCCTTGTGCTGACTGGTACCTGGTCGAGCCTGAAGCCTTCGGCCTGCCGGGACGGGTCCATGAAGTAGCTGGGGCTTCCCTGATAAGCCCCTGGCCTGTGCTTGAACCCAAGGAAGATTCCGAGCGACGCGACGACGCCGGCCAGCACCAGCCCGATGGCAAACCGCTCGGTCAGGCGGCGCGGGCGCGTGTGGTCGGGCGAGGTGCGTGGTGCACTGGCGGTACCGAAGGTCAGCACGCCAAGCGTCAGCACCACCAGCGTGATGATCATCAGCAGGCCGAGCGCCCTCGCGGCGACCCACATCTCGGCCACCAGCAGCGCGGCCGCCAGCACGGAGGCGCCTTCACGGACCCGCCCGTCCCGAATCGGTTGCAGGCCGGGGATGAGTGCCATGAAGCGCCGCGCCGGCCGACCAGGCCGTGACACGGCGAGCACCACTGCCAGCACGATGACGGCGACCGGCGTGGCAAACAGCGCCGCCAGCAGCAGGTGGGTGATCAGGCGCATCCAGTTGATCGAGAGATTGTCGATCAGCTGATCGCCCTGCGTGATCACTGGAAACAGCAGCCAGGGGATCACCAGCGGCAGCGACACCACCAGGCGACCAGATCGGTAGAGGTACACGGCGGCTGCGGTGACAAAGGCCAGACCGACCAGGCTCAGGTACTCGCCATCGTCGATCAGGTAGTGCATCCACCAACTGGTCTCGGCGATGGCCATGACCAGGCACAGCCCCGCGACCCCGCCGGTGGCGGCGACCATCCAGCGGGGCGGGCTCGACCGCCGGTCTGTCGGGGCGACACGGCAGGACGCCCCGACGGTGGTCACGCCTTGACCCCGATCACCAGGGAGTGGGGATTGGGCGGCGGCAGGTCTCGAACCTCGACCCGCGTGAACCCGCATTCGGCCAGCCACCGGGCCATGCCGGTCTTGGCGTGCGCGGTGCCGTCCACGCTCATCAACATCATGTTGAGCGCGAAGTAGGTGGCAAACGGCGGGCTGTCGCGGCGGTCGTCGTTGAAGAACACGTCACTCACCACGACCAGGCCGCCGGGCCCCATCGCGTCACAACTCTTGCGCAGGAGATGCTGGCAGTTCTCGGGGGTCTCCCGGTGCATCATCCCGGACAGCAACACGCAGTCGTATCCTGAGCCGAACGGCGTGGTCAGGTAGTCGCCGGGCCTGAGCTCGATGCGGTCGTCACAGCCGTGGCTCGCGACAATCTCACGCGTCACCTCGAGGACACCGGGGCGGTCGAGGATTGTCGAGGTCAGACCTGGCGTCTGCCCGAGCAGCGCGATCGAATACGTACCCGGCCCGCCACCGACGTCCAGAAGGCGACGGCGCCCGCTGAAGTCGACCCCGTGCGGCAGTACGGCGCTCATGCCCCGCGCGCGCTCGTGCATCGCCAGCACGAACGCCCGCGTCTTCTCCTTGTCGTCGCCAAGCACCGATTCCGGTTCCATGACCGGACGACCCGTGCGCACCAGATCGGCCAGGCGTGTCCATGCCGGCGCGAGGTCCTCGGCAAACTTCAGCCCATGGGCGATGTAGGCGGGCCTGCCCCGCACCAGATACGCGTCCACCATCGGCGTGTTGTGATAGCGCTCGCCCTCACGTGTCAGCAACCCTTCGGCTGTGCACGCGTCAAGCAGCAGTCGGACGGCTTCACCGTTTGCGCCTCGTGCCTGCGCCACGTCGGCAGCGCTCGCGCCAGCGGCGAGAAGCGTGAACACATCGAGTTCGGTCGCTGCAAACAGCACCGTGGAACTGCGATACGCGAGGGCGAGCCGCATGAGCAGCGCGGGATCGGGAAGGCGTGGCTCGCCAGTCGTGGACGGTTCGTGCATGCAGGTCTCCGGCCCTCGATGTCATCGACTGCCCGCGGGGATGCGGGCCGGGAGGGGGCCATGTTCTCTGGGCGCGTATCTTGACTTTCCCCTCCGCCACTGTCAATCGGCCGTCGGTCGCGAAACGTGTGTTCGAGCGCCCGCGTGCCGGCCAGTGAGCGCCTCGGCTCTCAGCAGCCTCACTGGCGGAGGCGGCGCCGATAGGCGATCCAGGCCACGCCCAGGAGGACCAGCAGCACCGCAGCCGGCAGCAGGCTCCCCGTCTGATGCGACAGGGCCCCCGCGTATGCGTAGGCGGCGGCCACAGGGACGGTGCCGGCCAACGCGGCGGCAAGGAAGCGCGCACGTCCCATGCGCGACAGGCCAGCCACGATGCTCGTCGCCTCCATCGCAATCGGCACGCCGCGGGTGAGGACGACGGCCATCACGCCGTGTCGGGCAAAGACGCCTTCCAGTTCGGCAAGCGTCGTGGCGCCCACGAGCCGGACGCAGGTAGGCCGTCCGAGTCGGCGCGCGACTTCGAATCCCATCCACGCACCGGCCATCGACCCGACGATCGACAGCAGCGTGCCCTGCACGACGCCGAACACGGCGCCACTGAGCACCATCACGATGCTCGAGGGCACCGGAATCGCGATGTCGGCGGCGAGCAGCCCGACGATCGCGCAGGCGCTCGCCGCGCCCGGCCGCTCGATCCACTGACTCGCCGCGTGCTCGAGATCAAGACCGAGGACGTCCTCGAGCAGCAGCTTGGACCCGACCACGGCGCCGACGGCCATCACGGCGAGTGCGAACCACCGTTTCATGCTGCACGCTCCGTCCCGGCATCGCGGCGTGGCGCCCGCCGCAGCCACCGGGCGCGCAGCAGCGCGGCCCAGGCCTCCGAGCCGACGATGATGTCGGCGACAAACAGCAGCAACGCTGCGGTCAGGCACCACCCCGTCATGTCGGCGTACTCGGCGCGTCGTGGGTTCGTGAAGACATTGCCACCGCGCGTCAGGACGGCCCCTCCGGTGATCTCGGCCAGTCGTCTCAGCCCAGGCAAGTCGCTGCCGCGCTCGAGCCGCTCCCGATCGGGCCGGTACCCGCCACGCATCGTCCGGTACTCGGACTGCCCCATCGCATCGGTGGCGCCGATAGCCGCGGTGTACGGACCCACGAGCGCCGTCGTGAGGCGGGCGTGATAGCGGCCCGGTGCGATCTGGGGCAGCCGCAGGTCTTTGGTGTCGCCATCGGCCAGGCGGACGCGGGCGCGCATGACGAGGCCATTGAGGAAGCTGCCATCCTCGCCGTGCGCCTCGACGGTCATCTCTATCCCCTCTCCCGCGTGTGCCAGCTGCACATCGAGCGCGCGATCGTCGGTCCGGCGCCCGAGCCATCGCATCGTCTGCGTCCACAGCGGCGCGAACCCGGTCCAGGCGTGCAGGTGCCCGGAATCCGCCGAACCGAGATCGGCGGTCACCACGCCCACCTTGCCGAGCCCGATCCGCCACGCCGCCAGCACCGGATCACCGAGATGCGAACTCAGGATGGTCTCGGCGGCAGGTTTCGCCGCGCTGACGGTGTATCCGCTCAACGTGGGCATCGACGTCCGGTCGAGGCCCGCGAGCACGGGGTGGGTCGAGGCCCGGACGACGAACGGCTCATCGACCGTGCGGCCGCTCGATGCGGCAGCAGCCTCCCGGGCAACGATGAGTGGCAGCTGGCTGAGGTCGTCCGGGAAGTGCGCGCGGCCGCCGGTGGCACGCGCGAGCTGCTCGAGGAGAGGACGATCCGCGTCCTTGCCGACGGCCACCGCCGACAGCTCGACGCCAGCCCCCTTGAGCGCGTTACGCACACGTTCGGCATCGCTGCGCGTCGTGCGACCGTCGGAGATGAGCAGGATGTGGCGCCGGGCGCTCGCTGCGCCGGCGGGGCCGCGCAGCCACGTCACCGCCTGCTCGATGGCCGGGGCCAGGACCGTGCCACCCGACGGCTCGAGGGTTCGCAAACGCTCCGTGATGGCCTGCCGGTCGGGCGAGGGTCCAAGCGGCGCCACCACGACCGGCGCCGCGGCGTCGAAGGCCATGATGCCCAGGCTGTCGGTCGGGGGCAGCACCTCGAGCACCTTCACGACTGCCCGGCGCGCGAGTTCGATGTGGCTGGCCCCGCCCGAGACATCCGCCATGCTTCCCGTCTTGTCAACCAGCACCACGAGCGCGAGCGAGGGAGCGCGACGACCCGTCCGCGGTCGCAAGTCGACAGGGAGCACCGCCCCCAGTGGGCTCTCGGGGAAGCCCACCGGACCGAGGCTTCGGGGCGTGCCCAGCAGAAGGAGCCCGCCTCCCGACTGCTCGACAAATTGCACGAGCGCCTTCGCCTGCGCGGGGCTCAGCTGCTCGGCCTCGACGCCGTCGAGCACGACCGCGTCGTGACGCGCGAGGGCGGTGCCTGAGGTCGGCAGGTCCGCGGCGCGGACCGACGTCGTCTGGAAGCCGGCCGCCGACAGCACTGGCACCAAGGTCGGTTGACCGCGGCTGACATACAGGATGGACGGTGCACCCGAGACGGCGACGACCGCACCGGCCGTGCCGGCCGATGGCACGCCGACGGCGTCCTCGCCGGCCGGATCGACCGATGCGGTGTACGCATACATGCCCGCCTGGTCGCGGCGCTCCAGAAACTGCACCTGCCCCCGACCGGCAGCGCCGACCACGAGATCGGTCTGCACGGCCGGCAGCCCGTCGCGCACCAGCGTCACCACCCCCCGCAGGCCCACTGGCCCGCCCGCTGTGACCGTCAGCCGAAACGGCTCGCCGACACGCACGTCGGCCGGCGCCACGACGTCGGTCGCCACGAGAGACACCTCATTGGTCTGCCCGTCCTGGGCCACCACGACATCGATGCCAACGCCGTCGGCAGCCGCGAGTGCGGCCTGAGTGGCTGCACTCCCCTGCGTCTCTCTGCCGTCGGAAAACAGCACGATGCGCCGACGCCCGCGATCGGGGAGCGTGGCCCGGGCCAGGGCCAGCGCCGTCTCGAGGTTGCTCTGGCTGCCGTTGACCGTCGAGGCCACAGCCGCGATGGATGGCTCCGGCGATGGTCGGCGCTCGATCACCGCATCGCCACCGAACACCACCACGCCGGCCCGGTCCGCCGGCTGCATGTCCGCCGCCATCGCGTTGGCTCTGGCCAGCGCGCCCGCCTGCGCCCGATAGCCCATGCTGTCTGATCGGTCGAAGACAAACATCGCCGCAACTGGCTCGTGACTGGTGCGGACCAGCGGCCCACTGGCACCGATCACCAGCAGCGTGGCGACCAGGCAGCGGACGACCACCGCCCGCCGCGAAGTTGCGGACGCCGGCATCCGGGCCACCCACCAGATGGCGGGCAGCACGCCGAGCAGCAGCAGGATCCACGGCGATGCGATCTGCATCAGCCGGTCGCTCCCCGGGGCCGAGGCCGGTCACCGCGTCGCCGAGAGGACCGCCGACGCCGATCCTGTCGAGAACCCCTCACAGCGATGCCTCCGACCGTCGGCACCGGTACCACCATTCGGTCATGAGGCACACCAGGGCCACTACCGTGAGCAGCGTGGACAGCGGCGTCTCCACGCGATCCCACGCGGCGCTCGTCGTGACACCGTCCTGTGCCACGGCCGTCGCCGGGCGCGTCAGGTCGGATTCGGTATCGGTGTCGGGAGTGACCACGAACGCCTCGGTCCAGTGACGGCCGCGCACGCGGTACACACCAGCGGACGCCGTATCGGTGACCGTCAGGTGCCGCGCCGCCACCAGCGCGATGATGGCTCGGCCATCTGGCCCGTCCACGGCGACACCCTCGAGCATGCGCGGGTCCCTGACGGTCCACGACAGGGGACGGCCGGCGGGCACGCGCCTGGGCATCGCGTCGCGCGACGCCAGCCAGTCGATGGCATTGGCCACCAGCACGGGGAATGTCGTCGTCATCGACAGCCCCGACGAGGCCAGGTCGACGTGCACCTGGACAACTCTCTGGCCGTCGCGCTCGTAGGCGATCACAGCAGGCGTATCGCCCACACGGAGGATGACGTCTGCATCGACGGCATCGGCAGCCGCTGCCAGCGGTGCCACGAGGACGTCCCCGACGTCCAGCGAGGCCGCGACCGGATGCAGGGCTGCGCCAATCGACAGCGGCGCGAATGGTCCCGTCGCGGGGGGCGCGGGCACGATCAGCAGCACGCCTGGCGCGACGTCAGGCACGGTCGTGCAGAGGTCACAGACGACGATGTCGTAGTTCGACGCGGAAGATTGGACGTGGGACGACGGGGCGACCACATCGAGCTGCACGTCTGGGTTGGCTGCGAGGGCCTTCTCGAGGAAGAAGCTGCCAGCCGTGGACAGCAGCACGCGAATCGGCGCCCCCGACGGCACAACGGCGAACTGCTCATCATCCGCGGCCAGTGCATCGTCTTGCCGAAGCCGGGCCCTAAGCACCCCGTCGAGCCTGGGTACGTCGACGATCAGGGACCCGGACCCGTTGGGACCGAGCGCAAGCGGGAGCCTCGCGATCTGGACGTCGTCCTGGGTCAACTCGACGTCGACCTGGCGAGCGTCGCCGCCGTGATGCCGCACCTGGACGAATACCTGACCGCCGGGATGCGTCGCACTCACACGCCGCGCGGTGAGCGCGGTGACCGCGGTGTTCTGCGCGGGTCGTCCCACCGTGACCCAATGACGACGCCCGCCTTGCGGTCGGTCCGCTGCGGGCGCCGGTGCAGCCATGTCAGTGAACACGTACGTGTCCGGCGCGCCGTCGGGCGGCGCGACCACCGTCTCCAGCGCGGCCTCGAGGTCGGACGGACCCGCGGTCACGCCGAGTGACTCGATCCCCCGCACCAGGGCCGGATCGACCGCGACGTACTCGCCGACGTCGATTGGCGTGGGACCTGCAGCCACGACCTTGACCATCGCGCGCGCGGGCAGGCCTCGCAACACGTCGAGCGCACGCGCCTTGGCCTGCTGGAGCCGCGTCGACGTCTGTTCGCGAGCGCCCATGCTCGCCGACACATCGACGATGAAGACGACACGCGGCGGCTGCCAGGACACCACGGGCCGCGCCAGGGCGGCGATCGCGGCGATGATGACAGCGGCCTGCAACAACGCCAGCCAGTGCCGGCGGATGCGCGTGAACGCGAACTGCATCCGCTCAGGCCGCAGTGCCTCATGCCACAGGTACAGGTTGGACACGACGAGGTGGCGCCGGGCCCGCCGACGTCGCACCAGCAAGACGACCAGCGCCAGGGCGAGGTACCAGAGCGCGCCGGGGTTGAGCAGCTGCATGACCGCGTCTACGCGTGGCCGCCGAGGATCCGGGACTGGACGCAGGCCTCCACCAGGCCTTCAAAGCTCGTCGAGGACTGCACCTGAGCCCACGGCATGCCGTGTTCGGCGCAGAACGCCGCCAGGGCTGCCGATGTCTGCGAGACGCGCTGCTGATACGCCGAGACCGCCGCACGATCGACCGTGACCGCTGGAGTGGACGGGTCTTCGATATCTGCGAGTTCCACCTCGCCGACAATCGACGGCGATAGTTCCTCCGGAGCGACGATCTGCAGGACGGCCAGGGCGAGGCCGCTGCTGCGCAGGTAGCGAAGACCGTCGAGGACCCCGTCGCGTTGGAAGAAGTCGGACAGGACGATGGCCATGCCACCTTCCCGCGCACGGCTCGTGAAATCGGTCAGCGCACGGTCGATACGCGAGCGCCCTGCCGGCGCCGCATGTCGCAGCACGTCGAAGACGCGGAACACCTGGTGCCGGCCCGTCGCCGGCTTCAGATGGGTGCGGATGGCGTCGTCGAAGGTGGCGATCCCGACGCTGTCGCGACGCTCGATGGCCAGGTAGCACAGGGCGGCGGCCACCTTGGACGCGCACGCGAGCTTGCTCGGCGTGCCCACGGCCATCGAGCCGCTGACGTCGACGAGCAGGTGTACGCGTAGATGACCCTCAGCCTGGCAGACCCGCACGACGAGCTGACGAAGGCGCGCCTCGACGGTCCAGTCGATGGTGCGGGGGTCGTCGCCCGGCTGGTAGTGCCGGTAGTCGTGGAACTCGCTGCCGAGGCCTCGCGATCGCGCGTGCCGCGACCCTGAGCCGGCACCGGACGCCGTGCCCCCACCCAGAAAAACGAGGCGCTGGAGCGTGCGTGCTTCGTCAGCCGACAGCATCGCGTCACCCCTCGCCGACGGCCGCGAGCACGTCGTCGATGATTTTCTCCTGGGGGACGTGGTCGATCTCGGCGCGGAAGTTGCGGATCGCGCGATGGTTCAACGCCGGCCACGCCACCCGTCGCACGTCTGCGCTCGAGACATGGTAGCGACCGTCGAGCAAGGCCAGAGCCTTGGCTGCCAGGATCATGGCCTGTGCTGCGCGCGGGCTGGCGCCGTAGCGCACGTACAGGCGGACGCTCTCCGGCGCATGCTCGCCGTCGGGATGGGTGGCGCGCACGAGCCTGAGCGCCAGGAGCAGTGGGGCCTGGGCGATCTTGACCTGTTTCACCAGCGTGAGCATCGAGGCCACGGTCGCGGCACCGAATCGGGGCACGGGGGCTGGCAGTGGATCGCCGGTCGTGCGCGCCATGATCTCGGCCATCTCCTCGATGCCCGGCACTCGAGCGTTCAACTTGAAGAAGAACCGATCGAGCTGCGCCTCAGGCAGGGGATAGGTTCCCTCCATCTCGATCGGGTTCTGCGTGGCGAACACTGAGAACGGCGCCTCGATAGGGTGGGTGACGCCGAACACCGTCACGTGACCTTCCTGCATGGCCTCGAGAAATGCCGCCTGGGTCCGGGGCGTGGCCCTGTTGATCTCGTCGGCCAGGACGACGTTGGCAAACAGCGGCCCGCGCTGGAACGTGAACTCGCGCCGTCCACCCGGCGACTCGGTCAGCAGATTGGTCCCACTGACGTCAGCGGGCATCAGGTCCGGTGTGCACTGGACCCTGGCAAATTGCAGATCCACGGCCTGGCTCAACGTGCGCACCAGCAGGGTCTTGCCAAGGCCAGGTGGCCCCTCGATCAACGCGTGGCCCTGACAGAAGAAGCAGAGAAGGACGTGGTCCACCAGATCGGGCTGCCCCACGAAGACCCGTCCGATCTCCGTCCGGAGGTGGTCGAAGCATTCACGGAACGAGGCGGCGTGGACTTCTACTGCAGTCGTCGGGTCCGTCATGGAAGGCCTGCGGGATGGATGGTGGCGAAGTAGTCCCGCACGTGTACCCGCAGGCGGGGTGGTATGCGTTCCTGCTGGACGGCGACCTCGGCGCGCGCGCGCGCCGCTCGGTAGCGCGCCGCGTACGCCTTGCTGGTCGGGCGGGCCGTGAGTTGGGGTCCGGGTGAGCGGCCGGTGAGCGCGCCGTTGCTGACGCCGCCCGCGCTCGTCACCGGCGCCTCGGCGGCGTCCCCTGCGCTACCTCCCGCACCGCCGCCGATGCCGCCACGCCCGCCAGTGCCGCCGGGCTCCCTGCGCATCGTCATGACGTCTCGCTGCGGGCTCGCCGTCGCCCCGGCACCAGAGGCACCGCCGGAAGACATCGCAGCGGCCGGGGGCGCGGCGGTGTTGCTGGCCGTCGCGTCAGTCGCCCGCCCCGACTCGGCAGGCACCGCGTCAGCAGGGCTCTGCGAGGGCGCCGGATCGGCGGAGCCCGGCTGTGGCGGCGCGACCTGCGACGGAGGAGCCGCGGGCGCGGACATCGAACCGTTGGGAGTTGTGGAGCCGACGGGGCGCTCCGGGGCGCGCGGGTCCTGCTGTCGCGCCGCCGTCTGCATCGGCGCCGGGCCGCCACTGACCACGACGCCGCCCCGGGCCGTCGGCCAGCGGGCCGATGTCGCCGTCAGGTTCAACGCGCACAGCACCGTGACGAGGGCGAGGGCGGCCAGCATGCTGCGCAAGTGAGGCGGAGCTTCGAGCGGGAACACCACGCGTGGTGCAAGTGCGGCAACGCGGGCGCTTGCCGCCCGGTGAACCAGGCACGCCACCGCGTCCCGGGTCTCGGCAAACTGCAGCGCGGTCGCCAGTCCCTCGTCGCGTCGCGTGCGCAGGTCGAGCGCGGCCGCGGTGCTGCGCAGCGTCGGCGTGCGCAGGTAGGCAGACACCAGCACCAGGCCTAACGCCGCCATGGCGGCGGCGCCAATCGCCAGCGGCGACGCTGACGCGGCGGGCCGGATGATGAGCATCGCCTCGACGGCCACGACGCCGGCCAGGCCGATGACCACCGCATCCCGTGACACCGTCACCCAGTGCAACCGACGGCGGAAGCGTGCGAGCAGGCGCACGAACGTTGCCGCTTCGCCCTCGATGGCGACCGGTGCCGCTGTTGCAGGTCGCCAGTTCGGCCACAGCGTGCGCCGCGTCATGCCGGCTCGTCCGGGAGGTGGCGCATCGACACGTCCGCGTTCTGAATCATCCCCACTCCAGTGGCCAGCGCCGCGGTCCACACGAGCCAGGGCGAGACAGCCGAGGGCAGCAGGATGGTGCCGCAGACCAGCAGGCCCACGACCGTCCCCGTCGAGGCAAGCCATGCGTTCAGGGGGTCACTGTACGCCGTGTTCCACCAGACCGAGGTGGCCGACGCCAGCGCCGCCAGGCCGAGCATCGACACGAGCCCACCCAACGCGTGCGGCAGCGGCACACCCGCCACTTGCTGGGCGAGGATGACCATGGGCAGGCCACTGCCCACAAGGACAGTCAGCGCAAGAAATATCGCGATCACCCTGGACAGCAGCACGTGCGCCGGGCGTACGGCCGTCAGCAGCGCCAGTAGCGTGACGTCACGACGCTGCTCGTGCGGCAGGCACCTGGTGGCGGTCCAGGGCAACAGCACCGCCAAGGTGATCCACTGCACGAGGCGCTGCTGCTCGTAGGCGTTGCGCCCGGGCAGCTGTGGTACGCCATGACTCCATGCGGTCAGAAAGATCGCAAGCACCGCGACGTGCACGCACATCGCCAGCAGAAACGCGGGGTGGCTCGCGATCACCGAGAGGTCACGCACGGTCAGGGCACGCATCTACGTGGGCCGACCAGCGAGGTGAGCGGTACCCGCCGTCCCGTCGCCGATGACGAGCCGTCCTGCTGCGAGGTGCGCGACACGGTGACAGAGCGGCACCAGGTGTGCCTCGTCGCCCATCGCCAGCACCACGGTCGTGCCGGCATCGCGTACCTCACGCAACCACTCGACACACTGGCCGTGCCACTGCGCGTCGAGGCCCTGCAGAGGCTCGTCGAGCAACAGCACTCGCGGTTGGAGCAAGAAGGCCGTTGCGATTGCGAGACGGGCTCGCCTTTCGTCGGTCAGCATGTCGACGCGCGCGTCTGGCACCAGCTGGGCTCGATCCAGGGCGTCGTCGGTCGCCCGGCGGCGGACCGCCGGGGTTCTCGGCAGTCGCGCCCCAAGGACGGCGTGCACATGGTCGCGGGCCGACAGGCGGGATCGGCCCGGCAGATCGCGACCCACATGGACCATGTGCTGTCGCGCCTGATAGACATCGGCGACCGCGTCGATGCCCGCGACGATGATGGTGCCAGTGGTCGGAGCGAGAAGGGTGCCCATCACCCGCAGCAGGGTCGATCGTCCGCTATCTGCCATGCCGGAGACGCCGACACACTCGCCGGGGGCGGCCTCGAGGTCGATCTCGCGCAGCGCCTCCAGGCGGCCAAACGACTTGCCGAGCCGGTGTGTGGCGATCATGGGCGCAGACGATCGGGGGCGGCGCCGAATGCCGACACGGTGGTCACTCCCGTCGTCACGACCCTGCGACCCTCGCTCGTGAACGACATCGGAGACGCGCCGGTCTTGCAGATCACAATGCCGATCTCCGCATCAGGGGGCCACGGGATCTCCACGCTGGCCCCCCTGGCCAGCGCCGTCGACACCTCCTGTGACGAGCCCGGCGCCACCCGACAGTCGCGCAGGTCCATGTCCGACGTGTTGGTGATACGCAGCAGACCTCCCCGGCGAGCGAGATCGAACGGCACGGCGTCAGACGCGGCTTCCACCGACACCGGCAGCCGTGCCCCGAGTCCGTAACGCCCCGAGACGAGAGGATGGCCGCCCTCGTCAAACGCCTCACGCGAGCGGGGACCCTCCACCTCGGTCCGCATGGCCCCGTCGGTCACCTCCGCACGCAGAACGAACGAGTCGAACGCCGGGAAGACCGCAACGGCACGCATCGACACCAGGGCGACGCCGGTGTCGGCCACCTGCTGGATCACACTGACGTGATGCAGGACGATGGCCGATGCGGGGCCGGCGTGTCCTGCCCCAAGCGCGGCAGCCGCCGCGGCGCCAATCAGGAGACCGAGCAGGCCGTAGACACGGGGCGCGGGCACACGTACCGCGCGCACCAGCCAGGCCAGCCCGGCGAGCGCTGCCAGATAGATGGCGGCCCCCGTGATGAGGGTCAGCGGAATACGAGACCGGCCCGCGAGCGAGGACAGCACCTGCGGCAGTTCCGGGACGGCCGTGAACTGGCCGCCGTCTTCCAGGGCGCGAATGGAGCGCCAGCGCTCGAGCGCCACAGCCTGCGCGGGCGCGAGGTCGATGGCGGCGCCGGGCCACACGACGCGATCGGCAGCGTCGTAGCCGCGCAAGGAGCGTGGCAATGCCTCGGGCACCATCGTCGCGGTGCAGCCCTCGGTGGACAGCAGGGCCGTGGGCGCGATCACACAGACCGTGACCACGTCGTCGGTAGCCGCCATCTGCACGGGGAGTTCCACGGAGATGGGCGCCGCGTCGGTTGACTCGAAACGGACGGTCACGTGCGCGGCGGCGTCGCTCGTGCGAACGAGGAGATCGAACTCCTTGCGTCCTGGCGCGGTCACGCTGGCCGCGTGGCGGACGACGGCGCCGCCCCACTCGGCGACGACCTCGCCCTGGAGGTCCAGGCCGGCGGTCTGCAGTGTGATACGCACCGGCATCCACCGCCCAGGCCTGCCGACACCGCCGAGCCCCGCGGATGCCTTCAGGAGCGGCGTCGCTGCGGACGCCGTGCCCGCGGCGGCCAGACTCAGGATCACGGCGGCCAACATCATGGCCGGCCCTGCGTGACAGGCCGAGCCGGGCCGCACTGGGCCAGGGCGACGCATGTCCTATTCCTGCAGGACGGCCTGCAGGGCGGTCATCGTGAACGCGGTGACCAGGACCTTGTTGTCCTGCATCTCCGCCGGAACCTCGTTGACCCAGGAGCCGTCGGGATGCTGCAGCGAGAGCAACTTCTGCCCCAGGTCCTCGCGCCAGTTGCGACGCCGGCCTCGCGAGTCGACGATGATCGGGTCGCCCACGGCTTGCAGCGCCTTGGCAAACACCATGTAGTAGTAGTAAATCGTCTTCTGCCCGGTGCCCGGGTTCTCTTCGACGGTGTAATTGTCGCTGATCCACTTCTTCACCGACTGCACGCGGGGATCATCCCGCTTGACGTCGGCCCAGCTGTAGCTCAGCACACCAGCGTACGTCGCACTCCCGTACGAACGCGTGCCGCCGTCGACGTGGTAGGTGAACCCCGGGTAGTAGACAAAGCCGCCGTCATTGGCCGCCCAGGTCTGATCGTTGGATTCACTGCGGTTCTGCGTGCGCTGCAGGAACGTGATGGCCTTGGCCCACGCAGGGTCGTTGGCAGGCACATCGGCTTCCTTCATGGCGCGAAGCGCGTACTCGAGGCTGACGATGTCGGCGAGGCGGCCGCCGGTGCCGGGGCCGCCGTAGCCCATGCCTCCGTACCACTTGTCGCCGGCCTGAATCCCCTCCCCCTCATCGAGCAGGTGGTCGGCCAGGTACCGTCTGCCACGCTCGATGATGGGGCGGTCCTGGGGTCGCCCGCCGGCCACCAACGTCATGACCGAGACGGCGGTCACGTAGTGCGGCACGTCCTTGCCGTAGATGCCGCCGTCAGGTTTCGCGAGACCAGCGATGGCGTCCAGGGTCTTGCCCACCTGGCCCATGGCCTTCTCGCGCGGCACCCCCGGCATGCGCAGCAGCGCCGTGGCCGCCAATCCCGTGATTCCGAAATGGTTCTCCCAGGTGCCGTCCGGCTTCTGCTGACTCGTGAGGTAGGCGGCACCGCGGTTCAGGCTCTCGGTCAACTGCTTGCGCAGCTGGGGCGAGAGCCGACCACTCGGCTTTGCGCCGCTGGTGGCCGGTGACTGAGCCCCGACCGCCAGCGACATGACGAGCAGTGCGCACACAGTTGTGGGAAACAGCAAACGCGAGCCAGCACTCATGGACGGGTCATCCTTGTCGGGGCGAAGAGGACAGTCGGCGTGGACGATGGTGTATGAGGACGAAGCATAGCACCGTAGCGATGAGGTAGACGCCAGTGGCGACCTCCCACGCGGGGTAGTCGAAACGGCGATGCGCGATGGACGAGATCTGGTAGAACGTCTCTGATCGCAGGATGTCGATCTGCGCGCTTGCCGCGGTGGCCACGACCGGGCTGGCCACGAGGGCGACGTTGGTGATCCCATACGGCAGATCCTGGATGAGCGGGCCGGCGAGCAGTACACCAAACGACACCAGACCCGCCAACAGAGTGCCGCACGCCACCGCGTCGAGCGGGTCACGCAGCTGCTGACGGCACAGGACGCCCATCGACGCGAGCGCGAGCGCCGCGGCCCCGAGCGTGGCGTGAGAGGCGGCCACGAGCGCCAGCGCTGGGAACGTCACCCCGAACCCTGCCGCGGTCACCGCCGCTGACGCGCCGACAAACATGCTGACCAGCCATCCCAGGCGCCGCGCGACGGCCCACACCGAGCCGCGCGACGCCTCCGTCCGGGCAAGGCCCGCTCCGACGACCGCCCCCACGATTGGCGCCGCGAGCACGACGATGGCCACGTTGACCAGCAACGCGTCGGCAGCCACGCGCCAGAGCGCGGGACGCGTCAGCGCGAACCAGTTGCCGGCGGGGGCCTCGAACCACAGGAGGCCCACCCCTGTCACGACGGGAAGGCTAGCGACCGGAACCCACGTTGGCAGGTGCATGATGTCTTTACGGCTGAGCGGAACGGCGCGGCACATTGTACGGGATGCACCCTCACCGTGGCGTCAGCCCTGCGTGCTATCGTGAGCGCCATGCTGAGCTGGAAAGCCCTTGGCACACCGGTCGTCCTGGGTGCGGCGTTGCTCGGTGCCGCTGTGCCTGCGGCGGCGCAACCCTCGGCCCAGGTACACATCCCTCCCTCGCCGTCCACAGGCGCGCAGGCGCAGCCGGCCCCCTCCCCGGTCACGCGCCTCGGTGACAACCTGTTTCTCGTCGGGAACGTGCGGGTGGACCTGACCAGGCGTGAGATCTCGGTACCGGGCAAGGTGAACGAGGCGCAGGTGCTCGAGTTCATTGCCACCACGCAGGGGGGGTTCAAGTCGTACGAAAGCGCACTGGAACTCGAGACCAACGCCGTCAACTTCAACACCGCCCTCATTCTGATCGGCCTGGACAAGGCCCATGCGGTGGTGCCGCGGCAGCATTTCGACCCCAACCCGCCTGCTGGCGACCCGGTGGAGGTATGGGTGGAGTGGGAGGTGCAGGGCGCAGCGCGCAGGGTCCGGGCCGAGCAGCTGGTCTACAACGCCGACAGCAAGCAGACGCTCGCCGAGGGCCCGTGGGTGTACACCGGCTCGACGTTCATGGCCGGTACCAATGCGTTTATGGCCGAAATGGACGGCACGCTGATCGGGTTCGTGCACACGCCGTCGCCCCTCATCGAAAATCCTGCGCCGTTGTCGGCAGGCCCGTTTGGCGCGAACCGTCTGAATCCGAACCTGCAGCTGACCCCAGGCACCCGGGTGGTCCTGACGGTGCGCGCCCTCCCTCTCGCCAAACGCCAGTAGCCAGACTGGTGCGCAGGTTCTGCGCACACGGCCTCCAAGACCCCCGATTGGCCGCTGAACCTGGACGCACCGCCTGCAAGCGCATTCCGCGTTTGAGAGACTTATTCTCGCCATATCTGCGCACTCTGCCAATTTTTACGGAGAACAAAGTCACTCAAAAAGATGACTTAGTGGGCGTGTGCATCTTTTGTTCAACCCCGCTCATTTTTTAACCACTTTCCTATTGACGGGCCGGCGGGGCGGGCTGAAGATGGGCCTACATTTTCCCCTGAGACCTTCGTGGGCGTCCGCTGCAGCGCGTTGTCGTGCGGAAGTGGCCTGAAAACGGTTTAGAGGAGTTGAGAGGTTCAAAACATGGTTCGCATGATGCTGAAAAAAGGTGTGGTAGGGCTTGGTGCCCTGACCGCGCTCGTGTGCTCGCTCACCGCGTCACCTGTAGCGGCCGAGACGTTGATGATGCCCGACCGGGACCTGCTCAAGGGCACGTCCGAGGTCGTGTGGGGTGTCACCACCTTGCCGAACGGGACGGCCTTTTCGATCGACTTCGGCGACGGATCGCCGGCCACGGCGTTTACGCCGGTCGCCGACCGCTCCTACATCGCGGTCAACCACACCTACGCCCTCGCGGGGACGTTTACCGCGACCCTGACGGTCGGTGCGGAAAGCGCGACCGTCCAGGTCAAGGTGTACGACGGCACGGTGCTGTCGGCGTCGGACCTTCGTGGCTTGAACATCAACCGCACGATCCAGAACGGGCTCCGGTACCTCTGGACCGCCCAGAACTCCCGCGCCGCGTTTTTCCCGGCGACGACGACCACCAGTTGGCCCGGAAGTTTTTCGCCGTCGGCCACCGCATTGGTGGTGGCGTCGTTCCAGAATCATGGGTACCGGTTGCCGAATTCAAATGCGGCCCCAACCGGGCTCTACGAAAAGTACGTCGTGCGGCGCGGCTTGAATTACGTGATCAGCTCGCTGTCGTCGATGGCGCTGCCGGCGCAAACGGCCGGTAGCCCTTGCGTCGGCCCTGGCATCGAGCCGGCGCCGTGTGTCGGGTACTACCTCAGCGGCGACTCGGGATACCAGACGCCGTTGGCGCTGCTGGTCCTGGCCGGCAGCGGTGCCGGTAGCCGCACCAACAGCGAGGTGGCCGGGGTGGCCGCCGGTAAGTCCTACGCCGAGATCGTCCAGCGCCTGTCCAATTCCGTGGCGTTCGGGCAGAACGAGAGTGGGACGGGCCGCGGTGGCTGGGCCTACAACCTGAACGACCAGAGCGTGACCGATGGCTCGACGCTCGGATGGGCGCTCCTCGGCCTGCTCGACGCGGAAGCCTCGGGCGCGACGCTGCCCGCCTTCGTGCGGACCGAGTTTGCTCTGGCCCTGAACAATGCCCACAACAACGACGGCTCGCTCGACTACCAGAGCGACGGCAGCGCTGCGAGCTTGACGTACGTGGGGATGGAGAAGGGCGGGATCCCGCTGCAGGGGCTGTTCTTCCTCGGCGAGCCGTTCCCGTTTGCCGCCGGCTCGAAGGCGGCAGCGACGGTCACCTACATCCGCGATCGGTGGACCTCAGGACGAATCGGGGGCGACTACAACTGGGGCTGCAGCGCCAACGCGTTGCCCATTGCCAACGTGTTCCAGCACAACTTCGGGTGCGCGTACTCGATGTTCAACGTGTTCAAGGGGCTCGGCCTGTACGGCATCGCGACCCTGTCCGGCGTCGGCGACTGGTATGGCCAGTATCAGGACTGGCTCGTGGCCAACCAGACGTCGCCGACCACGCAGACGGGTGGCAACTGGAGCACGATGCAGTTCTCGTGCTGTGAGTCGTCGCAGGCGATGATTGCCGCGATGGCCGAACTGGTGCTCTCGCCCGTCGTGTTGATTCAGCCGGATCCGGACCTGTTCTCGACCGTCGGCCTGTCGCCGGCGACGGCCACCAACCCGGTTGGTACCAACCACACCGTCACGGCAAAGGCCGAGAGTGCGACCGGAACACCCGTCGCGGGTGCGAGCGTGACCTTCAGGGTGCTTACCGGTCCGAACGTGGGGAAGACCGGCAACGGCACCACCAACGCGTCTGGCGAGACCTCGTTCACCTATGCCGACACCGCCGGTCCGGGTCGAGACACGATCCAGGCGTTCATCGGGACGCTCGGCTCCAACGTCGTCGAGAAGATCTGGGAGAGCTCCTCGATGCGCTGCGACGCCGACGGCGACCGCGATGTGGACAATGCCGACCTCCTGATCATCCGCAATGCCAACCGGCAGACACCGACGTCGGCCGCTGACCCGCGCGATGGCAACGGCGATGGCAAGATCAACGCGGCCGACGTACGCTTCTGCCAGAAGCGTCGCACGCCGGTCTCTTAAGGCACACCACACTCAATTCTTTCGGGCGCGGGAACAGTTTTGGAGAGAACACCATGAAAAACATCAAGAACTTCATCAGGGCGGCGCGCGTGCTCGCGCTGGCAGCCATGGTGGCGGCCGGTGCGGCCGCGTCGGGAGAGGCCGCTCCCATTGTCAGCATCGCCCCACCCACCCAGACAGCCGCCATCGGCGATACGGTGTCTGTCGATATCATCGTCAGCGGTCTGACCGACCCGATCGGCGCGTACTACCTCAGCGTGCTGTTCAACGACAGCATCCTCGCCGGGGCCTCGTACACCAACGACCCGGGCGGCAAGCTCGGGCCTCTAGGCGAGGACTTCAGCTTCGGGTTCAGCGGCGGCGCGCTGGATCTGTTCTACGTTGCGGACGTCTCCTGGGAAGCGGCAGACCTGTCGGCTGCTCAGGGCGCGAGCTTCGTGCTCGCCTCGATCTCGTTCACCGCCCTTGCCAACGGCCGCAGCGGGATCACCCTTGACGCCGTCGACCTTTCAGACGCCGCCGGGGATACCCTGCTCGCGTCGAGCGGGCGCAATGGCGAGGTGTGTGTGGGCGGGCGCTGCCCAGACGTCCCGGAACCGGGCTTCATGATGCTGGTCCTGTCCGGCGTCGCCTCGTTGGTGGCGCACCGCCGCGTCGCCCGGCGCCGCGCCTAGCGGGTCGAGCACCAGCGGCCTGCCGCCGGCGCTCACCCACCACCACCGAAAAAACCCGAGAGGCCTCACCGGCCCCTCGGGTTTTTTCGTGCCTGCCGGTGCGTGGGTGGTCGTGTCAGTACCCGCGCGTCGCGTCCACCTCGGACAGCATCCGCCCGCCTTCGACAAACCGCCGCAGATTCTCTCGGACGAGCAGCCATCGCACATCCGCGTCCACGTCCGAGTCGGCGGCGACGTGCGGCGTCAGGATGAGCCCGGGAGCCTTCCACAGGGGGTGTCCGGCCGGCAGCGGCTCCGGCTCGACGACATCGAGCCCCGCCCCTCCGAGCTTCCCGCTGGTCAACGCTGCGACCAGCGCATCGGTGACGACGGTGCCGCCACGCCCGACGTTGACAAAGAACGCCGAAGGCTTCATCGCCGCAAAAATCTCCGCATCGAACATGTCGCGGGTGTCTGGCGTCAAGGGCAGCGTGTTGACGACCACGTCGGCATCGCGTACGAAGGCCGGCAGATCCGCAGGCAGACCCATGCGGCTGACGTTGGCGGGCACCGCCGCCTTGCTGTTACGGATGGCGGTGATCCGCATCCCGAAAGCCTCGGCACGCCGGGCCACCTCGGTGCCGATGCCTCCGAAGCCGACGATGAGGATGGTCTTGCCGGTCAACGAGAACGCCGGTTGATCGCCATCGGCCAGGGCGGTGAAGGGCGTCCAGTTGGCGGGCGCGCCGCCGCGGGCCCAGCGGCCTTCGCTCTGCGCCGCCAGGTAGCCGCGCAGTCCCCGCGAGTGCGCCAGCACCATGGCCATGACGTGCTCGGCCATCACCGGCCCGGCAATCCGCTGCATGTTGGTCAGCACGATGCCGCGCTGCCGGAAGACGTCGCTGGTCAGGCACCGCTCGACACCGGCGTTGTAGGTCTGGACCCACCGCACCCGCGGGCTCGAGGCCAGGACGGCCTCCTCACAGAATCCGAGGACCGCATCGGCGGTGGTCGCGGCGTCGCGGGCCTGCGCGACGGTATCGGCGCTGAGCAACTCGACGCCAGGCGCCACCTCCTGCAGCCACGACTTCAGGTGAGGCGTCAGGTCGCGCACCAGCACGCGGGCGGGCTTGCGCCACTGCGGTGAGGCGCTCAACGGGGTGGCTCCCTCCCGCAGGCCGAGTTCGGCGATCAGGCGTGGCGTCCGCGACGCGTCGGGCTGGGCCAGCGCCGGAGACGAGGAACCCGCCAGCGACACCGCCAGCGACACAGCGAGGATTACTCGGGACATGGGCCCCAGTGTATCCCTCGCGCCCGTCAGTCGGCCTTCCAGCCGTAGGCCTGCATCATCACGCGGAACAGGTCGGTGTTGGACATGTAGCCGCGGACCCGGTCAGCGCCGGGCCCCATCGCGGCAACCATGACCGGCTCTCCCGTGTGCCCGTTGTCCATGCGCACGGCGGGCGTGCGGATGTTGCGCCGCTTCTCGGCCGCGGCCTTGAGCTGCTCCTCTTCCAATCCCTCGAGGAGTGGCGCCCCCAGGCGGCCGCCGCGCAGCGCGATGTCAAACGAGTGGTCGGCGGTGAAGAGCAGCAACGTGTCGCGCCCGACCGTGGTGGACATCCGCGCGACGACCTTGTCGAGGGCCACCATGCGGTCCAGGCCCACGCGCACGCTGTCGGTGTGCGCATCGCCCTCGACCATGAGGAAATAGCCCTTCCGATTGCGCGACAGGATCGCGTGCGCGGCAAGGACCGCCTCCTCGAGATCGAACGACGACGACTCGAGCAGGACGATGGCGCGGCGTGCGTCGGGCGGCACCTCGGAGAGCGAGGCGTGGATCGGGCGATTGGCACGGCGGGCCAGGGCATCGAGGTCCAGGCCGGCAGCTGCGAGCGACTTGGCGATGCTCGGACGTCCCGGACCGATCATCACGTCCACGCCGTCGCCGAATCGCGGCGTGAAGGCCTGCTGGAAGATCACCGCGCTCTGGGCCCGGTCGTTGGCATGGGCGTACAGCGACGCGGGCGTGGCGCCTGCAAGCGAGTCGTTGGTGACCAGGCCGGTCGCCAGGCCGTGCTGCTCGGCGTATTCGAGGATGGTCTTGAGCGCCGCGCCATCGGTCTTGCCGCGGACCGTGTCGGCCGACTGCGAGATGACGCCGTTGTGCGTCTTCTGCCCCGTGACGATGGCGGTCATGCCGGCCGCGGAGTCCGTGACGATCTGCGAGGCCGTCGAGGTGTCGGACAACGCGATGTTGGGCATCTTCTGCACAAACAGCCCGCGCGATGTGCCGTGCGCGTGGAGGCTGGCGGCCGTGACGGTGGGAATGCCGCCGGCGTCGGCGAGAAACAGCACGACGTTCTTCGCGCGGCCTTGCGCGGACAGGAGGGTGGGCGCGAGCAACAGCGCGAACAGGACCTTCTTCATGCCGACGAGTATAGGGTGCCCAGCCGCCGCGGCTATCATCGGGCCATGCGCCTGCTGCTGCTCCTCTCGTTCGCCCTGCTGACGCCAGATCTGGCTGGTGCCGCCACCTCGATACGGATCATGCCCCCTGACGGCGGCGTGATCGCGGCGGGCCAGTTGCTGGACATCCGCGTCGAGGCCACCGGCGACACGGGTGTGTCGCCCCCTGGACTGCGCGTCTGGGTCGATGCGGTGGAGTGGACGAGGCGCAACGATCCATCAGCCCAGGACGGCGCCCCCGCGAGCACGTCCAACTTTCTCTCGCGACGGTTCAGCCGGAGCACCGCCGGCCCACTGGTCATCCGCGCCACCACGGCCGATGGCGCGTCGGCCGAATCCAGGCTCACGATCGACGGCTGGGCGGGCCCGGTCCGGCCGCGGCACGCCCGGGCCCGCAATGTGATCCTGTTGCTCGGCGACGGCATGGGCGCGTCCCACCGCACCGCAGCCCGCCTGGTGTCGCGGGGTGTGCACAACGGCAAGGCGGCCGGTCGCCTTGCCATGGACACGCTCGAGGTGACCGGGCAGGTCATGACCGCGTCGCTCAACGCGGTGATCACCGATTCCTCACCGGGCATGGCCGGGTACGTGACCGGCCAGAAGAACGCCAACAACCAGGAGGGCGTCTTCCCCGACAACACCGCCGACCCGTTCGACAACCCGCGTATCGAGTATCTCGGCGAGATGCTCCGCCGCACGCGCGGCAAAGGCTTCAACGTCGGCCTCGTCACCACGGCCGACCTGACCGACTCCACCCCAGCCGCCAACGCCGCCCATACGTCGAGTCGATTTGCCGGGCCGGGTATTGCGGCGCAGTACTTCGACGAGCGACAGACCAACGCCGTGACCGTGCTGATGGGCGGCGGCGCCAATCACTTCGCCGGCAAGGCCGCAGGCGGCACCCGTCCGGACGGACGCAACCTGCTGGCGGAGTTCGGCGCAGCGGGCTACGCAACGCTGCGCAACGGCGCGGCCGTGAAAGCCGTCCTCGAGCCAGCCCACGCCGCGCCAAGGGCGGTCCTTGGGCTCTTCCACCAGTCACACATGGTCGTGGCCTTCGACAAGGTCGGCGCCGGGCGGTACAGCGACGAGCTTGCGCTCGAGAAGAACGCGCCGTACCGCGACACGCCAATGCTCGAGGACATGACGCGGGTCGCGCTGAAGTCACTCTCGGCGCACTCGCCCGCCGGCTTCTACCTGATGGTCGAGGGGGCCTCGATCGACAAGCGCGCCCATGCGGCCGACCCGGAACGATCGATCTGGGACACCATCGAGTTCGACCGGGCGGTGGCGGTGGCCCTCGAATTCGCCGCGCGCACCAACAGCGACCGCGACCTCGACAACGACACCCTGGTGATCGTGACGGCCGACCACGAAAGTGGCGGCATGGCCATCATCGGCGTCGGCAACGAGCACTACGTGCCCGCGACGATGGGCAAGGCGGTGCGCGACTACGCCGGCGTGTTCCGCTTCCTGCCTGAGCAGGTCCTGCCCTTCACGCCCAACTACGTGGTCGATGACCGCGGCTTCCCGGTCGATCCGAATCCGTCGCGCAAGCTGCTCGTGGGGTGGGCAGCGGCGCCCGACCGCTTCGAGAACTGGACTGCCGACCGCGTCCAGACCGAAGCCGCCGTCCTCGAGAAACACGACGATGGGCGGCTGGTGGCGGTGGCCAACCCGGCGCGCGCGGGCGAGCATGACCTGCCCGGCTTCCTGGTGTCCGGGACCATCGAGAACGGCGAGACGCGCTGCCCGGATCCG
>JBKJQW010000045.1:0-58472 GCA_046593715.1 Luteitalea sp.
GTTCGCCCTCGGCGGGGATGCACCACGCCCAGGCGCGGCGGCCGGGGCACGCGCCAGGGCAGGGGCGACGCTGCACGCTTACGCTGGCGCGTCAGGCCGTCGGCTCTGGACCAGCGGGCGCACGATGACGGCTCCCGCGTCGGCCGGCAGCCTGTGGAGTGGACTGGGTCAGGTCTACGTGGGCACCGAGGACGGCACGCTGCACGCCTTCGGCTTCGACGACGAACGCCACGCGATCCCGCCGCAAAGATAGGGGCCTCAGCGCTTGGAGGCCAGTTCGGGTTGGGTAGGGCCGGCTCTCCGAGCCACGCCCAGAAAGAGGATTGGCTCTGTCCTTGCCGGGACCCACATCGCCGTCTTCCGGCGCTGCTCAAGGCGCTTCGGGAGAGCAGAGCGCTCCCTTCCAGCCGAGCGCCGAGACGGGGGCTCTAACTGTTGCCCGACCTGGACTGGCCGAGGCGGGAGGCCGAGACTCAGTTTGCCAGGCTATCGAAGGAACGCCGAGGGCGAGAGGGATGACCGGCCTATAATTTGGCCGGTCCACCATGTTCACTCGAATAGAAGCGCGCCGCTTTCGCAGCCTGAAGGCCATCAGCCAGCCTCTCGGCAGGTTCCGCGCGCTGGTTGGCCCGAATGGCAGTGGCAAGACAACCTTTCTCGATGTGGTCGCGTTCCTCAGCGACCTCATTCGCAACCGCGGCGACGTCCAGGAGACCGTCAACGAGCGCACGCTGACGCTACAGCAGTTGCTTTGGATGGGCGAAGGCACGAGCTTCGAGTTGGCCCTCGAGGCCGAGATCCCCTCGGACGTCCAGAAGCGGCTCGTCGAGAGCACGCGCCACTACACGACGGTTCGGTATGAGATCGAGGTCGGCACCGACGGGGCGAACGTCGTCGGCCTCGAACACGAGACGTTACTGCTCCTGACGTCCCGGAGCGATTCAGAAATGACGGAGCCTCGCCTGGACTTCCCTGCGCCCCGCGAGCTGCCTGCTTCTCTCGTCAAGGCGCCCGGGCAAGGTCGCAAGGCGCTGTTGACCAAGAAGTCCGGTGGCAACGACAACTACTACCCGGAAGGCCGAAAGTCGTACACCCCTTCCTTCAAACTCGGGCGAACGAAATCGGCTCTGGCGCACGTACCGGCCGATCCCGAAAGCTTTCCGGTCAGCACTTGGTTCAGTGACTTGCTTGAGCGCGGCGTACAGACGCTGCTCCTCAACGGATTGCAGATCCGGCAACCGAGTCCTCCTGGCGCCGGGCGTCAGTTCCTTCCCGACGGTTCCAATCTTCCATGGGCCATCGACAACCTTCGGAAGAACCGACCCCAGTTCAGCCGGTGGGTCGAGCACGTCAGGACGGCTCTTGCCGACGTAAGGGACATCGACACGGTGGAGCGACCGGAGGACAAACATCGCTACTTGGTAGTCGAGTACTCGAATGGTGCCCGCGTGCCGTCGTGGCTCGTATCCGACGGGACGCTGCGCCTGCTCGCCTTGACGCTGCCCGCCTATCTCCCTGACCTGAAGGGCACGCTCCTGATCGAGGAGCCAGAGAACGGCATCCATCCCAGGGCTATCGAGACCGTCGTCCAGTCGCTGTCGTCAATGTACGACGCGCAAGTGCTGTTGGCAACGCACAGCGCCGTTGCACTCAACATGGTGGACGCCGATGACGTCCTATGTTTCGGGAAGGACACGTCTGGAGCAACCGACATTGTGTCGGGCCACGAGCATCCGGCGCTGCTGGACTGGAAGGAAGGCGACCCCGATCTCGGCGTGCTATTCGCGGCAGGCATCCTGAGCTGACGAGGCCTGTTAATGCGCGATCTCGTGGTCGTAGTGCCAGACAAGAACATAGAGTTCACAATTCGGGCAGGCCTTGCGCGGCCAAAAGCGCTAGGAATTCGCGCCGTGACGGTCCATGCGATCGTCGACCCCGGACGCGACGGTGGCGTACGCACGCGAGGCGCGCAATTGCTCCGCTTGGAGAAGCGGCGGTTTACTCACGCGATGCTGATCTTTGACCATGAAGGCAGCGGCGCTGAGTATAGTGCCGAGGACACTGAGCATCTTATCGACCGCGAACTAGCCGATACATGGGGCGAACACGCCAAGGCCATCGTCATCGACCCTGAGGTCGATGCTTGGATGTGGGGAGCAGATACACATCTGCAGGCCGTTGCTGGTTGGCAGTCTGCCCTCACGGTACGCGAGTGGCTTGCGATACAGGGTCACCAGTTAAACGCCGCGGGGAAGCCGGTTCGCCCGAAGGAAGCGCTGGAAGCCGCGTTCAGGCACTCAGGAGTGCGTCGCTCTTCAGCGAACTACGCGAACATCGTCAGCAGACTGAGCTTGAACAAGTGTAAGGATGCCTCATTCCTTCGTCTTCGAGCGACTTTGCAAACTTGGTTCGGCGTGCACCACGTGTCCGAGCGTTGACGATCCGGGCGGCATCGCGCCACCGCCCGATCCTCCTCGGCGCTTGGCGACGGGCGGCGTCGCCTCTCGCCGCATCAGCCACACCTCGCCGATCTGCGTGGCCTTGCCGAACCTCCCCAGCCCGGGCGTGTTGCGCCACGTCAGCGTCAGCGTGCCGCCCGTCGTCGCGGCGCGCGGCGCGCGGCACTGCGAACTCCAGCGGCTCGGCAGAGGGTCGCGGCTTGGTCAAGTACGGGTGCACCTCGTGCTCGCCGTTGGCCACGAGCCGCACCTGCGTTGTCGCGGCGAACTGGTCGCCAGCGTAGAGCATACGCACCAGGTACTGGGCCGTCGGGTCGAGTCCTGTGTAGCGCATCTCGAGCGGCGTCTCCCAGTACGTCTCGGCGTGCTGCACCCACGACAGACGCCAGCCCTCGCCGAAGTTGAAGCCGGTGAAGACCGACTCCATGCCGCCGGGATCGTCCGCGTAGCTGCGCGCATGCAGCAGGTGCGGCTGCATCGAGGCGTTGCCGAGATCGTCGTAGAAGCCGCCAGGACCGGGGTCGGTCCAGCGGACGACGCGATCGAGTGCCGCCAGGCGCTCGACCTCGGTTGGTAGCGTACGGATAGACGTGAACCGGCTCCGCAGCCAGTCGGCGTTGTTGAGCGTGGTCTCGGCCGTGTCGAGCGTGGCGCCGCGGTCCACGGCAATGGCGCCGTAGCGGCTGACGCTGAGCTGCTGCCTGATGCTCTGGAACAGCGCCTCGGCGAGGGCATACACGCGCTCCCGCCATTGGCGCGCGGACGGCACGGGTACGTCGGTGAGGAGGCGTTCGGCATCGGCCATGGCGGCCAGCGCACCCGTGGACGGGGCCTCCGCGAGGCGCTGCAGCGCCAGGTCCTCGGTCGCCATCGCGGCCAGCAGACGGCTGCGCTGATAGGCGTCGTAGTAGGCGCGATACAGCCCCTGCTGGAAGCGCCAGTTGCGCCGCATGGCGGGAGGGGCTGCGCGCTCCATGTCCTGGAACTGCGCCAGCGTGGTGTAGACGCCGGTGTTGGTGGCCAACGGGCCCTGCCAGTTGCGTTCGAGCGCCAGCAGCCCGTTCGCGAAGTCCTCCGTGTACGCCGGACCGATGAAGTAGCGGCTGAACTGCCTGAGGGTGTCCAGTACCGGCGCGTGCGGATCCCAGCCCAGGCCACTCCACACGAATTTGTTCACATCGTCGTTGGCGCCCTCCGAGTACGTGATGAAGGCGGGGGCATGTGGCAGCGCCGCTGCGAACACGGCGGCCTGGTCGAGCGGCCGGGGGTTGATCGGCTCGCGGAACGAAGTGAGCGCATGCGCGATGTCCCAGTCGGGCACGGCGTACTGCGCCTTCAGGCTGTGCGTGATGTCGGGGTATTGGCGAATCGGGTAGCGGGCCGGCACCCGGCTGCGCAGCACAGGTAAACGATCGCGCACCTGTGGGCCGAAGACGATGCCCGTCAGCCACGCCGGCTCGGCCTTGATCAGCCGGTAGAATTCGTCCATCCACGCGGCGTTGAAGCCCTGGGGCGCCATCCACATCTGCAGCCGCGGGTGGAACCGGCGCAGGCTGGCGGGCTGCTTCTCCAGCAACGGGAACATCAGGGCCGGGGGCGTGTGCCCAGGGTCGCCGCCGGGGACGAACAGCGCGTCGACGCGCGGGAGCTTGGAGAGCACGCCAGCCCACTCGTCGAGCGCGAACTGCACCTGCGCGGGGTCGCCGTAGTCCTTGTCGAGCGCGGGATACCAGACCCACACGTCGAGGCCGTAGTCGTCGGCGATGCGCGACATCTCGGTCATCATCCTGAGGGGCGGCCGCGGGAAGTGCGGGCTGTCGGCCGCATCGTCCGATCGGGGCGGGATCAGCTCGCTGGCGTTCGCGCCGAAGACCGCGAGGTCGCGGATGTACTACTCCCACATCGGCACATCCCAGGCGTCGTAGGCGTTGGTCTTGGGTCGGTAGCCCAGTTGATGGCCGCGGATAGGCACGACCGGCGCGGTGTCGATCGCAAGGTCCCTGGGCAGGGTGAACAGACCAGGCGTCAAGTGCGCTTCCCGCAGTAGGCGACCGATCCCGAACAGCAGGCCGCGGCTGTCGACACCAGCCACCAGCACCGTGGCGGACGCGCGCACGGCCGCGTTGACGCGCAGTCGGAAGCCCTCGCGACCCGGCCGCGCGCCCGTGGCCAACGCAGCGCGAGCGGCGCCTGCCCAGCGGGGCGCCGTCGACCACGTCCCTACCGCGATGACGGGGACGTCGGCCGCGGGCCAGGTGGTGGCCACCGCAAGGCGGATGGCGGTGCGTCGCTCCACTTCCTCGACCATTACGCGAACCGCCGTGCGTTCCTGGCGGGAGAGGTCCGTGGCCGTCACCACGGCCGCGCGGTCGAGCGCAATCGTCGCAGCGGGCGCCTCGGCCTGGGCGGCGCCGGCCAAGCCGCCGAGCGAGCCCAGGGCCAGGAGACAGATGATGGCGGTGCTGGTCATGGTGCCGCAGTAGACGTGACCCGCGTTTCACAAATCAAGGCGTTACAACGATTTTTGAAACTGGCACCGCGACCTGCGGAGCGGGCCGTCAGCCCGGGCAGGGGCCGATGAGACGCGCCGTGGCGCCGGCCCACGCCTGGTCCGACGCGTCTCTCTCGTCGCCGGCCGGCGTCCGGGCCTCGAGCGTGACCGCGCGGGCCAGATGCTGACAGGCGCGAGCGGACTGCCCGTCGGCGTGCGCCTGTCGCGCCTCGAGTCGCAGCAGGATAGCCAGATCCTTCTGGTACTGCTGGTCGGCCAGCAGCGTGGCATCGGCAGCGGCGACCGCGCGCGCGCGCGCCAGATAGGCGCGGACCCTCGGCGTCAGTCCAGCGAGGTCCGCCACACGGGCGGCGTTGGCCAGAACCCTGATCAAGACCAGCCGGGCGGTACGGTTGGCGGGGTCGGCCGACAGGATGGCCTCGCGCATCGCCAGGCTGCGCTCGTAGTAGGGAAACGCCTCGTTGTGGCGTCCAGCCAGCGCCAGTCCTGCCCCGACGTTGGCCAGATCGATGGCCACGTCAAACTGTGCCTGCCGATTGGCCGGTTGAGTGGCGAGGCGCTGCTGGTCGAGTTCGAGAGCGCGCGCGTACCGGGACACGCCGTCAGCCGTGCGCCCGGAGCCGATCAGGTGTGCGCCGTAGTACTTGTCCACGAGCGCGACGTTGCGCATGCGGTCCTGGTCGCGCGGCGCCGCTGCCAGGAGAGCCTCGAACAGGGCACCAGCGGCTTCCCAATGCGCCGCGGCCGCCGGAGAGCGCGCCATCGACATGGCGACGTTGAAATGTGCGCTGGCCACGGTGCGGCGCATCTGGTCATCATCGGAGGTTCGCGCCAGCAGCGCCTCGGCGTGCGTCAGCGCCAGGCGCGCCGTGTGCTGGGACTCCGGGCGACGACCGAGCGACCGCTCGACATCCGAGCGGAGCCGAAGCGTCTGCACCATCTCGAGGCCCGCCTCGCGCCACAACGGGGAGGACAGCAGGCCCTGGAGCAGCCCCGTGGCACGCATGAGGCTCGCGTGTGCGCCAGCGTAGTCGCCCAGGTTGGGCCCCTGCGCGTGGCCCTGTGCGCGGGCGATCTGCGTGTAGCCTTTTGCCAGATCGAGTTGCAGGCGGGTCTCGCGGCTGTCGGTGGCCAGCGTGTTGAGGTAGCCGAGCGCCTCGCTGACAATCAGCTTGCGGGCCTCGGTGCTGCCATCGAGCCGCGCGACCGCATCGTGGATCGTGACAATCAGCGTGTTGGCCAGCGATTGCACGTCTTCGAACCGGGCCTCGGCGCGCACCCGCTGCTGCACGGCCTGCTGCCGCTGCCACAGCGCCAGGGCAAGGGCGGCCGTGATGCCCAGCACGGCAAGGACTGCAGCCACGACCGCGCCTCGATGGTGCGCCGAGAACTTGCGCAGGACGTCGCCCAGTGACGGCTCGCGCGCGCTGACAGTCTTGCCGCCGAGAAAGCGCGCCACGTCGTCGGCCAGTGACTCTGCCGAGCTGTAACGCTCGGCCGGGTCCGCGCGCAGCGCCTTCTGGACGATGGCGTCGAGGTCGCCTCGCAGCCGCGTCGCCGGATACGGCACCGCATCGGCTACGACGGAGGCGCTGGCGCGGCTGACCGGCCCGCCCAGCACCTGCGCGAGCACCTGATCGGCACTCTTGCCGGTCGTGTCGTAGGGGCGTACGCCGGTCAGCAACTCGTGGAGCAGGACACCCAGCGAATACACATCGGCGGCGGTCGTCGCCGGGAGACCTCGCAGTTGCTCGGGGCTGGCGTAGTCGGGCGTCAGTGGACCGCGGCCCCAGCCCTCGCGCGTCACATCGGGCTCGCCCTCGACCGACAGGAGCGTAGCGATCCCGAAATCGAGCACTTTGGGCACGCCATCGGCGCTGACCAGGATGTTGGCCGGTTTGATGTCGCGATGCACGATGCCGTGCTGATGCGCGACGACCACCGCCGAGCACACCTGCCTGAACACCCGCAGCCGTTGCTCGAGCGAGGCTGAGCGGTCGCGCACCCAGTCGGTGACGCGACTCCCGTCCACATACTCCATCACGAGATACGCGTGGCCGGTGGCCAGGCTGCCACCATCGAGCAACGTGACGATGTGGGGGTGGTGCAGGGAAGCGAGCGCCTGCCGCTCGCGCTGGAAGCGCCGCGCGACCAGGGGATCGGATACCGGGCTGCGCGTGACCTTGATCGCGACGTCGTGGTCGAAGTCGCCGTCGGCCCGCGCCGCCAGGAACACGATGCCCATGCCGCCGTGGCCCAGCTCGCGCACGAGCCGGTAGGCGCCGACCTGCATGCCAACAGCAGGAACCTGCAGCGGTTCGGGCGCGCCCTCGGCGATGTCGACCGCGACGAGGAAGCGCGTCGACGCGTCGTGTGCTTCGAGCAGCGACTCCACCTGCGCCCTGACATGGGGCAGGTCGGCGCACCCGTCTGCCAGCAGATCCGCCCGTTCCGATGCCGGCAGGTCGAGCGCGGCCTGGAACATCGCCTCGACGGCCTCCCAGTCGATGTAAGTCATGGCGTGCCCTCCACCCGACCGTCACCATCCCCCGCGAGCTCGCGGTACAGCCAGGCACGGGCAAAACTCCAGTGCCGCTTCACGGTGGCGGGCGAGATCTCGAGCACGGCCGCTGTGGCATCGATCGACAGTCCGGCGAAATACCGAAGTTCCACGACCCGGGCCTTCTCCGGTGCGAAGTCGGCCAGCGACGAGAGCGCCCGGTCAAGGTCTTCGTAGTCCACCGGGCTGTCGGCGGCAGGCATCGCCAGGCTCTCGAGGTCCACCCGCACCGCATCCGGTCCCCCGCGCTTGAGCGCTCGGCGCTGGCGGGAGTAGTCCACCAGGATCCGCCGCATCGCCGAGGCCGCCGCGCCGTAGAAATGGCGCCGTCCGTCGAGGCGCAGGTCGCGCAGCATCGAGAAGCGCAGATACAGCTCGTTGACCAGGGCGGTTGGCTGCAGCGTGTGGCCGTCCCGTTCGCGCCGCAGCACACCGTCCGCCATCAGGCGCAACTCCCCATACACCAGCGCGAGCACTTCCTGCATCGCGGCGGCGTCGCCGTCGTTCCAGCGATCGAGCAGCAGGGTGACGTCTCCCATCTATGGCGTGGGCCGCCGGGATTCTAGCTCACGGTCCGGTTCCGATCCCGGCCTGAGCCGGTTCGTCCGCCGTTCCCGCCATGACCGGTGTGGCGACAAACGGGGAGAACGACATGCACGCGGTCGACGCGATCACCAGAACGACGTCCGAGGTCGTGGCCATGATGCGGCGGACGGCACGCCTGGGAGGGGTCTGCTTGCTGGTGGCCGGGGCCGCAGCGGCGGGCGCCAGCCAAGCGGTCGCGGCGACGTTCACGGTCAACACCACCAACGACGTCGACGACGGCGCGTGCACTGCGGGGCATTGCAGTCTGCGTGAGGCGCTGATCGCGGCCCAGACGGGCGGCCCGCACACCATCGCGTTCAGCATCCCCGGTGCCGGCGTCAGGACGATCACGGTCGCGAGCTGCCTGCCGTTGGTTTTGCGGGAGGTCGCCATCGACGGCTACACCCAGCCGGGGTCCAGCGCCAACACCAACGCCACCGGGGCCCTCAACTCGGTGCCGTTGATCGAGATCAAAGGGTCGCCATCGTGCAGCAACGGCTTCACGTCGCTGTTTGCTGCTGCGAACTTGACCCTCAGGGGCCTGGTCATGAACACCTTCAACGGCGTGATGGCGAGTGCCTTTCAGGGCGCGATCCGCGTCGAGGGGTGCTTCCTCGGAACCACGGCAGATGGCATGGCGGCGGCCGTCACGCCTTTTGCCAGTGCCGGTCAGGGCGTGACTGCCGATGCGGCGACGGCGGTGGTCGGCGGCACGACGCCGGCGGCGAGGAACCTCATCTCCGGCAACAGCCGAGGCATTGCTGCCGGAGTGAGCCCCAATGCCTCGTCGATCACCATCCTGCAGGGCAATCTCATCGGCACCAACAAGCTGGGGACCGCAGCCATTCCCAACGGAAACGGATTCGTTTCCGGCGGCTGCAACGGGGGCAATGCGACGCTGCAGGCCGGCGGCACCACCCCGGCGGCGCGCAACGTGATCTCCGGCAACGGACACGACGGCATCCTGATGGGCGGCCTGGGGTCGGGGTGCGGCGCCTACACCGCCAACAACAGCTTCATCAAGGGCAACTTCATTGGCACCGACGTGACTGGCACCGTGCCCATGGGCAACGGCGCAAGCAGCGCTGGCTCCGGTGTGCTGGTCCAGAGTGGTCCGGACATCTTCATCGGCGGTACCGCTCCGGGTGAGGGCAACATCATCGCCCACAACGCCGGCGCAGGGGTCACTGCCAGCCAGGGCACCATCCCGCGCGGCATCCGCATTCTCGGCAACCACATCTTCGGCAACGGCGGCCTCGGCATCGATCTCCAGGGCACCGCGGGTGTGACGGCAAACGACGTCGGCGATGTCGACACACTGCTCCAGAACTTCCCGGTGATCACGAGCGTGGTATCGAGCGGCGGCACCACGACCATCCAGGGCACGCTGAACAGCGTGGCGGGCAGGACCTATCGCCTCGAGTTGTTCTCGAACGACGCGGCCGACGCCACGAGCCACGGCGAGGGGCAGACGTTGCTCGGCACGACCGACAGCACGACCAACGGCAGCGGCAACGCGACGTTCTCCGTCGTCGTGCCGGTGGCGGTCTCCGGCGTCCAGTTCGTCACGGCCACAGCCACCGATCCCGACGGCAACACGTCGGAGTTCTCGAAGCTCGAGGCCGACGTCTCGGTCACCCATACCGACGCACCCGACCCGGCCGGCACCAACCAGGACGTGACCCACACGCTGACGGCGACCAACAGCGCGGGCTCGGTCTTTCCATCGGGGACGACGACGATCACGTACACCCTCGCCACCGGAGCAATACTTGTCATCAACGGCGGTGGGACGGTCTCCGGGGCGACGGTGACGTTCAGCCTGGGCATCCTCCCGATCGGCGGCAGCGCCGTGCGTACCCTCGTGGTACGCCACGCCACCGTTGGCGCCAAGACCAGCACGGGCACGGTCACCAGTGTCGTCAGCGACCCGGTGGCCGGCAACAACACCGCACTTGCGACGACCACCGTGATTGTGCCGCCGACGATGTTCACCATCAGCGGGCAGGTGCGCGATCTCAACGACACCGGCGTGCCGAATGTGACGATGACGCTTTCTGGCTCGCAGTCGATGGCTTTGACGACCGACCTCGACGGACGCTACGTGTTTGCCAGCCTGGCCGCCGGCGGCACCTACACCGTCACGCCGACCCGGGGCACCTTCGCGTTCAATCCGCCGAGCCAGACCTTCGCCACCCTCGCCAGGAACGAAGTCGCGCAGTTTTTCGTCGCCCAGGTCGGCACCTTCACCCGCTACTTCGCCGAGGGCGCCACGAGCGCTTTCTTCGACACGCGCATCGCCCTGCTCAATGCCACCGGCCAGCCGACCGTCGCCACCGTGCGGTTCCAGCAGCCTGCGCCGCTGCCCGAAGTCTCCACCGTCGTCAACCTGTCGGGTCTGCAGCGCGTGACCGTCGACCCCAAGGCGTTAGGGTTGACGACGGCGGAGTTCTCGACCGTGATCGAGTCCACGCAGCCGATTGTCGCCGACCGGACGATGACCTGGGACGCCAGCGGCTACGGCAGCCACGCCGAGACGAGCGTCGGGCGGCCGCTGACCCAGTGGTTCCTGGCCGAGGGTGCCACCATCAACGGATTCGATCTTTTCTACCTGATTCAGAACCCCAACGACACTGAAGCCGCCGTGCAGGTGCGTTACCTGCGGAGTGCGCCAGCCGCGCCGATCATCAAGAGCTATACGGTGGCGCCGCGCAGCCGCTTCAACATCTGGGTGAACACGGAGGCGCCGGAACTCGACGAGGCCGAAGTCTCGGCCTCGATCACCGTCACCAATGCGGTGCCGGTGATCGTCGAACGGGCGATGTATCGGCCGGTGCGCGGGCAGATCTTCGGCGCCGGCCACGGGAGCATGGCCGTGGAGGCGCCAGCGCTGGAGTGGTTCTTCGGCGAGGGGGCCACAGGTCCGTTCTTCGATCTGTTCTTCCTGGTCGCCAATCCGTCGCCGGACACCTCCGCGCTGGAAGCGCGGTATCTCAAGCCGGACGGCACCGTCGTGATCCGGACCTACGACGTGGCGCCCAACAGCCGGTTCAATATCTGGGTGGACCTCGAGGGCGCGGAGTTGGCCGACACCGCGGTCAGCACGACGTTACGCGTGACCAACGGCGTGCCGGTCGTCGCCGAACGCGCCATGTGGTGGCCGGGGCCGTTCACCACGTGGCACGAGGGGCACAACTCGGCGGGCGCGACCGTGGTCGGCGAAAAATGGGCGTTGGCCGAGGGCGAGACGGGCGGCCCGCGCGGTGTCGAGACCTATGTCCTGATCGGCAACACGTCGGCGATGGCCGGCACGGCGCGCGTGACGTTGACCTTTGAGGACGGCACCCAGACCACGCGCGACTTCGCGCTGCCAGCCAACAGCCGCACTAACGTCGCAGCCACGGTCGATTTCCCGGGATCGGCGGGCAGACGCTTTGGGACGGTCGTCGAAAGTCTCGGCCCGACGCCGGCGCAGATTGTCGTGGAGCGGGCGATGTACAACGATGCCGGCGGCGTCACCTGGGCCGCCGGCACCAGTGCCCTCGGCACGCGGCTGCGCTGACCTGCATGGCGTCGAGTCAAGGGGGAGTTGGCACTCCTCCCGGACCACGTCGGCACGCGAGCGTCAACGCCGCGCGACGTGGACTGAGGCTCGCGCTCCCTGTCGGCCGCGCCGAGCACCACCGGCTCGGTCTCGAGCAGGGTGAGACCACACCAGAGACCGGCGGCTGTGCTACGCTCCGCGCCTCTCATCACGTGCATATTCAGGGCTGGCGGGCCGAACTGGGCGGCGCGCTGTCCGGCCGCTGGGCCTCTGGGCGCTGGGGCGCGCCGGTTGGAGACAGATGCCATGTCCGCCAGGGTCATCAGGACGAGCGTGATCGTGCTTCTCTGCGCGGTCGTCAGCAGTTGCACTCCGGCGCGACAACCCTCCGTCGATGCGGACACGGCCCGCATCCTTGCCGCCGACGCCGAACCAGGCAACTGGCTCTCGCACGGCCGCACCTACAGCGAGCAACGGTACAGCCCGCTGAAGGCCATCACGACCGAGACGGTGAGCAGGCTCGGCCTGGCCTGGTCCTACGATCTCGGCGTTGGCCGTGGCGCGGAGGCCACACCCATCGTCGTCGATGGTGTGATGTACGTCACGTCGGCCTGGAGCATCGTCCACGCGATCGATGCCAAGACCGGTGAGAAGCGGTGGGTGCACGACCCGGCGGTGAACCGCGAAGTCGGTGCGAAGGCCTGTTGCGACGTCGTCAATCGTGGCGTCGCGGTGTATGGCGGCAAGGTGTTCGTTGGCGTGATCGATGGCCGCCTCATGGCGCTCGATGCCAGGACCGGTACGGTGGTATGGGAGACCGTCACCGTCGATCAGTCGCAGCCCTACACCATCACGGGGGCCCCGCGAGCGGCCAACGGCCTGGTCTATATCGGCAATGGCGGCGCCGAACTCGGCGTCCGCGGCTACGTGTCGGCCTACGACGCGCAGACGGGCGTGCTGCGCTGGCGCTTCTACACCGTGCCAGGCGACCCGGCCAGGGGTCCCGATGGCGCCGCATCCGATCCGACGATGGCCAGGGCCGCGTCGACCTGGACTGGCGAGTGGTGGAAGGGCGGGGGCGGCGGCACAGTCTGGGACGCCATCGTCTACGACGCGGAGTTCAATCAGCTTCTGGTGGGCGTGGGCAACGGGTCACCGTGGAATCACCAGATCCGTTCACCTGGCGGCGGCGACAACCTGTTCCTGGCCTCCATTGTCTCGCTCGATGCGCAGACGGGCGCTTACCGGTGGCACTACCAGACGACGCCTGGCGAGACCTGGGACTACACGGCCACGCAGCCGATCATCCTGGCCGACCTCACCATTGATGGTGCGCCACGCAAGGTCGCGCTGCAGGCGCCCAAGAACGGCTTCTTCTACGTCATTGACCGGACCAACGGCGCGCTGATTTCGGCGGCGCCCTATCTCGAGATGCGGCCGGCGTCCGCCACGTCGCCCGGTGCGCCGCTCGCATGGGCGCACGCGATCGACACCGCCACCGGCCGCCCGATCGAGAACACCGCGGCTCGCTACGTCTCCGGGAGGGCCCTGGTGCACCCGGACATGGACGGCGGGCACAACTGGCATCCGATGTCGTTCAGCCCCGTGACCGGCCTGGTGTACTTCCCGACGCAGGATCTCGCCATCGGGATGGCATCGGATCCCCTGTTCCGCCATCGGCCGGGGTTGGGCCACCTCGGCGTCGACCTTGGTGCCTTCCCCGACGATCCGCAGGTACGCAAAGCCATCAAGGGTGCCAGCACGTCGGCGTTGCTGGCCTGGAACCCCGTGACCCAGAAGGAAGCATGGCGGGTACCGCAACCGGGCTGGTTCAACGGCGGCACGCTGGCCGTGGCCGGAGGCCTGGTCTTCCAGGGCACTGTCGACGGTCGTTTCCTGGCCGTTGACGCCTCCACCGGCAAGCCACTCTGGTCGCACGACAACCAGGCCGCCACGATGGCTGGGCCCGTCAGCTACGCCGTCGACGGCCAACAGTACGTCGCGGTGTCGGCCGGCTACGGGTCGACGTTCTTCCTGATCAAGGGGATGTTCGCACCCAAGCCCGGAGAGCCGATCAACGCGCGGGTGTACGCCTTCAGGCTCGACGGCCGGGCCCCGAAACCCGAAATCCGGTTGACGCGCATCCCCACGCCTCAGCCTCCCACGGTCACCGTGACGGCCGACCAGTACGCCACCGGCGGGCGACTCTATGGTGAGAACTGCCTCGTGTGCCATGGGATCGCCGCCATCGGCGGGGGCGTGCTGCCTGACCTGCGCACGTCGGGCCGGCTGCAGGATGGCGCCCTCTGGAGGTCCGCCGTGATCGAGGCAGCGCTTGCATCGAAGGGCATGCCGCGGTTCGAACAGCACCTCACGGCGGCCGATGCCGAACTGATTCGCGCCTACGTCGCCCGCCAGGCCGCGATGCTGTACGGGGAGGAGCAGCGCACGCGACACGTCGCCACGCCCTGAAGGCAGGCACGAGGGCGTCCGGGGCCGAGCACGTCCCGCCTGAAACGTGGCCAATTGGGGCCAGATCGCCTCGATTACAGAACTATTACAGTGCGCCCGGGCGCGTCATGGCATCGTGGTTGCTCCATGAGCGCACCCGTCAAAGTCACTGCTCTTTACGGCCGAAAGGCTGCCGCCGGTCACGGCTACAACTGGATCACGATCACCGCGATGACCGCGTTCCACATCGGGGCCGTCGCCGCCTTCTTCTACATCGACTACGGCGCGATGCTGGCCGCCGTGATCATGTGGTTTGTCGCCGGCAGCCTCGGGATCGGCATGGCGTATCACCGCCTCCTGACCCATCGCGGCTACAAGACCTCGAAGGGGATGGAATACTTCCTGACGATCTGCGGCACCCTCGCGCTCGAGGGCGGTCCGATCTTCTGGGTAGCCACGCACCGCATCCACCACCAGCACTCCGACCACGAGGGCGACCCGCACAGCCCGCGCGAAGGGACGTTCTGGGCCCATATGGGCTGGATCTTCATGGGCAAGGCCATGCACCACGACACCGAGGTGCTGCGGCGCTACGTGCCGGACCTGGCCAAGGATCCGGTCCACGTGTGGCTCACCACGTGGCACTGGGTGCCGCAGGTGGTCGTCGGCCTGGCGTTTGCCGCCTTTGGCGGACTGCCCTACGTGCTCTGGGCGGTATTTGCCCGCACCACCTACGGCCTGCACGCGACCTGGCTGGTCAACTCGGCAACGCACCTCTGGGGCTCGCGGCGCTTCAAGACCAAGGACGACTCCACCAACCTGTGGTGGGTGGCGCTGCTGACCTTCGGCGAAGGCTGGCACAACAACCACCACGCCCACCCGGTGTCGGCGCGTCATGGGCTGGCGTGGTACGAGCTGGACATCAACTGGATCAACATCAGCATCCTGCGGGCGCTCGGGCTGGTCTGGGACGTCAAGTCGGCGCGAATCGAGCACGTCCACCGCATGCCGCAGCAGACTGGCGACGCGGTCGACATCTCGTCGGCCGAGCCGCTGATGCTCGAGTAGGCCATTTCGCATCCCGGAAGCCGCCGACCGCCAAGGTCGGCGGTCCTGCGTCCTGCAGCGTCGGCCGCCCGGCCTTCGGTAGAATCCCCTCAGTGACCCGCCGCACCGCGACGATCGTCTTCGTGACGCTCTGCGTCGTCCTCGTGGCGGCCGCGGTCACCCTCAACGTCGGCTGGATCTACGTCAACGGCCGCAGCCTGCTGCCGCTGGTGCTCGGCGTGCTGGCCTTTGCCCTGATCATCGCCGGCATCATCATCTACACCGTGTTCCTCGTGCGTGAGCTGCATCGCAACGACCAGCAGGACGCGTTTCTCAACGCCGTCACGCACGAGCTGAAGACGCCGATTGCCTCGATCCGCCTGTACCTCCAGACGCTGCAGTCGCGCGACGTGTCGGAGGCACAGCGTGCGGATTTCTACAGCATCATGCTGGCCGACGCCGACCGCCTCCAGCAGACGGTGGAACAGGTCCTCAAGGCCGGGGCCGCAGGGCAGCGCGTCAGCTCCCTGCATCGAGCACCGGTAGACGTCGCCGCCCTGGCGGGCGAGGTACTGGAGGTGGCCCGTCTGCGTCACCATCTCTCGCCAGACACGATGACGATGGCCGGACCTGCGCCCGACGGGGCCGTGGTCAACGGCGACATCGACGAACTGCGCAGTGTGCTCTCGAACCTGCTCGACAACGCCGTCAAGTATTCCCTCGCCCAGGTGCGGGTTGCCATCGACGTGCATGTGACCGACAGCGACATGGTGCGGATCCGCGTGGTCGATGAGGGTGTCGGGATCCCGCAGGCGCAACTCAAACGGATCTTCAGGCGCTTCCATCGCTTCCAATGGCGCGGATCGAAGGTGAAGGGCACTGGCCTGGGCCTGTATATCGTGCGGTCGATCGTCAGGCAGCATGGCGGACGGGTCACGGCGATGAGCGAGGGCGAAGGGCGCGGCTCGACGTTCACCATCGAACTGCCTCGCATGGTGCGGGCCTGATGGCACGCCTCCTGGTGGTCGAGGACGAGCCGCATCTGGCGCTCGGCCTGCAGTTCAACCTCCAGGCTGATGGCCATGTGGTCGACCTGGCCGGCGACGGCGAGTCGGCCCTGGCGCGCCTGTCCGGAGAACCCGGCGCCTGGGATGCGGTCCTGCTCGACGTGATGCTGCCGGGCACCGATGGCTTCGACGTGGCGCGCACGCTGCGCGCGCGGGGCGACTACGTGCCCATCCTGATGCTGACGGCGCGCGGACGTCCGGAAGACGTCCTGACCGGCTTTGACGCCGGCGTCGACGACTACCTGCAGAAACCGTTCGAGTTGCCCATCCTGCTGGCGCGCGTCCGCAGCCTGCTCCGCCGCAGCGCCTGGGCGCGCACCCCACCGCCGCAGAGCCCCCGGCCGGATATCTACACGTTCGGCGGCAACACGTTCGACCCCTCGACGCTCGAACTGCGGGTCGGCACCTTGCCGTACCACCTGACCGCGATGGAAGCCGACCTGCTGCAGTACCTGCTGCAGAACGCGGGCCGGGTCGTGTCCCGCAAGGCCATCCTCGAGGACGTGTGGGACCTGCACGAGGACACCGATACCCGGGCCATCGACAACTTCATCGTCCGGCTGCGGCGGTTCCTCAACGAGGATCCCGCCACACCGCGCCATGTGCTGACCGTCCGCGGCGTCGGCTACCGGTTCATCGCCGAACCCATCGCTGACAGCCGCCGCGAGACGCCGGCAGCCGCGCCGGCACGTGGGTCAGAACCGCCCGAGCAATGACCAGCGCTGCATGGCTGAACGAAGGGGCACGATTCCTGCAGTTCGCAAGGTCATCAACATTCATGCTTTTGCCTGTGAGTCTTTTCAACGACTTACAGGCGATGAACCGCGCGACTGGGAGACTAAAGTCTCCTAAAACCATGACTCTGCCTGCGGTGTGCGCGCCGCAGGGGCCAGTCGTTGATCAGGTGAGAATGTTTTCCTTCGCACGACTTCGTCCCCGCAACGTCCTGACTGGAATCTGTAGATGAAACGCGCAATTCTGGCGATTATCGCCGTCATCGGCATGGTTGCGCAGGTTTCCTCCGGTCTCGAGGCCCTGGCACCTCAGCCCCTCACTTTCTTCAAGAATTACTTCCTGACCGGCGACTACGCGGTCCAGGGTGTCGGCCTCCGAGGTTTGGGCCAGGGCGGCTTCGCCACCGGCGACATCGTGATTCCGGTCTGCGCCGAGGGTGATCCGCAGCGGCTCGGGTGCGTGCCGAGGGGCGTGGACATCGCGGCGGCCTTTCTCTACTGGCAGGTCGTCGGCGATTCGAACGACCCCGAGGCGGGCGCGCGCGGGGTGCAGTTCCACGGGCAGCCCCTCAGCCTGGCGGGCGACATCGAGGTGCTCGTCGGCAAGAGGCTGGGCAATGGCAGCCCCCCTTGCTGGAGTAACGGCGGCGCCACCGGTGGCGGCAGCGGCGCGAGGAACCTGACCTACACCTACCGCGCCGACGCGTTGCGGTTTCTGACAATCGACCCGCACACCGGCAAGACCGCCGGGTACGGCGAGCACCGCGTCCGGCTCCCGGACTCGCGGCGCGCCGAAGCCCTCGGCGCCAGCCTGGTCATCGTCTATCGCGACTCCTCGCTGCCGTACAGTTCCATCGTCCTGTACGACGGTTCGTACGCGGTGGCCAACAACACGCCTGGCATGGCGCTCACCGTCGAGGGCTTCTACGACGCCGACGACGTCAACACGCAGGGCAAGATCACGCACATCGTCGGCAGCGGGCAGGCTGGCAAGCGCGAGACCCTTTTCTACAACAACACCATCTGGGAGAACCCGCTCACGGGTGCGGCAGGCCCCAACTGGGACAACCCGACGTTCCCCGTGACGGTGGACCCGTCGCTGCGCGCCATTGAGACGGGTGCGCTGCCTCTTTCAGGCAGTTTCGACTGCCTCACCTATGCCGCGGTGGTCTACCGTACGCCGGTCAACGACGACGACGAGGATGGCCTGCTGAACCTGTGGGAGACGTCCACCACGCCGGTCAAGGACCCGTACGGTCGCTCATTGCCCCTGTTGTCCAGGATGGGTGCCGATCCGAACGTGAAGGACATCTTCATGGAAGTGCACTTCATGAAAACCGACGTCGAGCGGACGTACGGCAGCGAGTCGTACCCGGCCCATACGCACGCTCCCGACCCCGAAGCGATTCGGCTGTTCGGCGACATGTTCAAGGCACGCAACATCAACGTGCACATCGATGTGGGCCCGACCTACGGCGTAGGCTCCGTGGCCGAGCCTTACCTCGTACGCGATACGTCCCCCGGCGAGGGCCTGGCGCGCGGTGGCGAGGCGATCGACGAGTCGCTGACCGTCTGCGAGGCGCCCGCGGGGTCGCCCCCGTGGGTCTGCCAGTTCTCGGCCTACCCAGGCACCGTCGGCTGGAAGACCGGCCTGCGTCGCATCCGTGATTCCTTCCTCAGCGGTCAGGTCGGGGAGTGCGACGTCGCCGGCAGCACCTGCGAGCGCGCCTTCGACCAGGTGCGCATGGACATCTTCCGGTACGCCCTCTTTTCGCACTTCATCGGCCTGCCCAAGTCCACGCGTCCGTGCCTCGACGGCTCGCTCATGCCGGTCGAGGACGTCAACGGCGCGTGCCCCGCCGGAGCCTCGCTCAATCCTGACTTCCGCGTCCCTCGCACCTACAGTGGCGTCGGCGACTTCGGGGGTGGCGATCTGATCGTGTCGCTCGGAGGGTTCAAGAACACCGCGGGCCTGCCGGTCGGCACGCCGTTCATGCAGGCGTCCACGCTGGCGCACGAGTTCGGGCACACTGCCGAGCGCCGCCACGGCGGCGAGGCGTTCGAGCCCAACTGCAATCCAGGCTACCTGAGCGTGATGAACTACCTGTATCAGCTACGCGGGCTGATGGACGACAACGGCACGCCGTCGCTGGATTTCTCGGAAGGTACGCCGTTTGTCGATGTCGACGAGGCGGCCGTGCAGGAAGGCGCGCTCAGCGCCTCGAGGTTCCGCCTGTCGTGGTTTGCCCCCATCGAATTCAGCTACCTGAAGGACCGTCGTGCGCCGGTCAGGTCGCGCTGCGATGGCTCGCCGCTCGGTCCCGATGAGCGGATGGTGCGCATCGACGCGCGCACGTCCGCGGCACCGATCGATTGGAACGCCAACGACGGCATCGACGTCGGGGTGTTCCCGCAGGATGTCAACTTCAGCGGCACCCTGAACGGCACCGGGGTCGGCGCGGTGAGCGGGCCGCTCAAGGGCTCGTCCGACGACTGGTCCCAATTCAAGCTGAACCAGGTGGCGGCGCGGCGTAATGTCGGCGGCCTCTACCGCCTGGCCGACGGCACCCTGGCCGTTGGTCCGCTGTCGCTCGACGTCGGCAAGGTCGATCTCGGGCCATCCGACCTCGGCAAGGTGGACCTGGACCTCGGCAAGGTGGATCTCGATGCTGGCAAGGTGGACCTGGACAGCGGCAAGGTCGACCTCGACTTCGGCAAGGTGGACCTGAACCTCGGCAAGGTCGACCTCGGCAAAGTCGATCTCGGGAAGGTGGACCTCGACCTTGGCGCGGCCGAATCGGGCAGCGGCGATCGCGGTCGCGGTGACTTCGGTGGTGGCGACCTCAACGTCAACGACCCAGCCAATCCCTTCGGCGAGATCGACGCGACGTTGGCCGCCGATCTGGCACGGACGGCGCCCAACAGCGTCCGCGCGTGCGTGGTCGGCGAGCAATGCAGTGCGTTGGATGCCGACAGGCACGACATCGCCATCCGCTTCCTGGCCCCACACATCGGGGGCGTCACCAGCTTCGCGGTCTATCGGGTGGAAGGCACGACCCTGAGCCCGGGCCTGCCGTGGACGTTGGCGGCGACAGTGCTCGCCGACCCCAGCAAGCCCGACGACGAGGATTACGTGGTCATCGACCGCGCCAGCCTGGTCGACGGTCGCCAGTACACCTATTTCGTGGTGAGCAACTACGCGGCCGATGGGGCACAACCTGCCGTGGACAGCGAACCCTCGAACCTGGTGACCCTCACCGCGATCAACGCGCCGCTGGTGGCCGAGCCGGACCTCTACGCGACCAACGAAGACACGCTGCTCACCGTCACCGCACCGGGCGTGCTTGGCAATGACGGCGATGAGGACGACGAGGTGACGCTGCAGGCGTCGCTGCTCACCGGCCCGGCCCACGGCAGCCTCGCGCTGGCCGCCGATGGCTCCTTCACCTACATGCCGTCGGCCGACTTCAGCGGGACCGACGGGTTCACCTACCGCCCGGCGGCCGACAGCGACGTCATCGGGACGGTGACGATCACCGTCGTCGAGGTCAACGATCAGCCGACGATTGCCGGGTTGCCGACCCAGGCCATCGTCATGGACCGCAACCTGGCGTCGCACACCGTGCACGTCACCGTCGCTGATGCCGAGGGTGCGGGCGCGCTCATGCTGACCGGTTCCTCCAGCAACACCGCGCTCATCCCGCACAACGCCATCGTGTTTGGCGGCAGTGGCTCCGCTCGCACGGTCACGGTCACCCCCGTCGCCGGTCAGGCGGGGTCCTCCACGATCACCATCAGGGCCACCGACGTCGGTGGGCTGTTCGCCGATGGCACGTTTGTCATCACGGTCGCCCCTCCAGCCACGACCACCTTCACGTTCGTGAACGTGAAGAACGCGCCACCGCCGTCAGGGGCCACGTTCAAGGCCGGTAGCGCGATTCCGATGCAGTGGCGCTACACCAATGGCACCACAACCGTGGACAGCTCGACGCTGACCTTCGGGGTAACCATCGCCGGGCCCTCTCCCGCCATCACGGCGCGCAACACCGATACCGGCAACAGCAGCTTCCGGTATCAGACATCGAGCAAGACCTGGGTCTTCAACATGCAGACCAAGGAGGCCACGGGGGTGACCTTGCCGGTCGGCACGTACGCGGTGACCATCCAGCCGAGCGACTCGCGCTACCCGACGCGGTCATTCACGGTGACCCTGGCCAAGTAGCACGCGATTGCTCCGCTCGACCTCACGCACCACGGCCCGCTTTTCGGAGCGGGCCGTTCTTTTTTGCCAACGCACGATCACGCGCGCCGGCGACAGCGGTCGGGCGCGCCGATCAGCTGCCCAGTCGCTTGCGGATGTCGTCGGCCAGGGGATCGATTTCGGCCTGGTTGCGGATCGCCAGGTAGCGGCGGTAGGCGTCGCCGAAGGCCGCTGTGCCCATGCCTTCGCGGGCGCGCCCCAGGTAGTAGTACACCGACGGCAGGTACCCTGACGTGGGTTCCTCGTCGAGAAACAGCGACAGCGCCTCGCCGCTGCGCTTCAGGCAGCGATCGAACTCCGAGTCGGCCTGCGGAAACGCCCCCGCCTCGAGGTAGGCCCGCCCGAGGTCGAAGTGGCCAATCCACGTGTCGAGCATCTCGTTGGCGTCGTTGAGCGTCCGCACGGCGGCGCGTGCCGCGCCGCGATCGAGCAGGACGACGCCCTCGAGCAGCTTGCCGTAGGCCTGCGATTCCACCTGCAGCGAGTCCGCCAGCTCTATCGCGATGGCCGACGCCTTGGCCAGCGCGCCGGCCTCGGCATAGGTCCGGCCGGCAAGGAAACGCACCTGGATGCTGGCTGAGCGCCACGACGCCGAGGTTCGGGTGCTCTGGGCCACGGCCCGGTCCGCCGCGGCGATGGCTTCGCGACGACGCCCTCGCGACAGCTCGGCGTAGGCCAGGCCCACGAGCTTCATGGCCGCGCGGTCGGGCTCCTGGGCAGCGAGGTCTGCGACCGCACCCTCGGCAAACATCTCCGCCGCGACACCGAACCGGCCCTGGAACAGGGCGATGTCGGCCAGTCCCGAGGTCGTGTACGACGGCCCGGCGCCGATCGACTTGGCAAGCGATTCATACGCCACCGTGGCTGCGCCGAAGTCGTTCTGTCCGAGCTTGGCGAGGGCCAGCGCCTGCAGCGCCCACCGGTCGCCGAGTTGCTGCGCGGCAAGCGCGTCGCTCTCACCCTGCGCGAAGTCACCCGCGTACGTCGAGTAGAGCGAGGCGTTGAGCCGATAGAGTGATCGCTTTGGCAGGATGCTGACCACCCGCCGCATCTGGTCGCGGGCGTGGGCCATGTGGCGCAGCTTGCTCGAGCAGAGGGCGAGGTTGTTGCGGGCCGCGACGTCGGCCTCGTACTGCACCAGCAGGTCGCCGTACTCCTTGACGCAGGCCTCGTAATCGTTGGTGATGTAGTACAGCAGGCCGCGGGTCCGCAGGCGCTCGCGCTCGGTCATCCGGTCGACGTGCCGAATGGCTTGCCGCACGAACCGCTCGGCCTCCTGCGGCTGCCCCATGTTGGAGGCGGCAGTTGCCAGGCCCGCATACGCGAGGCCGAAGTTGGGGTCGATCTGGATCGCGCGCTCGAACGCGGCCCGGGCTTCCGTGAACTGACTGCTCGACAGCGCCTGCATCGCCAGCGCGTATTCACGGACCACCTCGAGCGATGTCGCCGAGAGCTTCTCGGTCGCGAACCGGCGGGTGGAATCCGAGGTGTTGTCGCCGAGGGCGGTGCGGATCCGGTTGCCGAGGTCGGTGGCCACGCCGAGGACCTCATCTTTCCCGGCGGCGTCACCGGACTCGCTCGCGATCTCGTTGCCGGTGACGCTTTCGGCGGCGCGCAGCGTCACCGTGTACCGGCCACCACTCCTGGCCAGCGTCCCGGACAGCACCACGCCCACGCCCTGCTGGAACGCCAGGGCACGACCCGCCGTCTCGTCCAGGACCTGGGGGGGCACCACGCCCAGACTGCGCTGGATGCCGTTGCGGTCGTAGGCACTGATGAATCCGGCGCCCTCCAGCGCGAGCTTGAGCATCGGCTCGAGGGTGCCGTCGAAGGTCTGGTCACCGGTGTTGTTCTTCAGGTCGGTGATGAGGATCGAGACGGGCTCGTGCTTGACTTCCGCGGCCGGTCCGCGCGCCGACCAATAGGTAGCGCCGAGCAGCAGCACCACGCCCAGGCCGGCCGCCGTCGCCTGTTTCCAGGTGAGGCGCTTGGCCAGCGGCAACGGCACGCCGTGCGCGTCGAGCTTGGCCAGTTCGCTCTCGAGGTCGCGTGAGGTGGCGAATCGATCGCTGGCCTCGGGCTGCACACACCGCGTCACGATCTTCTCCACCGCCAGCGGGATCGACGGGTCGATGCTGCGCAGCGGGGGTGGCGCCTCGTGCATCCGGTTCTGCAGTTCGGCGATGGCACTTTTCATCCGCTGCGCGCGGGTGCGCCCGACCAGCAGGTCGTAGAGGATGAGGCCGAACGCGTAGACGTCGGCCCGCTGGTCGACGGCCTCTCCCCGCGACTGCTCCGGCGCCATGTACTCGATGGTGCCCACCACCATCCCGCTGGCCGTCTGCTCGGGCACCCGCGAGGCCCCCTGCGCAGCCACCAGCGACGCCAGCGCGTCGCCGCTCACCGCGCCGTCGCCGGCCGCGATGGCCACCTCGGTGGACCTGGCCACCCCGAAGTCCATCACCAGCCCCTCGCCGTCGGGCGCCACCATGATGTTGGCCGGCTTGAGGTCGCGGTGCACGACGCCGGCGTCGTGCGCGGCCGCCAGGCCCGAGATGACCGACCGCGCCAGCGTCAGGACACGCTCCACCGACAGCTTGCCCTCGCGGTTCAGGACCGTGGACAGGTCCTCGCCCTGCAGGTACGGCATGGTGATGTACTTCACGCCGTCGAGTTCGCCGATGTCGTGCACGCGCACGATGTTTTTGTGCGTCACCTTGCGGGCCAGCAGGAGTTCCTGCTTGAACCGGCGGTCGAGCAGCCGTGCCGTCTCGGGGTCGGCCGCCAGTTCCTTGCGCACCGTCTTGATGGCCACGGCCACACCAAGCTCGTTGTCGAGGGCCTGGTACACCGCCCCCATCCCTCCGGCGCCGAGCAGCTTGGTGATGTGGTACCGCTGGCCGAGCTGCTTGCCAACCAGCTCACCGGGCTGCCCGCTGGCAGTGCCGGCCCGACCCGTGATCGTTGTGCGGACCGCCTGGCTCCGTGCAGGCGCAGATCGCGTCGCACGCATCGTCGGTCCCACGATGCCGTCGATGCGGGTCTGCTCGAGGCCGTCCGCGGCATCAGGCGTGACGGTGGAGGGTGCCGGGATCGGCGTCTCGGGCGCCACGGCCACCGCCGGTGCCGACGCTTTGGGCGCGCGGTGTATGGGGGCGGGTTGCACCAGGGGAGGGTGCGGCACCGGCGTGGTCGGACCGGACGGAGTGCTGCGGCCCAGCGACGACACGTGGATGCCCATGTCGGTGGCTTCGAGACTCACCGGCGGCAGGCCGAGCGGGGCCTTGCAGGACGGACAGGTCTTGGCAGACTGGTCGGCTGTGCTGCCGCACCGGGGACACGTCATGTTGAGTGGATGGGCCGCACGCCACGAGCGCGGGCTCCGGTCCGGATCTTATGACAGGTCGCGGCAAGCTGACGCCCTGTCCTGCTATACATAACGCTTCGATGGCTCCTGGCGATCATGTGCGCGACGGCTTCACCGTGAGCTGGCAGATCCGGGCCGAACCTCCACGGACGTTCCTGCTGCAGCCCGACGGGCCTGCGCGGGTCGCGATCGGCCGGAGTGCCGACAGCGACGTGATGGTGGACCATCCGACCATTTCCCGCCGCCATGCGGAGTTGGAGCTGAGAGACGGCCGCTGCTGGCTGCGTGACCTCGACAGCACCTACGGGACGCGGGTCAACGGCACCCGCATCTCGGAGCCGGTGCCGCTGCATGCGGGCGATGCCGTCATGCTTGGCGGCGTCCAGTTGGCGATCGCCGAGCCGGTGCCTACCGGCGCTGCGCTGGTCAACGACGAGCACGACTTCGACCTGTCGGCCACGATCGTCCGCCCAATCGCGTCGCTGGCCGGCGACGCCCTGTTCCAGCCAGATGCCTCGCCGTCACAGGCAGCACGTTTGCTCTCGCTGCTGTCGCAGATCACCCGGTCGCTCGTCCAACCGCGTGTGCTGGCCGAAGTCCTGGACGGCGTCGTCGACCTCGTCTTCGAGGCCGTGGCGGCCGAACGGGCATTCCTGCTGCTCCGGGACTCCCCCTTCGACCCCCTGGCGGCGCGGGTATCACGCGGGGCGGACGGGCGGCCCCTGGCCGACGCGCGCCTGAGTCGCACCGTGGTCAACACCGTCATTCGCGACCGCGTGGCCATGCTCGCCGTGGACGCGCTGGTGGACCAGCGCCTCGACCTCGCGCAGAGCGTCCAGGCCCTCAGCATCCGCTCGTTCATGTGCGCGCCGTTGTGGAACCAGAACGATGTGATCGGCGTGCTCTATGCCGATACCCCGCGGTCGCGGAAGTTCTCCGAAGACGACCTGACGGTGTTTGTGGCGCTGGCCAACTACGCGGCCGTCGCCATCGAGCATGCGCGGCTGACCGATCGCGTGACGGAGGAATCGCGTCGGCGGGAGCGCCTGCAGCGCTACCACTCCCCGGGCGTGGTCAACCGGATCCTGCATGCGTCCACCGACGCGGCCGTCTTCGATACCCAGGTGAGGGACGTGACGGTGATGTTCGTGGATCTGGTGGGGTTCACGCCGATGTCGGAAGGCATGGAGCCGGAGGCGGTCGCGGCGACGCTCAATGAGTTCTTTCACGAGATGGCCGAGGTCCTGTTCGATCATCAGGGCACCCTGGACAAGTTCATCGGAGACGCCATCCTGGCCGTGTTCGGTGCGCCGTTGCCGCAGGAGGATCACGCCACCAAGGCGGTGCGGGCCGCCCTGGGCATGCGTGCGGCCCTGTCCGAGCTCAATGCCCGCCATCCCGGCCGCCCCCCGTTGCAGATGCGCATCGCCATGCACACCGGGCGCGCGCTCACCGGCGACATCGGTTCGCCGATGCGCCGCGAGTTCACCGTGCTCGGCGACCCGGTGAACACCGCCTCGCGCCTCGAGAGCACGGTGGCGAAGGCCGGGCAGATCGTGGCGTCCCGGGACACGATCGATCGCACGGGTCATGAGTTCAGGGTCACCGCGCTCGGCCCGTTCACGTTGCGTGGCCGGCAGGTGCCGATCGAGGTGTTTGCCGTCGACGGCTGATGCGCGCGACAACCCACAGCGCGTGCCGTGTCGGCTCCTCGACCGCGACGCGAGACGCCGTTATGCTGTGGCCATGGCTACGCGATCGCCTCAGGGCATCCGACTCGCGCCCGAACGCCGCAGCACGCTGCTCGCGGCGCTGCAACTGCACTTCGAGGACGAGTTCGACCAACCCCTGAGTGCCTTCCGAGGCGACGGCTTGATCGACTTCTTCCTGCGCCATCTCGGTCCCCCGGTCTACAACCAGGGCGTCAGGGACGCGACCGGATACATCCAGGGCAAGCTGGCCGACATCGAAGGGGACATCCACGAGGTGGACCCGGGCCGCTAGGTGCGATTGGCTACGACTCGGGGCGGCGGGTGGCCATCAGGTGGGCGGACAGGCGGCGCCGCACCGCGTCGGCATCCCCTGGCGTCCACGACCGAAGGCCGCGGCCGACGTGAAGTCCGGTGTCACCGCGGGCGATGGCGGCATCCAGCAGTGGCGACGCGACCTTTGCGTCGCTGAGGTCGGGAAACAGCAGCGCGTGCAGGTTGCGCGTCAGTGGCAGGCCGATCAGGTCGGCGTTCTCCATCGGGCCCAGCACGGGCAGCCGCAGCCCGAAGCTGCTCTTCACGACCGTGTCGATCGTCTCGGCATCACAGACGCCCGCCTCGATCAACGCCAGCGCCTCGCGCCACATCGCTTGATTGAGGCGGTTGCCGATGAAGCCGGTGACGTCGCGCTGCACCACGACGGCAACCTTGCCGGCATGGCGAAGCACCTCCACCATCCGGTCGATCACGTCCTGCCGCGTAAAGGCGGTGCGAACCACTTCGACGAGCGGGATGAGGTGGGGCGGGTTCCACCAGTGGGTCCCGACCAGCCGACTGCGCGCGTCAGGGTCGAGGCGCTCGCCAAGCCGCGTGATCGGAATGACCGAGGTGTTGCTGGCCAGCGTCGCGTGCGGCGGCGCCAGTCGCGCCAGGTCGGCAAACAACGCCTGCTTGGTCTCGACCACCTCGGCCACTGACTCGACCACGACGTCGGCACCGGCAACTGCGTCCGACAACGTCGGCGACATCCGCACGCGCTCGAGCACAGGCGCCGCCCGCACGCCCAGTTCGTCCAGGTTGCGGGCGATGCGGGCGGCCGCGGTGCCGAGCACCGCGGCGTCCGTGTCGGTGAGGGTCACGTTGTGCCCTGCCTGCGCCATCACCTGCGCGATGCCATGGCCCATCAGTCCGGCCCCGACGATGGCAATCGACAGCGGTGAAGTCATGAGACCAGGACCGAATGACCTACTTGCTCACCGTAGCCAGCAGGGCCTTGCCTTCTTTGGCCGGGATCTCGCGGACGTAGATGTTGCGGAAGCGCACCTCGGAGCCGTGGGTCTGCAACTCGATCGACCCGGTCGGCAACACCGGCTGGGTGCGTTCGAAGAAGTTGTCCAGGATCTGGCCGACCACGACAGGGGTGCCGTTGAGGGTCACCCAGACGCGCGTGCCGACCATCGTGATGTCCATCGAGTTCCACTGCCCGATCGGCTTGTCGGCCAGTGCGAGCGGCCAGCGCCCCGGGTTGTCGGGGTTGTTGTTCCACAGGCCGCCGGAGCCCTTGTCCGCGCCGTTTTTCTTCTCTCGCGCGCTACTGGGATCCCACAGCTGCACCTGCGGGTAACTGCGCAGGTAGATGCCGGAATCGCCGCCGGGCTGGGTCAGCATCCAGTCCACGTGAAACTCGAAGTCACCGTAGGGCTTTGCGGTTGCGAGGTGGACGCCCTTGCCATCGGAGACCAGGTCGCTGGTCGCCGCGTCCACGCGCCAGTGCAGGTCGCGGTCGGCGTTCCACTCGGCCTGCGTGGCCGTCCGTTCCTCGGGCGTGAACTTGGCCTCGACGTAGGGACTGAAGACACCGCCGCCGCCAGGCCGGCCGCGCCACCCACTCAGGTCCTTGCCGTTGAACACCACCGAAAAACCGGCCGGGGCGGTCGGCGCGGCCGATTGTGCCCGAACCTCGTGGGCCGCCAAGGACCCAACCAGTGCCACGACCGCCACGGCGGTCATCTGTGAACGCAAATGCATGTGCGCACTCCTCCGGACGCTACTGTCCCATAGATGCGGCCGGACGCCGACGCGTCAGGCCGACGGCGGGCGGTCGGGCCACTGCTGGCGCATCACCCAGAGCACGAGCCCGGTAGTGAGCAGGCATATCACGGTCAGCACCACCGCTTGCGTGTGCCGGCCATAGAGAAAGTTGCCGACGGCAAAGAGGGCCGACCAGATCATCGCGCTGCCGGCTGACCAGCCGAGCAGGCCGAGCGGGATGCTGTCTCGCGCGGCGTGTGCATCCGCGTCCACGCCCACCAGGTCGCGAATCGGCTTCCAGCCAGGCCCGACCGGCCGCACCTTGCGGTAGAAGTCGATCAGCACGTCGCGGTCGGTGGGCGGCGTGACGAAGGCGGTGACGACCCAGCAGCACGTGGTGATCAGGACCGTGAGGACCAGCGCGACATGCGTGCTCACGGGCGATCCGGTGCGAGCCAGCAGCAGGAACGTCAGCGACACCACGAAGGAACTAGCCATCGCCGCCACTTCGCACCAGGCATTGACCCGCCACCAGAACCAGCGCACCAGGTACAGCAGCCCGGTGCCGGCGCCCACCTGCAGGATGATATCGAAGGCATCCTTGGCCGTATCCAGCAGGTAGACCGTGGCCGACGAGCAGACAAACAGCAGCACCGTGGCAAGCCGACCCACCATCACGTAGTGCGCCTCGTCGGCGCGCGTGTTGATGAAGCGCCGGTAGAAGTCGTGCACCAGGTACGAGGCGCCCCAGTTCAAGTGGGTCAGGATCGTCGAGGAATTGGCGGCCACCAGTCCGCCCACCATCAAGCCGACGAACCCGGCCGGCAGGAACTTCAACATCGCCGGGTAGGCGATGTCGTGGCCGAGCAGCCGTGGGTCGAGATTGGGGAACGCGGCGCTGATGTCCGACAGCTCGGGGTACACGATCAGCGACGCCAGTGCGACCAGGATCCACGGCCACGGCCGGAGCACGTAGTGCGCCACGTTGAAAAAGAGCACGGCGCCGAGGGCGTCCTTCTCGGACTTGGACGCGAGCATCCGCTGCGCGATGTAGCTGCCACCGCCGGGTTCCGCTCCCGGATACCACACGGCCCACCACTGGACGGCAATCGGCATGATGAACACCGCCACGGCCAGGTCCCAGTTGCTCGTGAAGTCGGGCAGGATCGCCAGGTAGTCCACGCCACCCGGCCCGCGGCGCGTGGACAGCTGGCTGATCAAACCGTCGAGCCCGCCCACACCCGGCGCCTGCAGCGCGAAATAGGCGGCCGCGATCACCGCCGTCATCTTGATGAAGAACTGGATCATGTCGATCACCAGCACGCCCCAGAGCCCGGAGTGGGCGGCAAAGGCGACGTTGAGGATGCCGACCATCGCCAGCGTCTGCCAGCGCTCGAGGCCGAACAGGATCGCGGCGATCTTGCACGCGGCCAGGTTGACCGTGGCCATGATCATGCAATTGAAGAAGAACCCCAGGTACAGCGCCCGAAACCCGCGCACCACGCCGGCGGCCGTGCCCGAATAGCGCACCTCGTAGAACTCGAGGTCGGTGAGCACGCCGGACCGACGCCACAGCCGCGCGTAGAAGAACACCGTCGAGACGCCGGTCAGCACGAAGGCCCACCAGACCCAGTTGCCGGCCACGCCATTGCGGCGGACGATGTCGGTGACCAGGTTGGGCGTGTCGCTGCTGAAGGTGGTGGCGACCATCGACAGCCCGGCCAGCCACCACGGCACCGATCGGCCGGAGGCAAAGAACTCCGACGTGCTCTGGCCGGCCCGCCGCCCGAAGAACAGGGCCGGGGCAAAGCAGATGGCCAGCGTGGCGGCCAGGATCAGCCAGTCGATCGTCGCAAGCTGCATGAGGGATGTCTCCGGAGGCGCGAATCTGCGAGCGCCGGGCAGAGCATATCCATTCCCTTGCGCCCGCGCACGCACGTGTCGTCAGACCCTCCTCGGGCAGGGTCAGTCCGGTGGCGTAGGATCAACGGGATGACCGTGCCACCCGACCCCGACACACCCACCGCCGGCGTGCCCTCGTTGTTGACCAGGGAACGCGCGGTACTGAAGGCCCGCGCCCATGCCCTCGAGCCAGTCGTGCGCATCGGCCACGCGGGCGTCACCGACGCCATGGTGGCCGAGATCGACCGAGCTCTCGAGGCGCACGAGCTGATCAAGGTGAAGATCGGCGAAGGCGACCGCCACCAACGCGCCACCCATGCCGAGGCGATCGGCGCCCGCACGCGCGCCGCCGTCGTGCAGCGCGTGGGCCGCGTCGTCATCCTGTGGCGACCGCGTCCGATGACCGCCTGATCCGGCGACGGCCGCCGTGCCGCGAGCCGGAGCGCGCACTTGACACGTCAGCCCAGGCCACGCAGGATGCGCCGGACGAGGTGACTGCATGAACAGACGGGATGCGCTGCGCACGCTGGCCGCTGGACCGATGATGGCGGGGACCGGCGTCATCGCCGGGCGCGACGTCCTGGCGCAGGCGCCCGTCGTGCCGCCGGCCCCACGGGGGCTGCCGCCGATTCGCATCAAGGACGTCAAGGGCGTGCTCACGGCACCCAACGGCATCCGGCTGGTCGTGGTCAAGGTGATCACCGACCAGCCAGGGCTGCACGGCTGGGGCTGCGCGACGTTCACCCAGCGCGCCCTGGTGGTGCAGACCGCGATCGACCAGTACCTGCGGCCGTTCCTCATCGGCCGGCGCGTCGATGAGATCGAGGACATCTGGCAGTCGATGTACGTCAGTTCCTACTGGCGCAACGGTCCGGTGCTGTTCAACGCGATGAGCGGTGTGGACATCGCACTCTGGGACATCCTCGGCAAGCGCGCCGGGCTGCCCCTGTACCAGTTGCTTGGCGGCAAGGTGCGGCGCGGCGCCGACTGCTACTACCACGCCAGCGGGCGCGATTTCGCGGAAGTCACCGATAACGCGCGCAAGGGGATGGCCGCCGGATTCCGCCACGTCCGTGTGCAGGGGGGCGTACCCGGGCTCGCCACCTACGGGGCCCGCAGCGACGCGTCGACAGCCGGCCCGTCCGATGAGCCCGTGGGGCCGACCAACCCGCGCGCCATCTGGGAGTCGGCCGGTTACGTCCGGATGCTCCCGAAGCTGTTCGCGCACCTGCGGACGGCGCTCGGTGACGAGGTGCAACTGCTGCACGACGTCCACGAGCGCGTGCAACTGGCCGAAGCCATCAACCTGTGCAAGGCCCTCGAGCCCTACAACCTCTTCTTCCTCGAAGACCCGTTCCCGCCGGAGGACAACGCCTGGTTCCGGCAGTTGCGACAGCACACGAGCATCCCGATCGCCATGGGCGAGCTGTTCAACACGGTGCAGGAGTACCTGCCGCTCATCTCGGAGCGGCTGATCGACTTCATCCGTATCCACATCTCGCAGATTGGCGGGTTGACGCCGGCGCGCAAGGTGGCCGCCCTGTCGGAGTTCTTCGGCGTGCGTACCGCCTGGCACGGACCGGGCGACGCGTCACCGGTCGCGCACGCGGCGCAGCTGGCCCTCGAGCTCTCCACCTACAACTTCGGCATCCACGAAGGCGGCGCCTTCCCGGCCCAGACCCGCGAGGTCTTCACGGGCTCGCCAGAGCAGAAGGACGGCTACATGCTCGCCAACGACTCGCCAGGACACGGCGTCGAGGTGGACGAGGCGCTCGCGGCGAAGTTTCCATTTCCGCAGGGCCCGCCCAACTTCGACTACTCCTGGGGCACGACCCGCCGCCGAGACGGCACGGTCATCCGGCCGTGAGGCTGGCGTCGGGCACGAAGTCGAGAAAGCCGCGCGTCACGTCGACGGCGGTCAGTCGCACCCTGACTCGCTGACCGACATCGAGGCCCGCCGTCCCGCGCACGAGACGGCCCTCCGCGGGTGGGTCGAGGGTACGCACCCAGGTGGCCTTGCTCGACGCGCCGGTGACGATGCCGGCGAAGACCTCACCGACGCGTGCCGACAGCACGAGCGCCGTGGCCGCCTTCCGCATCTGGCGCTCGACCTTGTCGGCGGCATCCTCCTGTCGCGTGCAGTGCTGCGCCAGCGCGGCGAGGGCGGCGTCCGAGTACGGACTGGCCAGGCCGCTGACGGCGGCCTTGAGCAATCGCTGGGTGATGAGATCGGGAAAGCGGCGGTTGGGCGCCGTCGAGTGCGCGTACTCCCGGACGGCGAGGCCGAAGTGCCCCGTGTCGCTGTCGCCGGGTCTCGTGAGGACATACTCGCCGCGGCCGAGCAGCTTGAGGACCGCGAGGGAGAGTTCACCGTACCGCTCCGGGTCGGCGGCGCGGCGCGTGGCCAGAAATGCAGAGAGGGCGACGGGATCGGGGGCGTCGGGCAGTCGCGCTCCAGCCTCCGCGGCAAGGGCCTGCAGCCGGTCCCAGCGCTTCGGCGTCCGGACGACCCGCCGGATCGACGGCACGCCCCGGCTGTCGAGAAAGCGCGCCGATACCCCGTTGACGGCGATCATCAGGTCTTCGATCAGCGCCTGGGCGCGATTCTTCTCGTGCTTGCGCAGGCCGACGACACGACCCGCGCTGATGACTGGACGCGCCTCGCTGCCCTGGACATCGAGTGCGCCGTCGCGGTGCCGACGCACGCGCAGCCATCCGGCCGCCACGTCCTGCAGCCTCAGCTGATCGGCCGTCCCGGAGCGCGCCGCGATGGAGGCTGGGGGCGGACCGCCCGACTCCAGCCAGGCGGCCACGCTGTCGTACGACAGCCGTGCCTGGTTGCGGACCAGCGCCCGTACCACCGTCCCGTCGCGCACCTCCCCGTCCTGGTCGACATGGAAGGCCAGCACGACCGCGATGCGATCGACGGCGGGGTTGAGGGAGGTCAGGTCGGTCGACAGCCGCTCGGGCAACATCGGAAACACCCGCATCGGCGTGTAGACCGAGGTGGTGTTGACGCCGGCGTGCGTGTCGATCGGCGTCCCCTGCGGTACCAACCCGTCGACGTCGGCGATCGCCACCTGCACCCGCGCGCCGTGGCTGGTGGGCTCGGCCACTGACAACTGGTCGAGATCCCTCGAGTCGTCGTTGTCAATGGAGCACCACGCGAGCTGGCGCAGGTCGGTGAGCGTGGCGTCCACGGCCGGCACGCCGAGGCTCGCCACCTGGGCGAGGACATCCGGCGGGAAATCTGGCTCGAGGCCACGCTCTCGCATCGCCGCCCGGGCCAGCGCGACGAGATCGACGGGGGCGTTCACTTGATGCCCACGACCTGGCGGATCATGCCGTCGGTCTTGGTCAGCACGAAGAGGTTGCCGGCGCTGTCCTCGGCGAACCGGAGATCGACCCGGCCCCGTCCGGCCACCGCCGCCGCACCCGGCATCGTCTCACCCCGGCCGCCGCGAGCGCGGTAGGTCTGCTCGACAAGGCGGCGCAGGCCGGCCTCGACACGATGGATGGGCGCCAGGGTGGTGGCGTTGCCGTCGTCAGCGGCCCGCACCTCCGACATCTCCGCGTACCAGACGTGGCCGGTCGTGATGTCGCCGAAGATCAACCGGCCCGCGAGTGCGGGCAGGGCACGGCCGCGGTAGACCACGCCGCCGGCGATGGCGTCGCCGCCACCAGGGGCGTGCGGGTAGGCCACGACCGGGTACGTGGGCCTGACCGTGCCGCGTGTGATCGTGTCGGTGATCTGCAGGGGGATCATGTCGTCGGCCGGCACCGGCTTCATCCCCTCCGAGGTCATCGCCTGCGGCCCTTCCCGCAACGGGTAGCCGTAGTTGGCGCCCTTCTTGACGATGACCACGGTCTCCCACGACGTCAGCCCGATGTTGAAGGCCAGCAGCCGGGGGGTGGCTGGTGGCGCGGGGTCGACGTCCCACACCAGCCGATGCGGGTTGCGCAGTCCGACGGCCCAGATTTCCTTGCGTGCGCCTTCGAGACCGACGAAGGGATTGTCGGCCGGGATACGGTATCGCCCGTTGTCGCTGAGCGTGCTACTGGCCGCGTGCGTACGGGGGTCCGGGATGATGCGCAGAATCTTGCCGCTCAGGTTGTCGAGCCGCTGCGGATTGAGTCGTCGCATGTCGCGTTGCTCGCCCGACGCCGAGTCGCCGACGCCGACGTACATGACCCGCCAATCGGCATGGCCCTGGCGCGCCGCGGGATTGAAGGTGATGTCGCCGAGCGGGTGGACGGGCGAGCCCAACTGCAGGCGAAGCAGCTCCCGCGCCGTGCCCTCGAATGTCGCGTTGGAGATGTCGCGATCGGTCCACTCGATGAGCACCGACTCGCGCCTGATGACCGTGCCTGGGAGGGTCGGCGCCGCGATCGCTGCTGTGGTCTGATATCCCGAGAGGTCGAGTCCACGCACGACTCCGGATCGCGGCGTGGCGGGGGCCGCCACCGTCGGGTCCTCCATATGGATGGTGTAGAAGACGCCGTTGCGTCGATAGTCCGGATCGAAGACGACGCTGCACAGACCGGTGGCGAAGTTGCGCTCGAACGTGAGTCGCTCGAAGAGGCCGGGACGGCCGGCGAGACCGTTGAAGTCGAGGTACGTCTCCAGTCGCCTGGTCTGCTTGTCGAGGATGTAGAGCGGGCCATTGAGGTCGGGCACGAAGAAGCGACGACCGCCGGGTTCGTCGCGCAGGAAGTTCACCCGGGCGAGCAGGCCACGCGTGAGCTCGCCATCGGGATCGCCGGTGATCGGCATCTGCACGAAGTCGACCAGCTCGAGGGCCGGCCCCACCGGGGCGTCGGATGTCTCGGCCGCAGCGACGGTGAGCGATGGGTTGGCTGGGATCGCACGCAGGTAGTTGATGAGCGACCAGATCTCCACGTCCGGGAGACGTCCGTCGTACCCGGCCATCATCGTGGGCGGAATGCCGCGCTTGATGACTGTGAAGATCTCGCCATCGCTCGCGCCGTGATCCCATGTCGCGTCGGTCAGATCGGGCGGTTGCCTGCCCCCCTGCTCGGCGATGATCGAGATGACGACGCCGGCCTGCTCGGAGCCCTGCGCCTTGCCGCCGTGGCAGGCCGCGCAGTTGGCGTCGTAGGCGCGTTTGCCTGCGGCAATCGACGCCGGCGTGGCGGGTACCGGGTTTGGCAGGACCGACGCCCCCTGGTCTCGGCGCTGTTGACTCGAGACCACCGCATGCGCGAGGAGGACGACAAGCCCCGCGAGTACCACCCCGACCATCGACTGTCTGCGCCTCATCGGGCCTCCATGTGTGGCCAGAGTAGCGATCGCGCGCCTGGTTGAACAGGGTGGGGGCCGTTCACCCCCGGTCGCCGACCCTCACCGCGGCGGCGGCTTGGCGACCATGAGGCGTTGCCCGCACCACTGGCAGCGTGCATACAGGGTGTCGCTCGAGCGGACGTCAACCTGCAGGGGCAACTGGCAGGACGGGCAATCGGGCATCTCGACGCGTCGTTGGCGTCGATCCGGTGCTGGAGCCTGAGGCAAGCGATGAGCGGAGAGATGAATAGGCATGGCGAAGAGTCGGGGTCAACCGGCCTGCAACGCATCCTGGCGTCGGACGGCGCGGGCGGCGTGCTCACTGACGATACCGGCCAGCGCGTGCACCTGCACGGGCTTGGCGATGTGCCCGTCCATGTCGGCGTCCATGCAGCGCTGTGCGTCGCTGGCCATGGCATGCGCGGTCATGGCGATGATCGCCACGCGTGGCAGGTCGAGTCGGGCCTCGCGCGCCCGGATGGCGGCCGTAGCCTCGAAGCCGGACATGTGTGGCATCTGCAGGTCCATCAGGATGATGTCGAAGAAGGCGCCGTCGACGGCAGCCAGCGCCGCGCGGCCATCGCCGGCCACGGTGACGTGGTGTCCGGCCCGGGTCAGTGCGGCCACGGCGATGCGCTGATTGACGGGATGGTCCTCAGCCAGCAGCACGCGCAGCGGCGGAGCGACATCTGCCGTGGCTCCGACGGCGTCGGGCCTCGCGGCCGCCACCTGCCCGGGCTCGGGTACGCCTACCCTGGCGCTGAACCGGAAGCAGGTCCGCTCGCCCGGCGTGCTCTCCACGGCCAGGGTGCCGCCCATCATCTGGACGAGCCGGGTCGAGATCGAGAGACCGAGGCCGGTGCCGCCGTAGAGACGGCTCGTCGAGCCATCGCCCTGGGTGAACGCCTCGAAGATCGCTGCCTGCTTGGCAGACGGGATGCCGATGCCGGTATCGGTGACGGCAAAGACGAGGGTGGCGGCGTGCTGTTGGCGGGCCTCGACCGAGACCTCCAGCTGTACCTGCCCCTGGCTGGTGAACTTCAACGCGTTGTCCACCAGATTCAGCAACACCTGCCGCAAACGGTCGCCATCGGCGACGATCGTCCCTGGCACGTCGGGGGCAATCGCGCAGGTGAAGGCCAGGCCCTTCTGCTCGGCCTTGAAGAGCAGCGTGCGCCTGACCCCATCGACGCAGTCCTGCAGGTGCAGCGTGGTAGGCAGGATCTCGAGCTTGCCGGCTTCGATCTTCGAGAAATCGAGGATGTCGTTGATGACGCGGAGCAGCGCGTGCGCCGAATCGCGGACGACGTCGAGATGCTGCCGCGTCTCGTCACCGATGCTGGTGTCGAGGGCCAGGTCGGTCATGCCGATGATGCCGTTCATCGGCGTGCGGATCTCGTGACTCATGTTGGCGAGGAACTGCCCCTTGGCCTCGCTGGCTTCTTCGGCCCGCTGCTTGGCCACCTGCAGGTCGAGGGTGCGTTCGTCGACGAGTCGCTGCAGCTCATGCTGGCGGGCATGCAGCGAGGCCGTGCGGACGCGGATCACCAGGAGTGCGGCGCCGCCGACCAGCGCCACCATCAGGACGCGAAACCACCACGTCTCGTAGACAAACGGCTGCACGTACAGCTGCAGTGCCACCGGGGCGGCGCTGCGGCGCCCCTCGGGATCCACCGCGCGCAACTGGAACGTCAGCCGCCCAGGCGGCAGCCGCGTGTAGTAGGCGACGCGCCGGCTGTCGGCGGCGACCCAGGTGTCGTCCAGCCCCACCATCCTGTACTCGAAACGCGTGTGGTGCGCGTCGGCGATCGTCAGGGTGGTGTAGTCGATGGAGATGTCCCGCGATGTGGTAGGAACGCGGACGAGGCCGCCGGAGAAGGGCGCGCGGACGGCTGTCCCCTGTCCGTCCAGCGAGATGCGCTCGATGGCCAGCGACGGGACGCGGGCGTGCCCGGTCACGCGAGCGGGATCGACAAAGGCCACGCCTTTCAGTGTCGCGAACCAGAGCCGGCCGCCCGCGCCGCGTATCGCGACGCCTTGTGCGCCCGCCGTGCCCTCGTCACTGCGGACACCGTCGGCCCGACGATAGAAGACCGGGACGACCCGGGCGCTGTCGCCTCGCGCCACGGCGTCGAGTTCGGCGATGTCGACGCGGAAGATGCCGCGCTCGCTCGTGGCCCACAGCCGCTGCTGACTGTCGGTGAGCACGCCGAGCACCGCATCTTCGGGCAGGCCGTGCGCCGGCGTGATCGCCGCGACCGCGCCATCTCGGATGCGCCCGAGGCCGCCGCGCGTGCCGATCCACAGCGTTCCGTCCTCCGCCTCGTGGACCGAGAGCACGTCGTTGCTGGGCAGGCCGTCGGCCGTCGTGAAGATGCGAAGGGAGCCGTCGGGGCGACGACGCGCCAGGCCACCGTGGTTGATGGCAATCCACACGTCGCGCCGCCTGTCCTCGTGAATCCAGCGGACCCCGTTGCCGAACGCATTCGAGCCTGGCACCAGCGGCTCGAAGCGCGACCCGACACGTCGGTCCACGCCGCCGAACGTGCCGACCAGGAGGGTGCCGTCGCGCAGCCAGTGCAACGCCCAGATGCGCGCCTCTGAGAGCCCATCGCGCGTGGTGTAGGTCTGCCAGCGTGCGCCGCGGAGCGTGCTCAGTCCGCCCTCGGTGCCGATCCAGAGCGCCCCGTCGGGAGCGCTGGTCGAGGTCCACACGCTGTTGCTCGGCAGGCCGTCACGGCGCGTGAAGCTGCGCACCCGGCCATTCCGGTCGACCCGGTTCAAGCCCCCGCCATCGGTGCCCACCCAGAGCGCGCCGTGCCGGTCCTCGTGCAGGCCGAACACCCGGTCGGCCGAGAGCCCCTCGTCGGTGCCGATCGGCGTGAAGATCCCGTCGGTGAATCTGCTCAGGCCGACGCCGTAGCCGCCGATCCAGAGCGCGCCGTCGCGGTCTTCGTAGATGCTGCGAATCGGCATCCGGGACGAGCTGTCGCGCGGCCCGAACGACTGGAAGCGGCCGTCGACAAAGCGCGCCAGGCCAGCGCTGGTGCCGGCCCAGAGATTGCCGCCGCGGTCCTCGTGCAGGGCCCAGACGTTGTCGGAGGGCAGTCCGTTGGCGTTGTCGTAGTGCGACAGCACGCCGCGCTCCAGCCGATACAACCCGCTGGCGTACGTGCCGAACCACATGGCGCCACGCCGATCCTGCGAGATGGTCCATACCACCATCGACGACAGCGCCGGCACCGCGCCGCCCGTCTGGACGCGCCCGCCGATGATGCGCGAGACACCGCCGCCGTCGGTGCCCACCCAGATGACGCCGTCGCGATCCTCGTAGATCGATCGCACATGGTCGTGCGCGAGGCCACTCGCGCGATTGATGATCTCGAATCGTGTGCCCGCCCACCTGGCGAGACCGGCGCCGAAGGTGCCCACCCAGAGCGTGCCGGCGCGGTCGACGTGCAGCGTGTAGACCGGCGTTTCGGGCAAGCCGAGCTCGCGCCCGAAGGAGCTGAAGCGCCCATCGCGGTACCGGACCAGGCCGCCTGCCTGGGTGCCGACCCACAGGGTTCCGTCGGGCGCCTCGGCAAGCGCCCGGACATTGTGCTGCTGCAGGGCCGGGGTGTTGTGCCGGTCGAAGGTCGTGAACCGGACCCCGTCAAATCGCACCAGCCCGGCCTCCGTGCCGAGCCAGACGTAGCCGTCACGCGTCTGCAGCACGACCTGCACGGTGTTCTGCACGAGGCCGTCGGTGGCATCCCACGACTCGCGTACGTACTGTGAGAGTTGCCGCGCGGGGTCCAGGGCCAGCGCCGGCGCCGCGGGCCAGAGGCAGGCCAGGAAAAGCCCCGCACAGGCCCGTCGTCCCGCCCGTCGCCGTGACGGGCCGGCATCCACGCCGAAGGCTGCGCCGAAAAGTGACATGTTCGTTGCAGCCAATCGGCCGGCGTGCGTCACTGCTGCAGCCGGGTGCGCGGGGCGCCAGGGCGACCGGGCATCAGTTCGATGACCCTCAACCCCGTCCGCCCGCGCATGGCCGGCAGCGCCAGCCTAGGTCGTGCCGCCCTGCAGCCGCTCGCACTCGGCCTTGTAGGCGTCGATCAGCGTGGTCAGCCGGGTCTGGAAGGTACTCTGGGCGGCGTACACATCGGCCACCGCGCCGGCCATATCCTTCTGCTTCAACTCGTCCTCGATGGTCATCTGCAGGGCGGCGAGCCTCTCCAGATGAGCCCGTGAGTGGAAGTCGAGGTCCTTGAGCTGCGCGAGCACGACAAGGGAGCCCTCGAGTGCCGCGGGGGCGGCTGCCCCCGAGCCCGGCGCCTGGGCGGCGTCGGCGCCATCGGCGTCGGCATCATCCGCGGCAGCGGCCGCGGTGGTGGCCGGGTCGCCTTTCTGGGTCGGGGCCGCGGTCTTCTTGCCAGGTTGACCGACCTGCGCGTCGTCGTCGGCCTGGGTGGCCTGGTGCTTCTTCTCTTGAGTGACCTTCTTGTCGTGCGCGACGTTGCGTGGATCGGACATCTCATCTCCCTGGGGTGTGTGACCAAAAGGCAAAGGTGGAGGGGCGCGGTGACGCCAGGCGGGGCTCGACAGCATCATGTCATGGCCGCTCGCGTCAGCGCGCCGCGGCGATGACGGCGCCGGATTTCTGTTCGATGGTCACGAAGCGGTCCACACCGTCGACCGCGTAGGTGCGGGTCGTGCCACCGGCCCAGCGCACGTCGAGCGATTGCACGCCCGTCGCCGCGCCAAGGCCGAGATGCACCCGGGTGTCCGATTGCGACACCTGTCCACGCCCGCTCGCGACCTCCCCGCGAAGACGTCGGCCGCCGACCGTGGCCAGCACGGTGCTGCCCACCGCGTCGCGCGGGCAGCGCTGCTCCGGGTCGCCGACCAGTCGCACCGACAGCCAATGGCCGGCCGCGGCGCCTCCAACGTTGCGGGCCAGCACCGGAGCGCTGTCGATGACACCGATCAGGATGTCCAGGCCGCCGTCGTTGTCGTAATCGCCTACGGCCGAGCCGCGCGCCGCACGGGCCGTGGTGAGCGCCGCTCCGGCGGCGGCGCCGACCTCCTCGAAGCGCTGTCCACGCAGATTGCGGAACAGCAGGGCGCGCTGCGCGTACGAGGTGTGCCAGGGCTGCCGATCGGCCTGTGGGTAGACGTGCCCGTTCACGACGAGCAGGTCGCGCCAGCCGTCGTTGTCGTAGTCCACGAAGTCGGTGCCCCACCCGAGGAACGGCCGCGATGGTCCGGCCACGCCCATCGCGTAGCTGACGTCGTCGAAGACCATCCCGCCCTGGTTGCGGTAGAGCACGTTGAAGTCGTCGGCGAAGTTGGTCATGTGCAGGTCGTTGCGCCCGTCGTTGTCGTAATCACCGACGGCGATGCCCATATGTGCCTGCTCACGGCCGCTGCCGTCGAGGGCGGCGCCCGAGACGTAGCTGACGTCCTCGAACCGGCCGTCGCGGCGATTGCGATAGATGTGGTTGGGACCCGAGTCGTTGGCGACGACCAGATCGAGCCAGCCATCGTCGTCCAGGTCCACCCAGGCCACACCGAAGCCATACCGCCGCCGCGTGTCGGTGACGCCTGCGGCGGCGGTGGTATCGGTGAACGTGCCGTCGCGATTGTTCCGGAACAGGTAATCGACTTCGCCTCGCAGGCCGCGCGGGCCGCACATCACCGGCGTCCCGCGATAGCGGCAGACCGGCATCCCGGCGGCATAGGCGGCCGCCATCCCGCCTGCATCGGCCGCGATCGCCTTACTGGAGGTCGGCGACGACGACGGGGGGGAGGGCGCTGGTCGGTCTGGCGCTGGCGGCAGGGACGCCAGGTCCAGGGACACGTAACCGGAGATGAACAGGTCCAGCCAGCCGTCGTTGTCGTAATCGCCGAAAGCACAGCCGCTGGCGCCGCCCTGCACGGCCACGCCGGCCGGGACGGCGTCGTCGACGAATCGTCCAGGCGCTGTGGCCCGGAACAGGCGGCTGACCCCGACATTGGCCACAAACAGGTCGACGTCCCCGTCGTTGTCGTAATCGCCCGCGCACACCCCCTGTCCCCAGCGATCATTGGCCACACCGGCGTCTGCGGTGACGTCGGCAAACGTGCCGTCGCCGCGGTTGCGATACAGCGCCGCGGGCCTGGTCGATGCGATGCGACCGCCGTCCACGTCAAGCGTGCCGGCGTTGACCAGGTAGATGTCCAGCGCGCCGTCGCCGTCGAGGTCGAACATCGCCACGCCCGATCCGAGTGCCTCGATGATGTACGACTTGTCGAGCGAGCCGGCGACGTGACGGAACCCAGCCAGGCCGGCCGCCTCGGTGACGTCCCGGAAGGACACGTCGCGCGCAGCGTGTGGCGAGGCGGGTGGCACGGTGCGGGTCGGCGGTGGCGTCTGTGCGGTGGCCGCGGCCACCGCGGCGAGCAGCCATCCTGCGATGTGCGGGGCGCGCGCCGCGCCGTGCTTTCCGGACGCCTGACCGCACCCGTCGGCGGCCCTGGACCGGCGCCGTCGCGCTTGACTTGGTTCGAACACGCATGCCATAACAGGCCCACCTTTCAGCGGTCACATGCTACCCGCGTGTGTGGGGTCACGGGCATCGGTTGGTCGAGCGCATGCTGCGGCGGCGGCCGGGCACCGCGTGTGCGATCCCACGCGCGCCTGCAGGAGAAGCAGATGACGACACATCGTTCATTCGCGCGCGGTTCCCTGTCGATCCTCCTGCTGCTGCTGACGGGCGGCGCCGCGCTGGCTCAAGTGGCGCGCTCGCAGTTCAACGGCACCGTCACCGACAGCGCAGGCGGCGTGTTGGTCGGCGCCAGTGTGGTGGTCACCAACGTCGAGACCAACGTCACGTCGACCAGCACCACCAACGCCGCCGGCATCTACGTCATCCCATACTTACCCAACGGTCTCTATCGGATCAACGTCACGGCACCGGCCTTCCGTCCCGCAGTGGCCAACGACGTGACCCTCCGGGCGGCGCAGACGTTGACCGTGGACTTCCAGCTCAGCGTGGACGCGCTGACCGAGGAGCTCACGGTCGCCGCACCCCTCATCGAGACCGGCACTGCGGAGATCGGCCGTTACGTGTCCAACAAGGAGTACCAGACCTGGCCGGTCCCGGTCTCGGATGGGCAGCGGCAGATCCAGCAGTTCATCTTCTCGAGCCTGCCCGGCAGCGTCGGCAGCACCTTCGAAGGATCGATCAACGGCGGGCGCAACTACTCGCACGAGATCCTGATCGAGGGCATGCCGCTCGGTCGCAACCTGCAGGGCGGGAGCAACAACGAGATGTCGCCCCCGACCGAAGCGGTCGAGGAGTTCAAGCTGCAGACCGGCACCATCGGCGCCGAATACGGGGGCGGCCAGACAGCGGTCGCTAATTTCGTCGTCAAGAGCGGCACCAACGATCTGCATGGCGCCGGCGCGTACTACTTCCAGGACGCGGCGCTCGACGCGCGCAGCTTCGTGAGCAAGGCGTTGAACCAGCCCAAGCCCGACCGCACGCTGCAGAACTGGGCGCTGGCATTGGGCGGACCGATCACCCTCCCCAAGCTGTACCGCGGACGCGATCGCAGCTTCTTCTTCCTCACCTTCGAGAAGACCCACGAAGAGAACCAGCTGTCGACGGCGTTTCGCACCCTGCCGACGGCTGCGTTCCAGAGCGGCGATTTCTCGCGGCTGCTCGACCCGTCCTACACCGGCGACGCGCGCTCGGGCACCGTGCTCGGCACCGATGCGCTCGGCCGGCCGGTGCGCTTCGGCCAGCTCTACGATCCCCGCACGACCCGCGTGGTCAACGGCACCGTGGTCCGCGATCCCTTCCCTGGCAATCAGGTGCCCCGCGCGCTCTGGGATACCGTGTCGCGAAACACCATCGATCAGGGGCTCTGGGATCAGCCGGCCCTGGACCGCTTGCTCAACAACCAGCCGGTGCTGGCCGGGTGCTGCCCGATCTTCGATCAGAAGACCTTCGCCACTAAGGTGGACCAGGTCATCACCACTCGGCACAAGGCGTCGGTGTACGTGAATCGCGAATGGCGGGTGCGCAACAATTCCGCCGGCGGACGCTACGGGCTCCCTCCCGGCAGCCCAACCAACCTGTACCAGCTGCAGAAGACCCCCAGCTGGCTGTTCCGGGCAACGGAGAACTGGGTCATCAGCGACAAGGTGCTGCATCGCATCGCCGTCGGCTACAACCGGTTCGGCAACAACAACCGCAGCGTCTACTTCAACCAGGGCTGGCCGTCGCGCATCGGCCTGACCAACATGCCCGACACGACATTCCCGCGGCTGACCATGGGCGGCACGCCCATCCTCGGCAACACGGGCAACTTCGGCTCGAACTCGCGCGGCAACAGCGACGAGGGCAGCTGGATCGTCCAGGACGACGTCACGGTCGTCCTCGGCAAGCACAACGTCAAATCAGGTTTCGAAGGGCGCTTCTACTACGTCAACAACGACCTGGCTGATGCGACGGCCAACTTCAATTTCCTGCCGGCGCAGACCGCGCAGCCTGGCTTCGACACCTCGACCGGCCACAGCTATGCGAGCTTCCTGCTGGGCGCGGTGGCCAGTTCCGATCGCGCCGTGCAGGCCATCAACACCAAGTTGCGCGAACGCGATTACTCCTTCTACGTGCAGGACGATTACAAGGTCACGGCCAAGCTGACGCTGAACCTTGGTCTGCGCTGGCAGATGATCAACGGCGTCTACGAAACCAGCGGCTACGTCACCAACCTCGACCTGACGCGCCCCAACGCCGCCGCTGGCAACCGTCCGGGGGCGCTGCGCTTCGCCGACGAGGAAGGGCGCAAGACCTTCATCGATCCGTACCGCAAGCAGCTGCAGCCGCGGCTTGGGGCGGCCTACGCCTTCTCGCCGACTCTGGCGCTGAGCGGCGGCTACAGCGTCAGCAATCGTCCTGGCACGGCGTACACCGACGGCGAGTTCGGCGGCCTGGATTCCACCGGCTACAACGGCAACATCGTCGTCAACCGCGCCACCCGGCCGACGCCGAACCCCCAGGACCCGGTCATGTACCTGAGCGAGCGCTACCCCGACTACCTGGGGGCGCTGCCCAACCGCGACCCGACGCAGCGCAACAACCAGGGCATGACGATCACGCTCGGCAACGAGGCCAAGCGCGAGAAATACCGCAACTTCAACATGACGCTGCGCCAGCAACTGGGCGCGGGTCTGTCGACGACGCTGGCCTACATCGGCGCCCGCGGCAGCGACCTGCCGATGGGGGGAGTCGATCGCAACATCAACCGCGTCCCGTACGAGACGCTGGCGCAGTACGGCAACCTCCTGTTCTCGCCGCTGGCCAGCCAGCCGCAGCTCGGCATCGCTACGCCGTATGCCGGCTTTGCCGGCACAGTGCAGCAGGCACTGCGTCCCTATCCGCAATTCCTCGATCTCACCCTGCTCAACAACTTCAGCGGCAAGACACGCTACGACTCGTTCCAGGCGACCCTCGAGAAGCGCTACAGCACCGGCTTTGCGATCCTGGGCGCGTACACCTGGTCCAAGACCGAGGATCTGATCAAGACCCAGGACGGGCGCGGGGAGGAATGGTCGCGCGCGCCGTTCCGGCACGTGCCGCACTTCGTGAAGCTGACGTGGGTGTATGACCTGCCCATCGGACCTGGCAAGGGCATCGACGTGGGCGGGGTGATCGGCCAGGTCGTCGGCGGGTGGACGCTGACCGGCATCCACAACTACCGCGCCGGCAGCACGCTCGCGGTGTTCGACAGCCGACTCAATGGCTCCGGGTACCCGATTCGTCCCAACGTCGTCGCCGGGGTGGAACAGGTGATCTACGAGGGGGGCTCGACCGACACCAAGCGCGGCACGCCCTACCTCAATCCGGCGGCGTTCGCCTTGCAGACCATCTCATCACAGGGGGTGCCGACCTCGATCGGCACCGCGCCGCCACAGTTGTCGGTGCGCGGTCCTGCCCTGTTCACAGAGGATTTCGGCCTGCTCAAGCGAGTGGCCGCGGGTGGCGGCCGCAACGTCGAGTTCCGCGCCGACTTCATCAACGTGCTCAACCGCTCAGGGCTCGCTGCACCGGACCTCGACGTGGCGAGCGCCAACTTCGGGCGCATCTTCGGCGTCGCGCAGGCGCCACGCCGCATCCAGCTGTCGCTGCGCGTCACGTTCTGACGCTGGGTGGACGGTACGGCATGTGGGCACTCACGCTGGCGCTTGTGGCGTCGGCACAGGCCTTCGAGGCCACGGCGGGGTGCGACCAGCACCTCGCCAGGGCGAGCGAGGCCTACGAGCGGCGCAACTACGAGCAGGCTCGCGCCGGCTTCAGCGCAGCCCTGACCGCCTGCGGGATGCAACCGCAGATCCTGCTGGCCCTGGCCCAGGCGCAACTGTTGTCGCGCGACGTGGACGCCGCGCTGATCACGCTCGCTCGGCTCGACAAGGTGGGCTCGTCGAGCGTGACCGCCATGAAAGTGCGCGCCAAGGCCCTCTATCTCGCATCGCGCGACCGAGAGGCCGAGGAGACGCTCCTGGCGGCAGCGGTCCAGGCACCCGGCGACGCCGAGATCCCCTACGATCTCGGGCGCATCTACTACCAGCAGCAGCGACACCAGGACGCGCAACGCGCGTTCAGGCAGGCGATTGCCGTGGACGCGCGCGCGTACAAGGCGTGGGACAACCTCGGGCTGGTGTCGGAAGCCCTCGGCGACAGCGAAGGCGCCGCCCGGCTCTACGCCAGGGCCATGGCCATCGCCCAGACCGATGCGCCGGCCTACGACGGGGTCTACGCCAATTACGCCGATTTGCTCCTGAAGGAGGGGGATCATCAGAGGGCGTTCGACGCCGCCGCCGAGGCGGCGCAGCGCAATCCACGTGATGCCCGCAACTTTCTGCTCGCGGGCAAGGCCCTGCTCAAACTCGAGGCGGTTGAGGTGAGCGTCAAGTGGCTGTCGCAGGCGGTGGCGCTCGACCCCGACCTGCCGGAACCGCACTACCTGCTCGCGCGGGCCTACCGACAGCTGGGCCACGCCGAGCAGGCACAGACCGCCATGACGGCATTCCAGCAGGCCGCGGCGCGCGCCCCCACGGCGCGGCGGTGACCAGACCGCGACGGCCCTTCACTACGCTGCTCGCGTGTGGCGTCTCCCTCGCGCTGCTGACGGCGATGTCGGGCACGCAGCCGGCTCCGCCCCAGTTCGCCGATGCCACCAACGCGAGCGGCATCACGTTCCGTCACGCCGCCTCCAAGACGGCCGTGAAGTTCCTGCCCGAGACGATGGGCGGCGGCGTGGCGCTGCTCGACTACGACGGCGATGGGCGCCTGGACGTCTTCTTCACCAACGGCGCGTCGATCGCCGCCGACATGACGTCGGCGCGATCGCCGGACAAGCGAGACGAGCGGTTCTGGAACCGGCTCTACCGTCAGACCGACGATGGGCGCTTCACTGACGTCACTGTGGCGGCGGGGGTGGCTGGCCGACACTACGACTTCGGAGCCGCCACCGGCGACATCGACAACGACGGAGACACCGACCTCTATGTGACCGGCTACGGAGCCAACACGCTCTACCGCAATCAGGGCGACGGCACCTTCATCGACGTCTCCGCTGCGGCCGGCGTCTCGGCCAGCGGCTGGTCGTCCAGCGCGGCGTTTGTGGACTACGACAACGACGGCTGGCTCGACCTCTTCGTGTGCCGCTACCTCACCTGGTCATGGGAGGCCAATCTGGTGTGTCCGTCCGCCGACGGGGGGGGCCGCGCCTACTGCCACCCGCGCCACTTTCCTGCTGTCTCCAATCTTCTGTTCCGCAACAACGGCGACGGCACCTTTGCCGACGTGACTCGCAGCTCGGGCATCGCCGCCGTCCAGGGCAAGGCGCTCGGCGTGGCCGTTGATGACTACGACGCCGACGGCCTTGTCGACATCTTCGTGGCCAACGACTCGATGCGGCAGTTTCTCTTCCGCAATCGCGGCGACGGCACATTCCACGAGGTGGCGGTGGACACCGGTGTCGCCTTCGACGAGGACGGACGCACCTTTGCCGGCATGGGCACCGACTTCGGTGACTACGACGGCGACGGTCGTCCCGACCTGATCGTCACCACCCTCAGCCTGGAACGGTACGCGCTGTTCCGCAACGATGGCGCCGACCGCTTCTCGTATGCCACGCATGTCAGTGGCGTCGGACGGGCGACCGCGCGCGGGTCCGGCTGGGGGACGCGGTTCCTGGACTACGACAACGACGGCGACCTCGACCTGTTTGCCGCGCAAGGGCACGTGCTCGATACCGTGAGCCAGTCGCGGCAGGGGTACACCTACGAGCAACCGCCGTTGTTGCTGCGTAACGACGCCGGGCGGTTCACCGATGTGTCGAGCGACATGGGCGCGCCGTTTCTCGAGGCCCGCGCCGGTCGCGGCGCCGCCGTCGGCGACCTCGACAACGACGGGGACCTGGACATCGTGATCACCACCCTCGATGGGGCTCCACTCGTGATCCGCAACGCGGGCGGGGGCGGCCGCTCGCTTCGCGTGCGTCTCCGCGGGTCACGCACCAACCGGGACGGCGTTGGCGCGGTAGTGGTCATGACCGACGCCGGTGGGAGGACGCAGCGCGCCATCTGCACGACGTCGTCCAGTTACCAGTCGGCACACGACGGCCGCGTGCACTTCGGCCTCGGCGCGTCGGCAGCCAGGCGCCTCGAGGTCCGTTGGCCGAGCGGGACCGTCCAGTCCCTCACCACCGTCCCGCCGCACGGCGAGGTCGTGGTCCGGGAACCGCCCGGACGCCGTGGCACAGGTCGAGGCAACGGCCCCGCGAGCCGACCCTGAACGCCGTCGCCGCGCGACTGCGCCGTCGGTGTATCGGGTGCACCGTCGATGCGCTGGGATGGCGGCCGCCTCCGCCAACCGTGCGAACATGTCGGCCACTCGGAGCATCACAGACCTCAGGAGAACACCGTGAAGAAAAGCTGGCTCGGCGTTGGTGCGGCGCTCATCGTGCTTGCGTTCCTCGTGGGCTTCTGGCCCCAGTACCGGCAGCTCACTGCGTCGAGGGAGACAGCGGGCACGCTGCAGACCCAGCTGGATGCCGCAGAGGCACGTCTCCGACTCGGCGACGTCCTCGGGCACCTGCTGCGACTCTCCGATGCGGTCCACATGAAGAACTACGGCGAAGCGGCCACGCTGTCATCGATATACTTCGACGCCGTGCGCCAGGAAGCCTCCCGCGCCAGCAGCGACAACAGCGCCGTGTTGCGCAGCATCCTGGGCAGCCGCGACCAAGTGACGACCGCGATCGCGGCGACCGAGACCGGTCTCGACGTGACCTTGCGTGAGCAGGAGCGGCAGCTGCGGCGTGCATTGGGGTACCCGACAGCCGACGCGTCCTGACGGGGCCACGGGCCGCTCACCGCATGCGCTCACGGGCCGTCCGCGGAGGGCTGCTCCCCGTCGCGCGCCTGCAGGGCGATCACGCTGTTGAGTTCTGCGCCGACCAGGATGGCCAGACTGGACAGGTACAGCCACAGCAGCACGACGATGACGCCGCCGATGGCGCCATAGGTGACACTGAATGTGCCGAGGTGGATCACGTACAGCTTGAAGAGAAATGAGCTGCCGATCCACAGCCCGGTCGCCAGCAGCGACCCGGGCGTGGTCCAGGCCCAGCGCGCGTCCCGATTCGGCGCGAAGTGGTAGACGATGCCGATGCCGACCACCACGAGGGCGACCATAGCGGGAAACCGGAGCACCTGCCAGGCCAGCGCCGCGGGCGCGCGGGCACCGACGATGGTTGAGACACCTGTAAGCACCTCGGGCCCAACGAGGACGAGCAGGAGCGACGCCGTGGTGAACAGGCCAAAGGCCAGCGTCAGGCCGATGGCGACGAGTCGGCGCCGCCACCACGGGCGCCACTCGGCCACACGGTAGGTACGATTGAGTGCCTCGATGACCGCACGCATGGCCGCAGAACTGCTCCACAGCGCAGCGGCCACACCCACGGTCGCGACATCGGCCCGGCCGTCGGCCGCAATCGCTCTCAGTTGGACGGCCAGCAGCTCCACCAGCGCGGAGGGTGCCACCCGGCCAACGAGCGTCAACAGATCCGCCGCCGCGTTCTCGACCGGCAGATACCCCAGCAGCGACACGAGCACGAGCAGCGCCGGAAACATCGCCAGCAGCAGATAGAACGAGAGCTGCGCGGCGAGGTCGAGACAGCGATCCTCGTCGATGGCCTTGACCGTGGCCTTGATCACTTTCCACCAGCGTTTCCCGACAATGCGAGCACGCGACGCTGGAACCGGTGGGCTGGGCGGCGTCATGGCTGTCGCGTACGGTGATGGTCGGGCGACAGTGGGTGTCCATCGCCCCCGCATCCTCGAACAGCCGCACGGGGTGACATGGGAGGGATGCTACCGCGACTGCGGTGCTCGTGCACGAGGACGGTGACGGCTGATCCGCGATACAGTGCCGGCAGGCGCTGGTGGACTGCTGGTGGCTGGGAGGTCACGTGTGAAGGCCAGATCGTCTGCGCGGACGTGGGTGGCATGGGCGGCACTGGCGATGGCGATGGCCATGGCCGCGTGTGGGCTCGCCACCCCCCGCGCCGACCGTCCGCTGAATGTGCTCGTGCTGGTGATCGACGACGCGCGCTGGGACACCCTCGGGGTTGCTGGCAACCGGGCGATCCAGACACCCCGGCTCGACCGGCTGGCTGCCGAGGGCGTGCGGTTCGAACATGCGTTCGTGACGACATCCATCTGCATGGTGAGCCGTGCCTCCATCCTGACGGGGCAGTACATGTCGCGCCATGGCATCAGGGCCTTTGGCTCACCGATCGCCCGGGAGGCATGGCCGATCACCTACCCGGGCGTGTTGAGCGCGGCGGGCTACTGGCAGGGCTTCGTGGGCAAGTACGGCGTCGGCGCCGCACGGCCTGAGGACTTCGATTTCGTCCGGACGTACGAACAGACGCACTGGTTCACCGAGCCTGGCGGCGAGGTGGTGCACGTCACCGAGAAGAACGCGCGGGACGCGCTCACGTTCCTGCGATCGAGACCGACCGATCGGCCCTTTGCGCTGAGTGTCTCGTTCTTTGCCGCGCATGCCGAGGACAACTCGCCCCAGCAATACCAGCCGCAGGACTGGAGTGCCGACGTCTATGGCACTCGGCTGATGCCGGCGCCCGTGCACGGTGCGCCACGCTTTCTCGAGGCCTTGCCGCACTTCCTGCGACAGCCGTCCAACGAAGGGCGGGTCCGCTTCGGCTGGCGCTTCGATACGCCTGAGCGGTACCAGGACTATTTGCGGCGCTATTACCGCATGGTGACCGAGGTCGATCAGGTGGTGGGCCGCCTGCTCGACGAGCTCGACGCGCAGGGTGTGGCCGATGACACGTTGGTCCTGTACATCGGCGACAACGGGTACTTCCAGGGCGATCGCGGCCTGGCCGACAAGTGGTACCCGTACGACGAGTCGATTCGCGTACCGTTCATCGTGCGCGACCCGCGGTTGCCGGTGTCGCGACGTGGCCTGGTGGCCGATGCGACGGCCTTGAATATCGATGTCGCTCCCACGGTGCTCGGTGCGGCCGGAGCGGCCATCCCCGCGCGGATGCAGGGACTCGATCTGGCGCGGGTGTATCTGCGGGACGAGGCCAGTGCGCGCCGCCCCGAGTTCTTCTACGAACATCCGACCATCACGTCCAAGGACCGGATTCCCTCGTCACTGGCCGTCGTACGCCGCGACGTCAAGTATGTGCAGTGGCCTGAATGGCACTACGAGCAGTTGTTCGACCTGGAGCGCGACCCCGACGAGCTGGTGAACCTGGCACAGGAGCCGGGCCACGCGGCCCAGCGGGCGCGCCTGCAGCAGCAACTGGAGGGCTGGCAGGCGCGTGTGCGCTAACGCGTCGGGTCCAGTCGGTTGGCGAGAGAACGTCCGGGAGACCGCGCCTCGATGGAGTGGCTGAACTACCACCATCTGCTCTACTTCTGGACGGTCGTTCAGGAGGGTACCGTCTCGAAGGCGGCCGACAAACTCGGCCTGTCACAGCCGACGGTCAGCGCGCAGGTGCGCCTGCTCGAGACGCACCTGGGCGAGCCGCTGTTCCAGCGACAGGGCCGCACGCTCGCGCTGACCGACGTGGGCCGGCTGGTGTACCGGTACGCGGACGAGATCTTCGGCATCGGCCGTGAGCTGATGCAGACACTCCGCGGCCGCCCTGTGGGACGACCGCGGCAGCTGACCGTTGGCGTCGCCAACGCCGTCCCCAAGCTGATCGTGTACCGGCTGCTCAGGCCGGCGATGAGCGGCCCGGAGCCCATGCACCTGGTGTGCCGGGAGGGACATCCGGAGGCCCTCGTCGCCGAGCTCGCCACGCATGCCCTCGATGTCGTCATCGCCGACACGCCGGCGCCGCGACACATCCGCGTGAAGGTGTTCAATCACCTGCTCGGAGAGTCCGACACGGCGTTTTTCGCGCCCAAAGCCATCGCCGCGAAGCTGCGACGACGGTTCCCGGCGTCGCTGCACGACAGTCCGATGCTCGTGCCGACGACCAATACCGAGCTGCGGCGCGGACTGGATGACTGGTTCGAGCGGCAGGGCCTTCGTCCGCGCATCGTTGGCGAGTTCGAGGACTCGGCGCTCATGAAGGCGGTCGGCCATGGCGCGGGTGTGTCGTTTCCCGCGCCGGCAGCGATCGAGGGCGACATCTGCCGTTTTTACGGCGTCGGGATCATCGGACGCACCGACGCGGTGCGGGAACGCTACTACGCCATCTCGGTCGAGCGCCGGCTGACGCACCCCGGGGTCCTGGCGATCACCAGTGCGGCACGTCAGGACCTGTTCAAGTAGGCTCTGGTCCGCAGCGGCTCCGGTCGCGGGATGCACGCATAGGTTTTTTCGATGTCTCTGTGTTGAATTTCGTATTTATCAATTGATCGACAAACGGCTAGGCTCTTTCCTGTCGAGCGCACCGATGGGGGCCGTCAACTGGAGATGACATGCAAGAGCCGGCGTCCTTCCTGGACAACCTGAAATCAGATCTACCGGCCAGCATCGTGGTCTTCCTGGTGGCCGTGCCGTTATGCCTGGGTATCGCGCTGGCGTCGGGCGCGCCGCTGTTCTCGGGAATCATCGCAGGTATCGTCGGTGGCATCGTGGTCGGTGCGGCAAGCGGCTCGCCTCTGGGCGTCAGTGGCCCGGCGGCGGGACTGGCCGTGATCGTGCTGACGGCGATCACCGCCCTCGGCTCGTTTCAGACGTTCCTGCTCGCGGTCGTAGTGGCGGGCCTGCTCCAGCTAGGTCTGGGGTATGCCAGGGCGGGCGTCATCGCGTACTACTTTCCGTCCTCGGTCATCAAGGGCATGCTCACGGGCATTGGCCTCACGATCATCCTCAAGCAGCTCCCACACGCGCTGGGCTACGACGCCGCAGCGGCGGCGCGTCTGTCGGCGGAACAGGCGGCAGGCGAGCAGACGGTGTCCACCTTCGCGCACCTCTGGTCGGTCGTCCAGCCTGGTGCCCTCGTCATCACGATCCTGTCGCTCGCCGTGCTGGTGGCCTGGGAGCAGCCCTTCGTGAAACGCGCCAGGGCAAGCCTGTGGATTCAGGGTCCGCTCGTGGCCGTGGTCCTCGGTATCGTCCTGAACGAGCTGTTCAAGTCAGCTGCGGCCGGCATGGCCATTGCCCCTTCGCACCTGGTGCAGATTCCGATTGCCGACGGCATCGGCGGGTTCTTGGCACTGTTGACCCTGCCTGACTTCTCCCAGTGGACCAACGCTGCCGTCTACACCACAGGCATCACCATCGCGGTCGTCGCCAGCCTGGAGACCTTGCTGTGTGTGGAGGCGACCGACAAGATGGATCGGTACAAGCGCGTCACCCCCACCGACCGCGAGCTCAAGGCGCAGGGCCTGGGCAACGTCATCTCCGGGCTCATCGGTGGATTGCCACTCACGCAGGTGATCGTGCGGAGTTCGGCAAACATCCAATCGGGAGCCGTGTCCAAGCAGTCCGCGATCCTGCATGGCGTGCTGCTGCTCGTGGCCGCGGTCGCCGCGCCCACGCTGCTCAATCTCATTCCCCTTGCGACCCTGGCGGCCATTCTCCTGACGGTGGGCTACAAGCTGGCCAAGCCGGCCCTGTTTCAGGCCATGTATCGGCTCGGGTGGACCCAGTTCGTCCCGTTCATGGTGACTGTGGTGGGCATCCTGGCCACCGATCTCCTGGTCGGGATTGCGCTCGGCATGGGCGTCGCGGTGTTCACCATCCTCCTGACCAACTACCGCAATCCCTACTTCGCCGACCAGGACCCCAGCGACGCCGTGCGGCTGACGCTGTCCGAGGACGTCTCGTTCCTGAACCGCGCGGCCATCATGCGCACGCTGAGTGCCATTCCGGCCGGCACCAAGGTCGAGATCGACGCCTCGCGCTCGATGAACATCGACTACGACGTCTTCGAGATCCTCAAGGACTTCGAGCAGCGCGCCGCGTTGCTGGACATCGATCTCACCATGCGCGGTCTCGACTCGCTTCAACGCACCAACGACTCGATGCGACGGGTGCAGCTTTCGATGGGTCGCGAAGGCCCCACCGGCAACGGACCCGTCGTCGCCTGATCACGCCCCTGTAGTTCACACATCCCGACGGAGCAGACACGTGCGCACACAGACCAAAGACATCCAGACCCACCTCACTCCGCGCAAGGCGTATGAGATTCTGGTCGATGGCAACCAGCGGTTCGTCAGCAACCTGCGCTACAACCGCAACCTGCTGCAGCAGGTGAACGACACCTCGGACGGGCAGTTCCCGTTTGCCATCGTCCTGAGCTGCATCGACTCGCGCACCTCGGCCGAGCTGGTGTTCGACCAGGGCCTCGGCGACATCTTCAGCGTGCGCGTCGCGGGCAACGTGCTGAACGAAGACATCATCGGCAGCATGGAGTTCGCATGCCAGGTGGCGGGTTCCAAGTTGATCGTCGTGCTGGGCCACACCCGCTGCGGTGCCGTGAAGGGCGCGTGCGATCGCGTGAAACTGGGCCACCTGACCGGGCTGTTGGACAAGATGGGCCCGGCGCTCTACGCGGTGGAGAAGGCTCAGGGACGTGAGATGGCTCCGGACGAGTTCGTGGAACACGTCGCGCTCGAGAACGCCCGTCACCAGATGGAGGCCATCCTCGAACGCAGCGTGATCCTGGAGCACCTCTTCACTCAGGGCAAGATCGGCATCGTCGGTGGCCTCTACTCGGTGGAGTCGGGCGAGGTGTCGTTCTTCGAGCAGAAGTTCAGCACGGCCCCCGAGCCAGTCGCCGCCCAGGTCGGCGCCTAGCCGTCGCGCGGCGCGGGTGCCATGGCCCCGTGTCGCACAGGTCCCCGCCGACCAGCGGGCGGCGGAAGTGGCCCCGCGGCGGTTACGATGAACGATGAGCAAGACCCGGACGGTCGTTCTCGTCCTCATCGTGGCAGCCCTGGTGGGCGCCGCGTTCCTGCTGCCGCTCAAGGACTGGACGACGGGGCTGGCCGAGTGGGCCCGCGGTACGGGCGCGTTGGGCGTCGCGGTCTTCGCCGTGGCGTACATCGTCAGCACGGCGCTCGGACTGCCAGGCTCGATCCTGACGCTGGCGGCCGGGTTCGCCTACGGTCCGGTGTGGGGACTGGTCATCGCCTCACCGGCCAGCGTGGCAGGCGCCACGTGTGCCTTCCTGCTCGGACGCACCCTGCTGCACGATTGGGCGGTCCGTCGCGTGGGTCAGTCCAAGCGACTGGAAGCCATCGACGCAGCGGTGGCGCGGCAGGGCTTCACGCTGGTGTTCCTGCTCCGGCTCTCGCCGGTCTTTCCCTTCAACGTGCTGAACTACGCGCTCAGCCTGACGCGGGTCCGCCTGTCCACGTACGTCGCGGCGTCCTTCCTCGGCATGCTGCCAGGCACCGCGATGTACGTCTATCTCGGATCGCTGGCGCCGGCGGCCGCGGAGATGTCGGCAGCCGGTCAGGGTGGCGGCGGCACCCGCACAGCCCTCTACGCGGCAGGCCTGGCCGCAACCGTGGCCGTGGCCGTCATCGGCACGCGCGCGGCACGGCGCGCACTCGACGCGACGCTGGCGGGAGACTCGCGATGACCAGCGCGCGGGTCGTGCTGCTCATCGCGGCGCTGATCGGGCCCCTCGCCGGATCGGCGATGGCGTTGGACCACAGCTTTGCCGCGTATGCCGAGGTCCTGCGCGCAGTGGTCCGCGGGTCGCGCGTGGACTACGCGGCGCTGAAGGCCGACCGCGGCCGGCTCGACGCCGTGGTGCGGTCATGGGCGAGCCCGACCCGCGCCGAGGAGCAGGCGTGGACCCGTCAGCAGCGGATGGCTTTCTGGATCAACGCCTACAACGCCCTGACCTTGCAGGCCATCATCGACCACTACCCTATCCGCGGCAGCGTGTTCAGCCTCTCGCCGCGGAGCAGCATCCGGCAGATCGACGGCGTGTGGACGGCGCTGAAGTGGAACGTGGCCGGCCGGACCGTCTCGCTGGACGACATCGAGCACAAGATCCTGCGTCCGACGTTCGGCGACGCGCGCATCCACTTTGCCGTCAACTGCGCGTCGGTGAGCTGCCCGACGCTCGCCCCCGAGCCCTACCGCGCCGACACGCTGAATGCCGCGCTCGATGCCGCGGCCCGCCGATATCTGGGCAGCACCGAGGGCGTGCGCGTCGACGGCCGCGGCCTGCGCGTCTCGAGCATCTTCAAGTGGTATGGCGAGGACTTCATCCCGGAGTACGCCGCTGTCGTGCCCGGCACACGCGCGCCGGGCGAGCGCGCCATCCTCGGCGCGATTGTGCGCTTCGGGCCGAGCGAGGCCGCACGGGCGGCGCGCGGCGGTGATCTCCGCATCGGCTTCCTCGATTACGACTGGTCGCTGAACGACGTCGTCGTCCGCTGAGGTGCGGAGGCGCGGTGCCCGCGCGGCAGCCGGCCCGACTGCGTCGACAGCGACACCACGACGCCGGCGATGAAGATGGCCGGCACACCGTAGATCGCCCACGCCCAGGTGTACCCACCTGCGTCGCCGATCGCCAGAAAGCAGCCGACGCCCCACGCGATGCCGACCGCAATGCTGGCCCACGCCCCCGGCGTGGTGGCGCGCGGCCAGTAAAAGCCGGCAAGCAGCGAGAACGCCAGTGCTGCCACTGGAATATTCGCCAGGATGAGGCGATTGAGGATGTCGTCGACCAGGAACGTGCCCCCCAACCAACTGAGGACGGCAAGGCCCGTGAGCACCAGGCGCTGCTGGCCAATCCCCGAGGCGACCCTGTCACCGAAGTCGGCGGCAACCATCGCCGCCATTGCCGTCCAGACCCCGGCCAGGGTGGTCAGTCCGGCCGCGAACAGCAGGGCGAGTCCCACACCGCGGACGCCGCGCGGCAGCCACGTCAGCACCATGTGGGGCATGGCCATCTGCGGATCGGGCAGACCCGGTGCGACGACACGCAGGTGGGCCGCCGCCAGCACCATCGCGCCGTATAGCGCGAACACCAGCACCGCGGAGCACGCCACCGCCATCCACGCCGTGCGCTCGTCCCTGGCGGCAAACATCTTCTGCCCGTACCACGGGGCGGCGATGTAGGTGAAGCAGGTCAGCACGACCAGCGACGTGACAAACCAGAACGGCAGCGCCGGGTGCGTCCACTGCGCCAATGGAGCCACAACCAGCTGGTCGGCCGGGAACGCGGCCGACAGCCCGCCGAGCGGCGCGCTGCGCGACATGCCGATGGCCAGCACCGCTGGCAGCAGCACCACCGCCACCACGAAGCTGACCACGTCACTTCGCACCACCGAGCGCAGACCTCCGGGCACGATGACCACGAGCACCAGCCCCGACAGCAGCGCCGTCAGCAGCCAGGTCGGCAGCGCCGGCGCCAGGGGCTGAAAGATGAGGCCGAGGGACTTGACGTAGGTGGCACAGAAGCCGGTCATCGCGGCAAGCAGCAGCAGCGACGCGAAGCGGCCGAGCCCCGGCGAGTAGCGTTCGGTGAACAGCTCGGCTACCGACAGTCGGTTGAAGCGCTTCCACGGACGCGCCACGGTAAGGGTATAAAATGCAAGCCCGACCAGGAACACCAGTGGCAACGCCAGGGCCATCGGCCCCGCGCGGTAGCCCGCGGCACTGAATGCCAGGAGCGTGCTGGTGTTGAACTCGGTCATCACCAGCGTCGCGATCAGTGGAAACAACCCGACGGCGCGGTTGGCCATCAGGAACTCCCCGGAGCTGGCCGCAGGACGGCGACTGAACCAGACCAGCAGCGCCACCAGCGCCCCGAAGCCGGCGATGTCGGCAAGCGCGAGCGGCGCAGCGTGGTCGGTCACGTGGTCGGCTCCGCGATCCTGAGCGCACCGCTATGCTCGACGAACCCTTCCGTGCGCGCTTTGCCTCGGTCAGCCGTCCGATGACCGAATGGCTGACGCGCGTTGGCATCACGGCCACTCAGTTGACGGTCGCCGCCGGGGGGCTGGGCGTGGCCGCGGCGGTGCTCGTGGCCATCGGGCACTCGTATCTGGCAATGGCGGTGTGGCTGACGGGCCGCCTGGCCGACGGGCTGGACGGCGCGGTCGCCCGCGCCTCGACGACGACCAGCCCATTCGGCGCGTTTCTCGACATCACGCTCGACATGACCGCCTACGTCGCCATGGTGCTGGGGTTTGCAGTCGCCTATCCGGACTCGAGTCACGCCTGGCCCTGGATTCTCTCCGGCTACGTTCTGGTGATCACGTCGACGCTGGGGTTGTCGGACGCCGCCCATCGGGACCAGCAGAAGGTCAGCAGCACCGACCGGACGTTTCAATTCACACCCGGGTTGGTCGAGGCCGGAGAAACCAATGTGATGTACGTGTTGTGGGCATTGTTCCCCGAGCACCTGCCGTGGTTGACGTGGGTGTGGGCAGCGGCGCTC
>JBKJQW010000108.1:0-59848 GCA_046593715.1 Luteitalea sp.
GTTGGCCCGCTATCGACTCCCGTTCACGCAGGTCGGGCCAGCGACCGACTACTACGGCATGGTGGCGCCGTACCTGCTCGACCTGTCGGTCCTGGACCGCGAGGTGCTCGCCGGCCAGGTCCCGGCCATCCGCGACTGGCTCGTCGGCCTCGAGCCGCAGTTTCACCCGAGTCCCAACGATGAGTGAGCGCACGATATCCGCCCCACCAGCCGTCGACGCGGCAATCCAGTCGGACCTGCTCGCCACCTTCCGCACGGTGGTGGCCACCATGCCGTGGTACCGCGCCCTCCTGGCCGAGCAGGGCGTGGCGGCCGAGTCCATCGAGGACAGTGCAGACTTCAGCCGCTATTGCCCGCTGCTCACAAAACGCAACACATTCGATCGTTTCACGATCGCCGAGCTGGCCGCCACCACCTCGCTGCCGCAGCTGGCCAGTGTCCTCACCAGTTCCGGCCACGGCGGCAGGTTCTCGTTCGGCCTCAACAGCCGCGAACAGGAGCAGGCTGGAGCCGGGGCCATCGATGCCGCGCTGGACGCCGCCTTTGCGGTCGGCCAGCGATCCACGCTCGCGCTCAACTGCCTGCCGATGGGGGTCACGTTCGGCTCGCGCTGCATGACCGTGGCGACCACCAGCGTGCGCGAGGACATGGCCGTGGCCCTGCTCGAGGCGTTCGGCCACGGGTACGACCAGGTGCTGATCGTGGCCGACCCGCTGTTCATGAAGCGGCTGGTCGACTACGCGCGCGCTCGTGGCCTCGACTGGCGTCGGCATCGGCTACAGGTGGTGGTCGGCGAGGAAGTGTTCGGCGAACATTTTCGTAGCTACATCGCGCAGCGACTCGGACTGGACCTGGCTGCGCCCGACGGCTCGTGGGTGATGTCATCGTTTGGCGTGGGCGAGCTGGGTCTGCACCTGTGCTACGAGACGCGGGCCACCGTGGCGCTGCGCCGGATGATGGGCGCGGACCCGGCGCTGGCCGTGACCCTGGCGTGCACCGCGTCGCCGACCGACGGCATCCCCATGCTGTTCACCTATGACCCTCGCCGGATCCATCTGGAGATCGAAGGGCCCGCTGCCGACGGCTACGGACGGCTGACCGTGTCGATGCTCGATGCCGGGTTGCCCATCCCACTGCTGCGCTATCAGACCGGCGACATCGCCCGCGTGCTCGACACCGAGGCCGTCGCCGATGCCCTGCACGACAGACGCCTCGCGCTGCCGTCCGACCTGCCGCGCCACCTGATTGCCCTGCGCGGACGCGAGCGCGAGGCGCTGCCCAACGGCGCGCACGTGTCCACGTACAAGGACGCCGTGTACGCCGACCACGATATCGCCGACCGACTGACGGGAGCCGTGCGACTGACCTTCGAGGCCGGCGCGTGCACGATGCACGTGCAACTCGTCCCTGGTACCCGTGACGACCTGGCCATCAGCGCCACGTTGCGCGACCACCTGCCAGCCGCGTCGCGGCCGGTCAGCGTCGAGGTCTGGCCGTACGAGCAGTTCCCGTTCGGGATGACCCTGGACTACGAGCGCAAGTTCGTCGGTTACCAGCCGCGCTGACCGGCGTCGCCTGCCCATCGTCGGCCGGCGGCGGCACCCCGGCGTGGCGCCTCGAGCCGCCGCAGGGGTTACTCTCTTACCCATGAATCGGGTCCTGGTGCTGGGCGCCAGCGTGGTCTGGCTGGCGACGGCTCTGCTTCGCGCGCAATCGTCCACGGCCCCAGCACCACCGCAGGACCGTCGCCCTCTCGCCAGGCAGACCGAGCCCACAGGCCGTATCGACTACGCCTCGCAGATCGAGCCCGTCCTGGCCCAGTTCTGCCAGGACTGCCACGACGGCGAGACGCGCAAGGGTGGACTCTCGCTGGCCACCTACGATGACCTCCTCGAAGGTGGGCGCAGCGGCGCAGCGATCCGGCCCGGCCAGAGCGCCAGGAGCCTGATCGTGGACAGACTGACAGGCGCGGTCGAGCCCTCGATGCCCAAGGACGAGGACGTCCTCGACCCGGCGCACATCGCCCTCATCCGCGCCTGGATCGACGAGGGCGCGCGGGCCACCCCGACCTCGCCGCCCGCCCCCCAACCGTGGGACGCGCCTTTCACGCTGACGCGCACCGCGATGCCCACGACGATCTGGAGGACGTGGGCGGCCCCTGCCGATCGGATCGTCGCGCAGTACTTTGCGGGCCTCGACGGGAACGCGGCGCCGCCGGGCCTGGTCTCCGACGTCATCTTCGCGCGCCGCGCCTACCTGGATGTCTGGGGTCTGCTGCCGCAACCGGCTGCCCTGCACGCCTTTGCGGCGGACCGGCGGCCGGACAAGCGGGCCCGCCTGGTGCAGACGCTGCTTGCCGACCGCGGCGCCTACGCCCAACACTGGATGACGTTCTGGAACGACCTGCTGCGCAACGAGGACGGCGTCAGCTACTTCTCCGAGACCGACGGCCGCAAGAGCATCACGCCGTGGCTGCTCGACTCGTTGCAGCAGAACCGCCCGTACGACGAGTTCGTCACGGCGCTGTTGAATCCTTCTCGACCTGACGACCCGGTGGGGTTCCTGACCGGTGTCAACTGGCGCGGCGAGACGAGTGCCGCGGTGACGCCGTGGATGCAAGCCTCGCAGAACACGGCGCAAATCTTCCTCGGCGTCAACATGAAGTGCAATGCCTGCCACGACAGCTTCGTCAGCCGCTGGAAGCTGAAGGACGCGTACGGCCTGGCTGCCTTCTTCTCGCCCGAGCCGACGCTGCAGCTGTATCGCTGCGACGTCGCGCGCGACGAGCACACCGGGCCGTTGTTCCCCTTCCCCGATCTGCAGGCGGCGCCACGCAGCGACGCCGTCGAGGATCGACGGGCCGCCGCGGCCCGTCTGTTCACCGACCCTCGCAACGGACGGATGCCCAGGACCATCGTCAATCGGGTCTGGGAGCGGTTGCTGGGCCGAGGCATCGTCGCCAGCTCCGATGAGATGGACACCCGCCCCTGGAGTCCCGAGTTGCTGGACTGGCTGGCCGCCGACTTCGTGGACCACGGCTACGACCTGCAGCACCTGATTGCGACGATCATGACGTCGCGTCCCTATCAGATGCCGGCGGTGTCCCGCATCGCAGAGCCGTCAGCACGTGGTTACGTGTTTGCCGGCCCGGAGGTGCGGCGCCTGACCGCCGAGCAGTTCGCCGACGCGGTTGGCTCGATCACCGGCGAGTGGAACACCTGGCCCGGTCCGCCGGTGCCGCGCCCCGCTGCCGGGACTGCGCCGGGCGGCACGGTGGCGCCGGGCTCCTCGGCGGCATCTGCGATGCGACTGGATTCCGATCCCGTCTCGGTGGGCATCCCTGCCCGGGAGTGGCGCACGGCGTCGAGCACCCTGACGCGCGCCCTGGGCCGCCCGATCCGCGACCAGGTGATATCGGTGCGACCCGATGATGCGACGACGCCGCAGGCACTGGAGCTGGTCAACGGCGAGCTGCTGACGCAGCGGCTGTCGCGCGGCGCGCGCCGCTTGACCGGTGACGCACCCGCCGACGTGTACAGCCGCTTCAACGCCGCCATCGCCGGCCGCGCCCCGAAGGCTCGCGGCTTCGACCTGGACATCTCATCGTCGACCACGCTGTGGCTGGTCGTGCGCGACACCGGGTCCAACGCGCCCGATCGGGTGCGCCCGGTGTGGGTCGATGCCGTGCTCGTCGATGCGGCGGGGGTCGAGAGGCCACTGTCCTCGCTGGTGCCAGAGGCCGGGAGTCAGCCGCCAGGCCACGCCGAGGCGGGCGTCATGCCGGTCGCCAATCCGTCGGTGGTGCGCTACGACCTGGCCGGCAAGGCATTTGTTCGCTTCAAGGGCGCCGTCGACATCGCCAACCCACGGAGCGAGGTCGGATCGACGCTGAATCCGGCGCTCCGCTTCTTCGTCTTCGACGCGGCGCCCGACCTGGACCGCCTGGTGCCGCCAGGCCGTGACGTGCCGTTGCCGGCGTTGGCCCGCCCAGCCGGCCCCGCGGCGCTGGTCGACCGGCTATTCTGGCAGGCGTTGGCCCGTGCGCCCTCGCCGGCCGAGCGGGCCATCGCCCTCCGTGCGGTGGCCGACCCGTCCCGCCCGGACGGGCTGGCGGCAAGCGGGGTGGCCGATCTGCTGTGGTCGCTGCTGATGAAACCTGAATTCCAGCTGATCTACTGACGCACCATGGCCGACCACGCCCACCACCACCCCACTCGTGACACCGACGCCGCCCTCGAACCCACGCTGCAGACACTGACGCGCGAAGAGAGGCGCATCTACGGACGCGTGCACCGCAGGGGCTTTCTCGGGGCCACCGCCGCCGCAACGCTGGCGGCGCTCCACGGCCGCGAACCCGTGCTGGCCAGCGCGCAGGCCGCGCCGTCGACGCGCCGCGGCAGCGCCGACGCGGTCATCGTGCTGTGGATGGCCGGCGGCATGGCACAGACCGAGACCTTCGACCCCAAGCGCTACACGCCGTATGCACCGGGGGTGCCGATCAGCGACGTGCTGAGTTCGTTTCCGACGATTGACACCGCCGTCGATCACATCAAGTTCACCAAGGGACTCGAGCAGATCGGCAGCGTCATCGACCGCGGCACGGTGATTCGGACCTTCCAGGCCGCCGACCTCGGCTTCATCCTGCACTCCCGGCACCAGTACCACTGGCACACCGGCTACGTGCCGCCGCAGCCGATGGCCATGCCGCACATCGGCGCCATCGTCTCGCGGACGCTGGGCCCGCGCGTCCCGGACATGCCGGCCTTCATCGCGATCGGCCAGACCGTCGAGGGCGCAGGCGAGATCGGCACGCTCAAGGCCTTCCACACCGCGGGGTTCCTCGGGACCGAGCATGGCCCCTTCCTGATCGTCGATCCGCAGGAAGCGGCCTCGGCCGTGCGGCCGCCGAAGGAACTGGGCACGGCGCGCTTCCACAGTCGGCGACAGCTGTTCGAGCAGCTGCTGGCACAGGAACCGGTCCACCAGTACGGCAGCGACTTCCAGCGCCAGTCCCTGGTGCGCGCCCTCGAGGGCGCCGACCGCCTGCTGCGGTCGCCCTCGGCCCGCGCCTTCGACCTCGCCCTGGAGCCGGAGGCCTCCTACCGGACTTACGACACCGGCCGCTTCGGGCGGGGCTGCCTGCTGGCGCGGCGCCTCGTCGAGGCCGGCGCGCGCTACGTGGAGGTGACCTCGGAGTACATCCCCTTTGTCAACTGGGACAGCCACGAGCATGGACACTCGCGCGCCGAGGCAATGAAGGCGCTGATCGACGCGCCGATCGCCCAGTTGATCCGAGACCTCGAGGCACGCGGCCTGCTCGATCGCACGCTGGTGGTGCTGGCCAGCGAGTTCGGCCGCGACGCCGTCACCGAAGGCAAGGTCGGCAAGGAAGTGAAGGACCAGGCGATCAACATCCCCAACGTGATGACCGATCCGCGCCACTACGGGATGCATCGCCACTTCACCGCGGCCGGCTCGGTGCTGATGTTCGGCGGCGGCGTCAAGAAGGGCTTCCTCTACGGCAAGACGGCCGAAGAGCGCCCCTGCACGACCCTGGAGCACCCGGTCCCGGTCGAGCACCTGCACGCCTCGATCTTTCACGCGCTCGGCATCCCGCCAGACACGGCCTACACGGTCGAGCGACGGCCGGTGTACGTCACCAAGGACGGGATCGGCAAGCCGATTCGCGCGCTGTTCGCCTAGGGAGACAGACATGTCGGACATCGACACGACATCGGCGCCCCGGTTCACTTCCCCTCTGTTTCCGCGTGCGTCGCGCTACCACCCGGACTGGATTGCCGCCACCATCAGCGGTGGAGCCAACCCGCTATGGCTGACCGAATGGCTCGCGACCGCCATGGACCTGCGGCCCGGCATGCGGGTGCTCGATCTCGGCTGCGGTTTGGCCGCATCGTCGATCTTCCTGCACCGTGAATACGGCGTGCAGGTGTGGGCCACCGACCTCTGGTTCGATGCCGCACAGAACCTGCAGCGCGTTCGGGATGCCGGCGTGGAGGGCGGCGTCACACCAGTCCACGCCGATGCGAGAGCCTTGCCGTTCGAGCTCGACTTCTTCGACGCGATCGTGTCAATCGATGCGTTCGTCTACTTCGGCACCGACGATCTCTATCTGAGTTACCTTGCGCGCTTCGTCAAACCGCGAGGGCAGATCGCCATCGCCGGTGCGGCCCTGCTGCACGAGATCGATGACGCCATTCCGGAGCATCTTCGCGCCTGGTGGACGCCTGACGTCTGGTGCCTGCACTCAGCGGCGTGGTGGCGGCGGCACTGGCAGCGCACCGGCATCGTTGACGTCGAGGTTGCCGACAGCATGCCGGACGGCTGGCTGCGATGGCTCGAGTGGCACCGCGTCGTCGCGCCCGACAACGCGATCGAAATAGCGGCCCTCGAAGCGGACCGCGGTCGTCACCTCGGCTACGTCCGTGTCGTCGGCCGCCGCAACGGCGACGTGGCGTTGGGTGATCACACGGTCTCGGTGCACACCGAGTACACGCGCCAGCCCCTGCTCCGAGGTGAGCCCTGAGCTGACGCCCGTGCGTCTGGACGGTCTGCCAGCGCCAACCCGCCGACGCCTGTCATCGTCCCGTCATGTAGTGGCGAGCACCGTAGAGAGAGCGGCCCCTTCCGGACCCGACATCCCATGACCCGACTCAACGCCTGCGTCGCCTCCTTCCTCCTGCTGACGTCCTCGGCCGCAGCGCAAACCCCATCGGCTACGTCAGCAGCGACGGCCGCGGTAGCGCCAGCGTCGATACTCGGACCTGCGGTTGCCGGGGTCCCAGCCACACCAGCGCTCGAGACGCCGCTGCCTTCGTTCGGCTCGCTGTTCCGGGACCTCGGCTCCGACGTCCGGCATCTGCCCACGTGGCAGCACGGGGCCATCCTGGGGATTGCCGGCGCAGCCAGCCTGGCCGTGCATGGCGAGGACGGCGACATCACCCGCCGCGCCGCGCACGCGCCGCGCCTCGACGAGGTGTTCGAGTCTGGCGATCTGCTCGGCTCCGGTGCCCTGCAGGGCGGCCTCGCGGCGGCCACGTTTGCTCTCGGTCATGCGCTCGGCCACGTCGAACTGGCAATCGTCGGCGCAGACCTGGCGCGCGCCCAGTTGCTGACCGCCGTCATGACGCAGGGCCTCAAGTTGTCGGTCAATCGCCATCGCCCTGATGGGACGCGGTTCTCCTTCCCTTCGGGTCATGCCTCGGCGACCTTTGCCACCGCCACCGTGCTGCAGCGGCACTACGGCTGGAAGGTTGGCGTGCCGGCGTACGGCATGGCCGCCTATGTTGGGGCCTCGCGCCTGCAGGAGAACCGCCACTACATGAGCGACGTGATCTTCGGGGCGGCACTGGGTGTGATCGGCGGACGCGCGGTCACCGTCGGACATGGCACAGCGACATTCGCGCTCACCCCGATGGCCGGTCCGCACGGCAGCGGTGTGGGTCTTACGCTCATCGGCGCACCATAGGCGGCTGCGGAGGCCGTGCCGAGGCCGCGTGGATTCACGCCAGCGTCAGCAAGGCTCCGACCACCATCAGGACCACGCCCACCACCGCTGGCCACCGCACCGGCTCACCGAGGACGATGACGGCCAGGAGCACGGTCAGGGGCAGACTGAGCTTGTCGATCGGCGCAACCCAGGCCGCAGGGGCGATCTTCAACGCATGGAAGTAGGCCAGCCACGAGATGCCGGTGGCGACACCCGAGAGGGCCAGAAAGGTGAGCGACCGCGGTGACAGCGTCGCGATCGCCGACTGTTGCCCTTGCGCGACCACAATGGCCCACGCAAAGACGACCACCACCACGGTGCGCAACGCCGTGGCCAGGGTCGAGGGCACCTGCTCGACACCGAGCTTGGCCAGGATGGCCGTGGCCGCCGCGGCCACGGCGGACAACAACGCGTAAGCAATCCAGGACATCAGGGCTCCGTCCCGGATCGCCCGGGTGAGTAGGGCGTCGTCCGCTACGTCGTCCAGCCGCCGTCGATGACGTGGATGGCGCCGGTGGTGAAGGTCGACTCATCGGAGCCGAGATAGACCGCCAGTTGGGCGATCTCGGCCGGTGTGCCCAGTCGACCCATCGGCTGCCTCGCCTGGAATGCCGCGAGGACGTCGCTTTCCTCCTGGCCACTCGCTGCCGCCTGCGCGCGGATCCGGTCGCGCAGCGAGGGCGACTCGACCGTTCCCGGACAGATGGCGTTGCAGCGGATGCCCCTGCCGACAAAGTCCACGGCCACCGACTTGGTGAGGCCGACGACCGACGCCTTGCTGGCACCGTAGGCAAAGCGATTGGGCACGCCAGTGACGCTGGAGGCCACTGACGACATGTTGATGATCGAGCCTCGCCCTTGTGCGAGCATGCCGGGCAGGAACGCGCGCACCATGCGGAACTGCGCCGTGACATTGAGGTCGAACGCGCGCGCCCAGTCGGCGTCGGTGCACTCGAGGATGGTGCCCGCGTGCACAGTGCCGGCGCAGTTGAACAGCACGTCGATGGGACCCACCGCCTCGACCAGGGATGCGATCTGCGCGCCGTCGGTGACGTCCAGCGTGCGCAGGTCGCACCCAGCAAGGCCGTTCAGCGCCTCGCCGTTGACGTCGGTGGCGATGACGTGCGCACCTTCACGGATATAGGCCTCCGCACTCGCCCGTCCGATGCCCTGTGCCGCCGCAGTGATCAGCGCCCGCTTTCCAGCCAGTCGTCCCGCCACGATTGCCTCTTCTGCCGGCCGGCGTGGCCGCACAGCGCATTATCGCAAGCCGGCGCACGATGTCACGGCTTGGGGATTCGCAGCGTGGCGCTGATCATCGCGCTGCCGCTCGCCGCATAGAGCAGGGAGAGCGGATGCCACCAGGCCGGGCCGATGCGGTATACCCCGAGCCACAGGGACTGATCGGTGCGGCCCGTCCACAGCGCCACGGCGAGAATGGCGACGATCACGACGCTGGTGGGAATCGGCGTGCCTTCGAAGTACTTCACCTTGCCGGTGTGCGCATCGGCGAGGGCGTCGGACGTCACGTTGAACCGCGCCAGACGGCTGACGCCACAGACGACGAAGTAGGTGAGGATGAGGATGTCCCAGCCACCGCGCAGGCCGAGCGTGTACCCGAGCACGGCAGGCGCGACACCAAAGGAGATGACGTCGGCCAGCGAGTCGAGGTCGGCGCCGAGCCTGGACTGCCGCGCCCGGTCGAGACGCGCGACGTAGCCATCGAGCACGTCGCACACCAGCGCCAGCGGCAGGAGCAGGATGGCGGTCCACAGGTAGCGCACCTGTTGTGCGGCCAGGTGCTCCAGGCACAGGAAGATGGCGATGGTGCCGCACGCGGCGTTGCCGATCGTCAGCAGATCCGCGGGTGTGTACGACCGCAGCAACGACATGTGGCGCGAGGCGGCGGCAGGCATGGCGTGCATGGTACACAACGTGACGCACGCGAGCTCGGCCATTCCGCTATAGTGGCGCCGGAGACTCACCGTGCACGCGTTCCCCCTGCTCGCGCTCTCTATCCTGTTGCTGTGCGCCGGCTGCACCGGGGGCGTGGCACCACCACCGACCGCACAGAGCGCGGGCCGGGATTGGCCCGTCTATCTCGGCGACTCCGGCAGCACGCACTACTCCACCCTCGACCAGATCACGGCCGCCAACGTCGGCCGCCTCGAGGTGGCGTGGACGTTCGACACCCTGAGCCCGGCCGCTGCGGGAGAGACCGCCGGCAGCGGCCGCGGCGACTTCCAGACCAACAACCTGATCGTCGACGGGGTGCTCTACACCGCATCGCCCGCACGCCACGTCATCGCACTCGACGCCGCCACCGGACAGCCGCGCTGGCGCTTCGACCCGCGCAGCGAGCACGATGACGCGGTTGGCAATCGGCAGCGTGGCCTGGCGTACTGGGCAGACGGCCGGGATCGACGCGTGTTCACCTCCGCTGGCACCTGGCTGTACGCACTCGACGCCGTCACCGGTAAGCCCGTACGCACGTTCGGCGACAACGGTGCGATTCATCTCGGTCGGGGGCTGGGGCTTGGTGGCACCCCCTCGGTGCGGCTCAACACGCCAGGCGTGGTCTACAAGAACCTGATCATCGTCGGCGGACTGATTCCGGAGCATGTGGCCGGCGGGATTCGCGCCTTCGACGTCCGCAGCGGCGAACTGACATGGACGTTCCGCACGATCCCGCGGCCTGGTGAGTACGGGTACGAGACGTGGCCCCCGGAGGCGTGGAAGACCGCTGGCGGCGCCTCGGACTGGTCGGGACATTCGGTGGACCAGGCACGCGGCATCGTCTACGTCTCCACCGAGACGGCGGGGCCGGATTTCTGGGGTGGCGACCGTTACGGCGAAAACCTCTTCGCCAACTCGCTGATCGCATTGGACGCCACCACCGGCCGGCGGCTGTGGCACTACCAGATCGTGCATCACGATCTGTGGGACCTCGACCTGCCGGCGCCCCCGACGCTGCTCACCGTGACCCACCAGGGCAAGCGCATCGACGCCGTCGCGCAGGGCACCAAGCACGGGCTGTTGTTTGCCTTCGACCGGGTCACGGGCGCGCCGCTCTGGCCCATCCGCGAGCAGCCCACCGTGCCCTCACGCCTCCCGGGTGTGAAGGTCTGGCCGACGCAGCCGGTGCCCGAGAAACCCGCGCCCTTGATGCGTCAGCGCTACACGGCCGACGACGTGGCGACGATCTCGCCGATGGCGCAGCTGCTCACGCAGGACCGACTGGCGCGCAGTGGCAATGCCGGTGCGATGCCGCCGCCAAGCCTCGAGGAGACCATCCTGTTTCCGGGTCCGGATGGCGGCTTCGAATGGGGTGGCGCCGCGGCCGATCCCGGTGGCGTCCTCTACGCCAACGTCAACGAGATCCCGTGGTTCTATCGTCTGGTGCCGACCCGCGGTCCCGATGGCGCCGCGCTGTCGTTCGGACACCGCCAGTACCTGGTCCAATGTGCGGCCTGCCACGGCGCGGATCGGCGCGGCGACGTCCGCGGCGGTATGCCCGACCTGCATGCGATCAAGGGGCGACGCACGGTCGAGCAGGTGATGCAGGTGATGCAGCAGGGCGGCGGTCGCATGCCCCCGTTCGACCGCCTCGGCATCCGGCAACGCACCGCCATCGCCGGCTTCCTGTTCGGCACCGAGGCACCTGCCCCACCTGCGGCTGCCTCGACCGAGCCCGTCCGGCAGGCCGAGCCGCCGTATGCCTTCGGGGGCTTCCAGCGCTGGTTCGATCGCGAGGGCTATCCTGCGATCAAGCCCCCCTGGGGCACGCTCAACGCCGTGGACATGAACACGGGCGCGCTGCTCTGGAAGGTGCCGCTCGGCGAGTATCGCGAGCTCACCGCGCGAGGCATCGCCCCGACCGGCACCGAGAACTATGGCGGTCCGGTGGTCACCGCGGGCGGGCTGATCTTCATCGGCGCCAGCGCCGACGAGACGTTCCGTGCCTTCGACACCAGGACCGGCACGGTGCTGTGGCAGGCCACGCTGCCCTTCAGCGGCACGGCCACGCCGAGCACGTACATGGTGGGCGACCGGCAGTTCGTGGTCATCTCGGCCGGGGGCGGCAAGTCGAACCGCCCCGCGGGTGGCACGATCGTCGCCTTCGCGCTGCCCCGCTGAAACACAGCCCCCCCCCGCGACGCGCCCGCCACGCCGCCAGCGCGCGCATGACCTGGGCGCGCCGCGCGGCTTGACACGACCACCACCAGCGATGAACGCTGCGCCATGCTCCCGTCTGCTGTTCGGCGCGCATTCCTGACCCGCGCCGCCGGGCTCATGGCCCTGGCCGCCGCGCGCCCGGTCATGGCACGCCAGTCTCCGCAGCCGCGCCTGGACCGCCTCGACCTGCTTCGGTACCGCGACCAGGACGGTCGCGTCCAGCCCGTCAGGACACCCGCGCAGTGGATGTACAGGAAGCGCGAGATCCTGCGCGGCATGCAAGAGGTGATGGGCCCCCTGCCCGGCCGAGAACGGCGCGTGCCCCTGCAGATGCAGGTGACCAGCGAGACCGACTGCGGCACCTACCTGCGCCGCGCGGTCACCTACGCGACAGGCGTCGCGGAACGCACACCGGCCTGGCTGCTGATTCCCAAGCGGGCCCTGGCGTCCGGTGCGTCCGCTCGCGCGGTCCTCTGCCTGCACCCGACCGACGCGACCATCGGCCACGACGTCGTCGTCGGACTCGGCGGACGACCGAACCGGGCCTACGCCGCCGAACTTGCCGAGCGCGGGTTCGTGACGCTTGCGCCGTCGTATCCGCTGCTGGCGCAGTACCAGCCCGACGTGCTCGGCCTGGGCTACGCCAGCGGGACGATGAAGGCGGTCTGGGACAACATCCGCGGCCTCGACCTGCTGGAGTCGCTGCCGTATGTCGCCGCAGGCGGCTTTGGCGCGATCGGTCATTCCCTGGGTGGCCACAACGCCGTCTACACCGCGGCGTTCGACAGGCGGCTCCAGGTCATCGTCTCCAGCTGCGGCCTCGACCTCTACACCGATTACTACGGCGGTGACCCAGGGGTGTGGCAGCCCGAGCGAGGGTGGTGCCAGGTGCGCTACATGCCGCGTCTGCTCGCCTACGCGGGCCGGTTGGTGGACATCCCGTTCGACTTCGCGGAATTGATCGGCGCGCTCGCGCCGCGCCCCTGCCTGATCAGCGCACCGCGCCGAGACGCGAACTTCCGCTGGCAGAGCGTGGACAGGATTGCCGCCGCGGCGCGTCCGGTGTACGCGCTGCTCGGAGCCGCCGACGCGCTCGTGGTCGAACATCCGGACAGCGATCACGACTTCCCCGACGCCATGCGGGAGCAGGCCTACGCGTTGTTGGAGCGACACCTGCGATGAGCGACCGCCTGCCGACGGGTCAGCGGGTCCTGGTCCGCGCGTTCAAGCGCGAGGGCGTGGTGCTCGACACGCTCGGTCCGCAGTACCGCGTCACCGTGGGGTCGCTGACGATGACGTGTCGTCGCGATGAGCTCGACCTGGTGCGGACCAAGGCGCCGCGCAGGCCGACCGTCGCAGCGCCGACGGCGTACCCCGGTGCCGACCCCGGTGCGGCCCCGTCGGTGGTGGACCTGCATGGACACACGACCGAGGAGGCACGCACCGCACTCCTGGCCCATCTCGATGCGGCATTGCGCGCGGGCTGCGCGCGCGTCGAGGTGGTGCATGGCATCGGCACCGGCCGCGTCCGCGCCGCGGTGCTGGAGGCGCTGCGTGGCCTTCCTTCCATCCGTGCCGTACGGGCGCACCCGACCAATCGCGGCGTCACGATCGTCGAGCTCTAGCTCACTTCGCGGCAACGCACCATGTCTCGACGCGTGCCGCGCACCCGCGCTCGCGGCACGCATCACTCGAGCGTCATCGCGTGCAGGTATCGAGCGGCTGGAGCGGCGGCAGCCTGGGCGCGTCGACCTTGCTGACGCGCACGGTGGCTGGCCCGCCGGCGTTGTTGCGATAGAAGCAGTCCCACGCCGGGCACGGCAGCACCAGGTCGTTCACCCAGAGCGTCAGCGGTCCGTCCTGGCCAGCCTCGAACACGCCGTCCCGCAGGGGGATGCGCTGCGGGTTGGTGGTGCCGACCTCGGCAACCGGGATGAGCCAGTTCGCACTCATCTCACGGCGCAGCGGGACCGCCAGCGTCATCAGGAGTTTCTGGATGGCTGAGCCGCCGGCCCCATGCAGCGACGAGAACCCCTCGCTGCTGGTCACCGGGATACTCCGGTCGGTCCACGCGCCGGTCCGCCGGGCGGTGGGCGGGATCGCGGGGTCTGCAGCCGAACAGGCCGCGGGCAGCGCAATCTCCACGCGATACCGCTGGCGCTTCTGCACGGTGATCCCGGTGGCGTTGCACAGCAGATGCGGCCAGAGCGGGAAGGTGCCAGCCGGCCCGGCCCAGGGGACGGGTTCGGCCTGCCGGCATGTGGATGCCGGCAGCAGGCCCGCCCGACTGCGGAGTTCGAAGATGGTCCGCAGCGGCAGCACGCCGACCAGCAGCACTAGGAGGCCCAGGCCGAAGACGTTCGGCAGGACGTGGTAGGTCAGCAGATGGAACCCGCGGCGGTAGGGCGTGCTCGTGCGCAGGCGGTAGAGCCAGTCGGTCGGCGAACTCACTGGCGGCACCGGTTGGGCGCGCATGCCGTGCTCGTGAAAGATCGACCGCATCCGGTCGGTGGCCAGCGTCTTCAGACGCGCACCCCACGCCATCAGTGCGAGCACGATCGCGGCCCCGGCAAACAACTGCCATGGCCGCTGCTGGTAGTACTGCAGCCACGGCGCCAGCGCGCCAGGCAGCAGGGAGTCGAGCATTCCCACCACTGATGCCAGCGTGGCCTGCGGCGCGCCCAGCCAGTCGAGACGCTCCCTGACCGGACAAAGCGGGATGAGCACCAGCACGAGCGTGGCCGCGACGGTGAAGAAGTACGCGAGTCGCCGCCACCAGACCGCATTGAGGGCCTGTTCCTGTCTGAGACGCCTGGCATGACGCTGGGTCGCGTGCTCGTACGGATTGGCCAGCTCGGACGCGACGCCTGCAGCCGACCCGTCGTCGGCCTGGATACGTCCGTCCGCGGTGACCACCGCGTAGCGCTCGGGAAGTACGACAGGCGCGTAGGCGCCGACATCCTGGCGGATACGTTCCAGGACGCTTTCGTGGATCTTCGGGCGCGTGACGCGGACATCGGCGTGGTCGTCGTTGCAGAGTCGCTCCAGCGGGCGCGGGTGATAGCGGTAGTAGCCGCCGAGGCCACCCCGCGAGTCGTGCATCGGCGCGGTGACCACGGCGCGGTCGTCCCACTCGGCGGGGATGCGGCGATTCGGACCGCACAACGCCTGCCGGAACCGCAACCCTCGCTTGCTCGCCTCGGTGGCCATCCAGGCCAGCGGCACGTGCGCCAGCCCGTCATCGGGATAGCCGCCGCCGACGTCGGAGTGCATGCCGGCAAACCACACCTGGGTGAGCCGCTCCTGGTCGACATGCGTCGTCGTGGCGTTACGCGGTTCCTCGTCCTCGGTCCACAGCAACGGGAAAAACGTCTGCCGTTCGTCGTCGAGCGCCAGCGCGTGGCAGGCGCGCCGGATTCGCTCCGAGACGCGGCGATCCTTGGGCAGCATGGGCCAGATCCAGCGTTCCCAGCCGCGCGTCAGTTCCTCCACCGGGAGGCCGTAGGCGGCCACGGTGTCCCACACGCCGAGGAACTCGATGTCGGCCTTGACGGTGCGTGCGGGATCGAACGCGCTCCGGCCCCATGCGGCTTCCCACGCGCGCAGGACCACATCGCGCAGGCGACGCGCGACGCGCACCGGCCACGCGTGCGGAAAGCGATCGGCACGATAGATCCGGTAGGCCCAGAGCGCGAGGCGGCGACGTTCGGCCTCCGTGTCGGCACGGATCAGACCCACGTTGGTCACCAGCGCGGCGAGCACTCGTGCCGTGTAGGCGCCGCGACTGAATCCGAACGCGAAGATGCGATCGCTGCTGGCAGGGTCGTCCGCGTCGGTCCGGTAGGTGCGGCTCAGGAAGAGATAGAGGTCGAGGACGTTACGCTTCAGCCCGAAGCCGAAGGCGCCGCCCAGGATGGCCAGCGGCTTGAACGACGCGGTGCCCACTCCATCGTCGTAGAGCGCCACCTGATCGCCCTGGCCGAGGTCGAGGGCTTCGTAGAGGCGCCAGACGTTGGTCTTCTGCAACTTGGCAGCGCTGTTGCCCGTGCCGTCAGACAGGGCGATGAGGTTGCGCGCAGTGAAGGGCGTGGGTTGCGGCGATGGCATCGGGGCTACCTGACACAACGTGCGGCGGGGCCCGAACGTACACGCCGACGTGGTCCCGCCGGCACCCGCGAGCGTGCGGCTCGCGCCTCACGTCGCGGGCGCAGCGGAGTGGGTCAGCGCCCGCGCGAGATACGGATGTGGCGATACTCCATCTGCCCACGGTCGGCTTCCAGGCCGATGCCGCCCGAGGCCGGCACCTTGAACGCCGCCTCGATCACCACGCCGTTGCAGGTCACCTCTGCGGTCTCGCCCTTCACCGTGATCTCGAGTTGGTTCCAGTCCTGCGGCCGATAGCTGGCAAGCGTGGTGTAAGGTCCTGCCAGCCGGTAGTCCCGCACCTGCAGCTGCGGTCCACGCAGGAAGACGCCGCCATCGGCATTGGGGGTGGCGCGGAACTCGAGCCTCAGCACGAAATCCCCGTCAAAGGTTTGGGTCGTCCAGAGCTGCGAGATCTTGCGTCCCTCCGGCGGCGTGACAGCGGCGATGTGGTCGCCGACCACGCGCCAGCGGCCATCCACACTGGCCTGCCGGCCGTCGAAGCTGACCGGCTCGGTCACAAACGGCCAGGCGGCGGCGTTGGGGTCGGAGGCTTGCCACTTCGCAGCAGCGGCCTTCTCCTGTTCGGTGGTCGCACGGTAGCCCCACCCCGTGAGATCGCGCCCGTTGAAGAGCGGCTCGAAGCCGGGCTCGACGGGCGTCGGCGCGATCACGGGCGCCAGCACGCCGATCGACTCCAGCACTGGACGCAGTGAGGCGGCCCACCGTGCATAGCCGGCGTCGTTGAGGTGCAGCAGGTCCGGGAATTCGGCAATCGGTGCGTCGCCGTCGGCATCGGCCCACAGCCGCCAGGTGTCAACGGGCGTGACCTGCGGGTCGTTCTTGGCCAGGGCCAGCAGGCGGGTGTTGAGCTCCTTGATGATCGGCGTGGGGCGCTTCATCTTTGCCGAACTCGGCAGCACCTGGCACAGCACGATCGGCATGCGCGGGTTGTGGTCGCGCAGCTCGGCCAGGATCAGCCGCGTGTTGGTCTCGACCACGTCCGGTCGCGCACCTTCTTCGATGTCGTTGGTGCCGATCAGCAGCACGACGGCACTCGGGTTGAGGGCGAGGACGTCTTGCTTCAGGCGGAGCAGCACCCCTCGCGAGGTGTCGCCGCTGATGCCGCGGTTGGCCACCTTCATCCCTGGAAACGCCGCCGCCAGACGCTCGTTCCATCCCTGGGTGATCGAATCGCCGAGCAGCACCACGGCGCCCTGATCCTGCTGGACCTCGGTAGCCCACCTGGTCCGCTTGTCGTGCCACAGCGTGCGGAACCACGCGTAGCGTCGCAGCGGCCCGACACCCGGCAGGCCATCGTCAGTGGCCGGAATGTCGAGGCGATCGACGGCGACCGGCGCGAGTGCGGCTTGCTCGTCCAACCGCGCCAGGAGGGTTGGCGTCGGCGACAGGGTCGCGAGCAGAAGGGCCAACGTGAGACGACGCGAACGCATGCGGGTCATGGGTCGAGAGCATAGCCGAGGACACGGCCGCCGGGCACCCGCATCGTCTCCAACGCGTTCGGGACCGGCGACCGACCGATCGGCCTACTTCACGTCCAGTGCGTTCAGGCCACGCACGTAGTTCGGATCCAGCGCGGCCAGGTCGGCGCGGTAGCTGACCGTTTTGGCCGTCGGGAACGAGGCCGGCACCTTCTGCGTGACGACGCCGGTCGCCACCCACTCGGTCGCGCGTTGCAGCGTCACCACGAACCCCACGCAGCTCATCGCCACGATGTCGTGCCCGAAGATGGTGTGGAAGACACGCCCCTTGCCGAACGTGCTCGTCATCAGCACCGGCTCATCCCGGCCAGTGCCGCTGTTGGCGGGGTCGGCATAGGCTGTCGCCAGAATCGTCATGTTGGTGCCGGGGCCGCGCAGGTGCGCGTAGAGTTCGTCGCCCTGGTGCATCCACTCCGATGGCAGACCACGGGTGATGGGGTGGTCGGCCACGCGGGTCCTCACCGCATAGGGTGTGCGCCGGCCGTGCGACGCCCCGGGACCCTCACTCGGGTCCTTCACCAGCTTGTCGTCCTTGTAGTACCAGTACGGCCCCGATGCGACGGTACGGCCTCGCCAACCGCCCACCCCGATCATGTCGTTGTAGGCCTTCCAGCCGGAGAAGGCATTGTTGGCGGCATGGACGATCACTACGCCGCCGCCGCCCGCCACGTACTGCTCGAAGGCCGTGCGAAGGGGCCCGGGCCAGCGCTCGTCTGGCGCGTCGTAGTTCAAGACCACGGCCTTGTAGCTGGCAAAGTCGGGCTGGAACGTGGCGAGCACGCCCGTGGTGGCAGGGGCGGTGACCACGGTGACGTCAAAACGCCCGGTCTCCTCGAGGGCCTGCCTGATGAGCGGCGTGGTGGCCTGCCACTTGTGGTACGGACCGCCGCTCTCGCCGTCCAGCAGCATCACCTTCGTGCGCGCCGGCGTCTGCGCCTGCGCCACGACGGTCCCCGCCACGGCCATCGCCGCCAGCACCCCGATCAACCTCTGTCGCATCCGCATTCCTGTTCCCCGTTCCGTGCCCGTGCCCCATGCCCCGTTCGGTGCCGGTATGGTAATCGAGCGAGCCGCCCCTGGCGCCAAACCGTGATAGAAATCAAGGTAATTCCATGCAATCGCGCTGGCCATCCGTTGCCGTCCTGCTCGGGCTGTCCCTTGCCTCCAGCGTGCTGTTGCGCGGGGCGCAGCCGCCGACCGCTCCCCCGGCCACGCCCGGGGCCATTACCCGCCTCGACAAGGAGGTTGCCAGTCGCCTGGCGACCGAAGCCCGGAGCAAGCTCGCGGTCGAAGTCGCTGACGGCCTCGACCTGTCATTGTGGGCACCACAGGAGTTGCTGATCGATCCCGTGGCTCTCGACATCGAGCCCGACGGCACGCTGTATGTGACCAGCACCACCCGCAACAACATGCCGCTCGACATCCGTCAGCACCAGGACTGGATGGCCACCGTGCACACGTTACGGACGATGCAGCACCTGCGCGACTTCTACCGCACGGTGATGGCGCCGGCCAACAGCAGCAGGAACGTCTGGATCACCGACTTGAACGGCGACGGCTCGCGCGACATCCGCGACATGCAGGAATACAAGGAGCGGATCTACCGCATCCGCGACACCGACGGTGACGGCCGTGCCGACGAGTCGCGGCTGGTGTTTGAAGGCTTCAACGAGGAGCCGGCGTTTGACATCCTTGGCGGCATCCTGGCGCACGAAGGCAGCCTCTTCGCCGGTGTCCCGCCAGGGGTCTACCGCCTCCGCGACAGCAATGGCGATGGCGTGTTCGACCAGCGCACCACGATCGGCGAGGGCTTCAACACCCATCCAGCCTTTGGCGGCCACGGCGTCTCGGGCGTGACCATCGGCCCGGACGGTCGTCTGTACTGGGAAGTCGGCGACATCGGCCTGCACGTCGTCGACAAGTCCGGCAAGACGTGGAGCGTGCCCAATCAGGGCGCGGTGGTGCGGTCCGAGCTGGACGGGTCGGGCTTCGAGGTCTTCTCCACCGGCACGCGTAATCTGCAGGAGTTCTCCTTCGACGATCGCGCCAACCTGATCTCGGTGGACAACGACGGCGATCACGCGGGCGAAAAGGAGCGGCTGGTCTATCTCCCCTACGGTTCCGACAGCGGCTGGCGCTCCAACTGGCAGTACGGCAAGTACACCGACGTCAGGAACAACCGGTACAACGTCTGGATGCGCGAGTCGTTTTTCAAGCCTCGTCCGGACAACCGGGCGGCGCACCTCCTGCCGCCGATCGAGAACTGGTATGCCGGCCCGTCGGGCATGGCCTACAACCCGGGCACTGCGCTCTCCGACGCGTGGAAGAACTACTTCTTCGTCTCGAGCTTCCCGGGCGCGGCTCCCAACGCACGCGTCTATGGCTTCACGCTGCAGCCCGATGGCGCCGGCTTCCGCAAGGCAGACGAGAAGGTCCTCACCAAGGGGGTGCTCGTCGTGGGCATGAAGTTCGGCCCCGATGGCGCGCTGTACCTCACCGACTGGATCACCGGCTGGGATTCCAAGAGCAACGGCCGGCTGTGGAAGCTCGACACGCCGGCCGACGCTGGCAGCGCGATCCGCACCGAGGTGAAGGCCTTGTTGCAGGCTGACTTCTCGCAACGGCCGGCCGCCGCCTGTGTGGCGCTGCTCCGGCACGCGGACATGCGCGTTCGGCAGAAGGCTCAGTTCGAACTCGTACGGCGTGGCGACGTCCCGGCGCTGCTCGGCGCGGCGCGCGACACGTCCAACCTGCACGCCCGCCTGCACGGACTGTGGGGCGTCGCCCAGCACGCGCGCCAAGATGCCAGGCAGGCGAGCGAACTGACCGCCTTCCTCGGCGACCCCGACCCCGAGATTCGTGCCCAGGCAGCGCGGCTGATCGGTGATGTGCGCCACACCCAGGCGGCCGATCGCGTCGTGCCGTTGCTTGCCGACACCTCGCCGCGTGTGCGGTTCTTCGCTGCCGAGGCGCTTGGCCGTCTCGCCTACCGGCCCGCTGCCGTCCCGATCATCGCCATGCTCGCGGCCAACAACGGCCGCGACCAGTGGCTGCAGCACACCGGAGCCGGAGCGCTGGCCTCGATTGGCGACAGCGCGGGACTGGAGGCACTGGCCTCACATCCCTCGGCCGGCGTGCGCAGCGCGGCGGTGGTGGCGTTGCGGCGACTCAGGCATGCGGGCGTGGCGCGCTTCCTCGCCGATGCCGACGAGGCGATCGTCACCGACGCCGCGAGAGCGATCAACGACGACGGCGGCATTGCTGGGGCCGTGCCGCAACTGGCGGCGGTGCTCGACACAGCGACGCCGGCCAACGAGCCGTTGCTGCGGAGGGCCATCAACGCCAACCTGCGCCTCGGTACCGCCGCGGCCGTGGCGCGCCTCGAGACCTTCGCGCGCAGCGGCGCCGCACCATCGGAGTTGCGCATCGAGGCGATCGCGTCGCTGGGGGTCTGGTCCGCGCCCTCGCCGATGGATCGCGTGGACGGCTTCTACCACAGCCAGGTGACCCTCCCCCGAGCAACGGCGGCCACTCCGGCGCCACGCGTCGGCAGTCGGCCGGCTCTCGCTGCGCGGAACGGCGAGGGTGAGGGCGCGCGCCCTGCCCTTGTCGCTGCCGGGCAAGCCGGGAAGCGGCGCGCCGCCAGGACTGCCGCGCCCAGTCGTGATGCCGCCGCCGCCCGCGCCGCCATCGAGCGGCTGGTGCACGAGGCGACGGTCGAGAGCAAGCCGGACGTCGACATCAAGGTGGCGCTGGCTGAGGCCGCCGGCCGCATCGAGGCCAGGAACGCCGCGCCCGTGCTCAATGCGCAGCTCCGGTCCGACCCATCCGTGATGGTGCGAGCCGCGTCGCTGCGTGGGCTGCAGGCCATGAAGGCCGGCGACATGAGTGTGCTCATGCAGACCGCGCTGGCCGACACCGACCCGCTGGTTCGACGGGCGGCGCTCGCCTTGCTGCCCGGTCTGCCGATTCCGGCTGCCGCCAAGGTCGAACACCTCCGGGCCCTCATCAAGACCGGGGCCGTAGTTGAGCAGCAGGGGGCCCTCGAGGTGCTGGGCACGCTGAAGTCGGTCGAGGCGCGCAGGCGTCTTGCCACCTATCTGGACGACCTCGACGCCGGCCGACTCGCCCCGGTGCTGCACATCGACCTGGTCGACGCGGTCCAGACCGACGGCGCCCCTGCCCTGCAGAAACGCCTCGATGCCTACCAGCGCGCGCAACAGGCCGATGCGCTGATCAAGGCCGTGCGGGCTGGCGCGGTCGTCGGCGGCGACGCGCGTAAGGGACAGCAGGTCCTGACCCAGAATCCGCTCGCCGAATGCACGCGCTGTCACGCGATTCGTGGCCGTGGTTCCGATGTCGGCCCCGATCTCACGAAGATCGGCGCCACGCTCACGCGCGACCAGTTGCTCGAAGCGCTGGTCGAGCCCAACAAGCGGATCGCGCCAGGCTTCGGCATGGTCGGCATCACGTTGAACAACGGCGACCGCATCGACGGCACGGTGCGGGAAGAGACCGAGACCGAGGTCGTCGTGCTCACCGGGGCGCCGGCGGTGCAGCGACGGGTGAAGAAGACCGACATCGCCGAGCGCACCGATCCGGTTTCGGCCATGCCGCCGCTCGGCCTGATCCTCAAGCCACGCGAGGTACGCGACCTGGTCGAGTTTCTCAGTGGATTGCGGTAGCGCCGGAGCCGTCGGGCGCCGGGCAGCACGCGTGAGACACCGGGCAGCATCGTGTTCCGCCTGACGCTGGCCGCGGCCGCCGCTGGCGCGATGGGCTGGGGCATCCGCGGTCAGTTCGGTCACGAGACCGGCGCGATGATTGCCGGAGTGCTCGTCTCGCTGGTGGTGGTCTCGATGCTGCGGCCGCACTCGTCGGCCCACTGGGCGATGCGCGCCGTCGCCTTGGGCACCATCGGCGCGGGTGTGGGTGGGGCGATGACCTACGGCCAGACCATCGGCCTGACGCAGGACCCGGCGCTGGTGGGTAACTGGGCCGCCCTGCGCTGGGGCCTGCTCGGCCTCTCCCTCAAGGGCGGTCTGTGGATCGGCATCTTCGGGGTGCTGCTCGGCATGGGGCTTGGGACGGTGCGCTATCGAGCCCGTGAGCTGTGTCTCGTCGCGCTCGCCGCAGTGGCCCTGGCGATGCTCGGCACCTGGCTGCTGAACGCGCCGTACGACCCCGCCCAACGCGACCTGCCCCGCCTCTATTTTTCAGCCAGCTGGCACTGGCGCCCCGACGCCATCGACCTGCGTCCCCGGCGTGAAATCTGGGGCGGTCTGCTGCTCGCGCTCACGGCGCTTGCGGCCTATACGCGATGGGTCCGAGGCGATGACCTCGCCTGGCGGCTCGCAGGCTGGGGAACGCTCGGGGGCGCAGTGGGCTTCCCCCTCGGCCAATCCCTGCAGGCCTATCACGCCTGGAATCCGGAGGCGTTCGCACGCGGCATCTGGGTCGCGCTGGACCCCCACGTCAACTGGTGGAACGCGATGGAGACCACCTTTGGCGCGGTCATGGGGGCGTCGCTGGCCTTCGGGGCCTGGCACAACCGGTCGCGCATCGCCGTCGCGACCACGACGCCGGACACCGATGGGGCGCACGAGCCCCCCGCGCTGCCGGTCTGGCTCGAGTGGGCCGGCCTCAGCGTGCACGCGGTATTGCTGCTGATCGCCGAGTTCACCGACGTACCGGTGCTCTCCCGCTACGCCGACGTCCCGCTGCTGATGGGTGTGCTCCCTCTGGCCCTCGTGGCCGGCGGCCGGTCGGCGCCGGCCGTCATCGCACTGCCAATGACCTTGCTGCCTATCGCCGGCAAGACCGTGCGCCGGCTGGTCTACCAGCAGCACGCGGTCGGTCCATTGGTCGGATGGGTGGGCTACGCGGTGGTGCCGATGGCGCTGATGTGCGCGACCGCGTGGTGGCTGGTGCGCGGGACGCGCGCAGGGCCGCGGGACGGTCCCGCGGTGCAGGTCGCCCTGCTGCTGGCCGTGTGGGTCTACTGCGCTCTCAACTTCGCGTTCTTCGGCTACCCATGGCCGTGGGCGGCATGGACCAATCGCACATTGCACGCCCTGGTCTTCGCCGCATGCGCGCTGCTGGTGACGTGGGTCTGTCAGCCGGAGCCGGCGCCCCGACCCGTGACACGCTGACCAGCATCAGCACGACGTCACTGCGCCATGTCAGCCACCGACGCCGACTCGGCGCGCACCGCCGCGGCCAGGGCCATCGTCGTGTCGGCGCTGGCCCACCATCCCTCCAGCGTCGCATAGGCCAGGCGACTGCCGGCGCGGTCGCCGGATGCAGCCAGTGCGCGCGACAGTCCCAGCTGCGCCATGGGCAGCAGCGGCGAGAACGGGTCGGAGCCGCGGTGCGCGATCACCTGCCGGAAGAGCCGTGCGGCTTCGCCATGCGCACCCGCTTTCGCGTAAGCCAGCCCTTCCAGATACGCTGGGGCGAGCGCGGCGATGAAGCCGAACTGGTGCGGCGCTGCCGGCCGCAACGCCTCCACCGCTTCGGCGGGCTGATTGCGGGCGATCGCCACGGCCGCCCTCGCGGCAGGCCGGTAGGCGACGTTCAGGAAGGTGTCGTCAGGTCGCACGGCGCGATGGCGCTCGATGACGGCGGCCGCTTCGTCGGGCGCGCCAGCCAGCGCCAGCGCCAGCGCGGCCCGCAAGGCGGGCTCGGACGCGGTCGAGGTGCGCGCCACGTCGCGTGCGTGCGCCAGCGCCCGCACCCGGTCTCCGAAGAGCGCCTCGGTGAGCGCCTGCCACGCGTCATAGCCGGAGGCGATCTGCGGAAATCCCTGCTGCCGTGCCGCCGCCAGCACCTGCGCCAACAGGGCCCGCGCCTGGTCGAGCCGACCGTGAAACGCCGCTTCCTGCGCCTGCGCGCCGACGATGTCGAAGCCGCGCTGGCGGGTGCTCGCCCATACCACCTGCTGCTGCGCGGTCGCGGGATCGCCGAGCAGCAGCGTCACCTGGTACAGCAGGCGGCGCATGGGCACGGTCTCCAGTTGCTGGCCGATGGCCTGCTCGGCTACCGCACGCGCCTCGGCAAGGCGTCCCTGCCCGCGGCGCGCGTGCGCCAGGTTGGAGAACGGGAATGCGTGCATGGGGTTACGCCGCCGCGCTTCTTCGGCCTGGCCTGCCGCCGCCTGAAAGTCGCCGAGCCGGTTGGACAGGACGGCCAGGGCATTCGGGGCGCGGTAGTCGAGCGGGTAGGTGCGGCTCCACACCTCGAGCGCGTCACGCACCTGCAGTTGATCGCCGGTGACGCGGTCGTGGTACTGGTACACGATGAAGAGCCGCTCGCGCTCGCTGACGCGCGCGCGCTTCTCGTAGGCAAGACGCGCGAACTCTTCGCTGCGTCCGGTCTCGCCAAGCCCGCCATACGCGCTGGACAACGTCGTGTACGCGAGTGCAAAGCCGGGGTCGGCGGCGATGGCCCGCTCGAGCCAGCGGATCGCCTCGAGTTCGTTGCCCGACGCTCGGCGGGCCGCCGCCTCGGTGTAGGCCTTCAAGGCCTCGAGCGACGGGGTGGTCGCATCCTCGATCGCGACGTTGTGCCTGGACAGGGAGGTGCGCGGTTCGCCGAGCGCGGTGCGCACTCCCGCGGTGAGCTCACCGACCATGCGCAGCACGTCTTCCTTGCGCAGCACTTCGGCCTGCTGCCTGGCGACGGGGGCGCCGCTCTCGCAATCGGTCGCGACCAACGCGATGACCGTGGAGCCCCCAACTGCCGACACGCTGCCCTCGAGCATCGCCTGCACACCGAGTCGCTGGCACAGCTGCGTGGCGACGTCATGCGTGAGGCTGGCGTCCTCCACGCGGCCCATCATCCTGAGCCCGCCACGCATCCGTTCGTCAGACACGATGTCGAGGTACGGCGACTGCCCGAGGTATACGACGACGGCCTGGCGCAGCGTGCCCTCGAAATCCGGATCCGCGGTGCCGTTGACGATGTCACTGACCAGGACCGTATTGCGAGGCCTGTCTACCACCGCCGGGCCGGGCAGCATCCCGAGGCGCCAGGCGGCCAGTCCGGCCGACAGTAGAGCCAGGGTCATCGTCGCCGCGATCGCTCGCCACCGCGTCCACGCCCATCGACCTGGGTGCCACCGCTCATCGGTGCCGCGACGGACCTGCCGCAAGGCGTCCGACAGCTCCTGCGCCGAGCCCTGCCTCAGGTGCGGTTCCTTGGACAGCGCCCGCTCGATGGCGTCGGCCAGTCGACCCGGCACGCGACGATTGACCCGCCGTACCGGGGGCGGCGCAGAGGAGAGGATGGCTCTGGAGAGCTCCGTGGGGGATGCACCGGCAAACGCACGCGTGCCGGTGACCGCCTCGTAGAGCAGCGCGCCAGTCGAGAAAAGGTCGCTTGCCGCAGTCGGACCCTGCCCGGCCACCTGCTCAGGAGACTGATAGGGGTCGAGCTCGGCCACGGGCGCCCAGGCCGTTGATGTGGCGATGTCCAGGGCGGTGGTGGCGAAGGCGCCGAGTCCGGGAGCGGTGGACGCCGGGGCCGCGACGGCGTTGCCCAGCCCGAGCAGCTTCACGTGCCCGTCGGCCGTGATGCGCAGGTGGGAGGGCCGCACCTGACCGTGCACCAGGCCCCGCCGATGCACGGCACTGAGGGCGCCCGCCAGCTGGATGCCGACGTCGATGACCCGGTCGATCGGCATGGCGCCACTGGCAAGCACGTGGTCAAGGCGCTCCCCCGACAACAGCTCGCCGACGACGTAGGGTTGGTCCGCGTCCTCTCCCCAGTTGTGCACCGCGCAGATGTGAGGGTGGGTGACAAGCGAGGCCACATGAGCCTGGCGGCGGAACCGGTCCACGTGCTCGGGGGTCGTGTCGGCCGTGCGGCGGAGCACCTGCAAGGCCACGGTTCGCTGCAGGCGAGCGTCGCGGGCCCGCCACGTCTCGACCGGGCCGTCCTGCCCGATCAGCTCGAGCAACTGGTAATGCGCAATCGACGCAGGAGTAGACACGCGGACTCGGAAAGAAGGGGGAGCTCGAGAGACTCAGGGCACAGCGGTCCCCTGAGCGAGCCGATCGTACTCTGCCTGCGCGGCAAGGCGCGGGGGGAAGTCGCCATCGGCCGCGCGCCAGAGCGACAGCGCCATCTCGTACGACCTACGGCTCACCGCGAAGTTCCCTTCAGCGGCTCGAACGCGCCCGAGTCCGACCCAGGCCAGGGGCACCATCGGGGCGTACGGGTCGGTGCCGCGATGCTGGAGTAGCCGCTCGTACTCGTTCGCGGCCAGACCCCAGGCGCGCTGCTGCCGATACGCCTCGGCGCGAAGGTAGATCGGCACGAGCGCACCGAGTCCGCCGATTTCGGTGGCACGGCTCGGCTCGAGGCTGGCGACCGCGTCGGCCGGCATGTTCGCGGCAAGCGCCAGTGCCGCCCGAGCCACGGGCGCCAGGACGGTACGGAGATAGGTCGAATCGGGGGAACGGCGCTGTGCGTCGGCCAGTGCGGTCAGCACGTCCGCGTGTTGTCCCGCCAGGCAGAGCGCAGCTGCGGTGCGGAAGCGGGCCGCCGCGCGGGCCTGGGCGCCTTCCTCTCCGAGGGCAATGACGCGACGTACGCGGGCCGCCAGGTCAGGACCGGGTCGGTACACGGCCTCGAGCCAGGCCAGATGTGCCAGCTGGCCCGCGGCAGTGCCGGGCAGGCCCCGCCCCTTCGCCAGTTCGGCGGCGCGGCGGTAGAGCGACTCGCCTTCGCGCCAGCGGCCCTCGAACATGGCGATTTGCCCTTGCGCGGCAACCAGGTCGAACTCTCGCGGCTGGCCGCGGCCCCACGCGAGCTGTTGCGATGCCGTGTGATCCCCGGCCAGCACGGTCAGCTGATACAACAACCGCCGCGTCGGCATCGTCGCGGCCCCGGCCGTGACGCTGGCCTGCGCGACCCGCCGGGCCTCCTCGTAGCGGCCCAGGCCGCGATAGGCCACGGCGAGATTGGAGACCGCGAAGGGATGGTCGGGACTTCGCCGCAGGCCTTCCTGGGCAGAAGCGACGGCCTTGTCGTACTGTCCGAGCCGGTTCTGCACCACCGACAGGGCGTTGGCAGGCACGAAATCTCGAGGATATGCCGCCTGCCACGCCTGCAGGGTTTCGACGACCGCATCCTGATTGCCGGTGACGCCGTCGTGGTACTGGTACCGGATGAACAGACGTTCGCGTTCGCTGACGCGATGCTGGTGCTCGAAGGCCTCTCGTGCGTGCCACTCGCTGCGGTCGGTCTCGCCGATGACGCCATAGACGGTGGAGAGTGTGGCGTGGGCCTGCGCGAAGTCCGGGTCGAGCTCGATGGCCTGCTTGAAGAAGGCCAGCGACTCGAGTTCACGGCCGCGACGGCGTTCCTCGAGTCCGACCGCGTAGGCTTTCAGCGCCGCCAGCGAGATCGTCGTCGCCTGGGCGATCGGGACGTCGAAGCGGGCGATCGACGGCAGCGACTCGCCGAGGCGGGTGCGGATCTCGGAGGTCATCGTGCCGAGTTCGGTCAGTACCGACTCGCGATGGGATGCCTCGGCCTGGGTGCGGGCCAGCGTCTCGCCCGTGCGGCAGTCGGTGGCCGACACGGTGAGCACGTAGTGGGTGCCGAACGGGGCCAGGCGACCGTCGATCATGGCCTTCACCCCGAGCCGCTGACAGGCTTCACGTGCCACGTCATGGGTCAACTTCGCGTCGGCCTCGAGACCCATCAGCCTCAAGGTCTCGACGACGCGCGTGTCGGGGACGATATCCAGGAACGGCGACTGACCGAGTTGCACCTTGAGGGCGGTGGCCAGCGTGTCGTCGAAGACGGCATGGCCGGTGGTGTTGTCGAACGCGCCGATGACGATGCTGTCGCGATCGGTCAGCGCCGGGGCCCGGAGCGCGTACCACGCGTAGGCCAGGCTGCCGGCGACGACCATCACCGACACCGCCAGCCCGACACGCGGCCAGTCCGGCGGCCACCGCGTGGCCTCGGCCGGCACCGCGGTCGGCATGTGGGGCGTGCTGCCGCTCGGCGCATCGACGCGGTCCAGATCGGCGATCAGCGCAGTGCCGTCCTGGTAGCGCACGTCGGGATCGGCGGCCAGCAACTTGACGATGATCGCGTCGAGCGCCTTGGGCACCGCCGGGTTGACCGACCGTGGCGGCATGAATACACCGTGGCTGATCTTGGCAAGGATCTGCGCGATGTCATCGCCCTCGAAGGCGCGGCGCCCGGTGGCCATCTCGTACAGGACGCTGCCCAGCGAGAACAGATCGGTGCGGGCATCGAGGGCGTCGCCGCGGGCCTGCTCCGGCGACATGTAAAAGACGGTGCCCATGGCCATCCCGGTCTGCGTGAGGTGCAGGGGACGCATGCCAGAGGCGGCCGAGGGCCCGGGCGCGCTGTCCGCGCCGGCCGCTGGCACCGACCCCGAGGCCCCAGTCGCACCGGTCTCGTCGGTGGCCAGCCGGGCCAGGCCGAAGTCGAGCACCTTCACGTAATCGCCCTCGGTGACAAACAGGTTGGCCGGCTTGATGTCCCGATGGATGATGCCGCGACGGTGGGCGGCGGCGAGCGCGTCGGCCACCTGCCGCGCCATGGCCACGACGCGTGGCGGCGACATTGGTCCCTCCTCGATGACGTCGCGGACGGTGGCCCCTTCGAGCCGCTCCATGACGATGAAGGTCTGACCGTCGTGCTCGCCGAGTTCGTGGATGGTGCAGATGTGCGGATGCTGCAGCGCCGAGGCGAGCCGCGCTTCTCGCCGGAAGCGCCTGAGCCATTCCCGTGACGAGGCCGCCTCGGGATGGAGGATCTTGATCGCCACTTCGCGGCGCAGGCGCGTGTCCTCGGCGCGATGCACTTCGCCCATCCCGCCAATCCCGAGCAGGCCGAGCAGCCGATAGTGAGAGAGAAACGATGCGGCCATCGGAATCGACGCGGAAGGCGGCTACCGCGAAAACGAGCGATTGTAGCAGTCTTGTCGGCCGGCCTCGGGAGCGGACGATCACCCGATCAGCTCACTCGATGAGCGCCCCGAGCATCGTCGAGCCGCCGCTCGTCAGGGCCGGGACGTGATGGCCCCGTCCCACCAGCGCGAGAGGTTGCCCTGCGACGACCGCTGATGATGTGCATAGTGCGACGTGTCGTTGAACAGCATCAGACGCGCGCGCACCGCGTCCCGGAAGTCGAGCACGTTGAGGCACGCTGGCGCCTGGTCGAGACGGTCGCGGTAGCCGCGCGCGTCAAAACCCAGCAGACTGCTGAGCAGGAGCCTGATGGTCGCCTTGTGCGACACCACCACGACGCACTCTCCCTGGTGGTGGGTGACGATCTCGCGAATGACCGGCAGGGCCCGTGCCAGCACCGCAACGCCGGACTCGCCGCCCTCAGGCGCGAACGTGAACGGATCTTCTTCCCAGGCCGCGTACTCGTCGCCAAAGCGTGACTCGACCTCGGCACGCGTCAGCCCTTCCCACCGGCCATGGCTGATTTCGGCCAGCCCATCCCGCGTCGTCGGCGTGAGGCCGAACGTCTTGCCGAGGATGTCGGCCGTCTCGAGCGTGCGCGACAACGGGCTGCTGTAGATCGCCGACACCGGGTCCTGCCGCAGCCGTTCGCCGAGCTTGGCGGCCTGCCAGCGGCCCTCGTCGGAGAGGTCCACGCCGACCGCTCCAGAGAAGCGGTTCTCCGCGGTCAACTGCGTGGCGCCGTGGCGCACCAGGAACAGGCGGGTCGTAGGCACGCGCCCATCTTAATGCCTGATGCCGGTGCCCGGTGCGGAACGCGCCCAGGTGCCGACGCCCGACTCCGCTACGATGCGGTCATGCATCTCGATCCGACGTTCGATCGTCAGGTACGGCAGGTGGCTGGCGCGGCGGCCGCGGCGCTGGTCGCCGATGGCATGCAGGTGCTTGATGTGCGGACCCCCGAGGAGTTCAGCGACCTCGGCCACATTCCTGGAGCGATGCTGCTGCCGCTGCAGATGATTGCCAGCGCGCCGGCGATGTTGGGTGATCCCGACGCGCCGGTGCTGGTGACCTGTGAGCACGCGGTCCGCAGCAAGGTCGCCACGCGACTGCTCGCCCAGGCCGGCTTCACGCAGGTGTACGAGCTGTCGCATGGCATGTCGCGGTGGGACGGGCCGCGCGGCCACCAGCCGCAGGCGATGAGCGGGCCCTCGCCCTGGCTGCTGGAGTGCGGCGACCTGCTCCCGCGCAGTGGCCGCGCCCTCGACGTCGCCTGTGGCCGCGGTCGCCATGCGCTGCTGCTGGCGTCGGCCGGGCTCGAGGTGACGGCCCTGGATCGCGACGGCGCTGCACTGGCCCGCCTGCAGGACCAGGCCGACCGGCTGGGGCTGCCGGTACGCACCCGTGTGGTCGATCTGGAACGCGGTCACGCCGACCTCGGCGATCCCGGCTACGCCGTGGTGATCGTGACGCGCTACCTGCATCGGCCACTAATGCCCCACCTGCTGCTGTCGCTGGCGCCGGGCGGCCTGCTGATCTACGAGACGTTCCTGGCCAGACAGGCCGAACTGGGTCGGCCCACCAACCCTGACTATCTGCTCCAGCCGGGCGAGCTGCGGGCACTGGTCGAGCCGCTGGACGTGCTCAGACAGTTCGAGGGCGAAGCGGACGGCCAGTGGATGGCGGCGATTGCCGCGAGGCGCGAGATCCGCGCGAGCGCTAGCGGGCCGGTCGTGTCCTGACGCGCCCCTTGCCGAGCGCGTCGGTCAGCATGTCGTGCGTCGGGAAGGCGTGCCCGAGATAGGGCACGAAGCCTTCCGCATGCGTCACCGAGCGCTTGCCGAAGTCCTTGGCACGGTCCACGCCCACGCGACGCATCCAGTGCAGGTACTCGTCCTCACCATGCTGCTCGTGCAGCCAGGCGCGCTGCGAGGCGTGGGCGGCCAGCATTGCCGCCTTGCGCTCGAGGACCGACGAAATATCCACGATGTAGGTGGCCGCGGCCCGGCTGCCGTCCGGCGTGGCCAGGTCGATGGGGTCGGCGTAGAGCAACGACGGCAGCGCCGCGCAGGGGGGCGCCGGCTTCCCGCGGCCTCGCGTGCCCATCGGCGGCAGGGCCGTCCAGTTGGGGATCGTCGACCCGAACGCCGCGTCGCGCGCCAGGTACGACGTCTGCTCGTGGTCGGCCATGTAATCCACTGGCGGATGTGTCACCAGCAGGTCGGGCCGCACGGCGCGCAGCAACCCGGTGACGATCCGCTTGTGTCGCTCGGTGTGGGCGATGGTGAGGTCGGGGATGCCCAGGCACGTGTAGCCGGCACCGAGCAAGGCGGCCGATGCCGCCGCCTCCTTGCGCCGGATCCTGGAGATCGCTGCGGCTGACAGCGTGGAGGACCCGAGGTCACCTGCCGTCATGGTGGCGAGATGGACCTCCCACCCCGCCGCGGCCAGCAGGATCAGTGTGCCGGCGCAGGTGATCTCGATGTCGTCGGGGTGCGCCATCAGCGCCAGCACGCGCGGCATGGCGGCTACGCGAGTTCGGCCAGTTGCACCGGCGTCCCACGGGCCACCGACAGGTCGGCGGCGTAGGCTACCCGGTGGCTCTGCAGCGCCGTCTCGAAGTCGGTCAGCGGCATCGTGGTACCGGCGGCGGTGGCGTCCACGAACGCCTGGAACTGCGGCTGGTAGGGATGGTCGCTGACGTCACCGGAGTCGATGGGGTGCGTGGCCAGCTCGCTCCACTTGGTCTTGATCATGCCCGGCAGCCTGGTGGTGTGCAGCTTGGTATCGAGCAGCGTGCCGTGGCTCCCGATCAGGTGCGAGTGGAAGTAGTAGGGCTGCAGGCAGTCGATGCAGGAGGTGACCTTGCCGATCGGGCCGCCCGCGAACTTGAGCAGGCTCACGGTGGTGGTCGGGTACTCGTAGGGCGTGAAGTGCTCGCTCTTGGAGGTCGTGCCATAGGCGGTGACCTCCTCGACCGGCGCCTTCATCAGCATCAGCAGGATGTCCATGGCGTGGATGCCCGCGGTCAGCAGGCTCGACGCGCCCATGTCCTTCTTGATGTTCCAGCCGTATTGGCCGTACCAGGGTCCGATGCCGTGGTAATAGTCCACCTCGCCGAAGTGCAACTCACCGAGCAATCCCTGCTCGACCAGCGAGCGGGTCAGTGTGAACTGCGCGCTGAAGCGAACCTCGAGGCAGACCATCGCCTTGACGCCATTGGCCCGGATGGCCTCTCCGACGCGCTTGGCGTCCTCCCAGGACATGGCGATCGGCTTCTCGATGATCAAGTGCTTGCCGGCGTTGGCCGCGGCAATCGCCTGTTCGGCGTGGAAGGGATGTGGCGAGCAGATGTCGATGGCGTCGATGGCCGGGTCGGCCAGCATCTGCGCGTAGTCGCGGTAGGGCGCGAGCGGCACGCCGTACTGCGCCTGCAGGGCCGTCGGGTCGAGGTCGCGGCGGGAGCAGACCGCCGTGACGGCCGCGCCCTTCACATGCTTGAACGTCTCGATGTGCGCCCCGGCAACCCAGCCGAGTCCGACGATCCCGATCTTCAACTCACTCATTGTCGTTGCGGCTCCGAACGCGTACCGGGGGAGGCCGGCGTGCGGCGTACAGACTACAACAGCGGCTTGACAAACAGCCCAAGCACCTCGCGGGCAGCGGCGGCCGCTGTGGTGCGGCCCTCGGACACCGCAGCCTCGAGGGTTGGAATGGCCGCGGCTACCGCGGGATCGGCGCGCAGGGCAGCGTCCAGGCCGGTCGCCACCAGTTCACGCATCCAGGCCAGCGCCTGCTGCTGGCGTCGTTTCACGAGGTGCCCGTCCACGTCGAGGTGGGCGCGGTGGTCGAGCACCACGTCCCAGAGCGCGGCGATGCCGTCCCCGGTCAGCGCCGAGCAGGTCACCACCGGCGCGGCCCAGCCGTCGGCAGGCGTTGGCAGCAGATGCAGCGCCGCCTGGTACTCGGCACGGGCCCGTTGGGCATGCGGTTGCAGATCACCGTCGGCCTTGTTGACGGCAATCGCGTCGACCATCTCGATGATGCCGCGCTTGATGCCCTGCAACTGGTCGCCCGCCCCGGGCAGCAGCAGCAGGAGGAAGCAGTCGGTCATCGAGCGGACGGCGGTCTCGGACTGCCCTACGCCGACGGTCTCCACCAGGATCGTGTCAAAGCCCCCTGCCTCGCAGAGCAGGATGGTCTCGCGTGTCCGTCGGGCCACCCCACCGAGGTGCCCGCGCGCCGCCGTCGGCCGGATGTAGGCGGACGGCTCGAGCGACAGCCGCTCCATTCGCGTCTTGTCGCCGAGGATGCTGCCGCCCGAGAGCGGGCTGGACGGGTCCACGCTGAGCACCGCCACGCGGCGCCCACGGTCGCGTACCAGGTGCATGCCCAGCGCGTCGATGAACGTGCTCTTGCCCACGCCGGGCACGCCGGTGATGCCCACCCGGTGCGATCGCCCCGTATGCGGCAGGACGGCGTCCAGCACCGCCGCCGCGGCTGGCGCATCGGCCGACTGGTCGCTCTCAATCAGCGTGATGGCGCGCGCCAGCAGGACGCGGTCGCCGTCGAGCACGCCCGCGACGTACGTCTCCACCGGCAGTCGCTGCGACGTCATCGCGCGGGGGGCGGCCCGAGCGCGTCGAGGATCTGCTGCGCGCAGATCGCGATCACGCTGCCAGGACCGAAGATGGCGGTGACGCCCGACGCCTGCAGGTGGGCGTAGTCCTGTGGCGGGACCACGCCCCCGACGACGACCAGGATGTCAGCGCGTCCGACCTCAGCGAGCGCCGACATCACCTCGGGCACCAGCGTCTTGTGGCCGCCCGCCAGACTCGACACGCCGAGCACGTGCACGTCGTTGTCCACCGCCATCCGGGCCGCCTCCTGCGGCGTCTGGAACAAGGGGCCGACGTCCACGTCGAACCCGAGGTCGGCAAACGCCGTGGCGATCACCTTCGCGCCGCGGTCGTGGCCGTCCTGCCCGAGTTTGGCGACCAGCAGACGCGGTCTTCGGCCCTCGTCGGCGGCAAAGCGCTCCGCCATGCGGCGTGCCTTCTGGAACTCCGGGTCCTGCTCGCTCTCGGAGGAGTACACGCCGGAGATGGTACGGCCGACAGCCTGATAGCGTCCGAACACGGTCTCAAGCGCCGTCGAGATCTCCCCGAGCGTGGCCCTGACGCGCGCGGCCTCCACGGCCAGCCGCAGCAGGTTGGCATCGGTGCGCCCTGCCGCCTCGGTCAGCGCCGCCAGCGCCGACCGCACCTTCGCGGCATCGCGCGTGGCCCGCACCGCCGCAAGACGACGGACCTGCGACGCGCGGACCGCGGCGTTGTCCACCTCGAGCACCGCCATCGGCGTGTCGTCCGCGCGGCGGTGCCTGTTGACCCCGACGATGACCTCGCGTCCCGAGTCGATGCGCGCCTGCCGCCGGGCCGCGGCTTCCTCGATGCGCAGCTTCGGCAAGCCGGTCTCGATCGCCTTGGTCATCCCGCCCAGGCTCTCCACCTCCTGGATGTGCTGCCACGCCCTCTGCATCAGATCGTGGGTCAGGCGTTCCACGTAGTAGCTGCCGCCCCACGGGTCGACCACCCTGGTGATGCCGGTCTCTTCCTGCAGGTAGATCTGCGTGTTGCGGGCGATACGGGCCGAGAAGTCGGTCGGCAGCGCCATCGCCTCGTCCAGGGCGTTGGTATGCAGCGACTGGGTGTGACCGAGGACAGCCGCCAACGCCTCCACGCAGGTACGGGTCACGTTGTTGAAGGGGTCCTGCGCCGTGAGGCTCCACCCCGAGGTCTGCGCATGCGTGCGCAGGGCCATGGACTTCGGGTTCTTCGGGCCGAAGCCGTGCACCAGCCGCGCCCACAGCGCGCGGGCCGCACGCAGCTTGGCGATCTCCATGAAGTGGTGCATGCCGATCGCCCAGAAGAAGCTGAGTCGCGGCGCGAAGTCGTCGATGTCGAGGCCGGCGGCAAGGCCGGTGCGGATGTACTCCAGTCCATCAGCCAGCGTGTATCCGAGTTCGATGTCGGCGGTCGCGCCAGCTTCCTGCATGTGATAGCCGCTGATCGAGATGCAGTTGAACTGTGGCATGTGGGCCGAGCAGTACGTGAGGATGTCGCCGATGATCCGCATCGACGGCGCCGGGCCGTAGATGTACGTGTTGCGGACCATGAACTCCTTGAGGATGTCGTTCTGAATGGTCCCGGCCAGCTGCGCCGGCGCCACGCCCTGCTCCTCGGCCGCCACGATGTAGAACGCCATGATCGGCAGCACCGCGCCGTTCATGGTCATCGAGACCGACATCTGGTCGAGTGGAATCTGGTCGAAGAGGATCTTCATGTCCTCGACCGTATCGATGGCGACGCCCGCCTTGCCGACATCGCCGGTCACACGCGCGTTGTCGGAGTCGTAGCCGCGGTGGGTGGCCAGATCGAAGGCCACCGACAGTCCTTTCTGACCGGCCGCGAGGTTGCGGCGGTAGAACGCGTTGGAGTCCTCCGCCGTCGAGAAGCCCGCGTACTGGCGGATCGTCCACGGCTGCCGCGCGTACATCGTCGCGTAGGGCCCGCGCAGGTACGGTGGAAGGCCGGCGGCATACTCGAGGTGATCGAGTCGGTCGAGGTCGGCGCGCGTGTAGTACGGCTTGACCGGAATCTGCTCCGCGGTGAGCCAGGCCGGCCCCGTCCGGATCAGGGCGACCGCCGAGGTTGCGTCCCCGCGCAGGCCGCTGCGGTAGTCGATGGTCGAGAAATCCGGGCGCTGCGGGCGCGAGTCCTGCGCCGTCACGGCGGGAGGGTCCTTGACGCCGTCGAGCGTGGGCGGCCGCCCCGCCACGGCCTGCTGGCGTGCCTGGGCCGAGGCCTGCACCTGACGGTCGCGCTCACCCGAGGCGACATGGACGGCGTACCCGCCGGCGGCTTCCACCTGCTGGAACAGCGCCCAGGCCTCGCGCGCGAGTGCGTCGGTCAGGGCCTCGATGAAGTAGGCGCCCGCGGCGGGATCGGCCACCGCGCCGAGGTGGGCCTCGTCGGCCAGCAGGTGCTGGACATTGACGGCCAGGTGGGCGTCGTATCCGTGCGGCTCCACCAGCAGCGTATCGGCGCCACCGATCACCGCGGACATGGCTTCGGTCGTCGCGCGGAGCAGGTTGGTGTGCGGCTCGGTCGCGCTCTTGTTGACGCGTGCCGTGCGCACGTGCAGGGCCATCGCGTGCACGGGCGCGTCGAAGGCGCGCAGCACGCTCGCCCACAGCAGGCGTGCCGCCCGCAGCTTGGCGATCTCGACGAAGTAGGTGGAGCCGACCGCGAAGACGAACTCGATGCCTGCCACAGAGGCCGCCGCAGGCGTGCCGCCTGAGGCATCCGCGATCAGCCGCTCCACGCCCTCGGCAATGGCAAAGGCGAGTTCCTGGACGGCGGTGGCGCCGGCATCGTGCAGTCGGTCCGCGCGGATGGCGTCGGTGGCCCAGGCCGGCGCGTCCAGCCGTCGCCACGAGGTGTCCTGGCCGCGCGTGAACGGCGGCGCCCCTGGTGGGGCCTCCATCTCCCCGTCGCGCGCAGGGAGGTCCTCGCTGCGGTAGAACGGCTTGATGACCACGCCCGCGTCGGTGTACCAGAGCAGCGCTGGCCAGTCGCGGCCGTTGAGTTCCTGGCGGGCCTGCTGCTGCCAGGCCCCGGTCGGCACCGGGCCGAACGTCTGCGCCAGCGCCAGCGGGCTGGCCGACGGTGATACGTGGCGCGCATCAGCCACGACGGGGCCCTTCCTGGACCACCTCGAGGAGGTAGCCGAATGGCGCGGTCGCCGAGCTTTTCGGGTGCACGAAGAAGACCGTCGTCCCACGCGAGCCGGGGCGCGGTGCCGGATCGATGATGCGGAACCCCCGGGCCTCGCACGCGTCGAACGCCACCTGGATGTCGGCCACGCGCAGGGCTACGTGCGCCATGCCGCCGCGGCCGCCGTTGTGCTCGATCTGCCGCGCCACCGGTGAGTCCGGTGCAAGGGGCTCGAGCAGCTGCACGTGGTTTGGGCCCTCGCCGATGCGCAGGAGCACTTCGCGCACCTGATCGGCGCCGAGCACGTCTTCGCGGTGCACCTCCGTGAACCCGAGTGCCAGGTAGGCCTGGACCTGCGACTCGAGATCGCCGGGACGTACAGCGATCGCCACGTGATCGACGCAGATGAAGCCCGGCACCCGCAACGCCTCGTTTGCCGCCTGCGCATCACCCATCGGTTCGTTGCCTCCCGCAATAGCCTGATTGTTGAATTCTCAATGCTGACGTCTGAATTATGAATTGTTGTGTGCCTGTGCGTTCCCCCACTGGCCGGCGTTCTTGAGTGCACGGGCACACCTCGGCACCAGGACGGTGGACTGGCGCACGTGGCACGCGTGCCAGGGAGCGATGGCATGAAGGACAAATACATCATCCTGCGCGAATCTTCGTCCCGCCCCCGCGGACCGGTCGCCGGTCCATCGGGGAGCACCGGTTCCCGTGTCGGCCTGGACGTGGAGATCGACGAGTTGGACCGCCGAGGCAGCCGGGCCGTGGCAGCCAAAAAGGACGTCAAGGTCGTGGCGCCCGTCATTCCCATGCGGCTGATTCAGCCCGTACCCAGGCCCGAGGACACGGCCCAGCCTGCTGCCGGCACCGCATGGGGGGTGACGGCGGTCAGGGCCGACACATCCACGATGGACGGCACCGGTGTCGTGGTTGCCGTCCTGGACACCGGCATCGCCAAGAACCATCCGGCCTTTGCCGGCGTGAACGTCGTGGAGAAGGACTTCACCGGCGAGGGCAACGGCGACGGCCATGGACACGGCACCCACTGCGCAGGCACGATCGTCGGGCGCGACGTCAGCGGCACGCGCATCGGCGTGGCGCGCGGCGTCCAGAAGCTGCTGATCGGCAAGGTCCTCGGCAACAACGGCGGCGGCAGTGATGCCATCGTCAGCGCCATCAACTGGTCCATCGAGGAGGGCGCACACGTGATTTCGATGTCACTCGGCATCGACTTCCCGGGCTTTGTCGACTTCCTGATCACCCAGCAGGGCCTGCCCACCGACCTGGCGACGACAATCGCGCTCGAGGGTTATCGGCAGAACGTGCTGCTGTTTGAACGACTCGCGTCGCTGGTGCGGGCGCGCGAGGCCTTTGGCGAGACCACCGTCATCGTCGCCGCCGCTGGCAACGAGAGCCGACGCGACGAAAACGCCGATTTCGAGATCGCGTGCAGCCCGCCCGCCGTATCCGAAGGTCTGATCTCGGTGGCGGCCCTCGGCCAGTCCGGAGCGTCGTTCATGGTGGCGCCGTTCAGCAACACCAACGTGCAGGTCTCGGGACCTGGCGTCGGCATCCTGTCGGCCAGGCACACCGGCGGTCTGGTGGCGATGAGCGGCACGAGCATGGCCACGCCGCACGTGGCCGGCATCGCGGCGCTGTGGATGCAGAAGCTGGCGCAGGAGGGTGCGGTGCCTGGCTCGTTGCTCAAGGCCCGCCTCATCGCTTCCGGCGTGCGTACCGGCATGACCGGGACCTTCGACGTGGCTGACATCGGCGCGGGCATGGTGCAGGCGCCCTAGGCGACGCGTGGCGGACCCGGTCAGCGGATCCGTTCGGTGAAGTCGCCGCTGAGCGGGTCGCGGAGAATCAGTTTGGCGCGGCCGTCGGGCAGCAACTCGCGCTTGATCACCAGTTGCCCCTCGAACAGTTCGGGCTCGACGTGCAGCCGCGGCACATCGGGATCGGTCCAGTCCGGCAACTGGACCGATTCCCATTGCCGGCTCCGGGCGGATCGGTATGCGGCGTCCATCACCGCATTGACGACCACGCCGTCGTGGAAGGTCTCCTGCGGCTGCCGTCCGCTCTCCATGGCCTCGAACATGTCGGTGAACATGTCGATGTACCCGAGCTCGGCGACCTCGTCGCCGACCGGGAACATCCACCCCTCCGCTGTCTCGGCCTTCTCGGCCACGTAGCCGGCCCGGGGCGCCGCACTGAACATCTCATAGCCGGTGCGCAGGAAATGATTCAGCCAGATCGTGCCCTCGGTGCCGGCGACCTCGTCGCGCAGATCCATGCCGCCACGGAAGGTCCAGCTCACCTCGAACTGGCCCATGGCGCCGGACGCGAACCGCACGAGGGCGACGGCATTGTCCTCGGCCTCGACCGGATGCACCAGCGTATCGGCCCAGCACATCACCTCGAGGGGGCGGTTTCCCTTGCCGACGAAATTCCGGATGATCTCGATGCAGTGGCAACCGAGGTCGATGATCGCGCCACCGCCGGTGAGCCGATGATCCCAGAACCACGCCGCATGTGGTCCGGGATGTGCCTCGCGGGCACGGACCCAGGTGACCTCGCCAATGGCCCCGTCGCGCACCGAGGCAATCGCTTTCAGCGTCTTCGGCGTGTAGCAGAGGTCCTCGAGGTAGCCGGCAAACACACCCGCGTCCTGCACCAGCGTCAGCATCCGGCGCGCTTCCTCGGCGGTCCGCCCGAGCGGCTTGGTGCACAGCACGGCCTTGCCGGCGCGCGCGGCCAGCGCCACGGCCTCTTCATGCAGATGATTGGGCAGCGCGACCACCACCACGTCTGTGGCCGGATGTCCGACGGCGGCGGCCATGTCGGTTTCCACGTGCGGCACGTCCCAGCGCCGCGCAAACGCCTCGGCCCGCGACGCCTGCCGCGAGTAGATCACGGCCACCCGGTCGCGACTGCGTTGCGCGTGCAGCGTGCGCGTGTAGAAGTCGCCGATCAGCCCGGTGCCGAGCATGGTGATGGAGTGGCTGAGCATGACGACAGGGTAATGCCTGAGGCGTTGGCCCGGCGCCTGAGGCGCGAAAGCGGCGACAGCGGTCAGCTCGGGCGGACCGCGCGGCCAGCCAGCGCCTCCGTCGTGAACGCGCACCGCGGGTACCCCTGGTCGCCGGCCGCGACGAGCACCACGCCCGCCAGCTCGACCAGGCGCGCGGCGCGCCTGTCGCCCTCCCGGCACAGCCCAGCGCCTACCGCCTCGAACAGCGTGAGCGACGAGATGAGTTTCGCGGTGTCCACGGCACTGCCCATCAACACGTCCAGCCGCGCGTGGCCTGGCCCGCCGGCGTGCTCGGCGACGATGGCCATCGCCTCCTCGAGCCGCGTGCGCAGCTGGTCGTCGGCAAGATAGGCCTCGGCCTCGGCACGCCCGTCAATCCCGAAGTGCTGCGACATCGCGGAATGTCCGAGTCCGGCCAGTTGAGGAAAGACGTACCAGATCCAGTGCCCGCGCTTGCGGCCGGCTCGCAGTTGCGAGATGGCCGCGGCCCAGCCCACGCCGACCTGAGCCTGCGCATCGCGGAATCGCTGTAGTCGGTCCATTACCGCATTCTCCCCCGGCAGCCGTGGGACGCCCGTGTGGGGCCCTTGGCGTAGGGCGGTAGGCGGCTGCGTTACTCTGTGCCGCATGTCCGTCGCCGTCGTCGACTCCCCTGCCCTCTTGGCCGCCTCGCCAGCCAGACCCGTCCGCAACGTTGCCGTGGACGCCTATCGGGGCTTTGTGATGCTGCTGATGATGGCCGAGGTGTTGGAGTTGGCCCGTGTGGCGGCCGCATATCCCGGCAGCTGGGCGATCAACGTGCTCGCGTACCACCAGTCGCACGTGCCCTGGGCGGGCGCGTCACTGCACGACCTGATCCAGCCGTCGTTCTCACTGCTGGTCGGCGTGGCGCTGGCGTACTCGTTTGCACGGCGGGTGGCCGAGGATGGCTTCGCGAAGGCGCTCGCGCATGCGACGTGGCGTTCATTGCTGTTGATTGCGCTCGGGGTGTTCCTTCGGTCGATGGGACGGCAGCAGACCAACTTCACCTTCGAAGACACGCTGGCGCAGATCGGTATGGGGTACCCGTTCCTTTTCCTGCTCGCAACGCAATCGACGCGGCGTCTGTGGATCGCGCTTGGCGTGATCCTGGGCGGATACTGGCTGGCGTGGGCGTTGTACCCAGTGGCTGGGCCCGGCTACGACTACGCCGCGGTCGGGGTACCGGCCGATTGGAGTCATCACTACACCGGTTTGATGGCGCACTGGCAGAAGAACGCCAACCTCGGTCACGCGTTCGACACCTGGTTCCTGAACCTGTTCCCACGCGAGCAGCCCTTCGTGGCCAATCGTGGCGGCTACCTCACCCTGAGCTTCATCCCGACGCTCGGTACGATGCTCCTCGGGCTGATTGCCGGTCGCATGCTGCGTGCCGCCTCCCCGCGGGTCCCGCTGCGATGGTTGCTGGTCACGGGCGCGATGCTGGTCGCGGCAGGCGCGCTCCTGCACGTGCTTGGCGTGAACCCGGTCGTCAAGCGCATCTGGACCCCGGCCTGGACGCTCTTCAGCGGCGGACTCTGCTACCTGTTGCTGGGTGGTTTCTCGTGGGTGATCGACATGAAGGGCTATCGGCGCTGGGCCTTCCCGCTGGTCGTGATCGGCCTGAACTCGATTGCCGCCTACGTCATCGCCCACCTGTGGGACAACTTCATCGCCTCGTCGTTCAAGACCCACCTCGGGCAGGGCATCTTCGAGATCGCCGGCAGCGCCGCGGCCCCATTGCTGCAGGGCATCGCGGTGCTCGCGGTCTACTGGCTGACCCTGTACTGGATGTACAACCGAAAGGTGTTTCTCAAGATCTGAGCGGCCGGCATCAGTTGGCTCGGTGCCCGATGCGCCACCGCACCGACGACCAGAAGCCGAGCCCGTACCCGATCAACAACGCGCCGGCGGCCAGCGAACCAGGCACACCAGCTGACGCCAGCCAGCCGCCGTCGTGGCCCCACGCCGACCAGGCGTGCCACGTACGCCATGCCCCGTACCCGAGGCGGCCGACCACCACCAGCGTCAGCAGCGTCACGAGCCAGCGGTTTGGCGTGAAGTACAGGGTGCCGTCGCGATTCTCCCAGTGACTCAGCCACAGCCCGATGACACCCGTGAAGACGCCGGCGGCCAGGGCTGATGCCGCGGCCGGCAGGGCCGGCGGCACCCAGAGCGCGGTCACCGACGCCGTGAGCACGATGATGCAGGACGAGACGAGGAAGCCGACCACGTTGAGCGTCGCCACCCAGGCCCGCGCCGGGCGCCGGGCCGTGCCGACGCGGTAGCGCTGCACGATCGAGAGCGGCACCAGGATCAGCGGCAGGATCAGCACGAGCCCGACGAGCGCAACGATCAGTAGTGGCACGGCGACAGCGTACCCCGCGAGCGGGTCGGACGCGACGGCGCGGGCTACGGCGCGGCCGGCGTGGCGAGCACGCCATGATGCAGCGCCATGTAGTACGGCAGCAGATACGACGTGCCGTCGGCGAGCCGTGTGCCGCTGCCAGCGAAATCGAGGACGTAGGGATCGACGTTCCAGTGGAACACCATGCGCTCATCGACTGGCAGGACCTTGCCGTCGAGGGCGCGCACGCCTGCTCGCCGAGGGGCGTCCGGACGCACATGCGCCTCGAGGCCACGGACGTCCAGGCGGTGCGAGTTGTCGAGGCCGTGGTCGACGAGATCGAGTGGGAAGCGCCGCAACGAGTCGAGCGTGTCCTCGCGCCAGTCGGCGTCGGGAAGTGAGAGCGCCTCGACGCCAAAGGCGGTGGTGAACGTCTGGTCCTTCAGCGACACGGCCGCCACGAGGTTGAAGAACGGATTGCGCTCGGGCCGCTCCAGTTGCCAATAGCCGTGCAGCGATCGGGCGGCTGCCGATCGAACCATCGGGTCCGGCTCGTATTTGAGCAGGTGGTAGTAGTTCATGAAGGCCATCTCGTCATCGGACTGGTTCCCGCCCCCGACGCCGAGGGTCACCTTGGGATGCAGGAGGTTTGCCGCGTACCCGTGCCGGGTCACCAGATCCCGCGCCGCGGCGTCGTAGCGTGGCTCCCCGGTGACGTGGTGCGCAATGCGCAGGTAGGTGAGCATCGACAGGCTGTTGAGCCCGCGTTCCTCGGCCCAGCGCAGGGTGCCGTTGAGGGCAGCGGGCCCGAACACTCCCCACCGCGTCGGCGCGCCGTCGTGATCGATCAGCGTGTAGTCGTGGGCCAGCAGGTGGTCGGTGATGCGACGCACGACGGCCGCCACCTCAGCGCGCTCGGCGGCGTCGCTGGCGACCAGGTCGTGATAGAGCGCGTAGAAAAAATAGTGGCCATCGAGTTCATCAGAGCTCGTGTCGGACTTCCAGTACCACTGCCCGTCGGCGCTGCGCGGCCAACGCGGTGCGATCACCTTCCACATCGCGTCGCTGGACTGCCGACGCCGGTCGCGGTCGACGCTGTCGTCCAGATTGGGGTCGCGGCCGCTGGTCGGCAGGATCGCGCGGGCCGGGAAGCCGTCGGGCGGGCTGGGGCGGCCATCGCGGCTGACGTCCACCAGGAAGCGCAGGCCCTCGAAGGCCCGGCGCGCCCGTGCGCGCGCCGGCTCGCTGCGCGTCGCTGCGTAGGCGAAGCACTGGGCAGCACCGTACATCCCGGTCCACAACCCGTCGTTGTCGTTGTCGGTCGTGTACGCGGTCGCCGCAACACCGGGCGTGGCCAGGTGCGCTTCCACCACGTAGCCGTAGGGCGTGCGCCGATGATGCGCGTCGATGGCGGCCTCGAACCCCTCCGCCTTCGCGGCCAGCGTCGTCGCACGCGCCTCGATCCCGCCGCGCCCGGTGGCGGTGTCGAACCAGGCCGTGCCCTGTGCATCCACCGACACGCCACGCACGTCGTCGTGCGGCAACCAGCGACGTCCCTGGCGGTATTCGATCTGGTTGTCGGCGCTGATGCGGATGGCTCCTCGCCGGGTGCCGAGCCACATCGCGCCGTCGGCGCCACCAGCCATCGACGTGATGCCGAGCACCGGCAGGCCGCGCGCCGGATCGATGAAGCGCCAGCCGTCGGCCTCCTGCACGCCTACGCCCTGCGAGGAGGCAAACCACAGACGACCGCGGGTGTCGAACGCGATCGCGGTGATGGCGTGCGGATCCCAGCCCTCATGCTCGTTGCGCAGTCGAACGGGCTGCCAGCGGCCCGCCCGCCACTGCCGCAGCTGGTTGCCCACGACCGCCGCGGCCGCACCGCCGGGTCCCCAGGCCACCAGGCCGGCGCCTTCGGGCATCGGCGCACGCGCCGATGCGGGGGCGTCCGACGGGAGCGGAGCGGCGGGGGTTCCGACGACCGCGCGCTGCTGCAGGAACGGGTTGTCGGCGCTTGGCTGCGCCGCGACCGGCACGGCCGCGAGAAGTGCCACCGCCACGGGCGATAGGAAACTCAGTCCTGACCTGTGCGCCATTGGGCCGATGCTATCGCAGTGCCGGACACGCGCAACAGGCATGCAGACGTGGTGTACCGCTGCCGTTGCATGCAAACACTACGCTTGCCTTCCGGCGCCGCCCGGATCGGCGTGGCATAGTCAGGCCGCTGCGGGCACCGGCTTTGCAGGGACCCGCAGCACCATGCGCACCTGTGGACCGCAATCGATGCTGGCCGCACTGACGGCTGGACTGGGACTGACCCTCTGCCTTCTCCTGTCGTCGTTCCCGGCGGTGGCCGCAACCGCCGCCGAAGGCGAACGGTGGTCGGCAGCGGCTCGCAAGGACGCCTTGTCGCGAGCCATCGTGTGGCAGTCGCCGGACGTCCCGATCGGAGCGGCCGATCTCTCTCGACTCCCCGACCCGCTCCCCGACGAGGTGTCGTGCACGTTCAGGGTCGCTCCCGTGCATGGCACGGTCCGCAAGTTCACCTGTGCTCTCCCCTCTGGCGAGGTGTTGCGCGTCAAGTATGCGGGGCCGGAACCTCACGGTGAGGTGGCCGCTTCGCGGCTGCTGCTGGCGTTGGGTTTCGGCGCCGATCACGTCGGTTACGTCCGTAAAGTGCGTTGCCATGGCTGCCCGTGGGCGCCCTTCGCCACCATGAAAGCCGTGACGCTGGCACGTGCCACCGGCCTGTACGAGCGGGTGGCGCTGGGCGACCGGGCCGTGGACTTCGACTGGGTCGCCGTGGAGCGTCCCTTCACGGGCGAACAGATCCGCACCAGTGCCGTCGAAGGGTGGGCCTTCCACGAATTCGCCAGTGCCAGGACGGCATCGCCGGCACACGCCGACGCGCTGCGACTGCTGGCGGTGTTCCTCGCGCACTGGGACAACAAGTCGGAAAACCAGCGGCTGGTGTGCCTCAGCGGCGGGCCCGCTGCGGACGGCCGCTGCGCGGCGCCGATGGCGATGTTGCAGGATGTCGGCGCGACGTTCGGGCCACGCAAGGTGACGCTCTCGGCATGGCGAGGCGCGACGATCTGGACCAACCGCGCGCAGTGCGAAATCGGCATGAAGGACATGCCCCACGGCGGCGCCACCTTCGTCCCCGTTCGCGTGTCGGAGGCGGGTCGCCGGTTTCTCGGCGAACGCCTCGGCGCCCTCTCCGCTGATCAGGTCGCCGATCTGTTCCGCGGTGCGCGCTTCGAACCTCGCTACGGCACGGTGAAGGAATGGGTCGAGGTCTTCGCGGCCCGTGTAGCCCTGATCACCGAGGGCCCGCCGTGCCCTCAGTGACCGCGCCGGCCGGCTGCCCGCGCCGGCGGCGGCAGCGGCGACGCGCGCGGCTCACGCCCGCACCAACCCGATGATGCCCGCATCCACGGTGACGCCGGCCCGGGTGATCGCCTGAAAGTGCAGGGCCTCGCCGATGATCTCGCAGAGCATGAAGTGGTAATCGCGGTCGAAGGCGCGCGCGACCGCCGACCCCGACGTCGCGTCGCCGGGCCGCAACGACCCGGCGGCGCCCGAGATGAAGTGCACGATCTGCTGCTGCGGGGTGCTGCGCTGATAGAAATGCTCGTGCCCCGAGAACACCACGTGGACGCCATGGGTGAGCAGCAGGGACTCGAGTTGCCAGCGCATCATCAGAGCCGAGCTTGCGTAGCGCCCCCCGGTATACATCGGGTGATGCAGCATGCAGATCTTCCACGCGGCCCGTGAGCGCCCGAGTTCGCGGTCCAGCCACGCCACCTGGGCCGCATCGACGTTGGTGCTGTCGAGGGCGAAGATGCGGACCAGGTCAGCGAGACGCGCGAGTGGTGGCCCGGGCGGCTCGAACGTGTAATAACGCTGGCCGCGCATGTTGAAGCCGGCGTAAAAGCGCTGCGCCGGGTCATCGTGATTGCCGAGCACGGCCTGGAAACGCACCCCGGCCTCGCGCAGGGCTCGATAGGGGTCCTCGAACTTGAGACGGTAGTCCTCTGGAGACGCCGGCCCCTCGTAGATGTTGTCGCCGACCATCAGCACCAGCGGGAAGGGAAAGCGCTGGTGGTAGCCGGCCATGGCCAGTGCCACGGCGTGCTGCTCGGCGGAGCCGCGGCCCCCATCGCCAATCACCGCGAACTTGACCGACGCGCCGGCGGCCGGTAACGCCAGCCACCCAGGGGGGTGGCCGCGGAGGTCGTGTTCCCGGACGTCGACGCTCCGACCTGCGGCCGCGCGGGGGCTGCGACAGGCTGCCGCCAGCGAGGCGGCGGCAGCGGCCAGGAGACGTCGGCGACCGAGATGCAGAGGAGGCGGCACGACCGGGTCAGAGCAAGGGTCGGGCCGTGCCACGGCCACCTGGTGCCGCCCGCAGTCCCAGGTTTAGGAAACCGCCACGAGGCGGAGTGCCTCGAGCGCCGCGCCACGAGCACCGGCGGTGTCCCCGTTGGGCATGATCCGCAGCGGGATGTCGGCCTGCTCTTCGCGCTGCGTCGGCATGCCGGCACGAATCTCGGACAGGAACCACGACTGGAATTCGGGCGAGGCCTCGATTGCCCCGCCGCCGACGATCAGCGCGTCAGGATCGAACGTGTTCACCATCTGGTCGAAGAACAACCCGAGCGCGTGCGCCTGGGCTCGAAAGATGTCGCGGCACATCGCATCGCCGCGTTCAGCCATGCCCCGGACCCTCTTGGCAGCCTCCTTGGCGTCAAGGGACCCGAGTTCGTGATCCGGATATTTCTCAAGGAATGCCGGCAACAAGGTGTTCCGGATCGCGGTGAGTGAGCAGACCGACTCGAGGTCGCCGACGCGGCCGCAGTTGCATTGCGGATCGACGTGTTCCAGTCCGGCAATCCGCTGCGTCGGAATCAGGACATGTCCGCACTCGCCGCCGAAGCCGGCCCGCCCCGTCACCACGCGACCATCGACGATCACGCCACCGCCCAGGCCGGTGCCGACAATTGCCGAGATTGACGTCGCCGGCGTGCGGCCAAAGATGTTGTAGTGGCCCCAGAGCGCACCGGCATTGCCGTCGTTGAGATAGCTGACCGGCCGGCGCAGGAGGATGGAGAGGTTGCCCGGCAGGTCGAAACCAGCCCACTCCGGGTGCACGAAGTTGGTGGACCCCTTGGCGCTGAGGACGCCGGTCGCGCTGGCCGGACCGGGCGTATCGAGCCCGACGGCCACGATGTCGTCCAGTGCGACGCCCGCCGTCCCAACGGCAATCGCCAGTCCATCGGCGATCTGCTGCAGACAGACATCCGGTCCTTCGACGCTGCGGGCGGGATGCTCGCACAGGCCGTCGATCAGGAAGTGTCCGTCCAGGTCGATGATCGTGTAGTTGACGGCTGTGCCGCCGAGGTCGATGCCCGCGATGAGCTGCATGCGGACAATTCCATCGGAAAACGCCGGTGATGTCGAGTGACCCGTGCGATTGCACCCGTACGGAATCCGTACGGGTGCCATGACAGGCCTACCGCTTGATGCGCTCGCCGACGTCCTCGACCGCTTCGCCGACGGTCCGCTTCACCTTGCCAAATCCCTCGCGGACGTCCCCGGCGGCCTCGTCGGCGTGCCCCTCGTCTCGCAGGCGCTCATCACCGGTCGCGTTGCCGACGGCCTGCTTGACCTTCCCTTGCACCTGCTCGACCTTGCCCTTGATCTCGTCACTGTTCATGACTGGCTCCTCCGGTTGTAGGCCCGCGCCGCAGTGGCCGGGGCGTGTGATACCCAGGTATCTGCAAAGGACGTTCCCAAAGACGTCCAGCTGAGGCATGATCACGGGGCAGGCCCGGGTGTCGGGATCCCAGGTCTCTCCAGGGGGTGCGTATGTCTGTCTTCCGCACCATCGTCGCCGCCATCGATTTCAGCGAGACGTCCGACGATGCCCTTACGATCGCTTGCGAGTTGGCCTCGAGCCATGGCAGCGACCTCCATCTGCTCCACGTCATTCCCGATGCCCGGCAGCAAGCCTGGAGCATAGAAGCCCCAGGGCTGGACTTCTCGGTCCTGCAACAGGAGAGCATTGCTGACGCCGAGCGCACGCTCGCCGCCAGAGTCCTCCCTGCCACGACGCCGCCGGTGACGGTCGTGCGGCGCGTCGTGGCTGGCATGCCGGCGTCGCGCGAGATCGCGCAGTATGCGGCCACGCACGGCGCCGACCTGATTGTCGTCGGCTCGCATGGCTACGGTCCGGTACGTCGGCTCGTCCTCGGCAGCGTGGCCGACCGCGTCGTGCGCATGTCCCCGTGCCCCGTCCTCACGGTGCCGCACCAGACGCTGCGTGCTACATCGCCGGCGTGGGTGGCCGCGCACGAACGGGAATGGTCAGCCCTGTGAGGGCCGCTCTGGCACGGCCGGGGCCGCCATCGACCATCTGGTGGAGCGACGAGCCACTGGCGGCATTGCGCCGTAGCATCCCGGAGTGGCGGGCGATGGTGATGGCCGCGTACGCCACGCAGCCCACCCTGAGCGTGACGGCGCGACAGGGTCAACGGCTGTGGAGCATGGACTCGCCCACCTGCGGCTATGTACTCGACAGCCTGGTTGGCGCCGGCCTGCTGACCAGGACCAGCGCAGGGCAGTACTGTCGTGCCGACTACGTCAGTCCGCTCGATCCGGCGTGCCCGATGTAAGCCGCTCGGTCACAGTCCATCCCCGCCCCCGAAGCCTGGCCACTGGTGCCGGACTCCGGGCCCGTCGTCGTTGACAGGTACACTAGGCAGGTTCCCGGCACCCTGTCGGGCCGAGTCGAGTCGATCACACTGTTCATGTCCGACGCCACCTCCAACGCCAGCCCGGGCCCTGCCGCGCCGCTTGATTTCATCCGCCAGATCGTCACCGAGGACCTCAAGGTCGGGCGCCACGACGGGCGCGTCCACACGCGCTTCCCGCCAGAGCCCAATGGCTACCTGCACGTCGGGCATGCCAAGTCGATCTGCCTGAACTTCGGTGTGGCAGCCGAGTTCGGTGGCCTGTGCAACCTGCGACTGGACGACACCAATCCGACCAAGGAGGACGTCGAGTACGTCGATTCCATCCGCGACGACGTGCGATGGCTCGGCTTCGACTGGGGCGGGCGCGAGTTCTACGCCTCGGACTACTTCGAAACGATCTACACGTGTGCGGTCACCCTGGTCCGGCAGGGACGCGCCTATGTGGACAGCTTGAGCGCCGACGAGATCCGAGAGCATCGCGGCACGCTCACCCAGCCGGGTCGTAATTCTCCGTTTCGTGAGCGTGACGTCGAGGAGAACCTGTCGCTGTTGGGGCGCATGCGCGCTGGCGACTTCCCCGATGGCACCCACGTCTTGCGCGCCAGGATCGACATGGCGTCGCCGAACATGAACATGCGTGACCCCACGCTGTTCCGGATCCGTCACGCCCACCATCACCGTACCGGCGACACGTGGCGCATCTACCCGATGTACGACTTCGCGCATGCGATTTCGGACGCCCTCGAGGGCATCACGCACTCGCTGTGCACGCTGGAGTTCGAGGACCACCGGCCGCTCTACAACTGGATCATCGAGCAGTTCCCCGATCTGCCTGGCGATCCGCAGCAGATCGAATTCGCGCGCCTCAATCTCACCTACACGGTGCTGAGCAAGCGCAAGCTGCTCGAGCTCGTGGAGCAGCGGATCGTGTCGGGCTGGGACGACCCGCGGATGCCGACCATCTCGGGCATGCGGCGGCGCGGCTACCCACCCGCGGCCATCCGGGACTTCTGTGCCCGCATCGGCGTGGCCAAGAACGAGAGCCTGATCGACGTCGCTCTGCTCGAACACAGCGTGCGTGAGGACCTGAACCGGGTGGCGCCACGCGCGATGGCCGTGCTCAAGCCGCTGAAGGTGGTCATCGAGAACTACCCCGAGGGGCAGGTCGAGATGATGGAGGCCATCAACAACCCGGAGGACGCGTCGGCGGGAACGCGCCAGGTGCCGTTCGCGCGCGAGCTGTTCATCGAGCAGGACGACTTCCGGGAAGTGCCGCCGAAGAAGTTCTTTCGGCTGTTCCCCGGTAACGAGGTGCGGCTGCGCTACGCGTACATCATCAAGTGCACGTCGATCGTGAAAAACGAGGCGGGCGAGGTGGTCGAGTTGCGCTGCACGTACGACCCCGACACGCGGGGCGGCTCCGCGGCTGGCGCACGCCGCGTCAAGGGCACGTTGCACTGGGTGTCGTCAGCACACGCGGTGGCTGCGCAAGTGCGTCTGTACGACCGGCTGTTCACGACGGAACAGCCAGGCATCGACCCGGCCCGGCACTTCACCGACGAGATCAATCCACACGCCCTCGATGTCATCGACGACGCGCTGGTCGAGCCGGCGCTGGCCGAGGCGGCCGCCGGCACCACCTGGCAGTTCGAACGACTGGGTTACTTCTGCGCCGATCCCGACAGCACCAGGGCACGCCCGGTCTTCAACCGGACCGTGACGCTGCGGGACTCGTGGGCCAAGATCGAGCGCGCCCAGGGGTAGGTCACCCTCGGTCAGGCCCTGCAACACGACGGGCCGAGGCCCTGCGGGCCGCGAGGCGTCCGGCGCCGACGTGGCCCTCACGCCCGCGCCGGGCGCGGCCGAGCACCCGGGCCAGAGCCGGGCGCGGCCGGCAGACGCGCCTCGATCGCCGTCACCGCCGCAGCCGAGACGCCGCAGACCACCGCGCCCCACGCGAGATCGACCAGCGTCATGCGAAGCGACCAGCCCGTCAGCACCGCGTACGCGGTGAAGTCGTACGTGCCATAGGACACCAGTCCGAGCACCGCGCCAAAGCCCAGCGCGCGTAGCGGCCGGCCGTCGGCACGCGGCAGCACGAGGACGACCAGGCCGAGCACCAGCAGGCCGTAGACCGAGAACGCGGCCCACCACACAGGGGCGAAGTTGGCCCCGGACAGGCGTGCGAGAGGGCCCAGTTCGGTCTTGTAGAAGTCGTTCATGAAGACGCCGAGCCACAGGAAGTCGAGAGCCGCGAACACGGCCGTCGTCAGGACGACCCGGAGCAGTTGCTGGCGTGCCGTCATGGGAGTGGCCACAGCGGCTAGGACGCGCGCACCGGCGGTCGAGGTTTCCTGACCCGCGCGGGCGGGTCGTTCCAGGAGGGATGGTATACTCTCGTGCTGCCTCGATGCCGACGGCATCGACCACTCCAGCATGGTGGGTGTAGCTCAAGGGCAGAGCGCCGGACTGTGGCTCCGGATGTTGGGGGTTCGAATCCCCTCACCCACCCCAATCATCATTCTTGGAACGCGTCATGTCTGGGGCCTTCATGGCCCAGGCACTCGGCGGCGCGGTGCTATCGGCCCGGCAGCAGCGCGCGCTTGAGCGTCTCCTTGACGTCCACGCCGAACTCGGGCTGGCGCACGGTGCCGCGGATGTGAATCGGGAACTCGGTCGCGCCGTTGCGCTTGAACAACCCGTCGAAGGGCCGCAACAACCAGCCTTTCTTGCCCTGCACCATCCGTGAGACCCCCGCCTGCAGGCGGATGCGCCCCTCGAAGTTGAGCGCCTGCGCGCGCACCGCGTATGAACCGGCGAGTTCGACACGCGCGCCGTCGACGGTGAACGACACCGCGGGAAACCGGATCACCCCGTCTGCCAGCCGGAAGCGGCCGCTGAATGCCGACACCACGCGGGCCACGTCGGCATCGCCGGGCCGGCCCTGCGCCCGCCGGCTCAGCTCGTCGAGCTTGGCCTGCACGCCCCGGCTGGTGAACGTGGTGTCGGCGAGCCGGAACCGACCGTCCAGCACCATCTTCTCGATCACCGGCACTGGTCCCGGTGGGACCAGTAGCGACGCATCCACCCCGAGGCGACCGCGCATCGCCGGCGTGCCGTCCACCACCAGCGCGAGCACATCTTCGAGACGACCGTTGGCGATGGCCATCGCCAGGTCGACGGTGCGTCCCCGGCGGTCTTCGGCCTTGACGACACCGCCAGTGACCCGGATCGACGTGCCGGTGCCGAGCAGCGCTTCGGCCGGCTGGATGTACGTATTGCCGTTGGTGCCATCGACGACCACCGTGAAGCGCGTCGAGAGCGGCAACGGCCGGCCGCCCACCTTGAGGTCGAACGCCGGCATCGAGGTGGTGCCGACCGCCTCGATGCGTTCGAGCACGCCGGAGAACCGGCCCTCGGCCTGCACGATGCCGGCAACCCCCTTGACCGTCGAGAGATCGGCATCGACGAACCGGAAATCGGCTTGCAGCGGCGTCCTCGACGGCGAGTCCACGTTCCAGGGCCCGAACGTGCCCGACGTCGTGACCAGGCCCTGGGGCTGTGGATTCTCCAGCACCACGTCGAAGGGGAACGGCCGCGACTTCGTGATGTCGCGCACGGTCAACTGGTGCAGCACGAAGCGGCGTGGGAACTTCTCGAGCTCGCGCGGCAGGATGACCAACGTGGCGGCATCGGCGGTGATGCGGCCGATGACCACCGCCGGCTCATCCTCATTGGCAGCCTTGCGCGTGTCGGCGCCGGGGGGCGGCAGCGGCCGCGTCGGCTCCGCGGCCGGCTCGGGCGATGGCGGTGGTACCGCCAGGGCGGCGGTCTGGGCGTGTGGCGCCGGGCCGAAGCGCGGTTGGCCTTCACCGGGAGACGGGGGAATCGTGATCGCCAGACCCGTGAGGATCACCGTGTCGACGCGACGCGGCTTGCGCCACAACTCGCGCCACGTCATCGTCGTCTCGAAGCGCTCGAGATGGACGAGCGGTGCGACATCGAGCCGCCCCCGGTGACGGATGGTCAACGGTCCGCCGCTGATGCGCGTGACCGGTCCAATCGCCACCGAGATCCTCTCCAGTTCCACGGTGCTGCCAAGACGCTTCTCGAGCGTCGTGATCACCGTGGTGCGGAGCCAGTACTCGAGGCGGGGACGCGCGGTCAGGCCGACCGCGGCGGAGAGCGCCAGGACCGTGCCCACCACGAACAGGATGAGATTGCGGACCCGGTTCGGGGGACGCAGGGAGGGCTCGGCCACCACCTGAGCGTATCGCCGTCTGCGCAAAAGGCAAGTCCGCCGTGCAGGAGAGTTCGCTACCATCTGCAGTCATGCAGGACTTCGAGACGCTCGGCACGTTCTACCTTGGCCGCCCTTACGACCTCACAACGAAGACGGCGACGCCGGTCCCCCTGCTCTACGACTCGCGAGACCTGCTGACGCATGCCGTGTGCATTGGCATGACTGGCAGCGGCAAGACGGGCCTGTGCATCGGCCTGATCGAAGAGGCATTGATCGACGGCATCCCGGCCATCATCATCGACCCCAAGGGCGACCTCGCCAACCTGGCCCTCACCTTTCCCTCGCTGTCGGGCGAGGCCTTCGCGCCGTGGGTCAACACCGACGAGGCGCAGCGCGCCGGCCAGGACGTGCCGGCCTTTGCTGCAGCGCAAGCCGAGCGCTGGAAGGCCGGCCTGGCAGGGTGGGGCCAGGACGGTGACCGCATCCAGCGGCTCCGCGACGCGGCGCAGGTGACGATCTACACTCCCGGCAGCAGTGCCGGCACTCCGGTGTCGATCGTCAAGTCGTTTGCGGTGCCGCCCCCGGCGGTGCTCGACGATCGGGACCTGCTGCGCGAGCGATTGCAGACCACGGCCACCAGCCTGCTCGGCCTGGCCGGCATCGAGGCCGACCCGCTGCAATCACGCGAGCACATCCTGCTGGCCACGCTGCTGGAGACGGCGTGGCGTGCCGGCACCGACATGGACCTGCCCTCGCTCATCCAGCAGATCCAGTCGCCGCCGATCGGCCGTATCGGCGCCCTGGAACTCGATGCGTTCTACCCGGCAAAGGACCGCTTCGGTCTGGCCATGGCGCTGAACAACCTGTTGGCGGCGCCGGGGTTCGACCAGTGGCTGACCGGCGTGCCCCTCGACGTCGCCTCGTTCCTGCGCACCCCCGAGGGGCGGCCACGTGCCGCCGTCTTCTCGATCGCCCATCTGAGCGACGCCGAGCGCATGTTCTTCGTGTCGCTGCTGCTCAATGAAATCCTGGGCTGGGTGCGGATGCAGTCGGGCACGACCAGCCTGCGCGCGCTCCTCTACATGGACGAGATCTTCGGCTACCTGCCACCCGTGGCCAACCCGCCATCCAAGGAGCCGATGATGCTGCTCCTCAAGCAGGCGCGCGCCTTCGGGCTCGGCGTCGTGCTGGCGACGCAGAACCCTGTCGACCTCGACTACAAGGCCCTCTCCAACACTGGCACGTGGTTCATCGGGCGGCTGCAGACCGAGCGGGACAAAGCGCGCGTGCTCGAAGGCATGGTCAGCGCCTCCGGCGACGGGGCCCTGGATAGTCGCCAGCTCAGTGAGGCCCTCTCCGGTCTCGGCAGCCGTGTCTTCCTGATGCACAACGTCCATGAGCGCGCGCCGGTCACCTTCGAGACGCGATGGACCCTCTCCTATCTGCGCGGCCCCTTGACGCGCCCGCACATCAAGCAACTGCACGCACTCGAGCAGCGCGAACGAGGCACGCCCGACAGTGCCGCGGCCGCTGGGGTCGGATCGCCGGACGCACCACGGCGCGCCGACGGTACGGCGACAGCACGTGGCGCCGACCGCGCGTCGTCGAACAGTCTCTCGTTCGGGGCGCAGGCCGCCGCCATGTCGGGGCCGCCCGTGCTGCCGCCCGGCATCACCTCGATGTTCGTGCCGGCACGCGGCGCGGCGGCACGCGGCGCGCTCGCCTACACGCCAGCCTTCTACGCCAGCGGCAGCGTCCGCATCGTTGACGCGAAACGGCGGATCACCGAGTCGGTCCCAGTCAACGTGCTGGTGCCCTTGCAGGATGGCGCCACGCCGCTGGCGACCGATCGTGCGGAGCTGACCGACGTGACGCCGGAGGACCTCGAGGCGACACCACGCGGGCCGGCCGCCTATGCTGACCTGCCGTCTGCCGCCAGCGCGCCGCGCAACTACGAGACGTGGCGCAAGGCGGTGGCGACCTGGTTGTACGACACGCAGTCGATCACCCTGCAGGAGCATGCCCCAAGCGGCACCTACTCGATGCCCGGCGAGTCCGAGGTGGCGTTCCGGGCACGGTTGTCCGAGACGCTGCGGGTGGAACGCGACGCGAAGGTTGACGCCATCCGGGACAAGTACGCGGTGAAGCTCCTGGCCCAGGAGGAGCGGATTCGCAAGGCCGGGCAGCAACTGGGCAAGCAGGAGCAGGAGGTGACGTCCTCGACGGGGACGGCGCTGTTGACCGCCGCCACTGGCGTCTTCGGCGCGCTGTTCGGGCGCAAGACCTTCAGCGCGGCCAACGCGGGGCGCATCGGCACCGCCGCCCGCGGCGCCGGCAAGGTGATGAAAGAGAAGCAGGACGTGGCACGGGCTCGGGAGAACGTCGCGTCCGAGGAGCAGAAACTCAGCCAGCTGCAGGCCACGATCGAGGCCGAGGCCAGTGCCATCGCCGCCGACGCCGCGGCATCGCTGCAGCCGCTGGTGCTCCGTCCCAGGAAGACCGACATCGCGGTGGCGACGGCGCTGCTGGTCTGGCTGCCGTCAGGCCGTGGCTAGCACGACTGGGCCTGCAGTCATCGGCTGACCGGCTGACGCACGGGCGGCTCGTCGACCAGCACCGCGACCCCTTGTTCGATCCGCGCCATCATGGAAAGGAAGCGGGGGTCGCGGCGGATCGGATCGAGGCGTGAGTCGACGCGCGCGTACGCCAGGCGCGACGAGTTGGCATCGATGGCCTTGTCGAGCCACTCGAAGGCCTGCGACGCGTCTCCGAGGCTCACGTAGGCCAGGGCAATCCAGAAGGCGCCATCGCCGCTTGGCTTCTCCTCGTACAGGGCACGCAGCCGCACCAGCTCTTGCTGCGCCTCGCGGGCCCGTCCGGCGTCGTGGTGGATCTTGACCAGCTGCGAGAGCACGAACGGATCTTCGGCGGCGTGTTGCGCGCCCACGCTGCGACATGCCGCCAGGGCCTCGTTCGATCGGCGCAGCTCCGTATACGCCTTGCAGAGCCCGATGTACGCCGCGCTGTACTGCGAGTCCAGACGCAGCAGCGTCTCGTAGGTGCGGGCGGCCTCCTCGAAGCGGTGGGCATAGTGCAGGGTGGCGCCGAGGTACCCGCGCAGCAGCGAGGACCGCGGATTCAGCTTCTGCGCCTGGTCCACCTGCTCGACGGCCTCGGCCACCCGGCCGCGTCCCGCCAGCAGCATCGCGAACCGGATCCGCGCGTACTCACAACTGGGGTTGAGCGCCAGCGCGCGCGTGAAATGCCGTTCCGATTGTTCGAGGTTGTGGCGCTCGGCATAGAGGTCGGCAAGCGCGGCATAGGCTTCGGCGCTGCGGTCGTCGAGGCTGAGGGCCTTGGAGATCACGCTCTGGGCCAGGGGCAGCGCCTCGTCGGCCCGCAGCGCGTTGTGGCGGTACTGGGAAAGCAGTGCCTCGGCCCATTTGGCGTAGGCCAGCACGAACTCCGGCTCGGCTTCGGTCGCCTTGCGGAACGACTCGGCGGCCTCCTGCACCTCGAGACGGCCGCCCCGCCCCAGCCGCAACTGCCCCAGCGCGTAGGCCTGCATCGCCTCGGCGTTGTCGAGCGGCAGCTCGGTGCGCAGCGAGGGACGGCCGCCGTCGTCGGTAGCCGCGAGGGCGGCGGTCACGCGCTGGCTCAGCGAGGCCGTGAACGTGCGGACCGTCGTGGCCGCCCCCATCGACGTCTCGATCGACTGTGTCGGCCGGCCGGCGCGGACCACCTCCAGTCGCGCCTGCATGCCGCCGTCCCGGCGCGACGCGGCCACCTCGAGGTACACATCGGCATCCACGGCGTGCATGATCGCCTCGACCGGCTGGCCGAGCATCGGCTCCACCGCCACTGGAGCAATGACCAGGAAGGGCGGCGACGAGCTGAGGTCCTGCACCAGCTGCTCGATGACCAGCGGCGTCAGCGCCGGATCCGCTCCTGGCGCACTGCCAAGGGCCAGCCGCACGTCGCCTTCGATGCTGGCCGCAACGCCGGCGTGCGTCAAGGAGTGGGACGAGGACGACGGCCCGAGCACACCCAGGCCCCCGGGCAGCAGCGACCAGGCGACGATGCCGCCGATCGTCACTGCCGCCACGGCCACCGCGATCAGCCCGGAGGGCAGCGCTCGGCGCGCCCGCGACACTGCCGTGGACAGGGTGGCCTCCCCCGGCGCGTGCGGCGACAGGTCACCGGCGTTGGCACCGGTGACCGGCTGCGTGCGAGTCCAGGTGTCCCATCCGAGCGTTCGCGACAGCGCTTCCTTGACTGCGGCAATCGTCGGATACCGACGCTCCGCATCGGGTTCGCAGGCGCGCTCGACGATCCGGATGAAGTCGTCTGGCAGGTCCGGACGAAGATCGGCCAGCGGGATCCGTTCGCCCCGCTGATAACGCGCCGCCAGCTCGCTGAGCGACGCGGCGCGCACCGGGTACGCACCTGAGACCAGGTAATACAGGACCACCCCGAGGCTGTAGATGTCGGTGCGGCTTGACGGAGCCTGACCGTCCGCCACTTCGGGAGCGAGAAAGGCCAGGGCCATCGGCTGCAGGTCGAGCGCGTCCAGGGGGACGCCCTGCGGCCACACATCCATCAGCACCAGCCGGCCACCGGCTTCGCGCACGATGTTGTCGGGGGCAAGCAACCCGTGCGCCAACCCTTCCCGATGCAGCGCGGCGACGGCCCGACAGAGTTCCCAGCCGATCAGGGCCGCCTCACGCGCGCTGAAGGTGCCCTGACTGCCCACGACCAGGTCGAGACTGCGCCCGTCGATGAACTCCATCACCAGGCCCGTGGTGTCGTCGTGCTGCTCGGCCCCGTAGACCTCGACGGCGTTGGGATGACGGACGCGGGCCAGGGCCTGCCCGGTCGCCAGGAAGGCGACTGCCACCTCCGGGCTCGACGAGGCCGGCAGGAAGCGGATGACCACGTCCCGATGCAGATGGTCCGTGGCCCGGACCACCCGGCCGAGAGTGCCGGGGCCGAGCGCCCGCAGGAGCCGATAGGGGCCCCACGTGCCGAGGTCGCGCCCGTCGGGGGGGGTGCCGGTGCGGTCGGCGGCAGTCGCATCCAGCGGCACGGTGAACGCCGCGTCAGGCAGCGGATCGCCGGCCGGGGTGGCGGTCAGCGCCGACTCGTCGAGGCCGGCCTGGTCTGGGATGCTGCGGTGGACGTCCGCGATCTCCGCAATCACGCGGAGCTGCCGAAAGATTGCGCGCTCAGTCTCGCTGCCGAGTTCGGCTTCGAGCGCGGCCCAATCCACCGCCTGGCCATCGGCGAGCGTTGCGGCCAGATCCGTGAACCCGCGATCAGTGCGCATGCGCAAAAGTGCCCCATTGTCGCACAGCTTGCTCGACCGTCGGGCCGCCAGGCGCGTCCAATGGGACGTGTCTGTGCACTGGTCGTGTCTCGCTCTCCCGCGCCGGCTTCGTCGGGTCGCTCATTGGGTCGTCCTGGCCTCCGGGATACTGGTCTGCATCCCTGCCACACCCGCCGGTGGACAACTCCCCACGACGCCGCTGCCCGACGCCGGGCAACTGGCCCGGGAGGTGCAGGCCGGCCTGCGCACCGACCAGGAGCTGCTGCAGCAGTACACCTTCCTGGAGCGGAGGCGAGACGTTGACGTCACCAAGCTCGGCAAGGTGCGCTTCGGACCCTCCCGCGAGTTCGAGGTGTATCCGTCGGAGGTGCCGGGTGAGACCTACAAACGCCTGGTCAGGGTGGACGGCGTGCCGCTGCCGCCGGCAGTGCTCGAGCGGCGCGATGCGGAGCATCGGAAGACCGTGCTCGATCAGCTCGAGCAGCGTCGGGTCGAGACCCCCGCGCAGCGCCAGAAGCGCCTGGCCAGGAAGGCGAAAGAGCGACGGGACGACCAGGATGTCGTCGATGACATCTTCGCTGTCTACGACATCGCCGTCGTCGGCCGCGAATTGCTCGACGGGCGCCCCACCATCGTCACCACCCTCACGCCACGCAAGCACGCCCGCACCAGGAGTGATGCCGGCAAGTTCCTCAAGAAGATTCGCGGCAAGGCGTGGGTCAACGAAAGCGATCGCCAGGTGGTGCGGACCGAACTCGAGGCCGTCGAGGACATCACGTTCGGGCTCGGGCTGCTCGCCCGCATGCATCGCGGCAGCACCATCAGCTTCCGCAGGACCCTGGTGAACAACGAGATCTGGTTGCCGGCCGAAGCCCAGTACAAGGTGGTCGGCAAGACGCTCGTCTTCAGGAAGTTCGCACTCGAGTCGACGACGGTCTTCTCCGACTACCGGAAGTTCAACGTCACGACGAGCGAGGGGGTCGCGGAGAAGCAATTCTGAATTCGGAATTCAGAATGCAGCGCGGGGCCGGCATTGCCAGGCTCCGCGGCGGGCAA
>JBKJQW010000021.1:0-18971 GCA_046593715.1 Luteitalea sp.
CCTCAGGGAAAATTCCATCTCCACCGTGATGATCGTCGGCACGGCGGCGCCCTGGCGCATGCCAGGCCGGAAGCGCCACAGGCGCATGGCCTTCATCGCTTCCTCATCGAGGCCGAATGTCCGATCCAGCGAACGCGCGACCTTGATGTCGCCGGGGCGACCGTCGGGCATCACCACGACCTCGAGCCAGACCTTGCCCTGGATCTTGGCGCGCATCGCCTCGGTGGTGTACTGCGGCTTGACCTGCGATACCAGCGTCGGCTGCGAGACGCCCGATCCGGGTCGGTACGCGCCACCACCGGTGCCACCGCCGTAGCCGGCGCCCAGCCCGCTCCCCTGCCCTGAGCCCACGCCGGTCCCGGTCCCGGTCCCGGCCCCGCCACCTGAGCCTGCGCCCTGCGACGTGCCAGTCGGGATCGCGGTGCGGTCGATCACGCCGGCCACGGCGACCTCTCCTGACGACAGGCTCTGCACCGGGATGGTCATCTGCGGGACCGGTGGCGGCTCCACCTCCTTGGGTGGTTGCTGTTTGGGCGGCGTGACCGACACCTTGGGAGCGACCGGCACGGTCATCCGGTCCTTGCCGGGAAGTTCGACACGGCGCGGCGGCTCGGGGCTCTTGTTGCCACCGCCGCCGCCACCGCCGCCGGGCCCGGGCTCGGCTCGGAAGACCAGCTGATAGTTCGGCTCGGGCGGCTTGATCGTCTCGTTCTGCTGGCCCGCCGGCACCACCCGAATCCCGACGTACAGGATGGCGAGCAGCGCTGCGTGCGACAGCAGCGAGACGATGGCCGCGCCGCTGGACCGCTGCCCGCCCTGGCCGAACTCCAGGTTGATGCTCGGGCGATCGCCAAGCGGCAGGATGACGGACCCGTGCGAGTTCGGCTCCTGTGGCGTGGCGGCTGTGTCAGACATGTCCGGGGGATGGCGTGAGAACGCGTTCATTCTGTCAGCACTCTTGTGATCGCCGCAAATCGAGCGTGCGACGGGGTCGTCCCGTGCGCCCGCCGGGGCGGCACCGTGTCGATGCTCCGACGTGCCGCCTGAGGGTTAGACGCGCCACCGGCCGTATCCGGCCGAGTCAACGCGCCAGATAGCCGGCACGCGCGCGCACGAGGTGCTTGGGACGCGTCACGCGGACCTCGATGCGACGGTACTCTCCCGGCTGACTCGGCCGCAGCGGCTGGTAGCCGAGCAGGTACTGGTAGCGCAGGTCTGCCGCGATACGGCGCAGCGTCGCCGGCAGGTCGTCGAGTCGCTTGACCCGCATCGCCTGTCCGCCCGTCGTCGCCGCCAGCCGCTCGAGCAAGGGCGAGACCCGCCGCTGCAGGACCACCGGGTAGGCCAGCACATCACTGGCGCGCACCCGGGCCAGCACCTCGTCCTCGGTCCGACGGCTGTTGCGTTCGAGTCCGTCGGAGATCAGCACGAGCGCTCGCCGTCCCGGTGCCGGCTCGATGGCATCAAAGGCCGTGACAATCGCGTCGTGCAGCGCGGTCGAGCCCCAGGGGTCGAGCGCCTGCAGCGCCGCGTTGACGGCGCTGCGGTCGCTGGTGAGCGCCACCGGCACGTCCACATCGGACCCAATCGCCACGAGCATGGCCCGGTCCCGGTCGGCAAGGTCGCGGAGCAGGGCCCCGCCAGCCCGTCTGGCCGCGTCGAGGCGGCCGTCGGCCATGCTCCAGCTGCGGTCCACGGCCAACGCGATGGACACGGGCTGCTCGCCATCGGCAAAGGCGTGTACCGGCTGGGGCACACCATCCTCGAGGACGACGAACTCGCCGCGCGCGAGGTCGGTGACAAACCGCCCCTTGCCGTCGGTCACCGACGCGTACACCTCGACCAGTTCGGTACGCGCGCTGAACTGCTGCGTGGTCCTGGCTGGGTCTGCACCAAGGCCAACCCAGCCGGACACCATCAGTGCACCGAGGGCAACTCGACCCAAACGAAGAGACGCGGATGGTAGACTCAAAGCCGGTTTGCGTTCCTCAAGGAGCTCGTCATGATTGCGCTGGGCCTCGGGCCACTCGGTATCCCCGAACTGATCATCATCCTGTTCATCATCGTGCTGATCTTCGGGGCCACGCGCCTGCCCGAAATCGGCCGCGGGATCGGCAAGGGCATCCGTAACTTCAAGGAAGCGACCAAGGACGGCGTGTCCGGCAAGGACGAATAGCCTTCACGATCCGATCAGCACGCGCGCCTCTCCCTCCCGGCGGGTCACGCGCGTGCGGTCAAGCCATTCGAGCAGCGGAATGGCGGAACGCCGCGTCAGCCCGTAGCGTTGCTTGAACCACCCCACCTCGATGCGTGCGGGCACCTCGCCCGCCACTGCCAGACGCCGAAGTTCATCGACAAGACCCCGCAGGTGCGCTGACCCGACGTAGAGGTCGCCGACCAGCTCCACGTGGCGGTCTTTCGAGAGACGCGCGAGCACGGCAGCAAGTCCCTTTCGGTCAGGCGCAGCCCCCGCGCTTTCCAGGGCCTGCCGCGTCACGCCCTGCAACTCGCTCGCAGCAATGGCCGCGAGCACTGTGTCCTCGACCGGATCCCGACTCACGGCGCTCACGCGGGCGACCCGCTCGTCTCCAGTCACGGCGCCTTCGGCCGCCAGGGTCGCCAGCACCAGATCGACCACCTCGGCCCGCCATCGCCGGCCGCACAAGGCCCGCAGCGACGCTCGCGGCACGCCCCCGGCCAGTGGGTCGGCGCGGTGCCCCTCGTCGATGGCGTCCAGCAGCGGCGTGCGCAGATCGCGCAGCACCTGCGCGGACACCCACGACGTGCCGACGGCGACAATGGCGCCGGTCGCAGCCAGACTGCGGGTCACGGCCTCTGCACCCACCGGCCATACCCCGAGGCGCGGTGGCAAGTCGGCCGCCGGGCAGCCCCATGCGCCTGCCTCGCGCACGCGCGCCAACGCCAGCGCATCGATCTCGACGACGTCGGCAAAGGCCGACGTGCCGGACCACTGCCGGATCATCGGCGCAGGATCCAGGACGCGCGCCCCGGCAACCGTCGATAGCGGCGAATAGGACCGCAGCACCAGCCGGTCGCCGCGGCGTGCCGGGAGCGGCGACTCCAGCCGAAGCACCCCTTTGACTCGCGCGCCGGCGTCGGCGACGCGCCCTGTGGACGTGGCGTCACCTGCGGGAAGCAACAGGCGTCCCAACACCACCGACGTGCCGAGATGGACGTGCAGGCGCGTCCCGTGTCGCTGCGGAGGCGCGTCGGGCAGCACATCGACCTCCACCGCGAGCCGTCGCGACGACGTCGCCGCGCCCGCGCCAAGCAACACATGGCCACGCGTCACGTCGTCGAGGGTCACGCCGGCCAGGTTCACGGCGACCCGCTGCCCCGCCTCGGCCCGGACCGCGGCGGCGCCATGGACCTGGAGGCCGCGCACGCGCACGCGCGCCCCACCGGGCCACAGGTGCAGCTCCTGCTCGGTCACGACCGAGCCCGACCACAACGTCCCGGTAACCACCGTGCCGAAGCCCCTGACGGTGAAGGCGCGGTCCACGGGCAGCCGCACCGGTGCGTCGGCCTCTCGGGCGCGTCGCCCGGTGGCGCACCTCACCAGCGCGTCCTGCAGCTGCGTCAGGCCCTCGCCGGTCAGCGCCGAGACGCGAATGATTGGCGCCGCGGCCAACGCCGTGCCGGCGAGCAGTGCCTGCACGTCGGATTCCGACACCGCCTGCATCGTCTCATCGGCCAGGTCGCTGCGGGTGAGGGCAACGACGCCGGTTCGTACGTCCAGGAGACGGCAGATGTCGAAGTGCTCACGGGTTTGTGGCATGACCGATGCGTCGGCCGCCACCACCAGCAGCACGGCGTCGATCCCGCCGACGCCCGCCAGCATCGTCCGGACGAATCGTTCGTGGCCGGGGACGTCGATGAACGACAGCGTCACGTCTCGGACCTGCGCATGCGCGAAGCCGAGTTCGATGCTGATCCCGCGCGCCTGCTCCTCGGCCAGGCGATCCGGGTTGGTGCCCGTCAGGGCCTGGACGAGCGCGCTCTTGCCGTGGTCGACATGACCGGCGGTGGCGATGGTCAGGTGCGTCACTTGCGGCCGCGAGTGGCCTTCTTGACGGCGCGTTCGCGCTTGCCGGGCCGGCCCTTGCTCGTGGCTGGCTTGCCTCGGCCGGCGGCGGACTTGCTGGATCGAGGTCCGCGGTTGCGCTCGGACTCACGGATCCGCTCGAGCACTTCGACAACGCCGAGGTCCACCTGGCGACGATCCTGGTCCACGCGAAGGACCTGGACGCGCACCGGATCGCCGAGGCGGAAGACGCGGTGGGTGTTCTCGCCGCGCAGCTGGTGCACCCGCTCCAGGAAGCGGTAGTAGTCGTCGGCCAGACTCGAGATGTGCACGAGTCCCTCGACGTAGTGCTCGACCAGCTGCACGAAGAGGCCGAACGGCGCAACGCCGGTGATGAAGGCGTCGTACTCCTCGCCGACCTTGTCGGCCATGAACCGCACCTTCTTCCACGCGACGAGCTCGTTCTCGGCCTCGTCCGCGCGGCGCTCCATCTCGGAGGTGTGGCGCGCGGTTTCGGGCAGCTCCTCGAGGCGCTCCTCGTACAGCGCGTCAGTGAGCTTGTCGTGCCGGAACTCACGCAGCGTCCGGTGGACGATGAGGTCGGGGTAACGGCGGATCGGCGAGGTGAAGTGCGCGTACGCGTCTGCAGCCAGCCCGAAGTGGCCGAGGCACGCCGTGTCGTAGCGCGCCTTCTGCATGGTGCGCAGCGTCAGGGTGGCGATGGGCCGCTCTTCGGGCTTGCCGCGCAGCTTCTCTACCAGCTTCTGGAAGTGCCGCGGCTTGACGCTGTTCAGCGGTGCCGCCAGCGTGTAGCCGAGCGTGCCGATGAACTCCTCGAACTGTTCCACCTTCAGTTGATCGGGCGCTTCGTGGATGCGATACAGCGTCGGGACGTCGTTGGCTTCGAGGAAAGCCGCCACCGTCTCGTTGGCCACCAGCATGCATTCCTCGATCAGCCGGTGCGCGATGTTGCGCTCGGCCACCAGGATGTTCTCGATCTGCCCCTCCTGGTCGAGCACGATCTTGGCTTCGGGAAGATCGAAGTCGATGGAGCCACGGCGGTGCCGTCGCCCGTTCAGGATCTCGAACAGCTCGCGCATCCGCTCGAAGTGCGGGATGAGGTCGGCGTATTTCTGCCGCTGCTCGGCATCGCCGGAGAGGATGGCGTGGACCTCGTTGTAGGTCATCCGGGCGTGGCTGACGATGACCCCGTCGTGCATGGTCGCGTCCACGACGCGGCCACGGCTGTCGATCTCCATCACGCACGACTGCACGAGGCGATCGACATGCGGACGCAGCGAACACAGGCCGGTGGCCAGTTCCTCCGGGAACATGTGCACGGCGCGCTCGGGAAAGTACACCGAGGTGGCCCGTTCGGCGGCCTCGCGGTCCAGCGCGCTGCCCTCGTGGACGTAGTGCGCGACGTCGGCGATGTGCACCTTGAGCACGTAGTTGCCGTTGGCCAGACGCTCGACCGAGATGGCGTCGTCGAAGTCGCGCGCCGTGTCGCCGTCGATGGTCACCACGACATCCTCGCGGAAGTCGGTGCGGCCCTCGATGTCCTTCGGGTCGATCTCGACGCCGAGCCGCGTCGCTTCGGCGATGCTCTCGTCGGAGTGGCGGTCCGGAATGCCGTGCTTGCGGATGATGATTTGGGTGTCGACCCCCGGTGCCTCCAGGTCGCCGATGATCTCGATGACCCGCCCGAGCGCGCCGCGGCCGTGGACCGGCCAGCGGGTGATGTCGATCACCACCATCTGACCGGGTGTCGCGCCGAGCTGGTCGCCGGCGGCAATCTGCACGGCCATCAGCAGCCGCTTGTCGAACGGCGTCACGTACAGCAACCCGTGCTCGTCCTTGTCGAAGCGGCCGACCGTCGTGGACGCGCCGCGCTCGAGGATCCGGACGATGCGACCTTCCGACCGGCCGTCGCGGCCGTGGCCCTCGACCCGCACGAGCACGCGGTCGCCGTGCATCGCTTCGTGCAGGTTGTGCCCGGCCACGTAGATGTCGCCGGTCACCTCGTCGATCGGGTGGTCGAGTTTGACGAACCCGAAGCCGTTGGGATGCACGGTGATGCGCCCGGGCGCCAGGTCCATCAGCTCCGGCACGCCAAAGTGCCGGCCTCGTGTTTCAATCAGCGCTCCGCGGTCGACCAGGGTCTTCAGCGCCCGGCGTACCCCCGGGGCGTCTGACTTCTGGAGTTTCAGTGCCCGCATCAACTCGGTGACGGTCGATGGGTGGGTCACGCGCTCGCGAATGCGGTGCAACAGGTCGTCTGGGGTCATGGCCTCATCAACTTTCCCAACCTCTGGCTCACGCGGTCAGTCTACAGGCTCGGTGACCGACGAGGAGCTCGTGACTCGGGCGCAGGGTGGCGGGCACGACGCCTGGGCCGAGCTCGTCCACCGGCATCACGGCGCCGTGTTTCGGGCGGCACACGCGGCGCTGGTGGCCCGCGCCGACGCCGACGACGCGGCGCAGGAAGCGTGGATTGCGGCGTGGCAGGCACTGTCGGCCTTCCGCGGTCAGTCCTCGTTCCGCACCTGGTTGCTGACGATCGCCTGGCGCAAGGCCCTTGATCGGCGGCGGGGCGTGGCGGCGTGGCTGCGGATGCGGCGCGTGGACGATGCTGCCGACCCGGACGAGCGCGGGGCCATCGCGTTGGTGTCCGCGGCGGCTGACGCCGAGTCTGTCGCCCTCGACCGCGCCGAGCGGGCCCTGGTGAAACGTCTGGTCAAAGGACTGCCCCGCGCGTACCGGGACGCGTTGCTGCTGATGGCGACGCAGGATCTCTCCTACGTGGAGGCAGCGGCACTGCTCGGGGTGCCGGTCGGGACATTGAAGGGACGCGTCAGCGAGGCGAGACGGATGCTGCGCGAGCGGATGACGCAACAGCAACCGCGCGTGGAACCAGCCACCGCAGACCAGGCGTGCACGGACACGCCAGACAACGTCAGTCGCAAGGATCCTCAGGTATGACCTGGTATGACGACCGCGCAGACGCGCACATCGACACCGCCCTCGAGGCACTGGCTCGCCCGGAGCCACCGCGGCAACACGTCGAGGGGGTGCTGGCACGCACGTCGGCCTCCAACGCCAGCCTCCAGGGCCAGCCGGACGCGACAGGCGGCAGGGGCGGTGCGCGGAGGCTGTGGCCGGACCTGGCCGGCGTCATGAGACCGCGATGGGTGCTGCCCATCGCGGCGACGGCGCTGATCGCCCTCGGCGCGGCGTGGAACGTCAGTCGGACGAGGGTGGCACTCCCGGCCGTCGCGCAGCCGGCCGGATCGGCGGATGTCCCCCACCAGACCACTCGGTGGGGCGCACCCGAGGACATCGACCGGCCAGTCCTGCCGCCGCAGGCGTATTGGGGCATGGACCCGTTTGCCGAGTTCGAGACGCTGAGACCCGGTGCGTTCGAAGGGACGCGCCGCCCCACACGCCTGCGCGTTCCTGCATCCGCCCGCGAGGCTGACACGCCGGCCTGGACCTGGCTGCCGGTGCCGGCCGGCTTGCCGCCGATCGAGCTCGCAGACATTTCGCCTGTCCCGATCGAGGTGGCGCCTCTAGCGCCACTCGAAGACATCGCGCTCGCGGAGATTCCGTTCGAGCCTATCGTCATTGCCCCACTGATCGAAGAGGAGAAACCGTGAAGTCCATCATCACTGCCCTGATCGCCACTGCCGTCCTCGGCGCGCCCGTCTTCACGCAGGATGCCCCGCAGCCAGCCCAGGCGCCGCAGGCCTCACAGCAGCCCCGCACGCCCCAGGCCGCGCAGGCGCCACAGGCGGAACGCGAGCGCCAGCCCGCCGAGGAGCGTGAGCGCACGCCGTCACCGCCGCCCGCGTTCGAACGTCGTCCGCTGCCGACCCGCAACGTGCGGGTGGACATCACCATCACGGAGCAAGGCGGCGGCGCGCCGCCCGCGAAGAAAGTGGTCTCGCTCGTCGTCGCCGACGGGAGGTCGAGCAATGTCCGCAGCATGACGAATGCGCCGATTGCAAATGGCAACAGCCGCGACCTCTTCCTGAACGTGGACGCGTCGGTCAACCTGACGCCTGAGCAGCGCGTGCTACTGGATCTGCGCTTCCTGTACACCAGTGTCAGCGTGATGTCTCCGCTGGCTGGCGAAGGCCGGGCAGCGCCGGCCACCCCCGACGAGAAGGCATGGGCTGCCCCGAAACCAGGCCACAGCACCATCCAGGACAGCTTGACGGTGCTGCTCACGCCAGGCACGCCCCTCGTGGTCGCGAGGTCGGCCGACGCCGCCAGCGACCGTATCGTCACCGTCGAGGTCAAGGCGGAGATCCTCAAATGAGCCCGCCTCGCGCCCGTGTGCCGTCCGTGTCAGCCGTGCGGCGTTAAGCTTGCCTCATGACACGCGGGCGTCTCGGGGGGTACTTCGCGGGCACGGCCGTCGTGGCTGCGCTCATCGGCTTCATGTTCGGGTGGTACCAGGCGTACCCGGCGCAGCACGCGCGGGACCGGGCGCTGCTGCGCTTGCGCGTGTCCGAGGCGCGGTCGCGCACATTGGACGCGCGCGTCGCGCTGGCGCGCAGCAACTACGGCGACGCCACCAGGCACCTGTCCGAGGCGGTGCGCCTGCTCGAGGCCTTCAAGACCAGCGACCAGGACCACCTGCCACCAATCGAGTCGGGCAAGGTGGACCAGGCCACCGCGCTGCTGCGCGAGGCGGGCGCCGCCGTGGTGACGGCACCTGCCGCGGGCACGTCGCACGAAAGTTCGGGACGTGCCGAACGCGCCTCGAACCTGCTCGGCGAGGTCTATCGGGCGACGCCGGAGCCGTAAACCTCCAATTCAAAATTTGGAATGCGGAATGAAGCGCGAGGCCTGCAGGTTGGATCTGCGGGGCTCGGCACCTCAGCACAGTGCGCATCCGGTCTCGAGGCTGAAGCGCGCTCGCAGCGGCGAGTTGCGCTGCATTGTGCCTTCTGACTGTTCGGCCTGTCGGTCCGAATTGCTGTCAGTAGATCAGCGCGATCTGCAGGTCGCCCACGTTGGTGTCTGTCGGCCCCGTTCGCACCAGGGTGCCGAGGCGGCGATGCAGTTCGTAGGTGTCGTTCGCACGCAGGTACGACTGCACAGACAGCTGTTGCGAGTGCACGAGCGCCGCGATGCTGTTGTCGGCCCAGGCGCCGGCGCAATCGGTGGGCCCGTCGATCCCATCGGTGCCGATGCTGGTCAGCAGCGTCGGTCGGGATTCGCGCGAGAGGGCGTCGATCGCCCCGGCGACAAACTCCTGGTTGCGGCCGCCCCGGCCCGTCCCTGTCACCGTCACCGTCGTCTCGCCGCTGCTGATGATGCAGAGCGGCCCAGGCCGGTGCCGCGCCGCTGCCTGCACTGTGGCGAGGTGTCTGGCACCAGCGTCTCGCGCCTCCCCGAGCACCGGCGACTCCAGCACCACGACGTCGTATCCACGACGCCGCGCGTCCTCGGCAGCCCCGGCCATCGCGGCGCCGCGTGTGCCGATCAACTCGTAGCGGCCGCGCGCCATCGCCACGTCGCCAGGTTTGGGTGTTTCCGGCACGGCACCCGCGGCGCCGCGTGCGAGGTAGTCGCGCACCGACGGCGGCACGGCGTCCTGCGCAGCCATGGCCGCCACGATGCGCCAGGCGTCGGCAAAGGTGGACGGGTCAGCGACCGTCGGCCCCGATCCGATGACACTCGGGTCGTCTGGGACGGGTGCGACGACGTCGGAAATCGCCAGGGTGAGGGTCTGGCCCGCACAGGCCGCCGCCAGTCTGCCGCCCTTGACGAGCGACAGGTGCTTGCGCACGCAGTTGAGCTCGTCGATGGCGCGTCCGTCGTGCATCAGGGCCCTGGTGATCTGCTGCTTCTCGGCCAGCGTGACGCCCGCGACCGGCCGACAGAGCAACGACGACGCACCGCCGGACAACAGCACGACAAGCCGGCCTGATGCCGGCACGGCCTGCGCGGCCTGCAAGGCCGCCTCGGCGGCCGCCACGCTCTCCTCGGTGGGCGTGGGATGCCCCCCGGTGTACCACTCCACATCGTCTGGTACCCGCTGCCCGTCGTGCGTGCCGACGCCGATGGCACGCTCTGGCAGTTGGGAGACCAGGGCATACCACCGCTCGAGCATGGCCGCCGACGCCTTGCCGGCGGCGATGAGCGTGTAGGGCTGCCCTACGACCACTGGCGGTTGTGCACCCTGCAAGGCACGGCGCAGCAGCGTGGATGCGGAGACGGCCTCCAGGGCCGCGCCGCTGATGGCGGCCAGGTCGTCGCCGGCTCGCGACGGCGGCCTCAATGGAGGCAGCGCCCGTCCACCCATGTCTGGCGTGCGGTGACGTGGCTGAACTGAACGAGAATGCCGCCGACCACCTGATCGGCGCGCCCCTGCCGGCACAGGATGTCGAGTTGCGCCATCACGCGGTCCAGCGCCAGTGCGACGCAGGCGACGGTACTGCGGGAGTAACAGTCACGCTGGCTGTCCAGCTGACGATGACAGCGCTGGAGTTCCTCGCGATAGAACTCCGCGACCAGGGCCACTCGGGGCGAGGCGTCCACAGGGTTTCAGGGTGTCGGAGCGACACTGACCACTCTAGCGAGGCCCGGTCGCGAGTGTCAACGGGAGATCTCGCGAGAGCCGATCCAGCCGGCGAGCGCACCGGCGGCCAGCGCCGCCGTCGCAAGCGTAAGCATGTGCTGCCACGTGAGGAACGGCACGTCCGGCAGTTGCATCGCCAGACCCCAGGCCGCGGCGGGCCCACGCCACGCCATCCACGTCCCGACGCGAAGCGCGATCAGGGCCAGGGTGGTGCCCACCGCCGCCTGCAACAGGCCCTCGGCGACGAAGGGCCCGGAGATCGCGCGCGACGGTGCACCCACCAGGCCCAGCAGGTCGATCTCGTCGCGTCGTGCGTAGTAGCCGAGTCGCAACACTGCCGCCACGGCTGCAAAGGCCGCGAGCGCCAGCAGCAGCGCCAGTGTCGTCACCACCCGTCGCACGGTCGTCACCGTGAGCAGCACGCGGCGCAGCACCTCGCGGTCGTACCCCACGTCGTCAACAGCGGGGATTGCCCGCAGGCGGGCGACCAGGGCCTCGACCTGCGTCTCGCTCGCCGTCGCCGCCAGACGCACCTCGATGACCGCCCCGAACGGGCGTTCAGGCAGCGCCGTGATCACGCCGGCCAGATCCGGGAAGTCCGCGGTGACGCGTGCCGTGGCCTGGTCGGCGTCCAGGACCTCGGCCGCGGCCACCGCCGCGTCGGCACGGGTGACCGCGGCCGTCGCCTCGCGCTCCGCCACGCTCGCCTCCCGCGACATATAGACCGACAGTTCGGCCGCCTCGGTCATCCGCGTGGTGACGTCGCCCAGGACGCCGGAGAGGACCAGGGCGGCCGCAACCACCAGGACCGCCGCAGCCAGCATCAGCGTGGACAGCACGGCGACACGCCACCGGCGCGTCAACGAGAGATACGCTTCGTCCAGGCAGTAGCGGAGGAAACCGGCCGCATGGGTGTCTTCTCGACGACGCGCGCTCACCGCAGTCTCCGATCGTCGACCACCTGCCCGTGATGCAGTTGCACGACCCGGCAATTCACGTAGGTGATGAGGTCGTGATCATGGGTGGCCATCACGACGGTGGTGCCCGAGGCGTTGATGTCTCGAAACATGTCCATGACCTCGAGCGACAGCGCCCGATCCAGGTTGCCGGTGGGCTCGTCGGCCAGCAGAATCGCCGGCGCATTCATCAGGGCGCGCGCGATGGCGACGCGCTGCTGCTCCCCACCTGACAACTGCAGCGGGAACGCCTCCATCCGGTGCTGCAGTCCGACCTGCTGGAGCAGCATCGAGGCCCGCCGCCACTGCTGGGCCCGTGGCACGCCCATCGCGCGCGCCACGACGGCGACGTTCTCGAAGACGGTGCGCGTCGGCAGCAGCTTGAAATCCTGGAAGACGAAGCCGACCGTGCGGCGGTAGGCTTGCCGCGCATCACCTCGCAGGGTGGCCAGGTCGGTGCCGTTGACGAGCACCTGCCCTGAAGAGGCGACCTCCTCGCGCAGGAGCAAGCGAAGCAGCGTCGACTTGCCGGCGCCGCTCGCCCCCGAAAGACAGACGAACTCGCCCTTGTCGACGACCAGCGACACGTCGAGCAGCGCGTCGGCGCCCTGCCCGTACGACCTGGTGACAGCAGCTAGCGTGATCACGTGCGTGGCACTCCTGAACGGGTCTCGATCAACTCGACGCGCACCCGCCCGAATCCAGCGGCGACGTCGATGCGGAGGGGCAAGCGGCGACGGTCCGCACTCAGCCAGAGGTCGATGGCCGGCGGTGCCCGACGTTGGACGCGCTGCACGAGGGTCGGGCGCATGTGCAGGGCCCTCACCTGTCGTCCACGCCACTCTATCGTCACGGGCTCGAGCGGCCCCGACTGCAGGGTCAGGTTGCGGCCCATGTCGTTGACCGGAATGGCCAGCTCCAGGCCTGGGACCAGGTCCAACGTGCGCACCAGCAGGAACGCGGCCAGCGGATCGCGATGATCCAGCGGCGCGCGAAAGCCGGGCCCGGCCTCGACCGTCGCCGCCGCGGGCGGCACGACTCGCACGACACCACGTTGGCCGTCGTGAAAGATCGCCTGATCGACCCGCCGTCGCCCTTCCCGGATCTCCCGCAGGTGCGCGATGGGACGGAACTGGTCGTCGGTGTAGGTCCGAAACGTGTCGCGCGCCTCGAAGAAACGCGCGACCCAGGGCGCGGTTTCGAGCGAGACCAGCGCCTGATAGCGGATGCGGGCGCGATCGGCGGCCGGCAGCCACGGCGGCAGGCGCGCGTCGGTGCCGTCGGCGGCCAGAACGTGGATCTCGACGATCCCTGCCGGGACGGTGGTGCCCGCGCCAGCCCAGAACACGTCGTACCGGCTCACCTCGCCCGGCGCGAATCCCGGTACGCCCGGCGCCGGGGCACTGGCGGCCACGGGGGCGCCCACGGCGGCGAGCAGGGTCGCCTCGTCGGCCAGTTCGTAGATCACCGAGGCGTCGCCGCTGCCCGCCACGCTCGCCCGGCGCACCAATGGCCACGACGTCTCGAGGCCGTCCTCACTCGCGATCACGAAGCGCACACCCAGATCATGCAGGGTCCAGATGGCATCGGCAGACGGAAACGACGCGAGCGCCCCAGCCACGGCACCGGCAAACGCCGGCCGCTGGCCGCTGTAGCCGTTGACGATCGGCCGACCATGCACCAGCGTGCCGAGCATCAGCGGCGTCGCCGCACGATCCTCGGGCTGCGGCACGAAGGCGACCGGCCCTGGCCCCGGCGCATCGCGCAGCCAGGCGCTCACCGGGGTGACCAGGGCCGGCGCCGGTACATAGGGCACCCGCCACGCCATCGCCTCGACGGCAACGACGGCTGACAAGACGAGCACGAGCGGATGCCACACGCGCGGCATCTCGCGGCGCCACCACGTCACCGCGAAGCCGGCAGCTGCCGCCACGCCGAACGTCAGCAGCACGCCGAAGCGCGCCGGGGCGCGGATGGCCTGAAATCCGAAGATCCAGCGATGCGCGAACCCGTACAGGCCTCGCACCCCTTCGGGACCGAGCGCCAGGACCACGCCGGCCAGGGCCACCATGGCCCAGGTCCAGAGCAGCGGCTGTCGGCGTGAACGGCGCAACGCGACGAGCGACAGCGCCGCGAGCGAGATCGCGCCCCAGCCTGGCAACAGGCCGTCCTCCTCCGTGCGCCCGATTGGCGCCAGGGGGACAGGACGCCACGGCGGTTCGCTCACGAAGCTCACAGGGGTGGCCGCGTGTCGGCTCGCTTCATCCATCGTGCGCACGAAGCCCTCGCGCTGCTGCGCCTGGAGGTAGGGAACGAGAATCGGTCCCACCAACGCGATGGCGACGATGCCGCCCACGACCAACGGCAGGATGAGGCGCCCGAGCGAGACGCGTCCCGCGCCGATCACCAGCGCCACGCCGCCAAGGCCCAGACCGACGAGCCCGATGACGGCGTAGTACACCGAGCTCACGGCGGTCAGGCCGAACCAGAGGCCCAGCCAGGCGCCGTCCTGCCAGCGGCGCTGGGCGACCATCCGATGCAGGGCGCCGAAGGCCAGCGGCAGGAAGTACAGCGCCTGCAGCTGCAGATGGAGGACATGCGAGAAGCGATACGCACAGAACCCCCACGCGAGTCCGCCCACGATCGGGCCGATGGTGTCGTCGAGCAACTGCCGCAGGTACCACCACATCGCCCATCCGCTGGCGGCCAGCGACCCGATGAACACGATGTTGTAACTGAGGACAGGGTCGCGCCAGATGGCGTAGACCGGCGACACCAGCAGCGCCTGCAGCAGCAGGTGATCGGTGAAGGCCAGGACCTGTCGAGCCGGGTGGAAGATCGGCGCGTCGAACACGGCGCCATTCACCCACGTCGCGGGCGCGAGCCACAGCTGCTGCAGGTCCCACCCAAGCGTGAAGAGATTCAGGTAGGGATCACCAGCGCCCTGCGGCGCACCGAGCAGGGCCCGCGGGTGGCGGGCGAGCGGCCACGTCGCGATCACGGCGACGACGACGTTGACGGCGAGCGCAAGGACGCGCTCGCGCCAGTCCGGGCGGCCGAGATCAGGCGTCGAGCTGACGCTGGATGAGGGCATGCACCACTTTCGGGTTCGCCGACCCACGCGTCAGCTTCATCACCTGGCCGACGAGGGCCCCGATTGCCTGTACGCGGCCCGCCTTGTAGCTAGCCACGGCGTCGGGATTGGCCGCGATCACGGTGGCGACGTGCGCAAGCAACGCGGACTCGTCGGCCACCTGCTCGAGCCCTTCGCGCTCGACGATCGTCACGGCGGCCTCGCCTGTCTTCCACATCTGCTCGAACACCTGCCGCGCCGCGCCCGTGCTGATCGTCCCCTGATCCACGAGCCGAATCAGCGCGGCCAGGGCGCCCGGCGTGACCGGCGCCTCAACGATCGCAAGATCCTCGTCCTTGAGCATGCGCAGGACCTCGCCCATCACCCAGTTGGAGGCCAGCTTGGCTGGCGCGACGGCCGCCACCTGCTCGAAATACGCCGCGACCGCGACGTCCTGGGTCAGCACACCGGCGTCGTAGGCCGGCAGGCCGTACTGAGATTGGACACGCGCGCGCCGTGCCGCTGGCAGTTCGGGTAACGAGGCGCGCACCCGCTCCACCTGCCCGGGCGCCAGCACCAGCAGGGGCAGATCCGGCTCGGGGAAGTAGCGGTAGTCGTGCGCCTCTTCCTTGCTGCGCATGGCGAGCGTGCGGCCGCTGTCGGGATCGAACAGCCGCGTCTCCTGGACGATGACCCCGCCCTCGGCCACCACGGCCGACTGGCGCGCGATCTCGTATTCGATGGCCTTCTGCAGGAAGCGGAAGGAGTTGACGTTCTTGACTTCCACCTTGGTGCCGAACGGCTGCTGCCCCATCGGCCGCACCGACACGTTGGCGTCGCAGCGAAGACTTCCCTCCTCGAGATTGCCGTCGCTGACGCCGATGGCCACGAGCACGTCACGCATGAACGTGAAGTACGCGGCGGCCGCGGCGGCACTGCGCAGGTCGGGCTCGGAGACGATCTCGATGAGCGCGGTGCCGGCGCGATTGAGATCGATGCCGGTGAGGTTCGGGTCGCCGGTCCCCTCGTGCAGGGATTTGCCGGCATCCTCTTCCATGTGGATCCGAGTGAGACCCACCCGCACGGCCTGGCCCTCGACCTCCAGATCGACATGGCCACCGGTGGCGATTGGCCGATCGAACTGCGAGATCTGATAGCCCTTGGGCAAATCCGGATAGAAGTAATTCTTGCGCGCGAACTCCGACACCTCGTGGATCGTGCATCCGAGCGCGATCGCCGCAGCGACGGCCTTGTCCACGGCCTCGGCGTTGAGGACCGGAAGTGCTCCGGGCAGACCGAGGCAGACCGGGCAGGTGTGGGAGTTGGCAGGCGCGCCGAAGGCCGGCGTGCATCCACAGAAAATCTTGGTTCGGGTCTGGAGCTGGGCGTGCACCTCGAGGCCGATCACGGCCTCGAACTGCGCTGCTGCGGGGGTCGCCGGCACCCGGTGATTGTAATGCCGGGCCGACGGCGCCGCACGCTGGCTGGCAGGCGGCCCCGGGCGAGACGCGGCTACCGCCCCTTGCTGCCGACGCCCGGCATCCGCGTGAACGTGCGCACGAGGTCGGGGTCAAACTGCGTCCCACTGGCCCGCACCAGTTCGCTGACGGCCTGCTCGTGGGTCAGCGCGTCACGGAACGATCGCGGCGATCGCATCGCGTCGTAGGAGTCGGCCACGGCAAGGACCCGGCTGGTCAGCGGGATCTCGTCACCGGCGAACTGGCGCGGATAGCCGCCTCCGGCATATTCCTCGAACCGCGACCGAATGATGCTGGCGGCCGGTCTGAGCGATGGCAGGGCCTCGAGGATGGAGGCGCCGAGGTCCGGCACACGTCGCCACAGGGCCCGTTCCTCGGTCGTCAGGTCGCCGGTCTTGCTGAGCAGCGCGTCGGGCAGCACCAGCCGTCCGAGTTCGTGCAACAGCGCGGCGTGGCCGAGGACCTCGATGTGGGCGGCCGGCACGCGCACCAACCTGGCGAGCGCCACGGCCAGGTGCCGCACCCGATGACTGTGTTCGCGCCAGACGTCGCTGCGGAACGCCACGAGGTCCAGCACCGCTTCGAGTTGCTCGGTGGTCACGACCTGCAAACGGGTCATCGCCTGCACCAGTCGTGCGTGACGCGCCCCGAGTTCCGCGGCCCGCTGCTCGCGGAGGAGCCGGTCGGCCCGCCGCAGGCGATGCTGACGCATGCCGTTCTCGAGGGCCCGCGACAGACTGCGCTGATCGAATGGCTTGAGCAGGTAGTCCACCACGCCCTGCTGCAAGCCACGCAGCGCCCAGTCCACGTCGTGCACGCCTGTCACGAGCACCACCGCCACGTCCGGGTGACGCGCCTGGACCTGCCCGAGGAACCAGAAGCCGTCATGCCCGGGCATCTGCACGTCGCAGAGCGCAATGCCGACGCTCCTGGTGGCCGCGACGTCCAGCGCCTGCTGCGCGCCCTCGACCGGCAGCGGGAGACAGCCGTCGGCTGCCACCCAGGCCGACAGCACCTCGCGCACATTGGGGTCGTCATCGATGACCAGCACCGCGGTCGGCGCGTCGACCCGGTCGTCGGTCATGACGTCCAGTCCCTGTTCGGTTTCGGGCCGAGCCATCACGCGGCCCCCTTGCCGCGGCGGATGATCGTGACGCCGAGGTCGAGACGCTCCAGCTTCCGATAGAGGGCGCGGCGGCTGACGCCAAGGAGCGCGGCGGCCTTCTTTTTGTTGCCCTTGGCGTGCTGCAACGCTCGCATGATGTGCTCCCGCTCGACGTCGGAGAGCGGCTCGAGGTCGTCCTCGGGCGCGATCGAGCCCACGACCGGCGTCCCCCGGGACGGCGGCCGGTGTGGCGCATACGGCGTCGGGCGGGGTGCCGGCAGACTGGCTCGCACGTCGAGTTCGCCGACCAGGCGGCCCTCGGCCATGAGGCAGGCGCGCTCGATGACGTTGCGCAGTTCGCGGACGTTGCCGATCCACTCCGCTTCGCGAAGCAGTCGGTCGGCACCTGAGGTCAGGCCGCTGAGCGGCTTGGCGAGCCGAACCGCGGTCGCCCGCATGAACGCGTTGGCGAGATAGACGATGTCGTCGCGCCGCTCACGCAGGGGCGGCACGTGCATGTCAACCACGTTGAGGCGGTAGTACAGGTCGCGGCGGAAGCGACCCTCTTCACACTCGACCGCCAGGTCGCGGTTGGTCGCGGCAATCACCTGCACGTCCACTTTCCGTGGCTCGAGCGAGCCGACGCGGTGGACCTCGCCGAACTCGATGGTTCGCAGCAGTTTGGCCTGGACGCCCGGAGGCAGCTCGCCGACCTCGTCGAGAAACAGCGTGCCGCCGTCTGCCAGTTCGAACAGCCCCGGCTTGGCCTCGGTGGCCCCCGTGAAGGCGCCGCGGACATGGCCGAACAACTCGCTCTCGAACAACGACTCGACCACCGCGGAGCAGTTGATGACGACGAAACGCCGGTCTGCACGAGGCCCGAGCTGATGCAGGGCCCGCGCGACCAGTTCCTTGCCCGTCCCGGTCTCGCCGCTGACCAGCGCCGTCCGGACGTGCGGGGCCATCGTGCGGAGCATGCGGAAGAGCTTCTGCATCGGGACCGAGCGGCCGATCATCCCGTGGAAGGCGACGCCCGCCGATCGCTCGGCCGGGAACAACCGCACCTGGCGGCGGAGCGCGTCGTCGTAGCGATCGGTCAGCAGGGCGCGCCACTTGTCGGCGTCGATGGGCTCGCGCAGGTAATCGTGCACACCCAGGCGGATGGCCGCGATGGCCGATTCCACCGACGCCCGAGCCGTGACCAGCACGAGCGACATGTCGGGCGCCTCGTTGCGCACGGTGGTGAGCAGGGTGAGCCCATCCATGTCCGTGAGGTCGAGCGAGGCGACCAGCGTGTCGGGCGGGCGTTGCCGAAACGCCGCGAGTCCTTCGGCGCCGGTGTCGGAGACGTGAATGGAGAACCCGAGACGGGCTGCGGCCTCGAGGAGGAGCTCTCGTGCGGGACCGGGGGGATGGATGACCAACAGCGAGGGCGTGCTCATGGTGCGTTGCCCTCCACAATCGACCGCCCCAGGCCGCACCTTGAACCAAAGTGACACACGGCGCACACCAACGGCTGGCGATGAGCGACCATGTCCTGTGCCGGTTCGCCCAATCCATGCGTCGGTCCGAGCTGGTGTCCCTGAATGGGCGCGACCGATCGCGAGCCTGGCCGGGTGCGCCTGTCTCGTCCTGGTACTCGACGGGTGTGCGCCACGCACCCCGCCGCGGACCACCCCGGCGCCACGCCCGGCGCCGCCTGCCGGACCCGGCACGGGCAGC
>JBKJQW010000070.1:0-5793 GCA_046593715.1 Luteitalea sp.
GTGCTGCCCCGCCACTTGGCCGAGGCGGCCAGCGGCACATGCGGCATCGAGTGCGAGAGGTAGAGGAAGAAGGGGCGCTTCGCTGCCGCGCTGTCGCGGATGAAGGCGACGGCCTCCTGCGTGTACGTGGCCGTGAGCGTCGCCGGGTCTGGCTCCTCGACACGGCGCTGCTCGCCGTCCCACAGCGCCAGCCTCTCCGGCGTCTGGACGAACGGGTCCTTGTAGTCGTGGCTGTAGAGCATGCCCACGAAGCGATCGAACCCGTGATCGAGCGGCCGCATGCCCGGCTGGTCGCCAAGGTGCCACTTGCCCACCGCCATCGTCTGGTAGCCGGCGCCATGCAGCACCTGCGGCAGCGTGACGTGCTCGCGCGCCCGCAGCCCGCCACTGCTGCGCGGCGCGAACGGCGCCCGCACCCCGACCCGGAAGGCATACCGACCCGTGAGCAGCGACGCACGCGTTGGCGAACACGACGGCGATGGCGCATACGCCGACGTCGCCCGCACGCCTTCGCGCGCCATCGCATCGAGCTGCGGCGTCCGGTGCAGCGGGTGCCCGTACGAGGCAAGGTCGCCATACCCGAGGTCGTCGGCCAGGATGACGACGATGTTGGGGGGTCCGGCCGACGGTGAACGGACGGCCTGCGACGTCCCACCGTGCACGCTGACGGTCATCGCCACGACGACCAACGCTCCGGCAAGGCGGAGCGCGTGCCTCACTTCAGCTCCACCTCGATCACCCGCATCGCCTTGGCGCCGGGGTTGGCCACCATGTGCGTCGCGTTGGGGCCGCGGAAGCCGACGCTGCCGCTGGTGAACGAGGCCGTCTCCTTCTTGCCGTCCTTCTCGGTGAAGAGCAGCTTGCCTTCAGTGAGAATCACGCCGACGTGCGCGAGGTTGTGCGTGTGCATGCCGGTGTCGAGCACGCCGGCCGGGAACGTGACGTCCTTGACCCGCACCCGCTCGTTCTCGAACACCACCTGCGTCGAGTACTTGATGCCCGCCGCCTTGGCCGCGGCTACCGCTTGCGGCGCACGCACCGCCTCGAGCCCCGCCGCGCCAAATGTGAGCAGCCCCGCCGTGATCACCGAGCCGGCGGCTACGCCGGCCACAAACGTCAGCTTCGAACCAGTCATGTGTGTCGCCTCCAGAGCGGGACGAGCATACCAAGCACCAACCACAAGGGCAGCGACATCAATTCGCAATTGCCAACCACGAGGGCGCCTCGGGGAGGCGCCCCTACCGGCGGGGGACACGGGCAGCTCGGGGAGCTGCCCCTACCTCAACATCAATTCGTCATTGCCAAAATGCCAATTCGTATTTACACAATCAGCATCGCGTCGCCGTAGCTGTAGAACCGGAACCCCTCGGCAATCGCACGCGCGTAGGCCTGCAGTACGTGCTCGCGGCCGCCGAACGCGCAGACCAGGAACAGCAGCGACGAGCGCGGGACGTGGAAGTTGGTCATCAGCGCGCCAGGCACGCGGAACTGATGGCCGGGCCGGATGTACAACCTCGTGGTTGCCGCGCCGGCCTGCACCTGCCCGTCCTCGCCCACCGCGCTTTCGAGGGCGCGCGTACTCGTCGTGCCCACCACCACCACCCGTCGGCCTTCACCGCGCGCGCAGTTGATGGCCAGGGCAGCCTCGACCGACACCTCATACCGTTCGGGGTCCACGACATGCTCCTCCACCAGTTCGACGCGCACCGGCTTGAACGTGCCGTAGCCGACGTGCAGCGTGATGGTGACGATCTCGACGCCGATCGCGCGGAGGCTGGCGAGCAACGCCGGCGTGAAATGCAGGCCAGCCGTGGGCGCGGCCACCGACCCGCGATGCGCGCCGTACACCGTCTGGTACCGCTCGCGATCGTCGGACGCATCGGGCCGCCGAATGTAGGGCGGCAGGGGCATGTGCCCGATGGCCTCGATGGCGGTGTCGAGATCGGCAAACCCGTCGGGCTGCAGGCGCACCACGCGCCGTCCGAAATCGCCGCGGCCGATGATCTCGCCATGCACGGCGCCGCCCTCGCCTTCGCACACGAAGCGACTGCCGACCTTGAGGCGCTGCCCAGGGTGCACGAGGGCTTCCCACGTGTCGCTGCCGAGGTCGCCAACCAGCAGACACTCGAGCCGCCCGCCACCAGGCAGGCGACGGCCCAGCAGCCGGGCCGGAAAGACCCTGGTGTCGTTGACCACCAGCACGTCGCCGCGACGCAGCCACGATGGCAGGTCGGTGACGTGCCCGACGGTCGTCGCACCCGTGGCGCGATCCAGCACCATCAGCCGAGAGCTGCCGCGCTCGGCCGTCGGCTGCTGCGCAATCTGGTCCGTGGGGAGATGGAAGTCGAACTGGTCAACGCGCATGGGAGGTGAGATGGGCGGGGACCCTCCCCGCAGAGGCGGGCGTCCATACCCAGGTCGCCATGATTGCGCGGAGCCTCCTGGAGCGCCAAACGTTCCACTCCGGGATCCCCGACCCGTCACCGCGGCGTCTCAATGTTTGCGCCGCCAATACTGCGGCATCTGTGGCGCCCGCAGACGGGCGCATCTTTCCGAAGTGGTAGAGGAGTTACACATGTTTCGTCAGTTTGCAGTGGCCACGGCGCTTGCCGCGGTTGTGTTCTCGGCCTCGCCGGCCCAGGCCCAGACCAAAGACATCGTCGACACCGCCGTCGGCGCCGGGATGTTCAACACGCTGGTGACCGCCGTGAAGGCCGCCGGCCTGGTGGAGACCCTCAAGGGCGCGGGCCCGTTCACGGTGTTCGCGCCGACCGACGAGGCGTTCAAGAAGCTTCCCGCCGGCACGGTCGAGGGCCTGCTCAAGGACATCCCGAAGCTGAAGGAAGTGCTGACCTATCACGTGGTGGCCGGCAAGGTCATGGCCGCCGACGTGGTGAAGATGAAGAGCGGCAAGACCCTTCAGGGCCAGAGCGTGGCGATTGCCGTCAACGGCGGCACGGTCTCCATCGACGGCGCGAAGGTCGTCAAGGCCGACGTCGCGGCCAGCAACGGCGTGATCCACGTGATCGACACCGTGCTGATGCCCAAGGCCAAAGGCACGATGTAAGGGGGTGCCCCTGCGGCGCCCTCATCGTGCAAGCCCGCCGCAGGGGCCCGGCCGTCGTGCACTTCGGTGCACGACGGCCTTTTCGCGCGTAACCTCTGAGGAACTGCCATGCGTATTGCCATCACCGGCGCCAGTGGTCTGGTCGGCACCGCCCTCGTGCCGTTTCTCGAAGCTGAGGGACACGAGGTGATCCAACTCTCGCGCGGCGAGGGAGAGGGTCGTCCCGAGCACCGCTGGATTCCAGAGTCGGGCCTGGTCGATGCCGCCGCGCTCGGTCCGCTCGACGCCCTGATCCACCTGGCGGGTGAGAGCGTGGCCGCCCATCGCTGGACGCCCGAGGTGAAAGCGCGCATTCGCAACAGCCGCGTCGGTCCGACGATGGCGCTGGCGCGCTCGCTGGCAGCAGCGCCGACGCCGCCGGGCGTGTTCATCAGCGCGTCGGCTATCGGCATCTACGGCAACCGCGGCAACGAGGTGCTGACCGAGGAAAGCGGACGCGGCGAGGGCTTCCTGGCCGACGTCTGTGAGGCGTGGGAGGCGGCGGCTGGGCCGGCTCGGGCCGCGGGCATCCGCGTCGTCCATCCACGCTTCGGGATCATCCTCGATGCGCGCGGCGGTGCGCTCGGCACGATGCGTCTTCCGTTCAGCCTGGGCCTCGGCGGACCGGTGGGCGGCGGCCAGCAGTACTACAGCTGGGTCGGCATCCGAGATGTGGTGCGGGCGCTGCTCTTTGCCATCACCCAGCCGCAACTGCACGGCGCGATGAATGTGACCGCGCCTCACCCAGTCACCAATGCCGAGTTCACGCGGACCCTCGGGCGGGTGCTGCGTCGCCCGGCGTTCCTGCCGGTGCCGGGCATCGCGCTCACGTTGCTCCTTGGCGAGTTTGCCGAGTCCGAGCTGCTCGCCAGCAAGCGAGTGCTCCCTGCGGCCCTGCAGGCAGCCGGCTTCGCGTTTGCGCACCCTCGGCTCGAGGCCGCCCTTCGTTTCACACTGGATGGCGAGTCGGCCCAGGCCGCGGGATGACGCCTGCCCTCCTGCTGGCCGTCAACGCGGCCGCCACCTGGTACCTGACCGGCCTGATCTGGGTGATCCAGGTGGTCCACTATCCGCTGTTCTCCTACACCGAGCGCACCTCTTACAGCGCGTTTGCCGCTGCGCACGGCTGGCGGATCAGCTTGATCGTCGGTCCGGCGATGGTGGTGGAACTGGTCACCGCTGGCTGGCTGATCGTCAGTCGACCGGCGACATTGCCGGTGGGCTGGGCGTGGGTAGGGGCTGGACTGGTGGCGTTGATCTGGCTGTCGACCGCGGCGGTGCAGGTGCCTTTGCACGCGGAGCTGGCGCGAGGCTACGACGCCCAGGCGCACGCGTCGCTGGTGACGTCCAACTGGGCGCGCACCCTGGCCTGGACCGCCCGCAGCGTGCTGCTCCTGGTGGTGGTGGTGCGGTCGCTGCAGTCGGCCAACTGATTCCCAGGTGGCATACTTGGGCGTTGCGCCAGCCGCATCAGGCTCGCGCAACCACGACGTGACATGAGAGTCTGGCCAGGTTCCCCCTACCCGCTCGGCGCCACCTGGGACGGCATCGGCGTCAACTTCGCGCTGTTCTCGGAGCACGCGACCGGCGTCGACCTGTGTCTGTTCGACTCGCCGTATGCCGGGCGTGAATCGCACCGGCTCCCGCTGCGGCAACGCACCGACCTGGTCTGGCACGGGTACCTCCCCGAGGTGCGTCCCGGACAGCTCTATGGCTACCGGGTACACGGCCCGCACGACCTTCGGTCGGGCCACCGGTTCAACGCGGCCAAGCTGGTCTTCGACCCCTATGCCAAGTCGGTGGGCCGCAACGTCCGCTGGCACGACAGCATGTTCGGTTTCACCATCGGGTCGCCAGACTCGCGCGACGACCGCGACAACGCCGCCTATGCGGCGCTGGCCTCGGTCGTGGACCCGGCGTTCACCTGGGGCGACGACCGGCCCCTGAAGCGGCCGTGGCACGAGACGGTGATCTACGAGCTGCACGTGCGGGGCTTCACCAAGGCACATCCGGGGATCCCGGAGGAGCTGCGCGGCAGCTACCTCGGTCTGGCCTCCGAGGCCTCGATCGAGCATCTGCTGAAGCTCGGGGCCACGGCCGTCGAACTGCTGCCGGTGCATCACCACATCGACGACTGGCACCTCGTGAAGGATGGCAAGGCCAACTACTGGGGGTACAACACCCTCGGCTACTTCGCGCCAGACCTTCGCTACGCGGTGAGCCGCTCGTCGTACGGGCCGGTGCGCGAGTTCAAGTCGATGGTCCGCACGCTGCACGCGGCTGGCCTGGAGGTGATTCTCGACGTGGTCTACAACCACACGGCCGAGGGCAGCCACATGGGACCGACGCTGTCGCTGCGCGGCATCGACAACGTGTCCTACTACCGGCTGTCGCCCGGCGACCGTCGCTACTACGAGGACTTCACCGGCACCGGCAACACGCTGAACATGCAGAGCCCGCGCGTGCTGCAGCTGATCATGGACAGCCTGCGGTACTGGGTACTGGAGATGCACGTCGACGGCTTCCGCTTCGATCTGGCGAGCGCCCTGGCCCGAGAGCTTCACGCCGTGGACAAGCTGGGGTCGTTTTTCGACATCATCCATCAGGACCCGGTGCTGTCGCAGGTCAAGCTGATTGCCGAACCGTGGGACCTCGGCGAAGGCGGTTACCAGGTCGGCAATTTCCCG
>JBKJQW010000090.1:0-37794 GCA_046593715.1 Luteitalea sp.
GCTGGCGAGCGCGGAAGGATTGTTCACGAGGATATCGAGACGGCCGAAGGCGTCGCGCGACCGATCCCCTTGCTGCCGCCGGTGACCACCGCACCCTTCCCGCGAAGTCCAAGATCCACGGACGTCTCCTCGTTGATTCGGTCGTCCTCGGCCCGCCGACGGAGAGCGCGGCCTCAAGGGGACGTCGAACAGGTCCACACGATAACCGCGTGTGCGCCGTGCCTGCACCAGGCGCTCAGTGCGGCGACCCGCGTCAACGCGCGCATGCCCGGCGTGGGCGACCGTCGCCGGCAGCTCGGGAGCGACGGCGACTGCCCCACCCGACAGCTACCGGATGCCAGCGACGCGATCGGCGTAGCCGTCACCCGTGTACATCCTCACCACGCGGCCGTTCTCCTCGACGAAGCGCACGACCTCGCCGATGACGCCGCCACCCGTCTTCGCCATGAACCGGAAGCGCCCGGCGCCGAGGGGCTCCAGCGTGACCTGGTCCTCCAGCGTCGGGGCGTTGGGCGAGATGATCACGAGCTTCTCGTTGAGCAGCACGACCTGGGCGTCGCCGCCGCGGCCGCGGTAGATGCCCGCAAAGCGCGCCCAGGATGTCTCCCAGGGCACCGCCTGCGGCTTCGGCGTCGACCGCTTCGCCACCGCCTCGCCGACCGTGCTCATGAGCTGACGCGCCATCGCCGCGGCGTCGGAGTCCTGCGCGTTGGTGAGCACGATGACGCCGACGCGGCCGGCGAGCCCGATCAGTGTGTGCGTCGCATGCCCGGGATACGACCCGCCATGTCCCACGTACGTCTTGTCTCCGACGCGGGTCACGGAGAAGCCGATCGCATTGCCCGACGTCCAGGTCTCCTCGAGCGATCGCACGCGGTGCATCTCGCGCAGCGATCCGCCGCCGAGGATCCGATCGCCGCCGCGGGCGCCGGTCCGGAACTGGGCCGAGACGAACTTGGCCATGTCCTCGACTGTCGATGTGATGCCGGTGGCCGCCGCCATGCCCCGCGCGTCGACGAAGCCATGCCTCGACCGGCTGCCGTCCGGCATCCGTCGTCCGTAGCCCGTGGCGATCGCGGGCACGTCGAGGTCGACGCTCGACTCGACCATGCCCAGGGGAGTGAAGATGTGGCGCCCCACGTAGTCGGCCCACCGCTCGCCGCTCGCCGCCTCGACGACCTGCCCGGCCATCGAGTAGGCAAGGTTGGAGTACTTCCAGCGCACCTGGGGCGCGAGCGCCGCGTGGCGGTCGCTCATCAACGTCCGCAACTGGTCGCTGTTGGGGAACTCGAACGACACCCAGTGATCGCCGGCCTCGCGCTGCAGTCCGGAGCTGTGCGTCAGCAACTGCTCGATGGTGATCGGCCCGTCATCGTCGCCGGCAGGCGCTACCTTGAACCACGAGAGGTGCTGCGCTACCGGATCGTCGAGCCGCACCTTGCCCTGCTCGCGCAGCTGCATGATGGCGGTGGCGGTAAAGAGCTTCGAGTGGGAGGCCATGCGGAACTTCGTCTGCGGGCTCATCGGCCGCTTCGAGGCGACGTCGGCGTACCCGAAGCCCTGCGACCAGACGAGCGCATCGCCAGCGACCACGCCAACCACGACCCCGGGCAGGTCGCGGTAGGCGATCTGCCCTTCGAGCCACGCCGAGAACAGTCGCTCCGCCGCGAGGACGTCGGGATCGGCGGCAATCGATCCCGGGCTCGCGGCCGGCTGCGCCGCGAGGCTCGGCGCGCACAGTGATACGACCGCGCACACGAGCAGAGAGGCGTGTGCGAGAGACCCGAGACGGACGGCGGAAGCGATTAGAGACATGTAGACTCCATGCACGCGCGCCTGGCGTGATGGCGCGTCAGCGACGATTGGCAGCACGATTCGCGACGGGAAGTGAAACGCGCACTACCGGCACCCTCACGCCTCGGGAGCAGATCGAGAGTGCACTAGTCGATCAGCCCCATGGCCAGCGCGAATCCGGTTCGCTCGATCCAGCGGCGATCGCCAGCACTGTGCGCCACGACGGTCGCGCCCGGTATCGGAGCTTAGCAGCAACGATGCCCGCCGACGCGAAGTTGACGGCCTGGTCGGTTCCCATAGGCGACGGCGAGTTCATCGCCGTGAGGTCACTATCACGGATGACGACATCAGACTGCTCCAAGCTGCTTCTCCTGGTCACCTGGCTGCTCGTGGCGATCGCATCGAGCGCGCAGACGGCACCGCCGCTCCGCGCCCAGGCGGCAGGCACGAAGGACATCGTCTACGCGACGCCAGACGGCACGTCGCTGGCGCTGGATCTCTACCTGCCCGTGGGCCCGATGCCGCGCGGGCTCGTGGTGTGGGTCCATGGTGGCGCGTGGAATACGGGCACGAAGGCGAGCGTCCCGCGGCAGTTGATCGAGAGTGGGCTGGCCGTGGCCAGCGTGGACTTCCGGCAGGCCTCGCAGGCCCGCTTTCCTGCGCAGATCCACGATATCAAGGCCGCCATCCGCTTCCTCCGGGCACACGCGCGCACTCATGGCTATCACGCGGACAGGGTCGTGATCGCCGGCGCGTCGTCTGGAGGTCATCTGGCGGCGCTGGTCGGCGTGACCAACGGGCATCGTGACCTGGAGGGATCGGTCGGTGACGTCCCGTCGGCGTCTTCCAACGTCCAAGGCATCGTCAGCTACTTCGGCGCGTCGAACCTGCGGAGCATCCTGTCGCAGTCGACGCCGTTCGGGCTGAACATGCGCCGCCCGGCACTGGATCGGCTGCTGGGCTCACAGCCGGATCAGGTGCCGGACCTGGCGCAGCTCGCAAGCCCGGTCGCCCACGTCGACAGGTCGGACCCGCCCCTCCTGCTGCTCCATGGCGATCAGGACCCGCAGATGCCGATCAACCAGTCGCACGAACTGCAGGGCGCGTACGAGGCGCTCGGACTGCCGGTAGACCTGCACGTGCTCCACGGTGCGGCCCACGGCGGTGAGGCGTTCTTCGCCCCTCGCTATCTGAAGGTCGCGACCGACTTCCTCGCCCGGATCGGAGTGACCTGATCCAGCGACATCGGCATCACCGCGGCCTCCGCGCCAGCTGGTACGGCGCTGGGTTGCGGCTGCCTGCCTCCTTTCAGCAACGACGCGAGCAAGCGCAACGCAAAGCGAATGCAACGAGTGATGCCCGCGCCGTCTTCAGATGCGCTCCGTGATAGCATCAAACATCATGCGCACCACCGTTGACATCGACGACCCTATCCTCCGCGAGGTCAAGGCGATCCACGAGAAGGAGGGTCGGTCCATGGGGGCCGTCGTCTCTGGGTTGCTGGCCGACGCGCTGGCCCGGCGTCGCGTGGGGCGCGACCGACCGGCGTTCCATTGGACCTCCCGTCCGATGAAGGCGCTCGTCGATCTCTCGGACAAGGACGCCGTGTACGCGGTGTTGGACGGCGACCGGTCGTGAGTTATTCACTTGACGCGAACGTGCTCCTCTTCGCGTCCGATCGGACGAGCGATCGGCACGGCGCGGCGCGCGAGTTCCTCGAATCGTGTGCGGCGAGTCCAGAGGTGCTGTGCGTGACCTGGCCAACGGTCATGGCCTACCTGCGGATCGCCACCCACCCGAGCATCTTCGCGGCGCCGCTGACGCCAGAGCAGGCGTTGGCCAACGTCAACGCGCTCCTGGCGTTGCCGCAAACGCGGGTGGTGTCCGAGCAGGAAGGCTTCCTGGAGGCCTATCTCCACGTCACGGCCAGCACGACCGTCCGTGGCAACCTGGTGCCCGACGCGCACGTCACGGCCATCCTGTTCCAAAACGGGGTGCGAACGCTCTACTCGAACGACCGTGACTTCCGGAAGTTCGAAACGCTCGACGTGCGAGACCCGTTCGCTTAGCCAGCGCCGAGCGGTCTCGCCCAGGAGATGGACCTCTCGCTGATTCGTCGCCCTTGGACAGCCGGCGACGAGCGCGGCCTCACCGCGCTTCGAACAGATCCAGACGATACTGCGTGCCCGCCCTGCTCTGCACCAGGCGCCAGCGCGTGGTGTGGGCGCGGAAGCAATCGTGCACGGCATCGCCAGAGAGCGGGTAGTTGGTTTCGCCCGTGTAGTGAACGAGGAGAAGGTGCCCATGCGGCGCGAGTGCGTGTGCGATTCGGTCGCGAAGCCGTTCGAGGTCGCCACTGGCGAGGTAGTAGCCGACCTCGGAGACGAGGACGAGATCGAAACGCCCTGCCGGAAACTCCGCCGCCATGTCGCGTTGCTCGAATCTGACGTGGGGCAGGTCGGCGCAGCGTTCGCGGGCCTGATTGAGTGCGGCCTCCGAGATGTCGATGGCCAGCAGGCGATCGCAGTGCACCGCCAGTTGCCGCGTGAGGACGCCGATGGAGCAGCCGAGCTCGAGAGCGGAGGCATACGGCGGGCGCGGCAACGCCGCGAGCGTGGCCGCATATTTCTCGGCTTCGTAGCGGCTTGTCGCAAACTCCCACGGATCGGCGCTTGCGGCGTAGAGCTGGTCGAAGTAATCGGATGTCAGCGAGCCCGAGGCACTGCGGGTTGGCGGAATATGTGGCGTGCGCTCAGACATCGCCCGGCTCGAGGTAGAGCTCCCATGGCCGCAGAAAACACCTGAGCGTCTCCGGCTGGAGAGCAAAGCCGGTGGGATCGTCGTCGATGATCTCGCCCAATTGCGAACGATGCCGCGCAATCGCCCTCGCCTTGCGTGCGAGTGCCGGCGAGATGTCGAGGCGAAACGCCGATGCCTCGTCGGCGCGAGGTGCCACGGCGCCGGACGCCTGCGTCCACGCCCACACGGGATATTCGAGCCAGCGAGAAGACGGGGTGGCGTCACGCCACGCCGCGCGCATCAGCCGCCACGTCGCCTCGTGGTCACAATGCGGGTCGCGGCGCCACGGCACCAGCAGCGTGTCTGGCCGGACCGTGTCGAGCCGGTCCCGCAGCAGCGCGACCGCGTCGAGGAAGGCCGGGGTGCCCTCCTCCGGCAGCGCGCAATCGCCGAAGCGCAGGAACTGCGCCGCGTACGCGGGAAGCCCCAGCTCGGTGAGCGCGTTGAGCGTTTCCTGCTCGCGCAGCGCGGCGAGGCGCGCCGCCGGATACGACGGCGACTGCGTGTGCGACCGCGAGCCGTCGGTGAGCACGAGCACGTGCGGATGCTGCGCCACGTCGGCGAGCAGTGAGAGAAGCCCGCCACAGCCAAGTGACTCATCATCCGGGTGCGGCGCGGCGATCAGCGTGCGGCCCAGCGACACGGCCCATTCAGGGGGGCGCATCACGTGGCGCTCGGGGTCCTCCAGCAACGAGGCGTGAGTCGCTCTGGGCGTCGCCGGGATCACGGGAGTGGTCATCACAGGGAGAATCCTGGCGGGTTGCCGAAGGTGTGCCTGGCGTGTTGCAGACGCGCCGCAAGTGGAAGCGAAGCGAGGCTCGCCACAATGACGCGCAGCTCGCGGAGCACCTGGTGAATCTCCGCGCGATCGTCAGCGGGCGGCGGCTCGGGTGTCTGGGTCAGCGCGAGAGGCGGACAGCGTCCGGGGTATGCCGCAGACCACAGGCCCAGGCCGCCGAGACGCCTGTGAGCGGCAGTGGCCGATTCGACCAGCACCGGCGCCGCGTTGTGCGCCTGGCAGTTCCAGTGCCGAATGGCATCCGACAGACCGCCGGGGGCCCGGCCGACCATCCTCGCGGACGTCTCGACGCGGACGCGATAGCTATGGCGAAACCGTCCGCCCGATTCAAGCACCGCGCGGTAGAGCGCGACGTCCTCACTGGACCGGCGCAAGGGCATGCCGCCCGCCCGCGCGTAGGCCCGGGCGGTGACGCCCAGGCTGCCCCCGAAATGCTGGTGGTGACGAGGGTAGGGGTCGTGTCGCTCCGGCGCGTAGAGGTGGCGTAGTGCCTCGAGGGCCCGCCGGTAACCGATGTCGAGCAGAAAGAGTCGACGGACGCCCGCGGGCAGCGCCGCGTGTTCTGCGCGATCGAGCGTGATGCGGCCGCCGACGCCGTCCACCCCCGCGGCGACTTCGGCCTCGTTCTGCGCAATCCAGTCTTGCGCAGGCCGTGAGTCGGCATCGGTGGTGAGAATCACACCCGACTCTCGGCCAAGCGATCGGAAGCGTTCCAGCGCCACGTCGAACAGCGCCTGGCGTGCGCGGCCGACATGCGCGTCCTCGGACGTGAATTCAATGTCGGTCACGTGAAGGGTCAACCTGGGATATCGCGACTGAAGAACCCGTGCGACCTCGGACGTCCCGTCCGAGCAGTTGTTCAAGAGCAGCAGCACCTCCGAATGACGCGGATCGACGGGCGTGCCATCCAGTTCCCGCTGGTCCGCCAGGGAGGCGATCAGGTGCGGCAACAGCTGTTCTTCATTGCGGGCCGGGACGACGATGCACGCGCGCATGTCGGCGTGAGGCGGCGGGAAACCGAACTCGCTTGCGAGCGGCCGCAGCCCATCGCCAGTCGCTTCAGCGGGTGCTCCGAAGGGGGGCGCGCGAAATGTCATAGCGCCCAGGAGGAAGGATCGCCAGCCACATCACGGCCGAGCGCGGCGAGGTCGTGTTCGGCATGGCTTTGCCGAAGAAAGACTGTCAGGTCGGCGCAACGCTGCGCGTGCTCGGCGTCCGCGCACAATGGTCCAGGACCGAGGGCCCGCCCTACCCGCACGAGGACGTCATTGGCAGCCGCTTCCACACTGGCACGGACCCGCAGCGCTGCAGCACTGGCATCGGCACGTGGATGCGCGTCGATCCAGCCGGCCGTCTCAATCAGCAGCGCGCGCGCACCTCGCAGCGCCGTGTCAACCGCGCCAAGATGCGCCGCGGCGTGTGAGTCGTCCGTTACACGCGAGGATGCTGCAAGGCGTTGCGCGACTGCCGCCGCACCGCCGAACCAGACGGCGGCGATGCCCGCGCCACCCTGCCAGAATCCGGGACGCGCCACGTAGTCGCCAGGCTCGCCGAGCACCTGTGCGCGCGCATCGTCGAAGCGCACCGTGCCGCTTCGCGACGCCGACATACCCACCGCCTTCCAGGTGTCGGTTTCGACCGCGACTCCCGGCTGGCGAAGTCCGACGCGCACAAGCGTCGACGCACCGTGCTCCGTCCACGCCGACATCACCGCGTAGTCCACATCAGCGGCACCGGAACACCAGGCCTTCACTCCATGCACTGAGCCCCCGTGTGTCCCGGCCCGGAACACCACGCGCGCCCGCGGTGGTTCGGCCGCCCAGACCGCCCAGAGGCCCTCCGCCGCCACGCCGCCCAGTTCCTCGAGAATGGCCAACGCGTCCGTGTGCCCCTCGTAGAGCTTCGCCAGCGACAGATCCAATGCGCCGACCGCCGCTAGAACGCGCCACCGCTGCAGTGTGGCTCCACTCCCCGGAAACGGCGGGCTGGCCAGGTCACGGGCGATGAGCTCGCGCATCGCCCATCCGAGGCTGTCGCCACCAATCGGTCGCGCCACGCCGTCGAGCGCAGCGTTCATGGCGTCCACCACGGCCGTGCTGCCACCCAATAGCGGACGGGATAGGCTGCTGTCTCGGTCGCCCATTGGTTCGGGTGTGATGGTTGGCATGGGTATCTTGCAGCCTGCGCAAACGACGGTGCAAGAACCGTGCGAGTTGTCCGTTCTGCCCTGGACCCCGCGTCTACGACGGCCAGCCCGGCGCGACGCTATACGGCGGCTGTTACCGCTGCAGATGAACGTTCAGACGACGCCCCTGACGGCAGGAAGCAACTGCAGGGTTTGAGCCTCCCCCACCGCAGCAGGACTCCACAGACACGATCGTCATGCGGTCAGGTGCGGCCGAGAACGCGCCGTATACACTCGCCGTCAGCCATGGCTTCAGAATCAACCACCGCTGTATACGCCGCAATCCTGGGAAACCTGGCGATCGCCATCGCCAAGTTCACGGCGGCGGCATTCACGGGAAGCTCTGCGATGCTGACCGAAGGCATCCACTCACTGGTCGACACCGGCAATGGCGGGTTGCTGCTGTTCGGCATCCGCCGGAGCCAGCGACCGGCCGACTCGATGCACCCCTTCGGCCACGGCAAGGAGCTGTATTTCTGGGCGCTCGTCGTCGCCTTCCTGATCTTTGGCGTCGGCGGCGGCGTCTCGGTGTACGAGGGCATCAGGCACCTGATCCACCCGCGGCCCCTCCAGGACCCGTTCTGGAACTACGTCGTCCTGGGCGTCGCGGCGATCTTCGAGGGCATCGTCCTGGCGATTGCCGTGCGCTCGTTCCGCGCGGAGAAGGGCAGCCAAAGCGCGTGGCGGGCGATCCGGTCCAGCAAGAATCCGACGACGTTTGTCGTGCTGTTGGAGGATGCCGCCGCGCTACTGGGGCTCGTTGTCGGCTTCATCGGCATCTATCTGGGCCATCACTTCGACAACCCCTACTTCGATGGCGGCGCTTCGATTGTCATCGGCCTCATCCTGATGGGCGTGGCGGTGGTGCTCGGCAACGAAAGTAAAGGTCTGCTGGTGGGTGAAGGCGCGAACGCGACGACGCTCGACCGCATCCGCTCGTTGGTGGAGGCAGATGAGCACATCACGCGCGTCCACAAGGCTCTGACCATGTACTTCGGACCGCAGACCGTTCTGCTCACGATGGACGTGGCGTTTGTTCCCCGTCTGTCGGCAGAGGAGCACAGCTCGACCGTCACGAGGGTCGAGCAGCGTATCCGCAGCACCCATCCCGACATCAAGTACATCTTCATCGAAGCGCGCGCGATGGCGGCCGCGGCGACGTAGTCCTTGTTGTCCGGACGACCCGACCCTGTCAAAAGGACGAGTCGCTATCGAACCGCCAGGCGCCAACGCCTGCAAAGTTCGCTCGACGCGTACACCATGCCGAAGTTCCGTGACGTCCATGCGAGAGACGCGGCATGTGAGCCTTCGCCGATTTCGGCGCAACAATCGTCGAGTGTGATCGTGCGGTAATCGCGCTGCCAGGCATCGCGCGCCGTCGATTGGATGCACACGTTTGTCGTGAGCCCGAGGACGACGACGGTGTCAATGCCACGCTCCTGGAGGACGTCGTCGAGCCGCGTCCCGAAGAACGCGCTGTAGCGCGGTTTCACAATCTCCAGATCACCCGGTTGCGGATCGAGGCACGGATCGAACTCGGTGCCGGACGCGCCAGGCGCCATGCCGGCCCGCATGAACACCGGCCACTGCAGCGTCGATCGCGAATGCGAATCGGGACTGATGATCGTTCGAACGAGAATGATCGTCGCCCCCGCTCGTCGACTGTCGCCAAGACATGTCCTTATTCTGGGGAGCACGTCCGAGAGCGGCGGCTCGATAGGCGCCCCAGCCATGTCGGTAAACAGGCGCTGGACGTCGACTGCCACCACGGCCGTCGTCGCGGGATCGATCGACCACGGCTCGTCAGCGGGAGCTGCCTTGTCACTCCGCGACCCGTCAGGATGGGCGACCGGTTGGGTTCGTTCCGTCATAGGCGAATTCTCGGCCAAAGTCGGGCGCCTGAACACTACATGAACTTGTAGTTTTTGAAGGCGAGGCGAAATTAGGTGTGCGAGGCGAGGCCAGCCTCGAAGGCAAACGCCGCCGCTTCGGTTCGGTTCGACGCGCCCGTCTTGGCGAAGATGTTCCGCAAGTGATACGAGACGGTGTTCACGCTGATGAACAAGTCGTCGGCAATCTGTTGATTCGTTCGGCCAGCTGCAAGCAGACCGATCACTTCGACCTCTCGGTCGGAGAGACCGGCGGGATGGGAGCCGCGGTGTGACGGCGTCCGCGAGCGAGTGAGCGTTTGTGTCGGAGCAGACCCCGTTTTGAGAAAGTGCACGATCTCACGGACGGCGGCGCGATTGCGCCACACGTCCATTCCAGACTTGGCCGGGACGATTCTGAGCGTGGCGTTCGCGAGCCGACTGACCAGCGTCCGTGCGGCTGCCATCGGGACGAGATGGTCAGCCGCCGCATGGAGGTACAGAACCGGCACGGAGACGGTGGCGGCAAGCGTCAACAGATCTTCACGCTGCAGGAGCCGCTCCCACTTGGCGAGAGTCGAGGCCTCGAGCGACGCACGCGCGACATCCGCGAGCGCCAACGCGTTCCGCTTGTCACCGACGCCGCTCAGCAATGCCCCACGAAGTTCCGCCTCGACTTCCGGGGCGTCCTGGCGTAGATGCAGTAACTGCCGGTTGGCGTGCGACTCGCCGCTGGCGATGAGGACCAGCCCCGTGACGCGCTCCGGATGACGGGCTGCAAAATGGCAAGCGACCAGCCCCGCCGCCCCCATGGCGCATAGGCCCAGATGTTGGACGCCGGCGGCTTCACGCACGGCGTTCAGGGCGTCGCTCAGCGAGGCGAGTGAGAGGTCTCCACCGAGTGGCCTGGACAGTCCCGCACCAGGAAAGTCGAGGTTGAGGACGGTGAAATCCCTCGCGAGGCACTGCATGGCGCCGCGGTGCAAGGGCACGCGCCAATTCAGCGTCAGGTGGTTCACATGGTAGGGGAACAGCATTGCCACCGCCGGCCCCCTTCCAAGGACATGAAAGGCGACAGGACAGCTGCCGGCCACGGACGCGAACTCAACGACCGGTGAAGCCACCGCGAGAATTGTACGTGCGTGGTGTGCCACTGTCCGCCATCTTGATGACGCTGGCACCGCCCTCCGACAGTCCGCGCGCCTCCGCGCGGCCCTCCGGCCTTGACATGCTGGAGCTTGTTCGACAGTCCCGGCGAGGCGGCGGTGGCCGGGCGCATCGTGACCCGCGCCAAGAAATCTAGCGGCCGCCGCAAGGGTTCGGAACGATGGCCGGCTGGGCATCGTCTTACACCTATGCCGGACGCGACGGAACAGGGGAGTCAGGCGCGTGAGTCGAGCGCCTCACGCAGTCATGAGCGGGCGATGCGGCGTGCCATCGCGTTGACGGCCAACTGTCCCGACTTGCCGTTCGGTGCCGTCATCGTGCGCAGCGACACGGGCGAAATCGTCGCCGAAGGGTGGAACCGGACCGCGATCAACCCGACGTGGCACGGCGAGATCGAGGCCATCAACCGACTCGCCGCCGCGGGCCTCGCCGCGCACGGACGCGACCTCGTTCTCTACACCACCGCAGAGCCATGCCCGATGTGCATGGCGGCGATCCTGTGGAGCGAGATCGGCACGGTGGTGTTCGGCGCCTCCATTCGCTACCTGCAGCAGCAGGGCTGGCGACAGATCGACATCCTGGCCGACGAGGTGGCACGCCGCAGCCCTGGATTGAGCTGCTCGCTCATCGGCGGGGTGCTCGAAGCGGAGTGCGAGGCACTGTTCGAGGCCAAGCAGGACGCCTCGTGACCGTCGTCACGTGTGCGCTAATGGCGCTACTACTGCCCTTCATGTCGCAGGCGACTGGCATGGAACCCGACCCGCTCTTGCAGTACCGCTGGACGCACCGGCTCCTCGTCATCGACGTGCCCGATACCGCTTCCGGCCGGTCGGCGATGGAGGCGTTCCGGACGGCGATCGAGCAGGACGCCGCCGCTGTGCGCGATCGCGATCTGCTGATCGTGCCGGTGGGTGACCTGCCGCGCGCCGGGCAGGTGCTGCAGCCCACGGTCGATCTCGCACCATCGCAACGCGCGGTCGTGCGCCGCCGACTCGGAATGCGGGGGCCGGAGCCGCAGCTCGTGCTGATCGGCAAGGACGGCGGAGTGAAGGCACGACAGTCGGGCGCCTTCGACCTCCCAGGCGCCTTCGCGCTCATCGACACGATGCCGATGCGCCGCGCCGAACGAAAACCGCAGTGACACGACGGGCGCCCGCGAAGATCCACGACATCTCCGCGGCGCTCAGCACCCGAGGGGACCTACTTCGCGGAATAGGCGACGCCAAGTTCATTTGCCACAGCGGCGAGTCGCGCATCGGCGGTCCACAGCATCGCGCGACCCACCAGCGCCGAGGCCAGCAGGTGTGCGTCGACCCAGCCAATGCCCCGGCCGTGCAACTTGCGCTCGCGAATGAAGCTGACGATCTCACTGTGCGACACGACAGGCGCCTCCACCATCAGCACGTAGCTATCCAACAGCTCTCGCCGACCACCGCGGTCGCCGATCAGGAGCTCACCGAATACGAACGCGTGACCGACGGCCTCACCGTCCGAGAGCAGGCGTTCGAGACCAGCGGCGTAGGGGGCCTGGTTCGACAGAAAGCGAATCCAGACCGACGTGTCGACAAGGACCATGCGTGGGCGCGCTCACGCCCTCGCGGGCAGGGCAGTCTCTCGTCGCCGTCCAACGTCGGTCGCGCGCGGCTCGCTGCCGCGCAGCGCGCGCAATCGTTGGTAGGCGGCCTGGCGTACCAACGCCTCCAAGCCGAGCCGCACCGTCTCCGTGTCCGTGGAGGCTCCGCTTGCAGCTCGCGCCTCGCGCAGCAGCGTGTCCTCGATGTGCAGGGTCTTCTTCATGCCATACGATGATGGCAGCAATGTATGGCTCTGATCAAGGTAGCCGCCCCAAGACGGTGGCTCGATGCAGGGAAGGTTCGCGAGCGCTTGGTGTGAGGTCGCCCGCTGGGCCCTCCTCTTCGAATCCCGGGCATATCAGTCGCTACAACACATCCTCGCCCGACCGCGCTATTGCCCCGCGCGAGCAGCAGGTCGCGCCGGTATGGCTCCGCCCGCGGCGCTGGCGCGTCCGCGCTGGGAACTGCCGGGTCCGGCCGACGCGTCCGGAGGCCGCCGCGGCGAATGGCGCCACGTCCATGCGCACCGGGGCCACCACGCGACATGCGCGAGCACCGTCAGCACCGCGAGGTACCACGAGGCCAGGCAGGTCGTGAGGACGGCGGCCGCCCAGGCCAGCAGCATCGCGCCTCGCGGTCTGGCCCGCCACCGTTCGAGGTACACCAGCGACAGCGGCAAGCCGAAGATCCACAGCAGCTGCAAGGTGACCGACGTGATGGATGCGCACCCAGCTGCAGGCACTGAACAGGCCAGTGGCGAGCGCGCCGTCGCGTGACACGCCGACCTGTCGCGCCAGCAGGAACATGGCCCCCGCGAGCAGGGGGAACGACGCCAGCCACGCGACGTTGTAGACCAGCGCTGCCGGCGCGCCGAGCAAGGCGAGCGGCCAGGTCGGCAGGGCGATCCAGAACAGGTGCTTCGAGTACGCCAGCGTGCCCGGCGCCGGGTGAAAGATGTTGGCATGCCAGTTCGCTGGAAACCGGCCACTCAGCACCTGATGATTCCAGGCCAGCGCCCACACATTGAGCCGCACGTCGCCCCAGTAGATCGCGCTACCCAGTGCCGAAGGTTGGCGACTGGTGCGACGAACCAGGGCGTCACGATGGCCGCAGCAACGACGGCCACGAGTATCTCGCACAGGGCGCCGGCGAATGGCGAGTCGAACCACCGCAGCCCGCTGCTTCGCATATAGTGCGCTGCGGTGTCCTCCCCCACACACGTGCGGTATCGGGTCGTGGCCCTGGCCACATGTCTGGCGGTGATCACTCACCTCGACCGGGCGTGCATCGCGACACTGGCGCCCGGCATCATGCGGGATCTCGGTTTGACGACCGTGCAGATGGGATACGTCTTCACGTCGTTCCAACTGGCGTACGCGCTCTTCGAAATTCCAACCGCGCGATGGGCCGATCGCAAGGGCACCCGGCTGGTGCTGGCGCGTATCGTCGTGTGGTGGTCGTGCCTCACCGCAGCGACCGGCGCCGCATCCAGCTACCTGTCACTGATTGTCATTCGGTTCCTGTTCGGCGTCGGTGAAGCCGGCGCGTGGGCCTGCGTGGCGCGGACCTTCTCCCGCTGGATCCCGCGGCGCGAGCGTGGCACCGTGCAGGGCATCTTCTTCGCGGGCGCCCATCTGGTTGGCGGCCTGACCCCGGCGCTGGTGCTGTGGCTGCTCGAGTTCTTCTCCTGGCGACAGATCTTCGTCGGCTTCGGCGCCGTCGGCTTTCTGTGGGTCGCGGTCTGGTTGGCCTGGTTCCGCGACGATCCCTCGGAACACCGCAGCGTGAACGCGGCTGAACTGCAGATGATCGTTGCAGACCGCTCGCCTGACGCGGTGCATCCAACTGGTCTCAGCTACTGGCGGGCGCTGGCGCGGAGCAGGAACATGATCGCCCTCAGCCTCATGTACGTCCCCAACTGCATGATCTTCTACTTCTGCATCACCTGGCTGCCGACGTACCTGAGAGAGCGGCACGGCTTCGAGGCCGCAAGCCTCGGCCTGTTCGCGGGTCTGCCGCTCATCGTCAGCATGCCCGGTGATCTGCTGGGCGGCGTGGTGACAGACCGATTGTCGTCGCGCTACGGCCTGCGCATCGGGCGGTGCGGCCTCGGTGCGGTGTCCTACCTCATTGCCGGCGGCGCGTTGCTGGCCGCCGCCCGCGCGTCGTCACCCGTCGCCGCAGCCCTGCTGATCGCGGTGGCGACCGGCATGACGATGTTCACCCTGGGTGCCGCGTGGGCGACGGTCATCGAGGTGGGACGCAACCAGGTGGGGGTCGTGGGTGCCACGATGAACTCGCTTGGCAACCTCGCCGCGATGCTGAATCCGCTGATCGTGGCGTACTCCGTGCAGTGGTTCGGCAGCTGGAACGTGCCGCTGTACCTGATGGGGATCCTCTTCCTGATCGGCGCAGTCTGCTGGCTGGTCGTGGACCCCAGCCGGCCGGTGTTCGACGAGGGGCTGGCACACCCGTCGCTGGCGGGATCGGCTGACCCAGTGGCCGATCGTTGAAGAACCTGCACGCGGCGCCGGCGTCGCCACTACGAATGCTAGGATCGCCGTCCACCGGTGGCGGCCCGAGTGTCAGCCCGAGGCCCTCGCTGCACACGGTCGATCCCGCGGAGGCGTCATGGCGAGTGCGAACCCATCCCAGCAGACGATGTTCATCTCCACCGACGCACTGCTCGAGCACTGGCAGGGCCATCGCAAGCTCACACGGCGGGTCATCGAGATGTTTCCCGACGACCAGTTGTTCACGTTCTCGATCGGTGGCATGAGGACATTCGGGGACCTCGCCAACGAAATGCTGAGCACAGCCGGACCAATGGCGCACGGGCTGGCTACGCTCGAGTGGGGCGGCTACGCGCCGCCGAACGCGACGTCAAAGTCCGAGATTCTTCGGCTCTGGGACGAAGGCACCACCAGGATCAACGAGTACTGGACACAGATTCCTGCCGGTCGGTTCCAGGAAACGCTCACCTCGTTTGGCCAGTACACCGGCTTCGGGTACTGGCAGGTCCTCTACATCATCGACAACGAGGTCCACCACCGCGCACAAGGCTACGTCTACCTGCGCGCGCTGGGCGTCGAGCCGCCGCCGTTCTGGGAACGCTGAGCCGCGCACTCAGGCGCCGGACGAGCGGGTGCGTGGCGTGTGACCTCGAGGATCCGCCTGCGCCGCACGGTCACGGTTCGAGGGCGGAGGACGCTCTTTCGATCTCGGCGGCGTAGCGCTCCAGGGTCTGCGCCACCAGCGGAATGTGCTGACGAGCCTCGTCCCAGGCGCGCTGCTCGAGTGCCTCTCGGACCGCCGGCAACGTCTTGACGCCGTAGCCGGTGTAGTAGCCCGGGGCGTAGACCTGGTGACGGAACCACGGACGGCGCGGCAGCCCGCTCGCGCTCGTCAGGGCGCGCTCGGCCTTGAAGATGATGGCGTTGGCTGGTGTGAGTGCAGCGGCCGGTCCGTCGGCTGCGCTTCTAGCTGCCGCATCGAAGCGACGCGCGGCGACGCGCAGTCGTTCGACGGCATCCTGCAGTGGCTTCAGGTCGAACTCGGGCACGGCGTCCTTCTTCTCGGGCGCGACGTAGGTCTCCGAGGGGTTGGCGGCAAGGACGAACGTCCCGTCGTCGACGCGGCGATTGTGCTCGACGGTCTCCTTCTCCAGCGACTCCGCCAGTTTCTCTATCTCGCGCACGTACGTGTCGATTCGCTCGGCCGATCGCCCGAACGCGAATGGCAGCAGGTCTGCCTCCGAGAGGCGGAGCACGGCACGGCCGCCCACCCTGGCGAGGGTGGCGGCGTAGGCCAGGTCGGGATCCTGGAAGCGCTTGTAGTGGTCCACCGAGTCGTAGATCGAGTGGTACTGCCCGTACTCGCCCTCGCCACCAAAGCCCATGTCGAGCGACGCGATGCCCAGATGCTGCAGGAACGGCGTGTAGTCGGACCCGGACCCAAGCGCGCTGATCTCGAATCGCTGCTCGTCTCTGGCAATCTGGCGTGCCTCGGACGTGCCGTGGAGAATCGTCCTCGCGATCAGGCGCTCGCCAACCGAGCCCTTGACCTTCGGGTCGGGCACGTCGCGCGCGAGTTCGTTGACGAAGCGTTCGAGACTGTGCGATCCACCGGCGCTGAAGAAGCCGCGGGCGTTGCTGTCGGAGTTGATGTACGCCACGACTTTCGCGCTGAGGGTGTCGGCGTGGTCTTCGACCCACTCGGTCGAACCGAGCAGGCCGGGCTCCTCAGCGTCCCAGGCGGCGAAGACGAGTGTGCGCCGTGGCTTCCAGCCAGCGCGCGCCAACTGCGCGATGACGCGTGCCTCTTCGAGCACGGCCACCATGCCGCTGGTCGGGTCCGTTGCGCCAGCCACCCAGCCGTCGTGGTGGTTACCCCGGACGATCCACTGGTCCGGGAACTCGGCGCCGTCGAGGGTGGCGATCACGTCATAGGCCGGAGCCAGCTTCCAGTCGAACGCGAGCTTCACGTGGACGCGGGCAGGGCCAGGCCCGACGTGGTAGGTGATCGGGAGTCCGCCACGCCATGCCGCAGGCGCGACGGGCCCCGCGAGCGCCTCCAGCAGCGGTCGTGCGTCGCCGTAGGAGAGGGGCAGCACCGGAATCTTGCTCAGGGACGCAGCCTTGGTGAACTCCGGCCGCTTCGCGTCGGCCGTGGCCGCCACGCCTGGCGTCAAAGGGTCACCCGGATAGACGGGCATGTCGGCCACCGAGCCGCGCTGCGCCGAGTGTTCGTTCCGCCAGCCGCCCTTCGGGTAGACGTCTCCCTGCGCGAAGCCGTCGTCTCGAGGGTCGGAGTAGATCAGGCAGCCAATTGCCCCGTGCTCGGCGGCGACCTTGGGCTTGATGCCACGCCACGAGCCGCCGTACCGGGCGATGACGATTTTCCCCTTCACATCGATGCCCCGCCGCGCCAGTTCCTCGTAGTCGGCGGGCACGCCGTAGTTCACGTAGACGAGGTCGGCGGTGACGTCGCCGTCGGCCGAGTACATGTTGAACGTCGGAAGCGCCTCACTGGCCAGTGCCGACAGCGCGTCGCCAGGTACGACCGGCTCGGCCAGACGCGCCGTGAACCGTGTCGGCGCCACCAGTTCGACGACGCGCGTGGTCGGTGTCGGGAAGAGCACGTCGTACTGTTTGACCTCGACGCGGTAGCCCCAGTCGCGCAGAAGGGACGCCATGAAGTCGACGTTGGCCTTGCCGTGCGGCGAGCCGGCGTGATGCGGCCGTCCCGCCAGCCGCTCGAGCCAGGTCGTCAGGTTGGCCGTAGAGATCTGGCCGTCGAAGCGCCGCTCGAGATCGTGCTGGGCGGCGAGGCGGGTCTTCGAGAAGCCATGAATGGCGGCCGGCGAGCGATCCTGCGCATGCCCGACCAGGGTGGATGCGAGGACGAGAATGGCAGACAAGGACCGCGCGCGAGACATGCGCGTCATTCAACCACGATGTGTCGGGCGAACGCGCGCCGACGTCCGATGATGCAGGTTCCGTCACCCGTATCAGGCGCGTCCGGCCCGCCGCTCAAGCGGGCGTGGAGACCGCCGCCCCGCCCGATTCGATGTCCGTGGCGAACTTCAGCCGTACTCCGCCAGCATCTGCCTCAGTCGCCGGGCGTCCAGATCCGCGACGGCGCTGCGCCAGCCAGCGCCAGCATCAGCTCGTTCAGCCGCTTGACGAACGACGCCGGATCCTCGATGTGGCCGCCCTCGGCCAGCGTGGCCTGGTCGAAGAGCACCTGACACCAGTCATTGAACCGGTCCGGGTCGGTCTCGGCACTCAAGCGCCGGACGAGTGGGTGCGCGGCGTTCACCTCCAGGATCGGCTTTGAGTCGGGTATCGCCTGGCCGGCCGCCTTCATCAGCCGCTCCAGGTTGGTGCTGAGGCCGTCGCGGCTGCTGACCAGACACGCCGGTGATTCGGTCAACCGCGTGGTCACCTGGACGGTGCTGGCCCGCTCTGCGAGCGCTGTCTGCATACGTTCGAGCAGCGCCGCATGTTCGCCCGACGACTCGGAGTCTTCAGGCGAAGCCGCCTCTCCTCCGATGTGACTCAGGTCGAGGTCCTTGGCCGCTGCCGACTGCAATGGCTTGCCGTCGAACTCGTGAAGCGACGAGGCCACCCACTCGTCGATCCGTTCGTGCAGCAAAAGCACCTCGACCCCGAGCTTGCCGAAGATCTCGAGATGCGGGCTGTGACGGGCTGCGGCGTGCCCGTCGGCGGTGATGTAGTAGATCGCCGTCTGACCGTCCTTCATCCGGCCGACGTAATCGGCCAGCGAGACGGTCTGCTCGTCGCCCGGTTGATGCGTGGACGAGAACCGCAGCAGTCCGGACAATCGCTCCAGGTTGGCGTGATCCTCGGGAAGGCCTTCCTTCAGCACTCGGCCGAACGTCTTCCAGAATGTCTCGTACGTGGACGTGTCCTTTTCAGCCACCTCTTCGAGCATGGCCAGCACCCGCTTGGTGGCGGCCGACCGTATGGCCTGCACGTCCCTGGACTGCTGCAGGATCTCTCGCGACACGTTGAGCGGCAGGTCGCTCGAGTCGACGACGCCGCGGACGAACCGCAGGTAGGCCGGCATCAGCTGCTCGGCGTCGTCCATGATGAAGACCCGGCGCACGTAGAGCTTCACGCCACGACGATGTTCGCGGTCCCACAGGTCGAACGGCGCCCGCGACGGCACGTAGAGGAGCATCGTGAACTCCTGACGCCCCTCGACCTTGGCGTGCGTGTAGGCCAACGGTGCTTCCACGTCGTGGGCGACGTGCTTGTACAGCTCGTGGTACTGCTCCTCCGTGATCTCGCTCTTGGGCCGGGCCCAGAGCGCCGACGCGCGGTTGACCTGTTCGTCGTCGTCGGTGACCAGCTGCGCGTTCGCCTCGCTGTCCCAGCGCTCCTGCTTCATCAGGATGGGGACGGCGATGTGGTCGGAGTACTTGCGCAGAATCTCCCGCAGGCGATGGCCCGACAGGAGCTCGTTCTCGTCCGGGCGCAGGTGCAGGATGACGTCGGTCCCGCGGGTGGCCTTCTCGACGGCTTCTATCGTGTAGCTGCCTTCTCCCGTGCTCTCCCAGCGGACGCCGTGCTCCGCTGTCAGTCCGGCCCGACGGGTCACCAGCGTCACGTGATCAGCGACGATGAAGGCGGAGTAGAATCCGACGCCGAACTGTCCGATGAGCTGAGCATCCTTGGCGCGGTCAGCGGTCAGCTGCGCGAGGAACTCACGTGTCCCAGACTTGGCGATGGTGCCGATGTTGTCGACGACGTCCTGGCGCGACATCCCGATGCCGTTGTCGGACACCGTGATCGTTCGCGCCGTCGCGTCGTAGGAGACGCGGATGCGAAGTTCCCGATCGTCTTCGAAGAGCGCGGTATCGCTCATCGCCTCGAACCGCAGCTTGTCGGCGGCATCCGAGGCGTTGGAGACGAGCTCGCGCAGGAAGATCTCCTTGTTGCCGTACAAGGAGTGAATCATCAGGTGCAGGAGCTGCGAGACCTCAGCCTGGAATCCGAGCGTTTCTTTGGTCGACGTGTCTGACATGCGTGTCCTTATTCTAAGCGACCGTGTCTGGCGCGGCGCGGCGCGGCTTCCGCAGCGCGAGGCGGACGACCAGCTTCAGGCCCGACCACACGTCGCTCACGGCGCACACCTTCACGTCCACGAACCCGAGCGGCAGGGCGACAGCGCGGACGACGTCCTCGGTGACGTCGGTGGCGACCTTCGAGGCTGTCTTGGGCCACGACACCCACACCGGCACATCGGGCTGGAGCGCGTCGCGCATCCGCACGAGGTGTGCCTCGAGGTCGTGCCGTCTGGTGACAAAGACGTGCACCAGCGTCGGCAGGTCACCGACGTTCGGCACGAACGTGACATCGGCGGGCAGATCGCCGAGCAGCGCCTGGTAGTCGTCCGGCGGATGCACGGCAAGCACCCGCGTCGCGGGCGAGATGCCGAGCTTCTTGATCAGCGGGGTGCCGGAGTAGCCGGAGGGCATGACGGCCTGATCCTGCCATGCTCCGCGCCCGACGGTCACGTTGGATGGCGCCGACCTCACATGACAAAAGTTTCGACGCCACCGCCCGCCGCCGGGCCGTGGCTATCGCCGATGCGTACGGCTGCCGCTTCGCGCCGTGTCAGGATGCGTCGGCTTGACCGGCGCACCAGAGGGGTCAGCCGTTTCCATCACCGGGTGTGACCACGCAAGGTGCGCCCCGCGCGCGTCGTGGCCTGTGTCAGCGGGCACTGCTGGAGGAGAACGACGTATGGTCTGGCGAGGTCTCGTCATGCTGGCGATGGTCGTGGCCACCCAGCCGTTCACCAACGATTCGGTCATCCGCGTCACCCAGCTGACGCACGGGCCGGCACATCATTTCTTCGGGTACATCGGCCAGAGCAAAACAATCCCCTGGAGCGGCGACGGCCGCTACATCCTCGCGCTCGAGACGACGTTCCAGGAGCGGATGCCGAAGGCTGGGGACGCCGCCAACATCTGCCTGATCGACACACACAATGACAACGCAGTCAGGGTGGTCGACCAGACGTTGGCCTGGAACCCGCAGCAGGGGACGATGTTTTACTGGCATCCCCGTCATCCCCAGACGCAGTTCTTCTTCAACGACCGCGATCCCCGAACCAACAAAGTCTTCACCGTCCTCTACGACATCGCCGCGGAGGGCGGCAAGGGCAGGCGTCTCCGCGAATTCCGCTACGACAATACGCCGGTCGGCAACGGTGGGGTCGCGCCAAGTGGCGAGTTCTTCACGGCCATCAACTATGCCCGCATGGCCCGCCTGCGCCCGGTGACCGGCTACCCGGACGCCTGGGACTGGACCGTTGGCGTGGCCGCCCCGAAAGATGACGGCATCTTTCGGATCGACATCGCGACTGGCCGGAAGTCGCTGATCGTGTCGTTTGCTGGCCTGCGCGAGGCGGTCCGCGATCTGGATCCGAAGATCGACTCGTCTCAGTTCTTCATCAATCACACCCTCAACAACCGCGACAGCAATCTCATCTACTTCTTCGCTCGGGCGAACTTCGAGAGTCAGGAGCTCGGCGCTCGGACCAACTCGCCGTTCACCGTCCGGCCAGACGGGACCGGTCTGACACGCCACGACACCTTCATCGGCGGGCATCCGGAATGGGCTGCCGGCACGCGGATCATCGGTTCCTCGAATGGTCAGCAGGTCGTCTACGACGTCGAGCGGAAGGCGATCGCCGAGTCGTGGGGCGGGCCGGAACGCTTTCCGAATCCTGAAGGCGACGTTGCGCTCAGCCCGGACGGCCAGTGGTTTGTCAACGGTCACCGTGAGGGCGAGCATCACATCTACACGTTTCTGCAACTGGAGACCAAGCGGGTGCTGAAGTCACCGCCCATCTATCTGGCGAAGTGGAACGGCGGGCCACTGCGGCTCGACCCCGCGCCAGCCTGGAACCGAGCGAGTGATGCGATCGTGGTGCCGGGAATCGCTGCCGACGGGACGCGGCAGATGTTCGTACTACGGCTTCCGAGGTAACCGGCAGCCGCTGCTGGACCCTCAGCAAGCGCTGTGACGCCGAACCCAAGCCAGCCTGCCCACCGGTCCGTGACCAACCGCCGTCATCGGCTGCCAGTCAGCGTCGCTTGACGTCGAGCACGTGCTGCAGCTGCTCGAGGGTGATCGGTTTCACGAGGTGCGCGTCGAATCCCGCCGCCGCCGACCGCCGCCGGTCGTCGGACTGGCCGTATCCGGTCACCGCGACCAGGCGCAAGGGTGGAGCGGTCTGCTGTTCACGCAGGCGCTGCGCCAGCTCATAGCCGTCCATCACCGGCAGACCGATATCGAGCAGCGCCAGGTGGGGCTGGAATGCGGCGGCGATCGTCAGCGCTGAGGGTCCATCCGATGCCGTGCGCACCGCATAGCCGAGGGCACCAAGCGCGTCCGCGAGCAGCCCCGCCGCGTCGTCGTTGTCATCCACGACGAGCACCCGTATGTCATCGGACGTCCTGACGTACTGCAGCCCGAGCGCCGCCGCGCCATCCACGGCACGCTCGGTGGCCGAGCCAGGTGCGGCGGGGACCTCGACGACGAACTCGCTGCCATGACCTTCGCCTTCGGAGAAGGCTTGCACAGTGCCGCCATGCATGTCGACCAGGCTTCGGACGATCGCCAGTCCAAGACCGAGCCCGCCTTGCGAGCGATCCACCGACTGTCGGTTCTGAACGAACATGTCGAACACCTGCCCCAGCATCGCCGGCGCGATCCCGATGCCCTGATCCCTCACTCTCACGCGCACGTGCTCGCCGACCCGGTCAGCGCCGAACACGATCGTGCTCTCGGCGTCGCTGTACTTGGCGGCATTGGTGAGGAGGTTGGACAGCACCTGCGCCATGCGCGACGGATCGACGTCGAGCATCAAACCGGTCGGCGCGATTCTCACATCGAGCACCTGCTGCTTCTTCTCGAGAATCGGGCTCGCCATCTCGATGGCTCGCGCGGCGACTTCCGCCAGCTCGACGCGTTCCTTGCGGAGATCGATCTTCCCGCGGGTGATCCTCGACACGTCGAGCAGGTCGTCGACCAGGCGCATGAGGCTGGCGACCTGACGCTCGATGACCTCCTGCTCCCGGGACGTCTGCTTCTTCAGGCGCATCAGCTGCAGCGCGGTCAGGATGGGAGACAGGGGGTTGCGCAGCTCGTGGCCGAGCATCGCCAGAAACTCGTCTTTCGCACGCGCCGCTTCCTCGGCCCGGTTACGTGCGTCGTCGGCCGCGCGGGTCTGCTGCTCCAGCTGGACGAGTGTGCGCTCCACCTCCGAACGGGAGAGGTCGAGCGCGCGCGCGAGCGACTCGCTCTCTCTCGCGTGTGTTTTCGCCGCCTGAAGCTCGCCGCGCGCCAGAATGGCCTCGTGCTCCGCCCTGAGCGTCGAGGCCAGCAGCGGGAGCGCGGGCTCGAGCGCCTCGATGGCTGGTGTGGAGACGCCGTCGCCGATGAAGACCAGCGACATGCCCGCGGTGGTGAACGCCAGCGCCGGGCGGAGCTGCTCCGCTGACGGGTGACCGACGCGGCCCCTGTGAAAGCCCTCCGTCCGGAGCGCGGACAGGAGCTGACGCCAACCCGCGCCACCCGCCAGCGTCTGCACGAAGCCGGGCGCGGGGAGGAAGGTCTCGGTCGTGACGTCCTCGACGAGGATCACCAGCGCGTCGGCGCCGGTGTGCGCAGCCAGCTGCCCGGCGCCCACCTGCCTGCGGTCGATATCGGCCAGCGCCGCGACGACCTTCCATTCCGGTGAGCCGGTCATCTACGCAGGCAGGACCATGACGACGGCGGTGCAGTTGTGGAACCCTCCGAACTGCCCTTCCGCCCGCGCAATCTGACCGTAGGTGTTACACCCGACCAGGCCCGCCCCGCCGAGCATGGCGGCCACCGAATCCACCTCGAAGCCGAACACCTCGCCCATCCGGAGCCGGGTCGCGACGCAGTCGAACAAGAGCGCCACGCCGGGGGTATTTCCGCGCAGACCCTGAATCGCCGCCTGGGTTGCCTGTTTTGCCGCCGCGACCGCCGAATCGGCCGTCGTCTTCATGATGTGGACCCGCGCGCCGACAGGAATTTCGGCCGCGCAGTGCACCGACCCGTCCGCGTCCACCGACAGCGGCACGCGCAAGCGGTAGCCCGTTCCGGTGTCGATGCCGACGATGTTGTGCAGGAAGAAGGGGAGCGCATTGGCGCGATCCAGCGACTGCCCGGTCTCGGCCGCGTGTTCTTCGAAGACCTCGATGGCGGGCAGGCCGTTCAGGCTGACGACCTTCGCGCCCTCAGCGCTCGTGACCCTGATCGCCTTGGAGGCCGGAGTCCAGCCGTGCCCGACGCCGATGCCCATGGGCTTCTTGGACAGCAGTTCCAGCGCCACAACCGCGTCGGTGTGCGCCTCGGTGCCAAAGAACACGTGCGTCCGCGAGAACCGGGCATCGTCGCCAGCTCCGCCGCCGGCAAACTGGTACTTGCCCGACGTGAGCACCGTGAGTTGCTCGACGAGGTCGTCGGTATGGCCGGCCAGCGCGTCGGTCATGACCAGGGCGGAGCGGTAGGGAAACTCGTGCGCGTCGAGTCCGGCAAACGAGGCCAGCACGTCGCGGGCGGCCTGCTGCCGGTCCCGGCTGACCTGCCGACCGAGCCCGGCTGACACGCGGATATCGGGCGACACGATCGCCAGCGCGCAGGCAGTGCCCTCGCCGAGCTCCTGGCCCGTGAACTCCCCGGCCGACGACGAGCCGACGATCAGCTTCGGGCGGCAGGCCTGGTTCAACGCGCTGAGCAGCGCGCTGTACTCGAAGCGGGAAGAGGCAAAGACGATGACCGCGTCGGGTACCTGGTCGCCCAGGGTCTCCCGGACCTGCACCCCGAGGTGCGTGCCGGCCTCGTTGCTGTCTGCCTTGTCGGTGTACACCGCGGCTGTACGAACTGTCATCGGTAGCGACCCTCTCGTCGGCAAAGTACCTAGTATCACATCCCTCCAGCGGTCGAATGTGGCGCGTCCTGCGGCCGCGGTGCCCGCCCCGACAGGCAGGCAACGCACCGGAGCGCTCGTCGGAGGCGAGTGCGGCGCGCGTCACCGCACGGCTGGCCTCGTTCGTCGAAGCCGCCAGCGCTCAGGCAGACCGGCTCAGACCGAGCGCGGTGGCCTGTTCGACGGGGTTGAGACGTCCACTCGGGCGATTGTCCGGGTCCACCGGCAGCAGTGGTGGCTGGGCCAGGAACCGCGGACGCCCTCCCAGGTGCTCTCCCACATCGGAGAACAGGAATAGCATCAGCAAGGCGCGACCCTTCGAGTGGCGATTGGCGCGCCAGGACATGAAATCCGGCGTCTCGGTATCGAAACTCGTGTCGACGTGCCAGCCAGCGCCACCGGGGTCCACGGCAGACGGGAACCGCACGGGAAGGTCCCCATGGCTCCAGGTCGACGCCACCGCCCCCGTCCGACCAACTGATCGAACGCGGCATGCAGTCGTGCGGTGTTTGCGGCTTCGATGAACGGGGGCTGCGTGAACATGCCTAGACGGATGACAGGCTGCGTCCAGGTCGAAGGTGTGTCCGGGTCGCACCCTGTCGCAGTCCAGAGGATGGCCCGAGCCGCATCCGCCAGTTCGCGAGGAAAGGCGTGGTCGATGCGACGCCTTCCGCTCTGCTCTCCTGATGCGGGGCGCCGTCGCTGCGCAGACGCCGCCGGCCTGGACCGCCCCTCACCAGGACAGGTGCGACCGCCAGAGCCCGGTCGCCACGCCGGCGCGCGCTCGTGATGCACGGCTCGGCTCCGGTGCTGTTTCACCGCGCCATCAACGCGGCGATTTTACGACGGCTCCCAATGCCGAGGCGCTCGAACTGAGCGGCGGGCATCACTCGCCCGCGGCATCGCCTGAGTACTTCGTCGCGGAGTGGCAGAACTTTCAGCAGCGCATAGGCCAGCCCTGGGTCAGCCCCGGCACGGGTCGATTCATGCGACACTGCCCGGCATCTTGGTCCAGTGAATTCACGCGCTGCTCGCTTACGGGAGCTCGGCATGAAGACTGTTGATGTGCCCCGTCGATCGTTCCTCGAGTGCCTCGCGGCCGTCCCCGTGGGCGCCATGGCGCCGGCTGTACAGAGTCCAAAGCTGACGACAGCGGACGCGCACGCAGGCCGCCCAGATGACGTCATCACGCTGCCGGGCGGCGACCTCGTGCACGTCAAGGTCGCAACCCAGGACACCGGTGGCGCGTTGTTCATGACCGAGCAGCCGATCGAGCGCCGCGGCTCAGGGCCCCCGAAGCACTACCACGAAGAGCAGGATGAGTGGTTCTACTGTCTCCAGGGCGAGTACGTGATGGAGATCGGCGACCGCCGCTTCAGGGTGGGGCCCGGTGAATCTGTGCTCGGGCCGCGGCGTGTGCCGCACGCGTTCGTCTATGACGGCACCGGGCCGGGCCGAATGCTCATCGGGTTCACCCCTGCCGTGCGGATTGAACAGTTCTTCCGCGACCTCGAAAAGCGGGGCGAGTACTTCGGCAATGGCACGCCGGCGGACAAGGAGCTGGTGCACCGCCTCTATGGCATCGTCAACGTGGGCCCGGCCCTGAAGCTGTAAGCGACGCCTGCCTGGACCGTGATGGGAGTGTCAGCGGTCGCCGCATCTGCACGCGTCAGGAGGGAGGGCAGCTCAGGAGCGATGCCGCCCCGCCATCTGCGTCACTCTCCCCTCGCGTGCAACTGTGCCTTCTCCCGACGAGGACATGTCAGGCAGGACGAAAGACCGCCATCGACTTCCCGGGAAGTTTTCCGGACAATCAGACGCCATGTTCCTCTTCTTCTCGAATCGCCTGGGATGCGCCGGCTCCGTTGCCGTGTCGCTGGTCCTCTCGGTCATCCTGGTGCTGGCCATGCGGAGCTGCAACAGCGCCGCCTGGTAAGCGACGGACCTGCCGTGTGTCGAGGTGACTGGCCCAGTTAGAATCGGACCGCATGCACGTCACCCCCAGAGACTTTGCCGTCGTCGCCCTCTCGGTCGCGTCACTGGTGGCCAGCGCGTCGTGTGCCCGCCGCGCACCCTCGGTGCCCTCGTACCTGTTTCTCTGGGCCGGCGACGCGGCCGGCAAGGACAGCGACTTTCTCGGGGTGATCGACGCAAGCCCGGCGTCGCCCGGGTACGGCTCGGTGGTGACGTCGATACCGACCGGCACGGCCGGCACGCACCCGCATCACACTGAACTCGAGATGCCAGCGAGTGGGCACCTCCTGGCCAACGGCTTCCGCGCCGGTCGCACCTGGCTGTTCGATCTCACACAGCCGACGCGGCCGGCGGTGATCACGTCGTTCGGCGACCTGGCCGGCTTCAGCCATCCCCACAACTTCATCCGCCTGGCCAACGGCAACCTGCTGACGACATTTCAGTACGCGGCCGGGGCGGGTGCCCCCACGGCGCAGGCCGCGCATGCCCATGGAGGGGCAGCCTCGGCGGCGGTGCCTGCCGCCGAGGAGGCGCGCACCGGTGGTCTGGTCGAGATGGACGAACGCGGCGCCGTGATCCGCAGCCGGTCGGCGCACGACCCCGCCATCAGCGACTCGCGGCTCTACCCCTACAGCGTCGTGCCCATCCCTGCCATCGACCGCGCGGTGATGACCACCACCGACATGAACAGCGGCAACACACTGGCGACGTCGCAGTGGGTGCAGTTCTGGCGCCTCTCCGATCTCACCCTGTTGAAAAGCATCGCGCTGCCACCCGGTCCCCGCGGCGACGAACAAAACTTCACCGGCGAGCCGAAGCTGCTGCCCGATGGGCGCAGCGTCTATATCCACACGTTCAACTGTGGCCTGTATCTCCTCCGCGATGTGGACCGTCAGGCACCGAGTGCGAGCTTCGTCCACGGGTTTCCAGGGAAAGACTGCGGTGTGCCGGTCCTGACCAGCCACTACTGGCTGCAGACCGTTGTGCAGACGCACGCGCTGGTGGCGCTTGACATCTCCGATCCCGAGCATCCGCGGGAAGTGTCACGAGTGACCTTTGGCGAGGACGAAGAGCCGCACTGGCTGGCGATCGACCCGACGGGTCGGCGGCTCGTGTTGAACTCGGGTGGCTACACGAAGGGCAATCGGCTGTTCGTGATCGACTTCGATCCGGCCAGCGGCGCGCTGTCGATCGACGATCGCTTCCGCGATTCGGCCGGCACACGTCCCGGTATCGATTTGAACGGCAAGACCTGGCCGCACGGTTTTGCCGGCAAGCCAGTGCCGCACGGCACCGTGTTCTCGCGATGAGCCGGCCGTCGTCCTAGATCGACCCCGCTTCCACCATGTAGTTGTTCGCGGTACACATCGCCGAGTCGTCCGAGGCCAGGAACAACGCCATCCGCGCCACGTACACCGGCGCGATGGGATCGGGAAGGCACTGCGCCGCCAGCTGCGCGGCCATGCCGCTCGGCGTGACCCACAACTGCTGCTGCCGCTCGGTCATCGTCCAGCCAGGCACCAGCGTGTTGACGCGGATCCGGTGCGGCCCGAGGTCGCGGGCCATGCCGCGGGTGAGGCCATGCACGGCGGCCTTGGCCGTAGTGTAGACGGGGAACCCGCCGCCGGCGCGCCACCACGAGTCCGACCCCAGATTGATGATCGAGCCGCCGCCGGAGGCGATCATGCCGGGGGCGACCGCCTGGATCGCGAAAAACATGTGCCGCAGGTTCGTCGCGATGCGCTCGTCGTAGAACTCCGGCGTCACGTCCTCCCACCGGTGGCGGTCGTCGCGCGCGGCGTTGTTCACCAGCACGCGTGCCGCACCGTGCACCTCAGCCACCGCAGAAGTCGCCTTCCGGAGGGCATCGATGTCCCGGAGGTCGCACGGCTCGAAGAGGACCTGGCCTCCACTCGATCGCAGGTCGTCCGCGAGCAGCTCCCCGTGCTCGACGTCGAAGTCCAGGAACGCGACGCGTGAGCCCTGCCCGGCAAACGCGCGGACGATCTCCATGCCGATGCCGGACGCTCCGCCCGTCACGAGGACGCTGGTATCGCGAAGGCTGGGGTAGCTCGCAAAGGTGTGTGCTGATGAAGTTGTCATGTGATCGGGGTCTCGACAGCCGCCATCTTGCCACTGCATCCCGAGGGAGTCGAGGGCTCTCTGGCCCGTCACACAACGGCCGACGCCGTAAGATCCACGCGTGACCGAGCCGTCCCTTTCGCCCGAGGCTGTGCAGTTCGGCCGTCCGGCCGCTGGCTGGCGACGCCGGTGGTTTGCCGTCATCTTCGAGTCCGACACGCCGCTGGGTCGCCGATTCGACCTGGCGTTGCTGGTCATCGTCGTCGCAAGCGTGCTCGTCGTGATGTTCGAGTCGGTGCGGCCCTTGGCGACCAGGCACGCCACGCTACTGCTCACGCTGGAGTGGATCTTCACGCTGCTTTTCACCGCGGAGTATCTCGCGAGGCTGGCGTGCGTGCAGCGCCCGCTGCGTTACGCCACCAGCTTCTTCGGACTGGTGGACCTGGCGTCGGTGCTGCCGATGTACCTCGCGACGGTGGTGCCCGGTCTGCACGTCCTGATCGACATCCGCATCCTCCGGATGCTGCGCGCCTTCCGCATCCTCAAGCTCACTGAGTACGTCCGCGAGTTCTCGAGCCTCGGTGACGCGCTCCATGCCAGCCGCAGAAAGATCGCCGTCTTCCTCGCGGTCGTTGCGATGGTCGTGGTGGTGCTCGGCACCGTGATGTACGTGGTCGAGGGCCCTGACAGCGGCTTCACGAGCATTCCCGTGGCCATCTACTGGGCCATCACCACCATGACGACGGTGGGTTTTGGCGACATCGCACCGCAAACCAACCTCGGGCGGGCGGTGTCAAGCGTCGTGATGCTGCTGGGTTGGGGCATCCTTGCCGTGCCCACCGGGATCGTGACCTCCGAGATGACGACTCGCCGCCTGTCGACACCGGACGGATCGCGCCATTGCGCGTCGTGCGGTGCGGCGGTGAGCGCCACCGACGCCAGATTCTGCCACCGCTGCGGTACCCGGCTGGCCTGAGTCCGATCGACGGCCGACCGCCGGCAACTCGGTTCGCGCACTACCCTGCGTCGGTCGGCGTCGCGCCGGCGTCATCAAGGTCGAGCCTGGCGCCGGCACCCGCGACCTCGAAGCCCGCCGCCACCGGCTCCTGCAGGCGTCGCACCACGAGTCGTCGCCCGGCCTCGCGGAAGCGGCTCGTTGCGCGTTCGAGGACGCCGAGCCCCGCGCTGCTCACGTAGTCGACGCCGGAGAGGTCCACCACCACCACGCACGCATGCGGCTCGCGCAGTGCTGCGTTCATGGACTGCTCGAGTGGCGAGGCCGTCGTCATGCCTAGGCGCCCTGTCAGCATGAGCACGAGCGTGCCGCTGTCCTCCTGCCTATCGATCAGCAACATCCACCGGAGCGACGGGGCGCGACGGGCGGCAGGCACCGGCGGGAATATAGCACCCGCATGCGTGTGCTATAACCGACCACTTCCTGTCATGCCCAGCCGTCCTACCAACTTTTCGGACTGCCACGTGTATTTGCAGACAGACGAGGACGACGCGGCTGCCGTCGGCCGGTGCCTGGGCGGCGACACCAACGCATTCGACGCCCTGGTGGCACGGCACGAGCGCGTGCTGTTTCGCGTGGCGCTCCGGATGCTTGGCGACGCTGAGGACGCCAGGGATGCGACGCAGACGGCCTTTGTGAAGGCGTTCGAGCAGCTGCATCGCTACGATCCGGGGTTTCGGTTTTTCAGCTGGATCTACCGCATCCTCGCCAACGAGTGCCTCAACCGGCGCCGAGACCGGCGGCCGATGTCGGCTATGACCGATGTCGCCGCCGTGGACGGGCCGTTTGAAGCGCTCGAGCAACGCGAACGGCAGCGCCGGGTGCAGGCCGCGCTGCTGGATCTGGCGGCTCCGTACCGGGAAGTGGTGGTGCTCCGGCACTTCTCGGAGCTGTCGTACGAGGAGATGGCTGTGACGCTGGCCATTCCAGTGAAGACGGTGAAATCCAGGTTGTACACGGCGCGCCAGCAGCTCGGCGCCAGATTATTTGGATGGATGTGATGCAGTCACAGGACGACGCGCGGCTCGACGCCGCTTTGAAGGCACTGGACGACGACGCGGCGCCACCGGTCGACCTCAGGCCGGCGGTGATGGGCATCGTCCGGCGTCATGCCGGCACACGTGTCACGCCCGCACTTGCAACAGGAGAAGCAATGACCAAGAAGCTGATGTGGGGAATGGCCGCGGCTGCCGCTGTGGTCCTGGTCGTACTCACCGTGACGGGCTTCCCGCCCGACATCGACGACATCCAGGCGACCATCGGCCAGGCCCGCCGCCATACGGCGCCGCAAATGGGGGCGGGCGACGCGCCGGTGGGCGATCCACAGGTGCAGAGGTTTCTCCAGAGCGAGACGTTCGAAGCCCTGTTGAACGACCGCGCGGCGATGAAGCTCCTGAGCGATCCCTCCCTGCGCGCCGCCCTCGCAGACGCCGCGCTCGCCCAGGAACTTAGCCGTCCCGACCTCGTCGCGCAGCTGGCCGCCCTCCAGGCCGACGGGTCGCTCCGGAAGATGATGTCGGACACCAGTCTGCGCACGTTCCTCAACCAGGAACTGCGCATGCGGCTGGACGACGCGGCGCTGCGACGCTGGCTCGATGACGCGGCGCTGCGCGCCCGCCTCGAGTCGGCGGACGTGCGGGCGGCGCTGAAGTCGGGCGGCGACCTGCGCCGCGAGCTGGGCGATGCCCAGTTTGCGGCGTACCTGGCCAACGCGCCCGGCTTGCGCAACGCGCTGGCTGATCCCACGATGCTCCGGATGATGCTCAATGCAGACCTGCGGGCCGCGCTCAGCGTGCCGGCGTTGAGCAGCGCTCTGCAATCGGATGCGTTCCTGCGGGCGCTCAGTGACGCAAACCTGCGGCAGGCCCTGACCAGCGACGCCATGGCACGCGCATTTGCCAATCCGGCCTTTGCCGCGTCCCTGAAGAGCAACGAGCTTCGCATGCAGCTGGACGCGGCTGACCTGCGCGCGCGCTGAACCGCGCCGACCAGAGGCGCGTTCGGCTGAAGTAGAATTCCGGCTTCGACCGCATGCGCTTCTGGTTCTTTCGCCTGGTCTTCGGCGCCGTGTTCGTGCTTGCGGCGATCCTTCCCGCCCGAGCGCAGCTCTCGACGACCGAGACCGAGGGCGTTCGTCTGGTCTACCTGCCCGGCACCCAGGAGTACCTGGTGCCGCACGCGCTCCGCACGTTCCTGAACGCCTTCGAGTTCCACAAGCGGCTCTTCGACTACGAGCCGTCTGAGGACATCACCGTCCTGCTTCTCGATCTGGAAGACACCGGCAACGCCTCGGCGACGGCTGTGCCGCGCAATCAGGTGACGGTTCAGATTGCGCCCCTCAACTTCGCCTTCGAGACGATTGCCGGCAACGACCGGATGAACATCATCATGAACCACGAGCTGTTGCACGTGGTGGCGATGGACCAGGCCACCAGCCGCGACCGCCTGTTCCGTCGGCTGTTCGGCGGCAAGGTCGTGCCCGTGCCGGCCCAGCCGGAGTCGATCCTTTACTTTCTCCTCACCACGCCCCGCGTCGCGGCGCCGCGATGGTTTCACGAAGGCGCCGCCACCTTCTTCGACACGTGGATGGCCGGTGGGCTCGGGCGCGCGCAAAGCGGCTACGACGAGATGGTGTTCCGTTCGATGGTCAAGGACGGCACGCCGATGTACGACCCGCTCGGACTCGTGTCGGAAGGCACCAAGATCGACTTCCAGCTGCAGATCAACGCGTACCTGTACGGCACCAGGTTCATGGTCTGGCTGGCCCGCACCTACGGTCCGTCCAGGCTGGTGGAATGGATAGGGCGAAAGGCAGGCAGCCGCGCCTACTACGCGACGCAGTTCCATGCTGTGTACGGCATGACGATCGAGGCGGCGTGGGCCCGATGGACTGCTGACGAGCGCGTCTTCCAGCGGCAGAACCTCGAGGCCATCCGGACGCACCCGGTGACGCCGGCCACCGACCTCACCCAGCGTGCCCTCGGGTCGGTCTCCCGCGCCTACTACGACGAGCGGGCCCGTACGCTGTATGCCGCGGTGAACTACCCGGGCATCGTCTCGCATCTGGCCGCCATCTCGGTGGACGCTGGCCAGGTTACACGTCTGTCCAACGTCAAGGGCCCAACGGTGTTCACCGTGACGTCGCTGACCCGTGACCCGGAGCGTGGCACGCTGTTCTACACGACCGACAACGGCTCGCTGCGCGACCTGATGTCGTTTGATCCCAAGACGGGTCATGCGGCCCGCCTGCAGAAGGACGCGCGCATCGGGGACCTCGCGTTCGACCGCAGCGACGCCTCGCTGTGGGGCGTGCGCCAGCGCGATGGCCTGCACACCATCGTCCGCATTCCCCCGCCCTACACCAGCTGGAGCCAGGTGCACACCTTCGCGTACGGGACAGTCGTATACGACCTCGACGTGTCGCCAGACGGCAAGCACCTCGCCGCGTCGTTTGGCGACATCACCGGCAAGCAACGCGTGCGGGTGCTGGCGGCTGACGCGCTTGGCCGTGACGACACGACGCCGGTCGCAGAGTTCGACTTCGACACCGCGGTGCCCAACCACTTCGTCTTTTCACCCGACGGTCGGTACCTGTACGGCAGCTCGTACTTCACCGGGGTCTCCAACATCTTCCGGTACGAGATCGCCACCAGGCAGCTCGAAGCCGTGACCAACACCGACACGGGGCTGTTCCGGCCCGTGCCCCTCGGCAACGACGAGCTGATCGTCTTCCGCTACACGGGGTTGGGGTTTGTGCCGGCGCGCATCGTGGCCCGGCCGCTGCAGGACGTCAGCGCGATCACGTTCGCCGCCGAGCGCCTCGCGGTCGAGTATCCCGAGGTGACGCGCTATAACGTCGGTTCGCCCATGAAGGTGCGCCTCGACACGCGGCCACAGCGCCAGGGCGAGTATCGCCTCGCCGGCGGGCTGCGGCGCGAGTCGATCTATCCGGTCGTGCAGGGATACAAGGACACCGCTGCTCTGGGCGTGCGGCTGAATCTGTCGGACCCATTGCAGTTCAACCGACTCGCACTGAGCGCCACGGTGGCCCCGGTGACGGGTCTGCCCACCAGCGAGCGCATCCATCTCGACGCCTCGTATGACCGCTTCGACTGGCGAGCCCGTGCGTCGCTGAACCGCGCCGATTTCTACGACCTGTTCGGCCCGACCAGGCAGGGGCGCAAAGGCTACGAGTTCCTGGTGGGCCGTCGCACCAACTTGCTGTTCGACGATCCGCGCCGGCTGGACCTCGACGTCAGCGCGACCGCCGCCGGCAACCTCGACCGCCTGCCGGACTTCCAGAACGTGCCGGTCGACGTGAGCCGCCTGTACGCGGTCAACGCAGCCTTGACGTTGGCCGACGTTCGCAACTCTCTCGGCCACGTGGACGACGAGACGGGCACAAAGGCATCAGTCGCGTTCGAGGGACAGGCGCCCGATGGGCGCTTCGTTGCCAAGCTGCTGGGCACGTTCGATCGCGGCATCGGCCTGCCGCTGCGCCATTCCTCGCTCTGGCTTCGCACGGCGGCCGGCATGTCACCGTCGTCGCGCGCCAATCCGTTTGCCAATTTCTTTTTCGGCGGCTTCGGCAACAACTTCGTCGATGTGCGCGACGAGAAGCGGTATCGCGCCTATTACGCGCTGCCGGGCGCCGATCTGAACGAGATCGACGGGCGGAACTTCACCAAGGCGACCGTCGAGTGGACACTGCCGCCCTGGCGTTTCAGGCGGATGGGCACGCCAGGCTTCCACGCCACGTGGCTGCGGCCCGCCGTGTTTGTCACGGGCCTGGCCACCAACCTCGATGTGCCCGCTCGGCGGCGCGCGGTCAGCGCCGGGGCGCAGGTGGATGTCCGCGTCAGCATGCTCTCGGCCCTCGATCTCACGCTGTCGGCCGGAGCCGCCGTGGCCGTGGAGCCGAACCGGTCGCCGCGGCGCGAGCTGATGGTGTCACTCAAGATCCTTCGATGACGGCATGCTGAACGTGGCTGTGGCGTTCGTGCCCGTGTTGCTCTTTGCCGCCGGCCTGCAGCTGATGGACAGCTTCCGGCTCGTGTCGCGGCGTGCGGTGTTGACGGCCGTCGCTGTGGGCGCCCTCGTCGCCCTGGCATGCGCGGCACTGCACGGGTGGCTCGAACCAACTCTGGCAGCTGGACCGCTCGCGGTGGGCAGGGCCGGCTTCAGCCGCTACGTCGCTCCCGCCACCGAAGAGGTGCTGAAAGCCGCGTTCCTTGCGCTGCTCATCATCCGGAGGCGGGTGGGTTTTCTGGTGGATGCGGCCGTGCAGGGCTTTGCCGTAGGCGCCGGGTTCGCGCTGGTCGAGAACATCACCTATCTGGCTGCGCTCGAGGCGCCCCTGCAGCTGTGGGTGATCAGGGGACTCGGCACGGCCATGTTGCACGGCGCCACCACGGCGATCTTTGCCATCGTCGCCAAGGTGTTCGCCGACCGCCATCCCGATCGTGCCCTGTTGGCCGCCGTGCCGGGACTGGCCGTGGCCGTGGTCATTCACTCGGCGTTCAACCACGTGCCCCTGCCGCCCGCGGCGATGACGCTGCTGCTGCTCGCCGTGCTGCCGGTGCTGATGGTGCAGGTCTTTCAGCGCAGTGAAGCGGCGACGCGCGAGTGGGTGGTCGGCGGTCTCGACCTCGACGTCGAGCTACTGCAGCTGGTGGCGTCCGACGCACTGGGATTCACGCACTTCGGGCAGTACCTCCGGCGCCTGCGACTGCAGTTCGACGTACCGGTCGTACTCGACATGGTCTGCCTGCTCCGCCTGCAGCTGGAGCTCTCGGTGCAAGCCAAGGCGATGATCGTCGCCAGGGAAGCAGGCCTGGACGTGCCGATCGACGCCGACCTGCCGGCCGCCCTCGCCGAGCTCGACTACCTCGAGCGGTCGATTGGTACTACGGGTATGCTCGCCCTCAAGCCACTGCAGGTGACCAGCCACCGAGACGACTGGCACCGCTTCCTGCTGGCCAGCGCCCGCGGCGCGCCACGCGCGTGACCGCATCGATCGCGTTGGTCAGATCTGTCGGGTTCGAGTTGTGTGTCCAGGGCGGGCGGGTGAGAATCGCGGCTCGCGTCAGTGTAGCGAGATGTCATAGGAGAACCATCCATGCTTGACGCTGACAGCCGAACGCAGCTGGCGACGCTCGACATCCCGCTCGACCGGGACGTCTTCATGCGCACCCTGATCCGTGAGCTGGCCGGTACCCTGCAGGACGTCGTGGGACTAGCCGAAGCCTCGGGATTTGTGAGCGTCGTCGGTCAGAATATGGGCGCCCGGATCAACAGCGACTTCAAGGCAGCGCTCGGGGTACCGCGCCTCGACCGCGAGCAGGTAGCCGCCGTGCTGGTGGAGCTGAAGCGGCGAATCGATGGCGACTTCTACGTCATCGAGCAGAACGACGAGACGATCGTCTTTGGCAACCGAGCCTGTCCGTTTGGAGACAAGGTGCTGGGTCGCCCCGCCATGTGCATGATGACGTCCAACGTCTTCGGGTCGATCGCGGCGGACAACCTCGGCTACGCGAAAGTGCAATTGCAGGAGACCATCGCGGCTGGCGACGCGGGTTGCCGTGTGGTGCTGCACCTGCGGGCGACGCCCGAGTCCGACGCCACCGCCGGGCGCGAGTACTTCGAGGGCGAGGCCAGTGACGCCTGAGGAGTTCCTGGCGCTGGCCGGTGCCTTGCCAGAGGCGATGCTGCTGGTGCGCGGCGACGGGCATGTCCTGTCCGCCAACCGCCCGGCCGCCGAACTGCTGGGTGCTGAGTACGCCACGCTGGCTGGCCAGCCACTGACCGAGCTCGTCCTCACCCCAGCCGCCGATCTGCACCGCTACCTGCGCGCTTGTGCAAAGACCCGCCAGCTGTTGCCTGGCACGCTGCAGCTGCGCGACCACGACGACGACAGCCAACGATGCCGGTGCGAGGGAGCGGTGGTGCAGCCGCGATCGGCGGAGGCCCAGGCGGTGATTCTCCTTCGATTGAAGGCCGGAGGGGCGGCCAGCCAGCAGTTCACGGTCCTGAACGACCGCATCGACCGACTCTCGCACGAGATCCGCGAGCGCCAGCAGGCCGAGCGGGCGCTCCGGGAGAGCGAGGAGCATTTCCGTTCGCTCAGCGCCCAGTCGCCGGTGGGCATCTTCAGAAGCGACGTCGAAGGGCACTGCACCTATACCAACGTGCGGTGCCAGGAGATCGGCGGCTTCAGGCCGGAAGAAGCGCTGGGCGATGGCTGGGCCCAGTTCGTCCATGCCGCCGACCGGCACGGCGTGCGTGCTACGTGGGCGGCGTACACAGCCGGGCACGCGCCCTTCGACCTGGACTGCCGCTTCCAGACCCCGGACGGCACGGTCCGATGGGTACATCTCCGGGCTGCGCCCATCGTGTCCGCGGCAAGCGCCATTTTCGGTCATGTCGGCACGGTGGAAGACATCACGGCGCGTCGTCGGAGCGAAGCCCTGGTGGCTGGGCAGAAACGTGTGCTCGAACACATCGTGCGAGGCGAGCCGCTCGGCCAGATCCTCGACGACTTGACACGGACCATCGAGGAGCAGTCTCCAAACGGCGTCCTCGCCAGCGTACTGCTGCTCGACCGGGACGGCGTCCATCTCCGGCACGCGGCCGGCGCCGCCCTGCCTGAGCGATATCGACAGGCGATCGACGGGGTCGCCATCGGCGCGGCCGTTGGGTCCTGCGGCACGGCGGCGTATCGGAAGGAGCCGGTCGTGGTGACCGATATCGCCACCGATCCGCTGTGGACCGACTATCGGGATCTCGCCCTCGGCTGCGGGCTGCGAGCCTGTTGGTCCACCCCGATCCTGTCGGCCGCCGGGCAGGTGCTGGGTACCTTTGCGATGTACTACCCCAATCCGACGTCGCCAGGGCTCGAGGACCAGCAGCTGATCGCGCTGGTCACCGGCACGGCGGCGGTTGCCATCGAGCGCCGGCGCGCCGAAGAAGACCTGCAGAACCAGCAGAAGTGGCACCGGCGTGAGGTTGAGCACGGCCTCCAACCACTTCTGCTGGTTCTG
>JBKJQW010000092.1:0-61862 GCA_046593715.1 Luteitalea sp.
CGTCCCGGTGCAGCCGTCCTTCGATCCACTCGCGCCCAATCCGTTTCTCGAAGACGTGTCGGCGAGCGGCCGCCCGGGCGTTGGCGGCATCATGCGGGTGATCTGGCGTACCGCGGCCAATCGCGGCGGTGCGTTCGCGGTGTCGTGCGATCTGCCCGTGCAGGATGGCGGCCCACGGACCTACACGCTGGATCTGTCGGCCCTCACATCGGCCGCGCCCGACTGCAGTGGCGAAGGCATGGCGACCCTGCCTGCCGGCTCCGCCTGGGGCAGCCTGGCTTCGAATCTGACCAACTTCCGGCTGGACATCAACGAGGGCAAACTCGACACCCCGTTCACGCTGGCCAACGTGAAACTGGCGGCCGACGACGAACCGGACGCGGCCGGGCGGTTCGTCGTGCAGTGGACCGCGCAGGACGGCCGATACTCGGCACTCCCCACGGCGCCGAGCAATGCGTCGGTGGCCATCTACAGGGACACCGACCTGGATCCGGCGGGCAAGCAACTCGTGGCCAGCGGGATTCCCGCTTCTGCCGGCGCCTACGTGTGGGATCTGGCTGCCACGCCTGGTGGCATCTCGGCTGGCACCTATCAGGTGTACGTCGAGGTGACCGATGCGGCCGGCTACAGCTTCGGCAAGTACGCGAGCGGCCCGGTGCAGGTGACGCGCACCTACGAGCCGCCAATGACCCTGGGTGAATTCCAGGCGTTCTACGGCGTGAGCAACCTCGCGGCCGACAGTGACGGCGACGGCCTCGACAATCGGGGAGAGTTCGACGCCGGCACCAGCCCGCAGATTGCCAACCGTTCCGAGCTGGCCGAGGGCTCCACCGGCTTCTTCCAGGAGCGGGTGGCCGTGGCCAACCCCGAGAATCGCTCGGCCATTGCCCGCCTAACGGTGCTCTTTGCGCAGCGCTCCGACATCGGCGAAACGACGGCGCCCGCGCCGATCGTGCAGGAAGTGGCCATTGCCGCGTACGGCCGGTACACGCTCGACGTCAACTCGCTGGCTGGATCGACCTACAGCGGGCAAGGGCGACCGGTGTCGGTGATCGTCGAGTCGCTCCGGGGCGGGGTGGTCGTCGAGCGGACCATGAGCTTTGGCGATGGGTGGGGCGGCCACACCGGCAAGGCCCTGCAGGCGCCCGCGACGCAGTGGTTCCTGGCCGAGGGCGCGGCCAACAGTTTCTTCCAGACGTTCATCCTGCTGACGGCGTCGGGGACCGTGGCACCGACGGTGACCGTGGATTACCTTCTCCCGGGCGGGCAGGTCATCTCGACCGAGGAGAAATTCACGAGCGCACCCGGGCGGCTGACGCTGTGGGCCAACGAGATCTGCGCACCAGGCACCGGCGGCGCAAGCTGCAATCGCGTGCTTGGCGGCAAGGCGTTTTCCACCCGAATCACGTCCGATCAACCGATCACCGTGGAACGGGCGATGTACTTCAATCGCGGTGGACGCACGTTCGAGGGCGGCCATGCCTCGGCAGCGGTGACCGCACCCGCGACGCGCTGGTTCGTGGCCGAAGGCACGACAGGCCCGCTCTTCGACACCTACCTGCTGCTGGCCAACCCGGGCAGCACGGCCACGGTTGCGACCGTGCGGTATCTGACCCCTGAAGGTCCCTACACAGGGACGTACGCACTTCCCGCCAATAGTCGTGAAACGCTGTTTGTCGACAACGAGCTGAGTCTGGTGTCCGGTCGCGATGCGCTCAACACGCAGATCGACGTCTCGGCGGAGATCTCTGCACCACAGCCCATCGTGGTCGAGCGCGCGATGTATTGGTTCGGGGCGTTCCAGAACTGGACCGACGCGCACAACAGCGCCGGCGTGACGACCACCGGGACCAGCTGGGCGCTCGCGGAAGGCCAGCAGGGTGGCGCGCTGAAGCACCAGACATTCGTGCTGGTGGCCAACCCCTCGGGCAGCGCCGCCTCGGTCCGCCTGCGGCTGCTGCGCGAAGGCGGCCGACCCGTCGTCACCTCGGCGCCGTTCACCGTGGCCGCAGGTTCGAGGTTCACGTGCTACGCCGGTCAGCCGGGTCCATGTGCAGATGCCTTCGCCCAGCTGCTGGACGGCGAGATGTTCGGCGTCCACGTCGAGAGCGTCAACGGCACGCCGATCGTCATCGAACGCGCCATGTACTGGGACTACGCCGGCGAGTTCTGGAGCGCCGGCACCAACGAGACGGGGATTCTGCTCCGGTAGGGGCACGTCCCCGACGGGCCCGTGTCAGGGCGCGCGGTAGGGGCACGTCCCCGACGTGCCCGTCAGGGCGGCTCGGGGAGCCGCCCCTACCGACTGCCGCCCCTGCCGAATACGCGGTAGCCTGTGGGCCGTCGCGCATGCCTTTCCCTGTCGTCTCCGTCGGCATCGTCACCTGGCATCCCGATGCGCTCCTGGCGCGCTGCATCGCGTCGGTGCGCGCCCAGGACTACCCGGCGCTCTCGCTGCATGTGTGGGACAACGGCACGACGGCCTCGTCGCGCTCGTTGGTGGAGTCGCTGACGGCGGCCGATGAGCGCACGTCCTCGGCCGAGAATCTCGGATTCTCGGGTGGTCACAACGCGCTCATCAGCGAGTCGTCGGGTGCGTACTACCTGTGCGTGAATCCTGACGCGGTGTTGTCGGAGGGATACGTCAGTGCCATTGTCGCGGCGATGCAGGCGCGTCCGGAGGTCGGCTCGGCGACGGGTCGTCTGCTGCGCCTGGACGATGACAGCACCATTGATTCGACCGGGATGGTCATGACTCCCGACCAACGCCACCTCGACCGTGGGGCTGGCGAGCCCGCCGCTGGCCGCTATCTCGCTGGTCCCGAACAGGTCTTCGGCGTGAGCGGCGCAGTCGCGCTCTATCGACGCGAGATGCTCCAGGACGTGGCGTTGCGCGGCGAGTACTTCGACCGTGCCTTCTTCGCCTATCGGGAGGATGCCGACCTGGCGTGGCGGGCGCAATGGCGGGGCTGGACCAGCCTGTACGTCCCGGGCGCCGTCGCGTGGCATCGTCGCCGCGTCACACCCGAGCGCCGCTCTGCATTGCCGGCCGAGATCAACCGATACTCCGTCCGGAACCGTTTCCTGTTACGTCTGAAGAACCAGTCGCTCGGCCTGGCCTGGCGCTTCGCGTGGCCGGGCCTGCGCCGCGACGCCCAGGTGATCGGCTATGTCCTCTTGCGTGAGTGGGCCTCGATTCCGGGATTGCTCGATGTGGTGCGGTTGCTGCCCTCGATGCTCGTCTGGCGCCGGCACGTACTCGGGAGACGACGAAGACGGTCTGCAGAGCTGGCTGGTTGGTTTCGGTAACCCAGCATTAGCAGCGGCAGTTGCGACTTCGGGATCGCTGGCGGAAAATGGGTGCCGCGCGTGGATATCAACCTCGAAGTGACGACCGGCCCTGGGGGACCATCCGCATGATCGCGGAGCGCGCGCGCGCGGTCAACGCCGCCTACGTCGTCACCGACGTGCTGGCGACGGTACTGGCGCTGGCGCTGGCCTACACGCTACGCGGCGTCATTCCCGGCGACAGCATCCCGTTTCTCTCCCGTTCGCTACCACCGTTTGCGTGGTACCTCCCTGTCCTCGCGTGCATCCTGCTGCTGTGGCCGCTGGTGTTCTATGCACTCGGCCTCTATGGTCGGCAGGGCCGCACCCTCAACAGCGAGTCCTCGGTGATCCTCGGGGCGGTGGGCGTGGCTGGCCTGTTGCTGGTGGCCTTCATCTTCACGGCGCGCCAGGACTTCATCAGCCGCCCGGTCATCGTCACCTTCCTGCTGCTCGACTTCGTGCTGGTCGTCGGCCTGCGTCGCATCGTTCGCGGGCTGCTGATGGGTGGCGGCCAACCGCGGCGAGTGCTCGTCGCGGGCGGCGTCGCCGAAGTGATGGCGGCGGCAGCACTGGTCGATGCACACCGAGACTGGGGCCTGGAAGTCGCGGGCCTGGTCACCGACGGTCGCTGGAACGTGGCCTCGGGTAGCGGGTTCCCGGTGCTCGGCACCTATGCGGACCTGTTCCGTCTGGTGCAGGATCAGCACGCCGCCGAGGTGCTGATTGCGCCGGCGACCGGTCAGCTTGGCGACCTGCACGACATCGCCGACGTGATTGCGACACTCGAAGAGCAGGGCACGGTGGTGCGGTTGGCGATGAACTTCCTGCCGCGATCGATTGCCCATCTCAGCGTCGACCAGCTGGGCGAGGACTTCCCGCTCCTCACCTTCTCGAACTCGCCCGGTAACGAGGTGCTCCTGGCGGTGCGACGCGTCGCCGACATCCTCATCTCAGCGGCGCTGGTGGTGTTGCTGAGCCCCTTGCTGCTGGCCATCGCCATCGGCGTCAAGCTCGCCTCGCCCGGTCCGGTGCTGTTCCGGCAGGTGCGCTGCGGGCTGCACGGTCGCCGCTTCACCTTCGTCAAGTTCCGCACCATGCGGATCGATGCCGAGCGCCTGAAGCCGCTGCTCGAGCCGTTCAACGAGATGGACGGGCCGGCCTTCAAGATGACCAACGACCCGCGGGTGTTTCCCTTCGGGCACTTCCTCCGCCGCACCAGCCTCGACGAACTGCCGCAGTTGCTCAATATCCTCCACGGTGACATGAGCTTCGTCGGTCCCCGCCCTTCGGTGGTCGAGGAAGTGAATCGGTACGAGCCCTGGCAGCGCCGGCGACTGAGCATGAAGCCCGGACTGACCTGCCTGTGGCAGATCAGCGGCCGTAACGAACTCACCTTCGACGAGTGGATGCGACTGGACCTCGAGTACATCGACAACTGGTCGCTGTGGTTGGACATCAAGATCGCGTTCAAGACCATTCCTGCCGTGCTGCTCGGCCGCGGCGCCCGGTAGTGCCCGCCGTCGATCCGCTGGCGCACGCGCAGGCGCTCGTGTCGCGCGCCCTGGCCGCCCGCTCCGCGCCCTGGGTGATCGAGGCCGGCTGCGGCGCCAGATCGCATCTCACCTATCCTGCCAGCGCGCACGTGATCGGCATCGATATCCTTCGCTCGCAGTTGCGTCGTCACGCCAGCCCGCGCGGCCTGGCGCAAGGCGACGTGACCGCGCTGCCGGTGGCATCGGCCGCGGCTGACCTGATCGTCTGCTGGGATGTCCTCGAACACCTGTCGGCGCCGGAGCGGGCGATCGCCGAGCTCGCGCGGGTGCTGCGCCCGGGTGGCCGCGCGGTGCTGGCACTGCCGAACATCGTCTCGCTGAAGGGGCTGGTCACGCGCTTCACACCATGGTGGTTCCATGTGTGGGTCTACCGCCGCGTGCTGGGCGACCCGAGCGTCGGCATGGATGGATCGGACCAGTTCCCGACGGCGTTCCGTTTCGTCCTCAGGCCGGCCGGCCTGCGGCGGCTCGCAGCGGCGCACGGGCTCCTTGTCGAGGACCTCCGGTTGTACGAAGGACCGGTACCGCAGCACCTGCGCCGTCGGCACCGCGCCGCCGACCTGGCGTTGTCGATCGCGTCTCGGGCGACGCGCGCCTGCTCGCTCGGCCGCTACGACACGACGCTGTCGGACATGGTCGTCGTGCTTGCGCGACCGTCGGTCGAGGGCGCCTGGTGATGCCGCCGCGGCGACTGCGGATCCTGGGGTCGCGGGGCATCCCTAACCGGCACGGCGGCTTCGAGGCCTGCGCGCAGCACCTGGCGCCCTGGCTTGTTCAGCGCGGGTGGGATGTGACCGTCTACTGTCAGGAGGCCCCCGGCACGGCGTTCCGACAGGACCACTGGCGCGGCGTCGGCCTCGAGCACGTGCCGACGCCCTCTGCGGGACCGCTCGGCAGCATCTGGTTCGATGCCTGGACAACGCGGCATGCCGCGCGGCACGACGATCTGGTGCTGACGCTCGGCTTCAACACCGCGGTGCTGTTTCCGTGGCATCGGCTGCGCGGCCGCCGCCACGTCGTGAACATGGATGGCCTCGAATGGCAACGCGGCAAGTGGTCGCGTCCGGTGCGCCTGTGGTTCTGGATCAACAGCTGGGTCGCGGGATATGCGGCGACGCATCTGATTGCCGACCACCCGGAGATCGCGCGACTGCTCGATGGCAGGGGCTGGGCGGGTCGCACCACGATGGTGCCGTACGCCGCCGAGCGCGTCCAAGAGGCCAGTGTCGCGCCGTTGCAGGCATGGTCGCTGGCGCCCCGCCGCTACGGGCTGGTCATCGCCCGCCCTGAGCCCGAGAACTCCGTGCTCGAGGTCGTCCGGGCGTGGTCGTCGCTGCCGCGCCCGTTTCCGCTGGTGGTGCTGGGCGCGTACGACTCGCGGCACCCGTACCATGCCGCGGTGCGTGCGGCTGCCGGTCCCGACGTCATCTTTGCCGGCGCACTGTACGACGCCTCGGTGGTGCAGGCCCTCCGCCACCACGCGCGGCTGTACGTCCACGGCCACACTGTCGGCGGTACCAATCCGTCGCTCGTCGAAGCGCTCGGCGCCGGTTCACCGGTGCTTGCGCACGACAACGTCTTCAATCGATGGGTCGCGGGGCCTGGGGCGCGGTTCTTCCAAAGCGAGACCGACTGCGCGCGGGCGCTCGCCACGCTGCTCGACGATGACACGGCGCTCGGGGCGATGCGGGCGGCCAGTTACGCACGCCATGCCGAGGCGTTCACCTGGGAGCAGGTGCTGCCCGCGTACGAGCAGGTGTTGCTGCGCGCGATGCGCGGCCGTGCGGTCCCTAGCGGCGGATCACGCGTTCCTTGACGGCAGCACGGGTCTCCCGGTCAGCCTCGCGGCGCTTGATCGTCTCGCGCTTGTCGTGCGCCTTCTTGCCACGGGCAAGCGCCACGTCGATCTTCACCCGTCCCTCCTTCAGGTACATGCGCGTGGGGACGAGGGTCAGCCCCTTCTCGACGGTGCGGCCGATCAGCTTGCGGATCTCGGCCCGGTTGAGCAGCAGCTTGCGCTTGCGTAACGGCTCATGCTCGGCGGACCCACGGTGGCTGTACGGACTGATGTGGATGTTGTGCACCCAGACCTCGCCGCGTTCGACCCGCGCGTAGCTGTCGCGCAGGTTGATGCGGCCTTCGCGGATGGCCTTGACCTCGGTGCCGAGCAGCACGACCCCGGCCTCGAACTGCTCGAGATACTCGAAGTCGAACCCCGCCTTGCGATTGTCGGCAAGCAGCACCTGCGTCTTGTCGGCGGGCTTGCGAGGCGGGGATTTCGGCTGTGAGGTCTGGTGGGTAGACATGGGTTTCTGGTGGTAGGAGCCGACACTCGGCAGGCGATGGCAGGGGCGCCTCCCCGGGGCGCCCTGTCAGGGCCGCTCGGGGAGCGGCCCCTACCGTCGCGCCTCGAGCCTCGATCTGGCCAGGCGCGCCGCAAGCGTAATCGCGCTGACCATGCTCGACGCGTCGGCGGTGCCTTGCCGAGCGATGTCAAACGCCGTGCCGTGATCAACCGACGTGCGGATGATCGGCAGGCCGAGCGTGACGTTGACCGATTGGCCGAACGCCAGCAGCTTGACCGGGATGAGGCCCTGATCATGGTAGCAGGCGACGACGACGTCGAAGGCGCCGCGGGTGGCCTTGAGAAACACGGTGTCGCCCGGCAACGGGCCCTGCACGTCGATGCCACGGGCCCGACAGGCCGCCACCGCCGGACGCAGGACGTCATCGTCCTCGTGGCCCATCAGCCCGTGTTCTCCGGCGTGGGGGTTCAGGCCGGCCAGGCCGATCCTCGGTGTGGCGTACCCGAACTCGGGCAAGCTGCGCGCGGTCAAAGTGATGATGTCCTCGACGAGCGCCTGCGTCAGCAGGCGCGGCACCTCCCCGAGGGGAACATGGACCGTGGCCAGCACGACCCGCAGGGGCTCGGAGTAGAACATCATCGCCACCTGAGCGCTTCCCGTCAGGTGGCCGAGCAGGTCGGTGTGTCCCTTCCACGGCAGGCCGCAGGCGGCAAAGGCCTCCTTGTGCACCGGGCCTGTCACCAGCGCCGCCGCGTTGCCGGCCTGGACATCGGCCACCGCCGCGAGGATGGCGTCGTACGCGGCCTGGCCTGAGGCCGCGCTCACCTGCCCGGCGGCGAACTCGTCCAGCGCCGCGGACCAATGCGGGCCGTACAGCACGGGCTCGCAGATGGCCCTGACCTCTCGGGAATCGGCCGCCGCGATGGCGATCTCCGGCCCGATGCCAGCCGGGTCACCGACGGTGATGGCGATACGTGGACGGGGACCAGTGGGGGTGCGGGACATGCCAGGCTCATTCTCCAGCGGGCGCAGCCGCCGGCGCCGGCATCACGAATCTTACGCTGGCCCTGGTCCGCGCTCGTGCCAGTGTCGTTCCGGTCATGACCTACATCTCGCAGGCGAGCCAGTCGGCGACGACCTTGGCCGACTGGTAGCGTTCGAGCGAACGACGGGCCTGATCGACGGTCGCAAACGCGGCCAGCACGCGGGCCGTGTCGAAATGGGGGGCGAGTGCCTGCAGGTCCCGGCCCAGGTCCGGGTTGGCCAACGGGGCCTGGTCAACGGCGGCCGCGGTGGGCGCATCGACGACGCCGAGGTCTCGTACCAGGAGCGACAGCGCCTCGAGCCGGCGCGTGAGCACGTCCCGGTCGCTGGCAGCGCCTCGACGCTTGGGGAGTTCCGCGAGTTGCTGCGCCAGCTTCAACCGTGCCGCCATCGGGGGTCGCACCGCGACCCCCCGCAACAGCGCCAGCGCCGCCCCGCGCGCATCGACCAGTTCCCCCGTGTCCTGGGCCAGTGCGCGCGAGACGCTGCCATCGCCCATGGCGGCCAGCCCGCCGGCGGCGGCGGCCTTGACGCCGCAGTGGAGAACCAGGACCTGCGCAAGGTCGAGTGGTCCCAGCCGGCCGAAGCGGACACGCGGGCAGCGAGACCGGACGGTGTCCAGCAGCGAGTCGGCGCGAGCCGTAACCAGCACGAACATCGATGAGGGCGGCGGCTCTTCGAGCGTCTTGAGGAGCGCGTTCTGGGCCGACGGCTGCAGGTTGTCTGCCTGGTCGATGACCACCACGCGCCGGCGCGCCTCGAATGGCCGATAGCTGGCCTGGCCAATCACCTCGCGCGCCATCTCCACCGTGATGGTGCCCTTGTCGTTGGGCGAGAGCAAGATGACGTCGGGATGCTGGGCGCGGGCGATGCGGCGGCAGGACGAGCAGTCGCCACAGGCGTCGCCGTCGATGGCGGGGTGCTGGCAGTTGATGGCGCCGGCCAGGGCCAGGGCGGTGGTGCGCTTGCCGACGCCGTCGGGACCGTCAAACAGCAGGCTCTGCGGCACGCTGTGGGCCTGCGCCGCGCGCAGCAGCAGGGCGCGCGGCTGCGCGTGTCCGAGAACTTCCGCGAGCCTCATGGGCCGATCATACCTTTCGCCCCAGGCCTACGTTTTCGGCTTCTTCCGTTCGGGCTCCTTGTCGCGCCGGCCGAACATGCGGCCCCAGATGCCGCGCCTCTTCTCTGGCTCCCCTGCCTCAGCCCTCCCTGCCGGGCGTGCGTCCTTGGCGGCCGCGTCGTCGCGGGCCTCCGGCGCACGACGCGGCGTCGGCTCGGCCACCGTCACCGGGGGCCCCGGCACGTCGCGCGGGATCGCCGCGCCGGGCAAGCCGGCCTGCTCGGCGCTGACCGGCTTCGGGGCGCTGTCGCGTCCGAAGAAGCCGGCGAGCCGATCCATGAAACTTGCGCTCGTGTGCTCTTCGCACGAGCCTCGCGGCTCGGTACCCTTGCGGAAGTACTCGGTGAAGGCCATCGACCGGGTCTCGACCGAGCCGTCCTCGGCCTGTACCGGCACCTGTGTGCAGCCCTCGACCGAGCGCTTGCCAGTGATGCGGCAGATGTCGACGCCAACCACGCCGGCTGGGCGCTTGAACGCCTCCGGCTTGTCGCCGTGGGTGGCCACGGCCATCACGTTGGACCACAACGGCACGGCCAGTTCGCCTGCGTAGCCGTTGGCGATGATCGGGCGCGGTTGGTCAAAGCCCATCCAGACGCCAGTGAGGGTCGTCGGCGTGTAGCCCACGAACCAGACGTCGTGGTAGTCGTTGGTCGTGCCAGTCTTGCCTGCGGCCGGCAGGCGGAATCCCTCGGCGCGGGCGCGCCAGGCGGTGCCCGAGTTGATCACGTCGGCGAGCATGCTGGTGATCAGGAACGCGGTCTCCTCCGAGAACACCCGGTGCTGCTTTTCTTCGGTGGCAAACAGGACGTTGCCGTCCTGGTCCTCGACCCGACGCACCAGATAGGGTTGGTGCATCACCCCAGCGGTGGCAAAGGCGCTGTACGCGGCCGTGAGCGATTGCAGCGTCACTTCCCCGGCACCGAGCGCCATCGAGGGCACTGCGGGCATGCGGCCGAGCGACAGCGCCGCCGCCGTCTTGACCGCCTCCGGTATGCCCACGGTGCGAAGCAATTGCACGGCGGCACGATTGCTGGACGTGCGCAACCCGGTGCGGAGGGTCATGCTGCTGGCGCCCGAATGCTCGTCTTCGGGAACGTAGGCCCCTGAGGGCGTGTTGATCGGATCGTTCAGGTTGCTCACGATCGAGCCGGGCGACTGGCCTTGCTCGATGGCCGTCGCGTAGACGATCGGCTTGAACGCCGAGCCCGACTGCCGTCGCGCCTGGGTGGCCCGGTTGAAGCGACTTTCACGGAAATCGCGGCCGCCGACCTGGGCGCGCACAGCCCCGGTCCGCGGGTCGATCACGACGACTGCGGCCTGCAGGTACGGCGGCGCGACGTCCGGGTCCACGGTAAGTCGGGCGCGGGTCTCGTGGGTGTAGCCGCGGCGACGCTCGATCTCGGTCAGGCGACGCTCCACGATCGCCTCGGACTGCCGCTGCAGATCGGGATCGATGGTCGTGAACACCCGCAGGCCGCCCTCCGACACCCGCTGCCATCCGAAGCGATCGACCAGTTCTCGACGGACGGCTTCCTTGAAGTACAAGCCGTAGGGTTCGTCCCGGCGCAGCTTGTTCTCGAGGCGGACGCGCGCCTGCTTGGCGCGTTCGTACGCCGGCCGGTCGATGACGCGGTTCTCCAGCATCATGTACAGGACGATGTTGCGGCGGGCCACCGCCTTGGCCATGTTGATCGTCGGCGCGTAAGCCGATGGCGACTGGATCAGCCCGGCGATGAGGGCGGCCTCGGGCAGGTCCAGTTCGGTGGCGTGCTTGCCGAAGAAGCCGAGCGACGCGGCCTCGACGCCGTGGTACCCGTCCCCGAAGTACGCCTTGTTCAGGTAGAGCGCGAGGATCTCGTCCTTCGAGTAGGTGCGCTCGATCAGCAGCGCCGCAAATGCTTCCTTGACCTTTCGGGTGTAGGTCTTGGTGCGGCTGAGAAAACTCATCCGCGCGAGCTGTTGTGTGATGGTGCTGCCGCCCTGCCCCCTGGTACCCGACTTGGCGTTGGCCAGGACCGCCGCGCCGATACGCACGATGTCGACGCCGTTGTGCTCGTAGAAGCGCTGATCTTCGACCGACACGACGGCGTCGCGCACATGGCGCCCCATGCGGTCGAGGGGCACCTCGATGCGCTGTTCCTTGAAAATCGTGAAGACCGGCTGGTCCGCCTGGTCGTAGAGCGTGGTCGACTGCGCCATCTCGCCGACCGAGGAGAGGGCCTTGCGGTCGGGCAGCGATTGCCTGATGTCCCAGGCGAACCACAGCACGCCAGCCAAGCCCACCCACGCCGCGAGGGCGATGAGCGCCAGGCCTGCGGCCAGGATCGGGGGCCGCGACCGCAGAAACAGGCCCACCCGGCCGGGCCGCTGCCCGCTCAACCACCCGATCCGCGTGTTGCGTTCAGCCATGCCTCTGCAAGCCTACCTGAATCGACGGCCACGCCCCATGGGCGGCGCGGTCAGTCCCGTCGCTGCAGGACCATCAGACTCCGCCCCTCGAGCTTGATACGGCTGGTGCGGCGGAAGATGCGGTTGGTCAGGCCGACGTGTCCCTGTGTGGTGTCCACCACCATGCTCCACTCGCGCCCGAAGATCTCGTCAGGGGGCGTGAAGCGCAGGGCGTCGTAGTGGGCGTTGAACAGCACCAGGAAGCTGTCGTCCACCACCCGCTCGCCGCGAGCGCCGCGACTCGGGATGGCCTGTCCGTTGAGGAAGACCGAGAACGACTTGTTGTGACCGGCCCCCCAGTCCTTGGCACCCATGGGCCGGCCGTTGGGCGCGAACCATTCGATGTCGGCCAGCCCGTGCAGTTCCAGGCCCTGGAACCACTTGCGCCGACGGAACACGGGATGCGTCCGCCGAAAGGCAATCAACTTGCGGGTGAAGTCCAGCAGCGACTCGTCGACCGCGTCCCAATCGAGCCAGCTCGTCTCGTTGTCCTGGCCGTAGACGTTGTTGTTGCCCTGCTGGGTGCGGCCGACCTCGTCTCCCGACAGCAGCATCGGAATGCCCTGCGACAGGAACAGCGTGGTCAGGAAGTTGCGTTGCTGTCGTGCGCGCAGCGTGACCACGGCCGGATCGTCGGACGGCCCCTCCACCCCGCAGTTCCACGAGCGATTGTGGCTCTCGCCGTCGCGGTTGTCCTCGCCGTTGGCGTCGTTGTGCTTGTCGTTGTACGAGACCAGATCGCGCAGCGTGAACCCATCGTGCGCGGTGACGAAGTTGATGCTCGCGTAGGGCCGTCGTCCGGTGCCCTCGTAGAGGTCGCTGCTGCCGGTGAAGCGGTAGGCGAACTCGCCGAGCGTCTGGTCCTGGCTGCGCCAGTAGTCACGCACGCAGTCACGGTACTTGCCGTTCCACTCGCACCAGAGCGGCGGGAAGTTGCCGACCTGGTAGCCGCCCTCGCCGACGTCCCAGGGCTCGGCGATGAGCTTGGTCTGACAGACGACCGGGTCCTGCTGGATCAGATCGAAGAAAGCCGACAACCGATCGACGTCGTGCAGCCCACGCGCCAGGGTGGCGGCCAGGTCGAAGCGGAAGCCATCGACATGCATGTCGGTGACCCAGTACCGCAACGAGTCCATCAACAGCTGCAGCACGTGCGGATGGCGCATGTTGAGGCTGTTGCCGGTCCCCGTGTAGTCCATGTAGTAGCGGGGCTGGTCGGCGACCAGGCGGTAGTAGGCAGCGTTGTCGATGCCCTTGAACGACAGCGAGGGGCCGAGGTGGTTGCCTTCCGCGGTGTGGTTGTAGACGACGTCGAGGATGACCTCGATGCCCGCCGCGTGCAGGGTCTTGACCATCTGCTTGAACTCGACCACCTGCGCACCGCGGTCGCTCGTCGCGTACTCGTTGTGCGGCGCGAGGAAGCCGATCGAGTTGTAGCCCCAGTAGTTCTTGAGCCCGTTCTCGAGCAGGACCGAGTCGTGCACGAACTGGTGGACCGGTTGCAGTTCGATGGCCGTGACGCCGAGGCCGAGCAGGTACTCGACGATGGCCGGGTGGGCGATGCCGAGGTACTTGCCCCGCAATTCCGGCGGCACCGCAGGGTGGCGCATCGTCAGTCCCTTGACGTGGGCCTCGTAGATCACGGTCTTGTGCAGCGACGTGCGCGGCAGGCGGTCGGTGCCCCAGTCAAAGTCCGGGTCGACGACAACGGCGCGAGGGACATACGGCGCGGAGTCCGCGTCGTTGACGCCGCCTGCGGGGTCGCTGAACCGGTAGGGAAACACCGCTTCGTTCCACTGCACGCCGCCCTCGACGGCGCGGGCGTAGGGGTCCAGCAGCAGCTTGCTCGGATGACACCAGTACCCACGCTCAGGGTCGAAGGGGCCATGCACGCGGAAGCCGTAGCGCGTGCCCGGGCCCACGCCAGGCACGTAGCCGTGCCAGCAGTACGCGGTCACCTCGGGCAGCGGCACGCGGGTCTCCCGGCCCTCCTCGTCGAACAGGCAGAGTTCGACCTTGTGGGCGGGCTCCGAGAAAATCGAGAAGTTGGTGCCGGCTCCGTCGTACACGGCGCCGAATGGGTACGCCCGGCCGGGCCAGATCTCCATACGCGCAGCAGCGTAACAGTGGACCGACCCGCTTGGCTAACGTCGGGCACTCTGCCACGGCCTGAAGCGGCTGGCGTGGCTACGGCGCCTTCAGGTAGGCGATGAGGTCCGCGAGGTCCTGTGCCGAGAGCACCTCGTGCCACGTCGCCGGCATCAGCGAAGTGGCGGCCGCGGTCAGCGAGGCGACATTGGCCCGCAGCACGATGTGGGCCTGGCCGCCGCCGTCGGTGATCGTCACGCTGGTGGCCGTTTCCGACTGCAGGCGCCCGACGATCGTCCCGCCGTCGCCCGTCTGCACCGTGTAGGACTCAAAGCCCGGGGTGATCTCGTAGTCGGGCACCAGGATGTGCAGCAGCAGCGCGTCGGCCGGCTGGTTGCCGATGCCACTCAGGTCGGGACCGACGCGGCCGCCCGCACCGGCAAAGGTGTGGCAGGCCACGCACTGCGTCTCGAAGTGGCGCCGGCCGCGCGCCGGGACGCCACGGCGATTGACGACATCGGGCCGCACGCGCTGGTACACCGAGTGGCCGCCCGCCGCGTCCAGCCCCGCCAGCAAGACCCGGGCGCGCTTCTGGATAGCCGGGTCGCGGTGCTCGAGCAGACGTCGCGCGCGGGCCGCGCCGATGGCCGCCGGCGCGACCTCCTTGCGGGCCACCGCGTCGAGCAGCAGGTGGGCCAGACGCCCCTGGCCGGTCATCGCCGTCAGCACGGCGTCACGCACCCGCGGCGTGTACGCCTGCCACCGCGCTGGCGCCAGCAGACTGACGGCCGCGGTGTCGTCATGCACCCGTGTCAGGGCGCGCACGGCGGCCAGCTGCACGGCGCCCGGACGGGTCGGGGCGAGCAGGGCCAGCAGTGGTGGGCTGGCGGTGGCCAGGTCGGCGTGGCCGAGCAATTCGATGGCCGGCAGGCGCTGCTCGATCGGCGCCTCTTCCATGACGGCGAGTGCCGCGGCACGGGCCATCTGTGTCGCCAGCCGCCCACGCGCGGCGCGCGCCTCGGGCGTGTCGGCGGAGACGAGCGCAAGCAGGGGCGACTGACCAGGACCGGCAGGAGGGCCTGCCGGTGCGTCGGCCGCGGAACGCGCGCGGAGCCCTTCGGCGAGCCCGGCCAGGGCGGCGGACTGCCACGACACCTCCGCGCGCGGGTCGGCGATGTCGATGACCAGGGCGAGGCAGCGTTCAGCCGACTCGGTTGCACCGTACACGCGCCCGATGTCCTGCATGATCGCCGCCCGCGCGGCTGCGGCCGCGGCCGGCCCAGCCGACGCCGACTGAAAGGCCGCCAGGAATGCCGGAGCCCGATCGCGCAGCCCGCTGAAGACGGCCGCGCGCACCCAGCGATCGGCCCCGTCGCGCCGCGCAATCGACGCCAGCCCCTCGACAGCGCGGGGATGGTCCGAGGCGCCCAGGGCCAGCGCCACCTGCAGCCTGACGCGGGCGTCGCCGTCGGCGGAGCGCGCCAGCAGCGGAGCCAGCAGGTCGGGCCAGGCGCGCAGCCGGCGCTCGGCAATGCGCACGGCGTTCTCGCGGATTCCTGCAGCCGTGTCGGCAAGTGCCGTGTGCAGGTCCGCGACGCGCACGAGGTCGAGGTTGTCGAGCGTCCACAGGGCGTGCAGCCGCGCGAGCGCGTTGCTGCTCGACGCCGCCACGCGAAGCGCCGCTTCCGCGCCCACGGCGCGTCGCTCGATCAGGAGCCGTTGCGCCGTGTCGCGCCACCAGGCGTTGGCGTGGCCGAGGGTGGCGACCAGACGGTCGTCGGTCTGCGTCGCCAGCATCACCGGCGCGCGCGTCGGTGGCCGGTCGTGCGCCGACACCCGGTAGATGCGTCCCATCCCCCGCCCGGCCGTGAAATCAAACAGCCCGCGGCTCTCTCCGGGCACGTACGCCGGATGGTCGATGTCCTTGCGGTACATGTCGACCACGTACAACGCACCGTCAGGCCCGTTGGCGAGTTGCACCGGCCGGAACCAGCTGTCACGCGAGGCGAGGAACTCGATGCCCGTCCGGGCCGGCGACGAACGGAAGGAGACGCCGCTTGGCTCGCGCACCTGCCGCTGCACGAGATTCTGCGCAGACTCGGCAATGAAGACGCTGCCGGCGTGCCCCTGCGGGAGGGCATCGCCGCGGTGGATGTGCACCCCGCTCGCCGAGGTGAACGTCCCCGCGTGGGGCGTGTTGATCAGCGTCGGGTGGAACGACGCGGTCGTCAGGTCCCGCGTCAGCGGCCAGACGACCGCCTCCCCGCCGGTCGCAGAGACTTCCTGCACCGACTCCGAGAACGCGAGGTGCGGATTGCGCTGCAGCTGGGCAGGCTCGATCACCACGTGCCACAACGGGTGCCGGTTGGCGCAGATGAAGCGCCGGCCGAAGTCGTCAAACGTCAACCCGTACTGCCCCTGCCCTCCCACCAGTTCGAACTGACCGGACACCGGGTGGTAGCGCGAGTCACTCGACACGAACTCCACGGGCGCACGCTCCGGGTGCGCGGGCGCACTGACGCGCCCGCCGTTGAGACCGCTGGTGAGATAGATCCAGCCGTCAGGCCCGAGCGTGGGATGGCTGAAGCGGATCTGCGCCGTGCGGGTGGCGTTGAAGCCGGTCAGCGCAACCCGGCGCTGATCGGCCACGCCGTCGCCGTCGGTGTCCTTGAGGTACAGCAGGTCTGGCGCCACGGTCACAAAGACGCCGCCGTCCCACACCATCACCCCGTTGGGATAACTCAGGCCCGTGGCAAAGTCGGAACGCGCATCGTAGCGGCCATCGCCATCGGTGTCGGTCAACAGGGCGACGACGCCGCGGGCGGCCTCGGCCGACTGCCCCTCGAGGGGGTCGGGGTAGCCACGGTTCTCGACCACGTACATGCGGCCCCGCTCGTCGAACGCCATCGCGACGGGGTCCTGCACGAGCGGCTCGGCGGCGACCAGGTCGATGCGGTAGCCGGGCTCGAGCACGAACTGGCTGCGCGCCTCCGACGGCGACAGCGGGGGGCGCTCGTCACCGCTGCGACGCGCGACGCCCTGCGCTCCCGCACCCGCCTCCATCTGGGTGGAGGTGGGGAGCACCAAGCACGCCAGCAGCACCGGGATGACGCGGTGCAGCGGTGCGGCGACGCGCGCGCTCACGGTGCGGGCTTGCGCGCCGGCTGCGACGCCGCGAGCCCCGACAACATCTCCAGCAGCGCATCGGTCATGATCCGAGCGGCCTCAGGCTCCACGCGGTTGGTGCCCAGCCACGTCTCGTAGCCACCGAAGGCATGCTGGCGTTGGGTGGGGAGATAGCCCTCCGAGCCGTTGGCGAGCGAGGTCGTGAACGTCCTCGCAAACGGGCTCCTCGCCTTGATCTCGAGTCCGATTTCGGCAAACACCTCGAAGGGGAGCGTGGTGATGGCGAGGTCGCCGATCCGGATCGCCTGCAGCAGCACGTCGAGATTGGCTGGCGCCCCCGCGCCGGCGTGCACCCGTTCGGCATAGATGCGCTCTCGCGGATGCCGCGCGGCATCGACGGGGCGGGCCAGGGCCTCCTTGGCCCACGTCTGCATCTCCCCCGTGATCGGCCGGCGCTGCAGGGTCACGGTGCGCTGGCTGGCCGCCAGCGTCACGTGGTCGTGCCAGGCCAGGTGCTGTAACCCCTGGTAGACCTCCGCGGCCACGCGGGCGGCGACGCGGTCCATGCGGGCATACGCCGGCAGGCGCGGCTGGCCGCCTCGCACGTCGACGTTGTTGATGTCGCCACTCGTGCCATTGGAGAGCATCGCCACGAAGCTCGAGTCGGCGCGATCCTGGCCGAGCAGCCGCGCCAGAGTGCGCGCGAACACGCCGAAGTAGTCGGCAGAGACGTGTCCCTCGGGCACGCCACCCACGTAATGAAGGGAGTAGTTGGCGAGCACGGCCAGCGGCATCCCGGCACCATCGGCGCGCCGCACCGCGAGAAACGCAATCTCCGGGTCGGTCGGACCGGCCGGCTCCACCAGGTGCTGACTGCCCACGCCCGGGTTCATCTGCACCTGGTCGGTGCCGCCGAACGGATTGGCGAGGTGCGGGCCCGGCTTCATGAACCAGCGGCGGTTGAATACCTCGTCCGGAAGCTCACTCCGACCCCACGACACCTGCGCCGGCTGCAGGTTGGACACCGCGGCCCGGATGCCATCGGCAATGCGGGTGGCCAGGAAGGTCTGGTACGCATCGAGGGTTGGCGACAGGTCGTAGTCAGCCGGAGACCACCGCTCGCCGAGCGCCGACGGCGCCGAGTGCGAATGGGTGGCGCTGATCAGGATCCGTTCGACCGGGATGCCGGTATGTTCGGCGGCCTGGCGTTTGGCCTGGTCGAGCACGTAGCGCGGAATGCCCAGACTGTCGACGACGACGATGGCCAGTCGGCTGCTGCCATCGTCGAGCACGAGACAGCGCGCGTGCAGCTGGTCGTGCACGTAGGTGGCGGGAGACGGCGCCCAGTTGCCGACCAGCGAGGCGCCGAGCGGGGGCGTGATGTTGCTGGTGGCCGCGCCGGCCTGCAGGCGCGGTACCGCCGACGCCGTCGCTTGCGCATCAGCGCGCGCCGGTCGCCCACCGGGGAGCGGTGCCGACATCCAGGCCAGGGTGACAAGGGCGAAGAGCAGCCTCGGATTCATCGCGCGGAGTCTACTGCAACGCGCGTGTCTCGATGGCGCGGCGGGCGGCTCGGTGCCGACGACGAGCGGTGTGCACGCCGCTCACCAGGAGCGCAGCCACGGGCGGGCGATCTCGCCGAGGAACGGCCACGGAATGGCGGCAAGAATCAGCAGCAGCGACAGGCCGCCGAACATCAGGGTGACGCGCGCGGCGCGCGCGGCGTCCTTGGCCTTGCGGGCACGTGCCGCGCCTGCCTCGGCCAGCCCAATCGCCGCAAACATCAGGGCGGTGTGCTCGACGGTGAAGAAGCGAAGGGGCCGCACCTTCATCGCCGCGCCCATGTCGGACCAGGCCTCGACCGCCAGCGGACTGATCACCAGCAGCAGTGCGCCGAGCACCAGCTGCAACCGTAGCGTCCCCACATAGGCTCGCCATGGCCCGCGCACGGGCGAGGTCTCGGCCGAGCTGGTCCGACCCAGCGACGACAACGCCGAGACCAGCAGCCAGAGCGCGAACAGGACGACGAACCAGCGGTTCAGTCCATGCAGGAACAGGACGAGCGGGTAGATGGCGGCCATGCTGCCGGCATGGTACGTCAGCGACGGCCCACCTGTCCCGGCGCCGCCGGGCCGACCCTCGCGCGGCGACGAAACCCGCTCCAACGCGCGGACAGCTAGAATCCACAGGCGCTCATGCTCGAATTCATCACCTCGACCCTCACGGAGGGACTCGCCGTCCTGGACAAGGAACTGCGGTACGTCCTTGTCAACGACGCCGCCGAGCGTCTGATTGGTGTGACGCGCGAGCACCTCCTCGGGCGACGTCCCGAGGAGGTGCTGCCACCGGCCGTGCTCGAGCAGGCGATGCGGCACATGCGGGCGGCGCTGGCGACCGGGCAGGCCGTCACCTACGACACGCACGTCCCGTGGGTCGACCGGTGGTTCGAGAGCCGGCTCTACCCGTCCTCGGATGGCAGGCTGCTGGTTCTGTTTGTCGATGTCACCGACCGCCACCTGGTGGCCGAGCAGCTGCGACGGCGCGAGGAGATGCAGGCCCTGTTGGTGTCGCTGCACGAACAGACCCGTCACCTGCAAGATCCGGACGAGGTGATGTGGACGTGCGTGCGCGGCCTGGGCACGTACCTGCGCGTCGCCCACTGCATGTTTGGTGAGGTCGATGCCACGGGGCAGCTGGTGGTGGTGACCCGTCCGTACGTGGACAACGTGCCCTCGGTCGCCGGACAGCACCGGCTTGATGACTTCGGCCTCGCGCTGGCCAGCGAGTTGCACGCCGGGCGGTCGCTCGTGGTCGACGACGTCTGGTCCGATGTCCTTACGGCTGATGCGCGCACCCGCGCCTCGTTCGAAGCCCTTGGCGTGCGCGCGTTCATTGCCATGCCGCTCCTGAAGAACGACCGCCTCGTGGCGACGCTCTCAGTCCTCGAGCCCTCGCCGCGTCAGTGGCATGACGACGAACGCGCGCTGCTCGAGCGGCTCGCGGAGCAGACCTGGTCCGCTGTGACCAACGCCCGCGCCGAGGCGGCGCTCCGCGCGAGCCGGGACGTGCTCGCGCTGGCGATGCGCAGTGGACGGATGGGTGCGTGGTCGCGCGATCTCGGCACCGGCGACGTCTGGTGGAGCCGCGAGCTCGAGGAGATCTTCGCGCTGCCCCCCGGGGGCTTCGCGGGGACCAACGCCGGCTTCCTCGCCTTTGTCCACCCCGACGATCGCCCGGGGGTCGAAGCGGCCGTCAGCGAGGCCATACGCAGCGGAGACGACTACGCGGTCGAGTTCCGCTTCAAGGCCGCCGATGGCTGGCGCTGGATGGACGGTCGGGGGCGCGCCGTGTACGCCGAGGACGGCTCGCCTGCGTGGCTCTACGGCATCGGCATCGACATCACCGACCGCCGGCTGGCCGATGAGGCGCTCGCCGCCGCCCAGGAGGCTGCAGCGGCCGACGCGGCGCGCCTGCACCTGGCAATGGCCGCCGCAGCGCTGGGTGATTGGAGCTGGGACATCGGCAGCGACCTGGTCACCGTGTCGCCACGTGGCGCCGAGATCTTCGGCGTGCCGCCTGGACAGCCGCACACGTGGACGCAGTTGCACGACCGCCTGCATCCTGACGACCGTGCGCGCACGCGCACCGGTGCCGAGCATGCGGTGCAGACGCGCTCGGATTACGCCGCAGAATATCGGCTCGTGCACCAGGGCCGCGACCGGTGGGTCTCGGCACGCGGCCGCCTGCGCCTCGACTCCTCCGGCGCGCCAATCGGCATGCAAGGCATCGTGCAGGACGTCAGTCACGACCGCCTGCTGGTCCATCTCGACGACGCCATACGCAGCCTGACGTCGGCGGCCGACATCGGCTCGACCGCGGCGCGCCTGGTGGGTCAGTACCTCGGCGCCGACCGCTGCGTGTACGTGACCATGGGGCCTGGTGGCCTGCTCACTGCCGCGGGCAGCTACGCCCATGCTGCCGACGGCATCGTCAGCGCCGACCCACACCACCACCTGGAGGATATCTGGCGTGGACCGTGGCGCAACAACGACGCGCTCGTGTGGTCGGATGCCTCTGCTGCGCCGATGTTCGCCATCGGTGGTGTCGGGGCCGATGCCGCAGTCGCCGAAGGAGCGGTAGTCGCAGCGCCGATCCTCAAGGCCGGACGGTTGGTGGCCGGACTGGCCGTGCACACGTCGGCGCCGCGCCTCTGGCACCCGCACGAGGTGGCCCTGGTCCAGCAGGTGGCCAGTCGGTGTTGGGAGTCCATGCAACGGGCTCGAGCCGAGGCAGAACGGACGGCGCTGCTGGCACGTGAGCGCCTCGCCAGGCTCGAGGCCGAGCAGCAGAATCGCCGTCTTGCGCAGCTGTCGGACGCGGCAGAGGCGGCAAGCCGGGCCAAGGACGAGTTCATGGCGATGCTGGGCCACGAGCTGCGCAATCCGTTGGCGCCCATTCTCACCGCGCTGCAGTTGCTGCGCCTGCGCGGCGATGTCGGGTCGGAGCACGAACGCGTCGTCATCGAGCGGCAGGTCAGGCACCTCACCCGGTTGGTGGATGATCTGCTCGACGTGTCGCGCATCGCCAGCGGCAAGGTCGAACTGAAACTGGTGCCGGTGGAGACGGCAGAGATCGTCGCGCGCGCGAGCGAGATGGCCAGCCCCCTGCTCGAGGAACGGGCACACACGCTCACGGTCGACGTGCCTCGGTCAGGCCTGCCGATGATCGTGGATCCAGCACGCCTCAGCCAGGTCATCGCCAACCTGCTCACCAACGCCGCGCGCTACACGCCGCCGGGCGGAGCGATTTCGGTGACTGGCGCACTCGACGGTGAGGACATCCACGTGGCGGTGCGCGACTCCGGGATCGGCATCGCGGCCGAGGTGCTGCCGACAGTATTCGACCTGTTCGTGCAGGGACGACAAGCCAGTGATCGGGCCGAAGGCGGCCTCGGGCTCGGCCTGGCGATCGTCCGCAACCTGGTGGAGCGCCACGGGGGTCGCGTCCGAGCTGAGAGTGATGGGCTCGGTCGCGGCAGCACCTTCGGCGTGTGGGTGCCGTGTGCGCCGATGCGTGCCGACCAGGCACCGCTGCCGGCGCAACCCGCCGGGACGGCGGCTGTCGCGCCGAGCCGCCGCTCGCGAGTACTGATCGTCGACGATAACGAGGACGCCGCCGACATGCTGGCGAGCGTGCTGTCGATGCGTGGCCACGAGACCCGCGTCGCCCACGATGGCGTGGAAGCCCTGCGGATGTGCGAGGACTTCACGCCCCACGCCGCCTTTCTCGACCTGGGCCTGCCGGTGATGGACGGCTACGAACTGGCCGGCCGTCTGCGTGACCAGCCGGGTCTGGCCGAGATCCGACTGATTGCCGTCACGGGATACGGGCAGGAGTCCGACAGACGCCGCACAGCCGCCGCCGGCTTCCACCACCACCTCGTGAAGCCAGTCGACATCGCCACGATCGAGGCCCTCCTGACGTGACGACGTTTGCGGCGCTCCTGCGCGGCGTCAACGTCGGCAAGGCCAAGCGCATCGCGATGGCCGACCTGCGGGAGATCGTCCAACAGGCCGGATACACGACGGTGCGAACGCTGCTCAACAGCGGCAATGTCGTCTTCGAGGGACCGACGGGCGAGTGTGGGCCAGTCGCCGAACGACTGGAGGCGGCCATCGAGGCGCGTGCCGGCTTCCACTCGCGGGTGGTCGTCGTCGACGGCGCGGCGATGGCGACGGTTGTGCGCGAGCAGACGCTGACGCACGCCGACAATCCGTCGCGCCTGCTCGTGACCTTCGTGCAGGACACCGACCGCTTGAAGGCCTTGGTCCCACTGCAAACGCGTGACTGGGGCGACGAGGCCCTGGTGGTGGGCGCACAGGCCGCCTACGTCTGGATGCCCTCCGGCGTACTCGGCAGCCGTGTCCTCGAGGCCGTCGGCAAGGTCCTCGGCCACCACGGCACGACTCGCAACTGGACCACGGTCCAGAAGCTGCACGCGATGATGAGCGCCTAGGTCTCGCGCGGGGCGCGATAAACCTTTGCAAGGCGAGCTGCTGATAGAGTCCGCCGCAATGCCGCTTCCCGGAGCCGTACTCGTGTCTGCCCGCCGCGTCTCGTGGCTGCGTCGCGCGCTCTTCCAGGTGCACCTGTGGACGGGCCTCGCGCTCGGCCTGTACACCGTGGCCATCAGCGTGAGCGGTTCGATCCTCGTGTACTCGCCCGCCTTCGGTGCATGGACCCATCGCGACCTCCGCCGCGTGCCCGCAGCCGAGGTAATCGGTCGCCACGTGGTCACGCCCGCACAGGCACTGGAGAATGTCGAGCTGGCGCTGCCCGGAAAGCGCCTGGTGAACCTCAGCGTCGCCGTCGAGCCCCATCAGGCCCACGTCGTCGGGTTGCTCGACGGCAGGGAGTACCGGGTCGCCTTCGTCCATCCGCTCACGGGCCAGGTGTCGGCGCCCGTCCATGGCCGCGGACCGGTGATCGGCTGGCTCGATGGCCTCCACTCCAACTTTTTCTCGGGGCGGCCGGGCCGCGTCGTTAATGGCGTCGGCGGCCTGCTGCTGGTGCTGCTCGCGGCCACCGGCCTGGTGATCTGGTGGCCGAGCCGCGAGGGTCTGACGCGGGCCCTTCGGATCGACTGGGGGGCCAACTGGAAGCGCGTCGTGTTCGACGTGCATAACGCGCTGGGGTTCTGGCTGCTGGTTCCCGTGGTGCTGCTCTCGATCACCGGCGCCTATTTCACGTGGCCGCAGATCACACGCGACCTGGTCTCACGGGTGTCGATGGTCACCAGCCGGCCCAACCCGCGCAGCGCGCCGCCAGCGACGGGCGGGCCGGACGGGAACCTCGACGTGCTGCTGGCGCAGGTGCGCCGGATGCACCCCGACGAGCCCTTCCTCCGCGTCGACCTGCCGGGCGGACCGCGCGCGCCGGTGGTGATCGTCGCCAGTCGCACTCGCGACGCGTCCACGCGCCTTTCGACGACGACGTTCGTGGATCGGTACGCGGGGACGGTGCTGGAGGTGCGGCGGGGCAGCCAGGCGCAGACCTGGGGCGACACGATCGTGGAGTGGCTGCCGCTGCTGCACACCGGGCACTTCGGGGGCCGGGTGGTGCATGCCGTCTGGGCGGTCCTCGGACTCGCGCCAGCGGTGCTTTTCTGCACGGGGTTCCTGATGTGGTGGCAGCGCGTTATCGTGCCCCGTCGGCACCGTGCGCAGCGCCGCGCCACCCGTGCTTGACGGCCCAGCGGAGTGGGCGTGTATACTCCTTGAGTTGTCGCGGGCACGTGGCGCGGCACGGGCGTTCGTCTCGCCGGAATTCTGGCAGAGGTCTCGAGCGCTGGCACGGCTGGATGGCGAGGGCGGTTAGCTCAGTTGGTAGAGCACCGGTCTTACACACCGGCTGTCACAGGTTCGAGTCCTGTACCGCCCACCACTCGAATCATCATATTGCGGGGTCGTAGCTCAGTTGGTTAGAGCGCCGGCCTGTCACGCCGGAGGCCGCGGGTTCGAGCCCCGTCGACCCCGCCACTCCCGCAATCGTTCCCCTCAGTCAGTCTCCACATCGCTCAACGCTTGGCTGCGGCCCGGCCTCGGAAGCGTGCCTCGCCCTGGCTTATCGCCCGGGCTCGCGCGTGGAGTGCTCGTGCGCAAAAAACGGTCGCCCGCGAGTGGCGAGCGACCGGCCGTGGATGCCATGTGAGCGGGCGGCTCGGGGAGCCGCCCCTCCCTGGAGACCGCCCCTCCCTCGAGACCGCCCCCTACCTTCGTGTCGTCGGTTCCCGTTGCTCAGAACTCGTAGCGCAGGTTCAGCTGCATGCAGCGGTTGGCAGCGCCGTCGCAGCCGGCCAGGGTGCCGTTGTAGCGTCCGAACGAGGCCGCGATGTCCGGGAACATGTCCAGGGTCGCCGTATCGAACCGAACGCTGTTGGTGAGGTTGAAGACGTCCCACCGGAACATCAGCCGGTGGCCGAACGGCATGCGGAACGACTTGCCGATACTGGCATCTACGGCGAAGTAGCCGTCCCCGCGGAAGAGGTTGCGGGTGCCAGACTGGCCAGGCGTGGCGCGCTGGAAGAAGGTGAGCGCGTCGCTGACGTTTTCCCACGGGCTCGGCTGTCCACCCACGACGTTGCGGGTGGTCTGCTGCGGCGGGACACGCGTCGGATCGACCAGGACCGCGTTGCCCTGGAGGTTCCAGTTGGTGGCCCAGCACGACCGGCAGTTGTAGACGTTGAACGGAAATCCGCTCGTCCAGCGGTAGATGCCGGCAATCGACCAGTCGCCGATCAACGCATTGGTGAAGCCGTTGGCGTTGGTGGCCCACTTCCGGCCCTGGCCGAACGGCAGTTCGTAGAGTCCGTTGACGTTGATCTGGTGCCGGACGTCGAAGTCGGCGTACGAGTACTGCTGGTCGGCATCCCACGAATTCACGAGGAAGCCGGAGTAGCCGCCGGCGCTGAAGTTGCCGAAGGCGGCGCCGCGCTCCACCGACGAGCCGTGGTCCTTGGCCAGCGCGTAGGTGTAGTTGAAGTCGAACTGGTACCCGTCGCTGTACCGGCGACGCAGCGCGACCTGCATGGAGTTGTACCCCGACCGCGCCAGCGAACTCTGCACGGCCAGCGAGTCGTATTGCGGGTTGAAGAACGTGAACTCACCCGTGGCCGGGCATGCCGGCGAGCAGCCCTGGTCAGCCTCGTAGAGGGCCGTGATCCAGTCGGGCCCGTTGGCCAGGAACGCCGCCGCCATGGCCTGGGTCGCCGACCGGCCGCCGCCCGCCGCGGCGGGGAACAGGTTTTCCCAGAAGGCAATCGGCGCGACGTTGGCCGCCCCGAGCGACCTGGCCTGCGTGATCAGCAGGTTCGCGGCCGTGAAGTAGTCCATGCCCGACCGTGGTTCGGTGAAGTTCAACGGCATCGCGGCGTCGCGCCGGATCAACAGGTTGCGCCCCTGACGCCCGACGTAGGCCACGTCCACCGCGTAGTTGCGACCGAGGTCGCGGCTGAACGTCAGGTTGTAGGCGTGCGAGTACGGGGTGCGCAGGTTCTGATCGATGGCCTGCGTGATGGTGCCTGACGCCGTCGGCGGCGTGGCCGGGAACGACGCCGGTGGCGCGACCGGATAGGTCGCCGGCACCCGGTAGATGTCCTGGATGCGCACCGCCGGATTGGTTTCGCCGTTGACGCCGAACGGACTGCTGAGGCTCGACGCGAGGCCGAACGAACCAGCGCTGTTGAACTGCGTGGCCAGGCCCGACCCGATGCGGTCGTACACCAGGAAGTAGCCACCGCGCACCGACGTCTTGGGATTCAGGGTCCACGCGAAGCTGGCCCGCGGCGCGAAGTTGTTCTTGTCGTACAGATACCAGTTCGGCCCGTCGTTGACCGGCCCGGCCGGGACGAACGAGATGAGCGGGTCCCGGCTCGACGGGATGCCCGCAGCCATGTTGCGCGCCCGCTGATCGATCCACTGTCCCATGTTCACGTTGGGCACGACCTGCTGACCGCGCCCCTCGTAGACCGGTGGGAAGAGGCTGTAGCGAAGACCTCCGGTCAGGGTGAAGCTGTCGCTGACGCGCCACTGGTCCTGCACGTAGAACTCGTACTCGTCGGCGACGTAGAGGCGCGGCAGGGCCGTCCCCTCACTGATCACGCCGCCGTCGATGGTGTAGTTGTAGCGGGCGGTCGTCTGCGTAACGGCCCCCAGCATGTTGATGAACGAGTCGGCGTAGGTGGCCTGTCCGGTCGAGGCCACCGCCGGGAGCCCCGAGCAGTTGGCTGGGGCGGGGCACGCCCCGCCCGGCATGTAGCGGCGCCCGACGCCCGCCGCCCACGACCCGTTCAGGGACCCGCTGTAGAACGAGTTGGCGTTGGTGAAGGTGTCGTTGCGCAGGAAGCGCAGATTGGTGCCGACCTTCATCGTGTGGTCGCCCTTGATCCACGAGAAGTCGTTGGTGATGTTCCACGTACCCAGTTCGCGGGCGGTGGTGGCCGTCAGGGCCTCGTAGTTGTCCATGAAGCGGAAGACGTTGGCGCTGCGCGTCTGCAGGCCGATTGTGGCGTCGTCGATCTTGGTGTAGCCGACGCGCAGGGTGTTGACCATGCTCGACCCCAGCACCCAGTCGTGTCCGCTGGCAAAGCCCCAGTTCTTGACCTCTCGGGTCGAGTTGGGGGCGAGGCCGGGAAACTGCTGCGCCGCGACGATGGCATCGCTCTGGGTGTTGAACCTGGTGAACAGCGACTGGGCGTTGCTGATCCGGTAATCGCCGCGTGCGATGACCGTGTTGAACTCGTTCTCGATCGGCGACGTGAAGCGGTAGCCCATGATGTTGGCGGCGTCGCGGCCGTCGAAGTTCGGCAGGGGGTACTGCTTCCAGTAGCTGGCGGCGACCGAGCTGGCGCCGATGCCGGTGGGGTCGACGCGCCGGAACTCCGCGGGCGTCATCCCGTACGAGCCGGCGGCGATGGTGTGCGTGCCGGAGAAGCCCTGCACAGTACCGCCAGGGCACGCCGAGGCCACGGCACAACGGTAGGTCAACACGCCGTCGCGCATCGCGGCTGACGGCACCGCGCGCTCGATCACCTGCTCGCGCTTCTCGCGCAGTCCCTCGAAGTTGGCAAAGTAGAACAGCCGATCCTTCACGATGGGGCCGCCGACCGAGCCGCCGAAGATGTTCTTGTCCAGCAGCGGCGCCTGGCTCTCCTTGCCCGCCTTCAGCTGCGACAACTTGTTGAAGTATTCGTTGGAGGAAAACTTCGTGTCGCGGTTCACGTAGTAGCCGGCACCACGCAGGTTGTTGGTGCCACTCTTGGTCACCAGCGAGACCTGCGGTCCGGAGGAGCGGCCGCCGTCGGCGCCGTAGGAGCTCGTGGTCACACGGAACTCCTGCACCGAGTCCAGTGTGACGCGCAGGACCGAGGTGAACGCGTTCTGGTTCTGCCCGTCGTTGACGTCGACGCCGTCCAATGTGACGTTGCTCTGGTCGGCGCGAGCGCCGCTCACTGAGCCGTACCGCGGGTCGACGGTCGTCTCCGCGTTGTTGCGCGGGATGTAGACCACTCCGGCCTGCAGCGAGAGCAGCCCGACCGGGTTGCGCGCCTCGAGCGGCAGGCTCATGATCTGGGCTTCGCGAATGACGTTGCCAAGGCTGGCATCGGTGGTGTTGATGGCCGGCGCTTCGGCCAGCACCTGCACCGTCTCCTCCACGCCGCCCACCGACAGGGAGATGTCCACGCGCTGCGAGCTGTCGGTGCTCAGCTGCACCTTGTCGACGACGCTGCTCTTGAAGCCGGCCAATTCGGCTTTCACGGTGTAGACGCCCGGCGGGACGGCGACAAACTGGTAGAAGCCGTTGTCGCCCGAGACGACGTCGCGCGTCAGGCCTGTCGAGGCGCTGGAGAGCGTCACCGTCACGCCAGGGACAGTGCTCTTCTGGTCATCGGTGACCGTCCCGGCCAGGGTGGCCGTGCCCGACTGCGCCATCGCCGTGGCCGGAGCGGCAGCCAATGCCGCGGCCACAAGCACGCTCGCGACGAGCCTAGAGAGAGAAACCCTCACTGTCCACCTCCTGCAGCAGACCTGCAACACGTCCGCGATCACGTCGACGACGCGGTCGCGAGGGAAGTCAAAGCGACACCTCGACCGGAATGCGGCAGGATGCGGCGGCCCCAGCCGAAAGTCAAGACATCGCAGCGCTCAGCTCGATCGCCAGAGCATCCAGAGACTGACCAGCAGGAGGCCGATCGGTGCCCGGTACTCCTTGTTGCGGATCGCTCGCGCCAGACTGAACTGCCGCGCCTCGCTCGCGAGGGCGCCGACCTTGTAACGGTCGTAGGTGTCGCCGAACCTCGCCCGCAGGAACGCTTCCTCGGTCCGAATCGCCAGCCACAGGGTGAGGCCGAGGTAGGTGGCGATGAGCACCGCCACGGCCCAGTGACTGGCGGCCAGCGCCAGGCCCAGGCCGAGCAGCGACGACCCCAGGTACAGCGGGTGGCGGGTGAAGCGGTACGGTCCGGACGAGGTGACCTCCCGACTCTTCTCGAGGTGGCCGGCAGCCCAGATCCGCAACAGCTGGCCGACCACGGCCACCGGCAGCCCGATCTGCAGGCTGCGTGTCGTCGGTTGGGCCAGCCACAGGACCAGGCCGGCGGCCGCAAAGCCGACAGGCACGCGCCACCGGGCCAGTCCAGCCCGTGGCGAGGTCGGGGCCTGCAGCCTGCCTGTCATGTCGTCTCCAGGCGGGCGGCGACGGCTGCCCCCACGGCTTCCACCGTGATCTGCTCCAGGCACCACGCGTCGGCCGTGCACTGCCGCTTGAAGACACAGGTGCAGGCGCGATGACTGGACACCACCCGGTCCCGTGGATCCCAGGGCCCGTTGCGCTCGGGAGGGGTCGGGCCGAACAGACCCACCACCGGCGTGCCCGCCGCCGCAGCCAGGTGCAGCGGCCCGGTGTCGCCCGACACCATCACGCGCGCGGCCTGGGCCAGCGCCAGCACCTCCACCATCGTGGTCTGCGGCGCCATGTGCGCGGCCCCGTCGGAGGCGCGGACGACGGCGGCGGCCAGCGTGGCCTCGTCAGGCCCCCACAGCACGGCGCTCCGCATGCCCAGACGTGCCTGCAGCGACTGCGCCAGCGCGCCGAATCGCTCGGCGGGCCAGCGCTTGTTCGGCCACGCGGCGCCCGGGTTGAGCAGTGCGAATGGCCCCGACTCGCCCGTCCCGAGCATCTGGCGTGTGCACGACACCACCGGCGTGGGGGGAATGCGCAGCGGGAACCGGCGGACCCGCGTGTGCACACCAACGGTCGCCAACAGCGAGAGGTTCTTGTCTACCACGTGTCCGGCGCCGTCGCCGCCAGTCTCGGAGTACGCCAGGCTTGCGGCCGACTCGCGCAACAGGTGGCGGGAGAAGCCGATGACCCGGCCCGCCCCGCTCAACCGCGCCACCGCCGCCGATTTCAGCAGTCCCTGGAGATCCAGGCACACGTCGTAGCGGTCGCGGCGCACGTGGCGAATCGTCTGCGCACCGGACCGCCGCTCCAGGGCATACACGTGGTCGAGGCCTTCCACGACCTGCAGCAGGGGCGAGAAACGCGGATGTACCAGCCAGCCGATACGCGCCTCCGGGTACGCCTCCCGCAAGGCCGCCACCACGGGAATGGCATGCACGATGTCGCCGAGGGCGCCCAGACGCACGATCAGGAAGGACGCCGGGCTCACGGCTGGCTCACGGCTGCCGACGCGCGGGTGCGTCGGCAATGGCGGCCACGATGTCGCGAGTCGAGTGCGCCTTGGGGTCGCCGACGATCGCCGTCCGGCCGCCATAGGCCTCGACGACGGCCCGCTCCGGGACGCTCTCGACGGTGTAGTCGGTGCCCTTGCAGTGGACGTCCGGCCGCAGCGCGTCGAGCAGCGAGCCGACCGTGAGTTCGGCAAAGACGGTGACGTAATCCACACCGCGCAGCGCGTCCACCAGCTCGGCCCGCTCCCGCGCGCCCACGATCGGTCGGCCCGCACCTTTCAGGTGCCGCACCGCCGCGTCGTCGTTGACCGCCACGACCAGGACGTCGGCTTGCTGCGCCGCGCCCTGCAGGTACCGCAGGTGACCGACGTGCAGCAGGTCGAACACACCGTTAGCCAGCGCAATCGTCTGGCCGCGCTGCCGATGTTCGGCCAGCCGCGCCGCAAGTGCCTCGGCCGGCACAATCACCGGTCGCCCTCGATGGCCACGCGCAGTTCATCGCACGACACGGTGGCCGTGCCCCGCTTCATCACCACCACCCCGCCGGCGTAGTTGGCCAGGTGCGCCGCTTCTTCGATCGTCGCGCCAGAGGCGAGTGCCTGGGTCACCGTCGCGATGACGGTATCGCCCGCACCAGTGACATCGGCGATCTCGTCGGACCCGAAGATCGGGAGGTGCACGGTCGGCCGATCGAGTTGAAACAACGCCATGCCATGACTGCCACGTGTGACGAGGACCGCGGCCATGCCAGTCCGTTCGAGCACGGTCCGACCGGCGCGCTCGAGTGCCTTGCGGTCCTGTCCGATGTGCACCCCGAGCATCGCCTCGACTTCGGACTCGTTTGGCGTCGACGCAGTCAGGCCCTGGTACCGCGCCAGGTCGTATCGCGAGTCCACGAGCACGGGCACGGCCTGTGGCTTGCGGGCCCGCAGCCGCGCCTTGACGTGGCGCACCAGGGCCGGGGTGACCAGGCCGCCGCCGTAGTCCGAGATCAGCACCGCGTCGCAGGAACGCAGTGCCACGTCGAGTCGCTGCCCCCAGGCCGCCTGGACGATGCGGCCCGGCACCACGTCGCCCTGCCGATCGATGCGCACCACCTGCTGCTTTGCCGAGTGGATGCCGCCGGCCAGGACCCGCGTCTTGGTCGTCGTGCTGTGGTCGCGCACCCGCACGACACCGCGCGCGTCGACGCCGGCCGACTCGAGCGCCTCGATGAGCCGCACGCCCTGCTGGTCGCGACCGACGCAGCCGAAGAGCATGGCGCGGCCGCCGAGCGCGGCGACGTTGTTGGCCGCGTTGCCGGCGCCACCGGGCACGGTGTGGGTGGTGTCGTACTCCAGGATGAGGACTGGCGCCTCCCTGGAGACTCGCGCCACGCGCCCATAGAGAAACTCGTCAGCGGCGATATCGCCAATGACCACCGTGCGGCGACCCGCCAGGCCGTCGAGCGCGTCGAGCAGGCGTGCACGCATGGCCTATCGCCCCTGCCGAAGAATCCAGCTGGCCGCGTCCATGATGTCGTCGGCGACAAACGCGGCCGTGACGCCAGCCATCGGGCGCGCCTCGGCACTGCGGCCGTAGCCGGTGCGCACGAGGATCCCGCCGGCCATGCCTGCGGTGGCGGCGACCCCGACATCGCCCCAGCGGTCGCCCACCATCCACGACCGCGCCAGGTCGATGTCCAGGTCGACGGCGGCCTGCTGCGCGAGCGCTGGCGCCGGCTTGCGGCAGGTGCACACCCTGGTCAGCGCGGGCACCTGGCCGGCCGGATGGTGCGGGCAGAAGTACCAGCCATCGATGCGCGCCCCAGCCGAATCCAGGCGGGCATCCAGCGCCGCATGGGTCTGCCGGACGAAGGGCTCATCGAAGAGCCCGAGGGCGATGCCGCCCTGATTGGTCAGGACCACGAGCCGGAATTGGGCCCTGGCCAGCATCCGCAGCGCATCGACGGTCGAGGGAAAGAGCGCCAGCCGGGCGATGTCGTCCAGGTAGCCGGCCTCCTCGATGAGGGTGCCATCGCGGTCCAGGAACACCGCGGGGGTAGGGGCGGTCACGGCGACGATGGTAACGCGATCGGAGACCGGTCCTGGGTATCGCCTGGCGGGCAGTCTGCTAACCTGACCCGGCCTCATGGTCCTCAACTGGCTGGATTACGCGGTGATTGCCGGCTACGTGCTGGCGTTGACTGCCTTCGGCACCTACTTTGCCCGCTTCCAGCGGTCCAGCAAGGACTACTTCCTGACTGGGCGCTCGGTGCCCTGGTGGGCGATCTGCTTCACCATCGTCGCCACCGAGACCAGCACCATCACCTTCATCGGGGTGCCCGCGGCCGCCTACACCGGCAACATGGCGTTCCTGCAGTTGCCGATTGGCTATGTGATCGGCCGGTTGATCGTCAGCGCCCTGTTCCTGCCCGCCTACTTCCGCGGCGACCTGATGACGTCCTACCAGCTGCTGGAGTGGCGATTCGGTCCGGGGGTGCGGTCGGCAGGCGCCGCCATCTTCCTGGTGACGCGCTCGCTGGCTGACGGGATCCGGCTGTTCACGACCGCGCTCGTGATTGCCGTCGTGACCGGCATCCCGGTGCCGTACACCGTGGTGCTGCTCGGCACGGCGATGATCGTCTACACGATGTACGGCGGCTCGGCGGCCGTCATCTGGACCGACGTCGTGCAGATGTTCGTGTACCTGGCCGGCGCGGTGATCATCTTCTTCGCGCTGCTCAACCACATCGACGGCGGGTGGAGCGCGGTGCTCGCCGCCGGGCAGGCCGCGGACAAGTTCGCGGTGTGGGACTTCTCGCTCGACGTCACCACGATCTACACGTTCTGGGCCGGGCTGGTCGGAGGCGTCGCGCTGACGCTGGCCACCCATGGCACCGATCAATTCCTGGTACAGCGCCTGCTGTCCGCGCGGTCGGCGCGCGAAGCCGGGCGCGGCCTGATCCTCAGCGGCGTACTGGTGCTGCTGCAGTTCGGCCTGTTCCTGCTGATTGGCGTGATGCTGTTCACCTACTACCAGCAGGTGGCGCTGCCGGTGCTCGGGCGGCCCGACGAGATCCTTCCGCGCTTTGTCATCGACACCCTGCCGAGCGGCGTCGCCGGCTTCATCGTCGCTGCGATCGTCGCGGCAGCGCTGTCGCCGTCGATCAACGCGATGGCCGCCACCACCGTCAACGATTTCTACCTGCGTTACGTCAACGAGACCGCCGACGAGCAGACGATCATGCGCGTGTCCTACCGGGCCACGCTCGGGTGGGGCATCGTCCAGCTCATCGTCGCACTGGCGTGCCAGTGGATGGACCGCTCGGTACTCGACGCCGGGCTGTCAATCCTGTCGCTGACCGCCGGACCGGTACTCGGCGCGTTCCTGGTGGGGTTTGCCACCACCCGTGTCAGCGCCAGCGCGATGCTCGGCGGCATGCTCGTCGGGCTGGCGACGCTGTTCTATGTCTGGACCGCCACGCCAGTGGCCTGGACGTGGTACGCGTTCCTTGGCTCCAGCGTCACCGCCCTGGCCGCGCTGGCCCTCAGCCTCGTGATGCCCGCTCCCGTGCGGGCCGACGCGTAGGCATCGGCCTACAGCTGTCCGAGCGCGTCGACGACGCGCTCCGGGCTCACCCCGGTCATGCAGCGATGGTCCAGCGGACACTCGCGCAGCATGCAGGGGCGGCACCACACCTCGTGGGTGAGAATGCGATGCGGACCAAGCGGCGCAGTCGCCCACTCGCGCGTCGGACCGAAGACCGCCACCGCCGGGGTGCCGAGCGCCGAGGCCAGGTGCATCGCGCCCGAGTCGTTGGCGAGCACGCGCGTGGCCAGGCCGAGCACCCCCGCCAGCGCCAGCAGCGAGGTGCGTGCCGTGAGATCGATCGCCGCCGGGCGTGACGCCGCCGGCAGGGCCGCGAGCACGGCCGCGGCTGCCGACCGGTCGCCCTCGGCACCGACAATCACGACCCGGCCACCCTGGCCAATCCAGTGCGTTGCCACGACAGCGACGTACCGCGGCGGCCATTGCTTGGCCGTGCCGTATGCCGCCCCGGGGGCGCACGCCAACAAGGGCGTGACGCCGTCCCAGCCCTCCGCGTGCAACAGCGCTCCGGCCTCGTCACGAGCGGCGCCGGGCAGCCGCGCGCGCATCTCGAGCGACGGCCGTGTCAGGCCGAGGGCTTCGATCAGCGCGGCATAGTCGTCGGCATGGTGTCGCGACGCGCGGCGCACGGCGCGCGCAGCAATCCCACGTGTCAGCAGCCAGCCGCGGCCGTCGCGGCGGTACCCCCAGCGCTCGGGCACGCCAGCCAGCCGCATGGCGAGGGCCGACCCGAACGAATTGGTCAACAGGATGGCCACGTCGTACCCACCGTCGCGCAGCTGCGCGGCGTGACCGCGCACCGCCGCCGGTCCACGGCGTCGGTGGAGTGGCACGGCGGCCGCCCGCGGATCCAGCATCGTCACGACCGGGGCAAATGCCGCCGGCACGGCGACGTGCACCGTAGCCTCGGGCCAGTCGTCACCGAGACTGCGGATCGCCGGCCCCGCCATCACCAGGTCGCCGAGCCAGTTCGGCCCGCGCACGACGACCCGCCGGGGCGCGCTCACGCGTCGCTGTCTCCGGCCGGGTCGTCCACCGCGAGCGACGGTGATTCCGTGGTCCGCACGTCTTCTCTCCAACGGCGATGCATCCAGAGCCAGCGCTCGGGGTGGGCCCGGACGTACTTCTCGAGCACCTTGGTGCAGCGCTGCGTGAGGTCGCGCACGGCGTCGGGGTCCTCTGGATCGGGCAGGGCGAGCGGCGGCTCGTAGATCAACCGATAGCGCCCGTCGTTGAGCGGCAGCGAGAAGGCCGGGATGACGGCCGCCCCCGTCCTCATCGCCAGGACCGCGACCGCGGAGGTCGTGGCTGCCGCGCGCCCGAGGAAGTCGACCTTGACGGCATCGGCCGTGAGGATGTGTTGATCGATCAGCACGGCCACGGCCTGGTTGGCGTTGAGCGCCCGCATGATCCGCCGCAGCCCGCCTTTGCGGTCGATGACGAAGTTGCCGGTGCCGCTGCGCAGTTCGATCAACCGGCGATCGAGCAGCGGGTTGTCCAGGGCCCGCGCCACCACCGCCATCGGCCCGAGCCGCAATCCGTGCGCGAGCGCGTGCAACTCCCAGAACCCGAAATGCCCGGTGACGATCAACACGCCCTTCCCCGCCGCGCGCGCCGCCTCGACGTGCTCCGCGCCGACAAACTCGACGAGCGCGAGTTGGCGGTGGGCCGGCAGTCCGGCAAACCACAACAGCTCGACGAGCTTGCGGCCGAAGTGGGCAAACACCTGGCGGGCAATGCGCGTGCGCTCCTGCAGCGAACGCTCGGGGAATGTCGCTGCCAGGTTCTCGAGCGTGATGCGTCGGTGTCTGGCGTCGAGCCGATAGCCGAGCCAGCCGATGCCGTGGCCAAGCCGCGTGACCCATACCTGCGGCAGCGCCCGCACCAGACGCGTGATGCCCCGCAGCGCCGTGTCCTCGGTGCGGTGCCGACGCGAGGACGGCTGGGCTGTCTCGGTCACGCGACCTCCGGGCCGAGCGACAACCTGCTGCGCAACCAGGCCGCAAACTCGTCCGCCGGCTCGATCACGACGTCGAGCGGCACCATGGCGACCGGGACCTCGAACGGCAGATAGCGCTCCAGCTTCACGGAGTCCTTGGCCGTGATCAGGACCGCGGCCGCACCCACGCTGCGGGCGCGCGCGTCGATCTGCCGCACATCGTCGGCGTGATAGCGGTGGTGGTCGCGGAAGCTCATCACGTCGGCCAGCGTCCAACCGGCGTCGCGCAGGTCGGCCGCCACGCGGGTGGGTTCGGCGACCGCGGTGACCAGCAGCACCGGCGCCTCATGCAGCCGCGAGAAGTCCATGGCGCCCGAGAGCGGCCGGGCCGGACCGAGGTGCCGGCGCGCCTCGAAAATCGGCACATCGGGCGTCTGGCCGAGGGCCATGCGCAGGCGGGCGGCCGTGGTGTCAACGGCCAACAGGGCGTCGGCGTCCTCCAGCGCGTGCAGCGGCTCGCGCAGACGCCCGGCTGGCAGCACCTCGCCGTGCAGCACGTCCTCCAGGGTCAGCAGGACCAGGTTGGCGTCGCGCGCCAGCTGCACGTGCTGGAAGCCATCGTCGAGCACGTGGACGGTGCAGTGGAGATCGGCTTCGGCCACCTGCCCGGCGCGGCCACGGCGCGCGTGCACGAGCACGCAACAGCCGGGAAGCTCGCGGGCCAGCATGAAGGGTTCGTCGCCGCTCTCGGCCAGGGAGGCGCGCATGTGCTCGGCATCGCGCACGATCACCACCTCGCGCGACGGCGACTCGCGTCGGTACCCGCGACTGAGCACCGCCGGCCGTTCGCCCCAGCCATGCAGCATCCGGGCGATCGCCGCAACGACCGGCGTCTTGTTGCGCCCGCCGACCGCGAGGTTGCCGACGCTGACCACTGGACGGGCCAGCCGGAACGGCATCTTGCGGCGCAGTTCGCGGCGCAGGTCGGCGCCATGGCCATAGAGTCTGGCCGCCGCGCGCAGCATCGGGAAGCTCCACGGTGCCTCGCTCACCTCGCCACTCCAGTGCCGGCTGGCGGCACGACGGCACCGCGGGCGCGCATGACCCCGGCAATCTCGCCCATCGTTCGCCCCACCGCGCCACGGTGGCGCTCGAGGACCCCGCGCGCCGCCTCGCCAAGCCGCTGCCGCCGCTCCTGGTCAGCAAACAGCGCCAACAGCTCGCGTTGCGCCGACGCGGCGTCGGCCGCCTGCACGAGGGCCCCGGCGTCGAGAAAGGTGCGGGCAATCTCGGCAAAATTCGACATCGACGGACCAACGACGATGGGCCGGCCAAAGCGGGCCGGTTCCAGGATGTTGTGACCGCCGGCGGGCACGAGGCTGCCGCCCACAAAGACCACCGTCGCCTGCGCGCAGAGCGCCGCCAGCTCGCCAATGGTGTCCAGGACGAGCACATCGAAGGCGGCGGCGGGGTCGGCAGCCAGCGCCGAACGTCGCAGCACCCGAAAGCCTGTGCCCGCAGCGACGCCGGTGACGGCGTCGAAGCGCTCGGGATGCCTCGGCGCCAGCACCAGCACGGCCTCTGGCGAGGACTGCCGCAGGCGCGCGAACGTCTCGAGCAGGATTTCGTCCTCGCCCTTCAGCGTACTGGCTGCCAGCAACACCGGCACGTCGGTCAGCCGGGCGGCGACGTCGGCCACGCCGCGCGGTTCGCTGGCCACGTCGTACTTCAAGCTGCCCGTCACGATCACCTGCTCGGGCCGCGCGCCGAGCGATCGCAGTCGGTCGGCCGTCGTCTCCGACTGGGCACAGAGCCGGTCGAACTGACCGAGGACGCGGCCGAGCGGACCGCGAACCAGGCGGTAGCGCGGGTAACTGCGGTCGGAGATACGCGCGTTGACCAGCAGCACCCCGATGCCGCCGGCACGGCACAACCGCACGAGGTTGGGCCAGATCTCGGTTTCGACGATGACCACGAGGCTTGGACGCACGTGGCGCAGGACGCGTCGCACGACCCAGGCGAAATCGAGGGGAAAGTAAAAAACGCCGGCGACATCAGCCAGACGCGCCTCGGCCATGGCGCGACCGGTCCGCGTGGTGGTGGAGATCACGACACGCCACTCCGGGTGCTCGCGGCGCATGGCCGTCACGAGTGGCGCAGCACTCAGCACTTCGCCCACCGAGACCGCGTGCACCCACAGCGTCGGACCGGCGGTGCCACTCAGCGCCGTCGGCAGCGACCCGAACCGTTCCTGCCAGCGGTGGTGGTACTTGCCATGGCGGAGCGCCTGCCAGGCCACCCATGGCGCCAATGCCACCAGGGCTGACGCGGCGAGCAGGCTGTAGAGGAAATACATGTCACGGAGTCCTGCCCGGCTGGGACGAGACGGCTGCCGGGAGTATATCGAACCGGCTCAGTCGTACTACCATGGTCGGTCGTGTCGTCTTGCCGACCGCGGGTACGCGGGCACGGCCGCTGAGACACTGCATTTTCGTCATCATCATCCGCAGGTCTGCGACCGCGTGGGAGGAACCTCCATGGGCATCAAGGTTGGCATCAACGGCTTCGGGCGCATCGGGCGCAACATCATGCGTGCGGCAATGGGCTCGGGCAAGCTGGACTTCGTGGCGGTGAACGACCTGACCGACACGGCCACGCTGGCCCACCTGCTGAAGTACGACTCGATCCTTGGCAACCTCGATGCCACGGTCGAATCGGGCGACGGCTGGATCAGCGTCAACGGCGACAAATTCCAGGTGCTTGCGCAGCGCGACCCGGCCCAGCTCCCCTGGGCCGACCTCGGCGTGGACGTCGTGTTCGAGGGCACCGGCATCTTCACCAAGCGCGACGACGCGGCCAAGCACATCACGGCGGGCGCCAAGCGCGTCATCATCACCGCGCCGGCGACCGGCCCAGATGCCACGCTCCTGATGGGCGTCAACCACGAGCTCTACGACCCGGCCAAGCACGTCGTCGTGTCCAACGCCTCGTGCACGACCAACTGTCTCGCCCCCTTTGCCAAGGTGCTGCACGAGGAGTTCGGCATCGTCAAGGGCTGGATGACCACCATCCACAGCTACACCAACGACCAGCAGCTGCTCGACCTGCCGCACAAGGACATGCGCCGGGCCCGCGCGGCTGCACTGTCGATGATCCCGACCACGACCGGCGCCGCCAAGGCCATGGGCGAAGTGATGCCCGAGCTGAAGGGCAAGCTGGATGGCATCTCGATGCGCGTGCCGACGCCGAACGTGTCGGTGGTCGACCTCGCGGTGATTGTCAGCAAGAAGACCACCGCCGACGAAGTCAACGCGGCGTTCCGAGCGGCCGCCGCCGGCCCGCTCAAGGGCATCCTCGCGGTCGAGGACGCGCCGCTGGTGTCGATCGACTTCCGCAAGAACCCGAACAGCTCGATCATCGACTCGGCCTACACCAAGGTGATGGACGGCGACTTTGTCAAGGTCCTGAGCTGGTACGACAACGAATGGGGCTACAGCAGCCGCTGCGTGGATCTTCTGAACTACATGGCGGGCAAGGGCCTCTAGGCGTGGCCAAGCGTGCGATCACCGACCTGGAGCTGAAGGGCCGGCGGGTATTCATCCGCGTCGACTTCAATGTCCCCATCAAGAACGGGCAGATCACCGACGACACGCGCATCCAGTCGTCGCTGCCGACGATCACCTACGCGCTCGAACAGGGCGCGACGGTGATCCTGGCGTCGCACCTGGGCCGCCCCAAAGGCAAGCCCAACCCCGAGTTCACGCTGCAGCCCGTGGCCGATCGGCTGGCGGCGTTGCTGGGGCGCGAGGTCGTCTTCGCGGCTGACTGCGTCGGCGCGCCTGCGGTGGAGGCGATTGCCCAGGCCGGCAACCCGGGGGTGGTCCTGCTCGAGAATTTGCGTTTCCACGCCGAGGAAGAGGCCAACGACCCGGGCTTTGCCAGGCAGTTGGCCGAGCTCGCCGACGTGTACGTCAACGACGCCTTCGGATCGGCGCACCGCGCGCATGCCTCGACCGAGGGCATCGTGGCGTTTGTGCCCGAGGCGGCCGCTGGCCTGTTGATGGCCAATGAAGTGGCGTACATGAGCAAGGCGCTGACGGCACCCGAACGTCCGTTCGTGGCGGTGCTCGGCGGCGCCAAGGTGAGCGACAAGCTCGAGGTCATCCAGAATCTGCTGCCGAAGGTGGACGCGCTGGTCATCGGCGGCGCGATGGCGTACACCTTTCTCAAGGCGGCAGGGCTCGATGTCGGCAAGTCGCTGGTCGAGGCCGACCTGGTGGACACGGCGCGCGACCTGAAGGCGCAGGCCGACGCGCGCGGCCTCACCCTCGCGCTGCCCGAGGATCACGTCGTCGCGGCAGCGCTGTCGGCAGACGTGCCGGCGGAAACACTCGCGGTCGGGGATGCCGCAATCGGCCAGCGGATGGGCCTGGACATCGGCCCGAAGACCGCGGCCCGCTACGCCGAGATCATCGCCGGCGCGAAGACCGTGGTGTGGAACGGCCCGATGGGTGTGTTCGAGATTCCGGCGTTTGCCAGCGGCACCAACACCGTTGCGCACGCTGTGGCCGATGTCGACGGCATCACCATCATCGGCGGCGGCGACTCGATCTCGGCGGTCCACAAGGCCGGCGTCACCGACCGCATCAGCCACATCTCCACTGGCGGCGGCGCCAGTCTCGAATTCCTCGGCGGCCGGGCGCTGCCCGGCGTCGAGGTGCTGCCCGAGCAGTGATGTCGTCGTTTCCCCTTTCCCTGCGGACGGATATCCATGCGCACTCCACTCGTTGCCGGTAACTGGAAGATGTTCAAGGGCGTGGCCGACGCCGTGGCCTACGCCAAGGAGTTCCGGGTGCTGGCCAAGGACATGACGACGGTCGAACTGGTCGTCGCCCCACCGTTCACCGCAGTGCACGCGGTGGCCGACGCGTTGCGCAATTCGGGCATCGCCACGGCCGGGCAGGACTGCTACTGGGAGAAGGACGGCGCATTCACCGGCGCCGTGAGCGCACCGATGCTGAAAGAGGCGGGCGCCGCGCTGGTCATCGTCGGCCACTCCGAGCGGCGGCGCGTGTTCGGCGATGCCGACGCCGACGTCACCCGCAAGATTCACGCGGCGTACGCGGCGGGCCTGGCCCCGATTGCCTGCATCGGCGAGACGCTCGACGAGCGCGAGGCCGGACGCACGTTCGAGGTGCTCGATACGCAGCTCAAGGCGGCGATCGAGGGCCTCACGGGTGAGCAGTTCGGCCAGATGGTCATCGCCTACGAGCCGGTCTGGGCCATCGGCACGGGTCGTAACGCCACGCCCGAGCAGGCCCAGGAGGCGCACGCGCACATCCGTGGGCGTCTGCGGGCCTGGCTCGGCGCCGACGCGGCCGACAAGTGCCAGATCCTCTACGGCGGCAGCGTCAAGCCCGACAACGCCCGGGCCATCCTGCAGCAGCCCGACGTGGACGGCGCCCTGGTTGGCGGGGCCAGCCTCGATCCCCAGGGCTTCTTCGCGATCGCGTCAGCCGCCGTATAGCCATCCCCGCCTCCTGGCACGGTCCGGCCGCCGCCGGGCCGTGTATACTCGGTCGTTATGCTGTACTGGTTCCTGGTCACCATCTACATCGTCGTGTGTCTGCTCTTGCTGCTGGCCGTCCTGCTGCAGCAGGGCAAGGGTGGCGACATCGCCGCCGCCTTCGGCGGCGGCGGTGGGTCTGCGGCCTTTGGCGCGCGTCAGGGCGCGACGGTCCTGTCCAAAGCCGCGGCCATCCTCGGTGCGTTCTTCATGCTGGGCGCGCTCGGGCTGGCCATTGTCGGCACGCGCGGGCCGAGTTCGGTGATGAGCGGCGTACCCGGTGCGGCGCCGGCCCTGCCATCGACGCTGCCCACGCCACCGACCAACCCATCAGCCGTCAGCAATCCTGCACCCACGCAGACGCCGGTCGCACCCGCGCCAGGCTCCCCGGCCACCGCGGCGCCCACCCCGAAGGCCGGGACCGCGGCCCCGACGCCCGGCGCCGAGCCCAAGCCGCAGTAGGCCCCTCCCCGGGCGAGACCGGCTGCCCGAGCGGCAACCGGCTAGTCCGAGGTGAGGACGCCGATCCCCTGCTGCAGGCGGTAGAGCGGCCAACTCAGCACCAGCAGCAGCAACGCGAGTACGCCATTGCTGCGGTCGCCCCACACCGAAGCCACCAGGAACGCCAGCGAGCCCGCCAGCGCCAGTGCCGGTATCCAGGGATACAACGGCACTCGGAACGGGCGCGGCGCGTCTGGTGCTCGCCGCCGCTGCACGAACAAGGACGTGAACACCAGGGCGTAGGTGGCGACAAAGAAAAACGACAGCAGGGCGAGCACGGTGTTGAACGTGCCGGTGGCGATGAAGGCCAGCGCCAGGCACGTGCCCAGCCACAGCGCCGGCACCGGCGTGCCGCCGACGTTGACGCGCTGCAGCAGCCCGGGCAGCAATCGGTCCCGGCTCATCGCGTAGGGCACCCGGCAGGCCATCAACTGCAGCGCGTTCACCGTAGCGAGTAGCGAGATGATCATCAGCACTCGCAGCGCGGTGTCGCCGGCTGGCCCGAACAGGCGCCTGGCTGCGGTCGCGGCGACGAAGGGGTCGCCGGCCATGGCTTCGATGCCCAGCACTCGCAGGAATGCGAGGTTGAGGGCGAGGTAGATCAGCAGGACCAGGGCCACGCCGCCGATCATCGCGCTCGGCAGGCCACGGCCCGGATCGCAGATTTCCTCGCCGAAGTAGATCGGCCCGGCCCACCCGTCATAGGTGAAGATCGCCGACTGCAGGGCCACGACGATGGCCGCGACCAGCGCCACACCCACGGGCAGCGCATGCGGGGCAATGGCCGGCATCGGTGCGGCAGGCACGGTGGTCAGGAGCGCGACGATGGCAAGCGCCATCAGCGCCACACCCTTCAACAGGCTCGTGACCAGCTGTGCGACGTTGCCAACGCGAATGCCGCGCCACTGCAGCAGCGCGAACCCCACGACGACCGCCGAGGCGGTCAGCCCCGCCCGTCCCTGGAGCGCCGGCACCAGCGGGCCGAGGTATTCGCCCAGCACAATCGCCACGGCGGCAATGCTGCCGCACGTCGCCAGCCAGTCGGTCCAGCCTGCAACGAAGCCGGGATACGGGCCAAGCGCATCGTGGACCAGCGGATACAGTCCCCCCGACCGCGGTTTCATCGTGGCCAGTTCGGCCACGCTCAAAGCGCCCAGCACGGCGTAGACGGCGCCTGCCACCCACACCAGCAGGAACAGCGACACCGAGGGCACGCGTGCCGCGACCTCGCCCGGGGTCCTCAGGATACCCATGCCGATGGTGTTGCCGACCAGCACCGCCAGCCCGAAGGCCACACCCAGCACGCGCAACAAGTGCCCGGACGCTGGGTTCGAGCCCACGCTTTCAGATTCCGACACGCCAATAGCTCCCAGGAGGAAGGCCGGCCATGCGCTGACCGAGGTGGACCCGCCGAGTCTGTGGGGGTTCGTAACCGGCGCCCCGGCGCTGGCTTTCCTCCACTTGCCGGATTTGCTATAGTCGGTGATTCTGTCGCCCTTGCAGCACACCGCAAGCCGGCGAGAGACCCGCACGCGGAAGTGGCGGAATTGGCAGACGCACCAGCTTGAGGGGCTGGCGGGAGCAATCTCGTAGGGGTTCGAGTCCCCTCTTCCGCACCATCGTCGAAGTGATTGGTCGATAGAAAACAGGCTCCCATCGCGGGGGCCTTTTTGTTGTCACGCGGGCGGTTTCGCGGGCGGTTTCGCGGCCGGTTTCGCGGCCGGGGCCGCGGTGAGCCCAGGGGCCTCGCGGACGCTTGGGTCGGTCGCCTTCGCACTCCCGTAGGCGACTGCCAGGTAGGCCCCGAGCATCTTCACCTCGGTATCGTCGAGCGGGGCGCCGTAAGCCTGCCGCATCTTGGTCATCTCCGCCGTCCACTGTGCCTGGGTCATGCCGGGCGGCTGGTAGCTGACGTAGTCGGCGGAGTGGCAGATGGCGCATTTCTGCTGTGCGAGCTGGTAGCCGGGCAATGCCGACGGACGCAGCGTCGAGGTATCCGGCGGCAGCGCGATGGGTCGGGTCTGGGCCGCGACGGCCACCGCGGTGAGACCAGCGGCCAGTCCGATGGCGACGAGCGCGTGACCCAGGCGGGCACTCATGCGACGGTCACCGACGTGGACTCGATCATGTTGCGCATGTAGCCGGCCGGATTCCAGGTGGCGTCCTTCGGCTGGGTCACTCCGGCCATGCTGGTCGCCCGCACCATCAGCACGGCCTTGCCCATGGCGGCAAAGGTCACCGGCATCTGCCACGCCCGGAATGAATACCGCCCCAGGTTTTCGCCCAGCGTCGCGCCACGCCAGGTCGTGCCGCCGTCGATCGACACGTCCACCGCCCTGATCCCCGACCCGCCGTCGAAGGCGATGCCGGCCACGTCGACCCGACGGCCTGCCGGCAGCCCCCCGCCGGCGAGCACGCTGGTGATGAAGCTGCGCACGGGCAGCGTCGAGATGGGCCGGGTCTTGTCAGGCGTGGTGCCTGGTGGCACGCAGGCGCATGCGTTGTCGGGCACGCGGTAGCCGCGGGTCATGAAAAACGCGTCGTGGCCGTCGAACACGTGGTCGAGGACCTCGATTTCGGAGAGGTGCTTCACCCAGTACGTGCCGAAGTAGCCGGGGACAATCAGCTTGAGCGGATAGCCGTTGAGAAACGGCAGGTCCTCGCCGTTCATGCTCCAGGCCAGCATCGGCTCCGGACTCAGCGCGTGGTCGATGTCGAGGGCCTTGCGATAGTCCGGGGTACTGGCCAGCACCGGTGTGTCGAGCCCGTTGAAGGTCACCTGCCTGGCGCCCGCCCCGACGCCAGCCTTGTCCAGCACCGACTTGAGCGACACGCCAGCCCAGCGCGCGTTGCCCATCGAGCCATTACCAAGCTGTGCCCCGAACACGCGCGGCGCGAAGTAGCCGCGGCTGTTCCCCGAACACTGGTTCACCGCCACGATCTCCACCTGCCCGGGCATCGCTTTCAGATCGGCCAATGACAGCCGCAGCGGCGTCTTCACCGTGCCGCTCACCGACAACGCGTATGTCGCCGGATCGATGACCTTGGGAAAGTCAGCCAGGTGATAGCGGACGAAGAACGCGTCGTTGGGCGTCATCACGCCCTCGCCGAAGACGGCAAACGGCGTCTCGAGGTGCGGTGGTCGCGAGTGCACCACCAGCAGCGGACGCTTGCCCGGGTACGCGACCAGGGGCCGCGGTCCTGCCGCCAGTGCCGGGCCGTCTGCCGGCGATTGCGCGGCCAGCGCCGCCAGCGGCGATGCGCCGGCCGCCAGCGCGCCCACGGCGCGTACGAAGCCGCGCCGCGAGGGACGCACCAGCTGTGGTGGTTGAGCCATGGATTGCGACGTCAGCATACCGCACCGATTTGGTGCCGGCGATGGGGTGGCTCCGACGGTATCCTTCCACCGCCGAGACTCTGCGCGTCTACCACGCCCGGCACACGGAAGGACGCATCATGACCACATCGTCGACCCGCACCGCCGTCGTCACCCTTCTGACCTGGCTCTGCGCCGCCAGCGTCGTCACCCCGGCGCAGGCCCAGCAGGCGAGTGCGACCGTCCGGCCCGCGCGTCCCAACATCGTCTGGATTTCCAACGAGGACATGAGCCCGCATCTGGGCGCCTATGGCGACCGGTTGGCCAGGACGCCGGTGCTGGATCGGCTGGCCACGCAGTCGATCCGCTACACCCGCGCGTTCACCACCGCGCCGGTGTGTGCCCCCAGTCGCGCCGCGATCATCACCGGGATGCACCAGAGCGCGATCGGCGCGCAGCACATGCGCACGTCCGAATCGCGGGTGGCGGAACTGCCCGCGCCCTACGTCGCGGTGCCGCCCTTCTACGTCAAGGCCTTCCCTGAGTACCTGCGCGCGGCCGGGTACTACACGACCAATCGCGCCAAGACCGACTACCAGTTCGGGGTGCCCTTCACCATCTGGGACGACCTCGGGCGCGAGGCACACTGGCGGCATCGGCCCGACCCGGCACAGCCCTTCTTCTCGGTCTTCAACCTCGAGGTCACGCACGAGAGCCAGGCCTTCCCCTCCAGCCCGGCTCGCAAGGGTAAGCCGCTGATCACGCGACCAGACGATGTGGAGGTGCCACCTTACTATCCAGACACCCCGCTGGTCCGCGAGGAACTGGCGCGGATGTACGACAACATCGCCGACATGGACGGGCAGGTCGGCGCCATTCTCGCCCAGCTCGAGGCCGACGGGCTGGCCGAGTCGACCATCGTCTTCTACTGGAGCGACCACGGCGACGGCCTGCCGCGGGCGAAGCGGTCGCTGTACGACTCGGGCCTGCGTGTGCCGCTAATGATTCGCTGGCCAAAGGCACTGGCGTCGACGATTGCCGCCGGTTCGGTGAGCGACGACCTGGTCAGCCTGGTAGACCTGGCCCCGACAGTGCTCGCGCTGGCCGGTCTCGAGGTTCCCGCGCACATGCACGGGCGCGTCCTGGTCGGCCCGGCGGCTGCCCCGCCTCCCCCCTTCGTGTTCGGGGCCCGCGACCGCATGGACATCGAGTACGACATGATGCGGTCGGCCCGCGACCGGCAGTTCCTGTACATCCGCAACATGCAGCCGGAGTTGCCCTATGCGGGGCATGTCATCTACCGCAACCAGAGCGCCATCCTGCAGGAGTGGTTCAAGCTGCACGCCGAGGGGCGGCTGAGCGGCGCGGCCGCGCTGTGGATGCGGACCAGTCGGCCCGCCGAGGAGCTCTACGACGCTGTGCGCGACCCGCACCAGATCGACAACCTCGCGGCGGCACCCGCGCATCGCGGCACGCTCGAGCGGATGCGCGCGGCCGTCACCACGTGGATGGCGCACATCGGAGATCAGGGCCTGATCACCGAGTCGGAGATGGTGCAGCGGATGTGGCCCGGCGGTATGCAGCCGCGGACTGCGCAGCCCTATATCGTGCCGCGGCGCACGACCGATACGCCGGCCCGAACGCCCACGCTCACCGGGAGCGACCCGTTCGAGGTGGTGATCTACGTGCCGACGCAGGGAGCCTCCGTCGGGTACACCACCGAGGAAGGGCCGACGCCGACCTGGCACCTCTACACGGGCCCCATCCGGGTCGTTGCGCCGACGACCATCCGAGCCAAGGCGATTCGGTACGGCTACCTGGAAAGCGCAGAGAGCCGCGTCGCCATCACCAGGTAGGGTCGACGCGTGCTATGGCAGCGACGCGGGCGCCGAGCGCAATACGACGATGGCAACGCTCAGGGCCAGCATCAGCGCGGCGGGCAGCGACTTGGTGGCCGGATCGCCAACGCGGACGTGCATCGCGATCGCGCCGAGCATCAGCACCGCCACCAGCGCGGCGGCGGCTCGCACCGGCAGCGCGACGAAGACGCCCGCGATCAGCACCAGGGCTGCACCGATCTTGAGGGCGCCAACGAGATAATAGGCAAGCGGTGGCAGCCCGTACGCGGCAAACTCGTCGCGCAGGGTACGTGCCGCGCCGCCACGGTAGGATGTCGCGGTCCGTCCCCGTACGAGCCACACGTTCAGCAGGCCCAGTCCCACCACCAGTTGCAGTACATTCGACAGGGACAACCACGCCATGGGCATGCCTCGCTTGAGTGAACGGACCGGAGCCGATTGCCGCGCAGCAGAGACTGTCTGCCAGTGACGGCGCTCTATTATGCGTCGGTCGTGAGCTCCTCGCTGGTGTTCCTCTCGTACGGCGTCGCGTGCCTGGCGCTGGACGGCATGAAGCGCGATTTCGAACGGTTCGGCCTGGCCCGCCTGCGGGTGCTGACAGGCACGCTCGAAGTGCTCGGGGCCCTCGGCCTGATGGCCGGGCAGGTCTGGCCACCGCTGGTGCCGGCAAGCGCCGGCGGACTGGCGCTGCTGATGCTTCTTGGAGTCGGCACGCGCGTACGGGTGCTCGACTCGTTCGCCCAGACCCTGCCTGCCCTGGCGCTGATGGGCGTCAACCTCTTCATCGTCTGGTACGCACTCAGCACGCCCGGGATGTGACGCGGGCCGCCTGGCGCCGGCGGCCAGGCGTCGGTCAGCGATGTGCGGGCAGCGTCAGCGGTCGCCCATCGGCGGTCCCTCGTCCTGCAAAGGACTCGCGTCCGCCAGGGCAGCAAGCAACCCCTCGAGCACATGGGTCTCCAGCGGCTTGACCAGGTGATGATCGAAACCCGCGGATGCCGACCTTCGGCGGTCCTCCTGCTGGCCCCACCCGGTCAACGCTGCGACCACCGTGCGCTCGAGACCCGGGATGCGGCGCAGTCGGCGCGCCACCTCGTAGCCATCCATGCCGGGCATGCCGATGTCGAGAAAGACCAGCGCTGGCTGGTGGGCCCGAGCCGTGTCCAGGGCAGAGATCCCATCGTGGGCGACCCGGACCTCGTGCCCATGCAGGCGCAGGAGCAGCGCGAGGCTGCCGGCGGCATCCAGGTTGTCGTCCACGACCAGGATGCGGTGGCTCATCGATGCTGCCTGCGCCGGGTCGCCGGTCTCGATGCACGCCGCGCCGTCCTCGGCGATGAGTGGCAGCGAGATGGTGAACTCGGCACCCGCGCCCGGCCCAGCGCTGCGCGCCTGCACCGTGCCCCCGTGCATGTCCACCAGGGTCCGCACCAGGGTCAGGCCTACACCCAGGCCGCCCTGTGAGTGCGTGGCAGACGGGTGTCCCTGCACGAACAGATCGAAGACGTGCGGCAGGACGTCGGCCGCGATGCCGATGCCGTTGTCACGGACCCGCAGCATCACCTCGTCGCCCTGCCGGACCACGGCGAGTTCGATCTGCCCGCCTGCCTCGGTGTACTTGGCGGCGTTGATGAGGAGGTTGCTCACCACCTGCGTGAGCCGTACGGCATCGGCATCGATCAACATCGACCCGTCGGCAATCGTGATGTCGAGCCGATGCTGTTGCGCATCGAGGAGCGGCTGCGCCGTCTCGACGGCGCGGGCGACGATTGCGGCCATCTCGACGGGCGCCCTGCGCAGCTCGATCTTGCCGCGCACGACCCGCGAGACGTCCATGAGATCGTCCACCAGGCGAACCAGGTGGTTGACCTGCCGCTCCATCATCTCGCGGGTCCGCTGCGCGGTGGCGATATCGACGCGCGGCATCTTCAGGACCTGCAGCGAGTTGCGGATCGGCGCCAGCGGGTTGCGCAGTTCGTGGGCCAGTGTGGCCAGGAACTCGTCCTTGCGGCGGTCCGCGTCACGCAGCGCCTGTTCCATGCGCTTGATGTCGCTGACGTCGGTGTTGGTCCCGAACCAGTAGACGATGCGTCCGCTTGCATCGCGCAGCGGATTGACCCGGGTGAGGAACGGACGGAACTGCCCGTCGGCCCCGCGAATGGGGAAGACCATGTCGAACGGGTCGCCGCGGGTGATCGACGCATGCCAGCGCGCCAGCACCTCGGGCAGCACGGAGGGATCGTGCACCGATTGCCACCGCCACCCCTCCATCTCCTCGGGGGTCGTCCCCGTGTAGTCGTACCAGCGTCGGTTGTACCAGAAGATATGACCGTCGGGATGAGCCATCCACGCCAGTTGCGGGATGGTGTCGGCCAGGAGCCGGAGCTTCTCCTCGCTCTCGCGAACAGCGCTCTCGGCGTTCATGCGCGCGGTGATGTCGTCCTGCACCACCACGACCTCACGCACGCGACCCGTCATGTCCTTGATCGGATAGGCAACAGCCGATACCCACCGCGCCGATTCGGCGTGGCCGGTCACACCGGGGATGGTCTGGTTCGGGTCGTAGCGGCGGGCCGGAATCGCGACCGCCTCTCCGGCAAACGCCCTGCGCAGGTACGGCGTCACGCCCTCGGCCTCGAGCTGAGGGTCCTGCAGGACGTTGTACCCCGCGATCTGCTCGAGCGAGACTCCCCACAGGTTGGACCAGGCCTGATTGACGCGAGACGTCTGTCCGTCCGGCGACAGGATCTGCACGCTGAAGGGCGCCTGTTCCATCAAGGCTCTGAAGCGCCCTTCACTTTCGCGCAACGTCTGCTCTGCCTTGAGCCGGTCCAGTAACTGGCCGACCTGACCGGCCACCGTCGCCATGGTCTCGAGCAGGCCGGCATCGGGCTCGCGGCTGTGCTGGGTGAAGAACTCCATCACGCTGCGCGTGGTGCCGCCGACGATGATCGGGCAGGCGAACGCGCTGTGCAGGCCGGCCGCGGCGGCAGGACCGGACCGCGGGAAGTTGGGTGCACGGCGCACATCGGGCAGCCAGGAGGACTCGCCGGTCGCCCACACCTGCCCCGGCAGCCCTTCGCCGCGGACGAACGTGCGACTGACAGTGGCGTCGGCAAACGTCGCGACCGCAGTGCCCGGCGCGTGCCAGATCGCCAGGCACGTGAGTGCCTCGGCGTCTGATTGCACCTGCCAGAACGCGCCGAGGTCCCACCGCAGGTGCTCGCACACCGACCGCAGAATCTGCGTGGCCGCGGCCTCGAGGTCGGTGGCGTGTGCCAGGTGCTGGGTCACGGCGAAACGGACGCCACGCAGCTGCTCGGCCCACACGCGGTCGCTGAGTTCACGCAGGTAGGCGGTGAACATCGGCGGGCCATCGCTCGGGATACGCGTGATAGCCAGCTCGACCGGAATCTCGGTGCCGTCGGCACGCATGGCCATCACTTCGATGCGCGTGCCGAGGACCGGCCCCTCACCAGTGGTCAGGTAGTGCGCGAGCCCCGCGCGATGTGCGGAGCGCAGCGATTCGGGAATGATCAGGGTGGCGAGTTCGCGCCCGAGGACATCGGCGCGCCGATACCCGAACGTGCGCTCGGCCGCGGGGTTGAACTCCAGGACGTGGCCGAGCGCATCGATCGTGATGATGCAGTCCAGCGCCGTGTCGAGGATGGCCGTGGTCCGGGCCTCCTGCCTGCGGCGGGCGCCTTCGGCGGCGTCCTGCTGCAGCTTCCACTCCGTGCAGTCGCGCACGATCTTGGCAAACCCGAGAACCCCGCCGTCATCCCCGCGGATAGGCGTCACCACGCCGTTGGCCCAGAAGCGGCTGCCATCCTTGTGCACGAGCCAGCGGTCGTCGGGACCATTGCCGGTGCGCAGCGCGTCCTGCAATTCCCGCTGCGGCACGCCGGCGCGCAGGTCCTCGGCTATGAAGAGGCATTCAAACGATCGGCCGATGATCTCGTGCGCGGCGTAGCCGAGCAGATGCTGAGCGCTGGCGTTCCACGCCTGCACCAAACCGTCTCGGTCCACCACGAACATGGCGCAATCGGTGAGGTGCGCCACCAGCCGCTTGAATATGTCCCTTGGCGCTCGAGCGCTGTCGTGCCGTTGGTGATCGGTCATTCATGCCGCTCTGGTTGGGCCTGCAGACTCGTCGCCGGAAGACACCCCGTCCCGCAGGCCACTGGTCATCTTACCCGGGGACCACGCGACCGGGCGCCTGACCCCCACGGCACTCGGCTCAGATGGCCAGCCCGGCCGCCGCCTGATCCTGTTCCTGCAGTTCCTTGTTGATGGCGACCGCGGCCTTGGCACCCTCGGCAGCGGCCACGATCACGAACTGGACGTCGCCGTTGGCGTCACCGGCGATGAACAGATGCGGCACGCCAGTACGCCCCTTGCGATCGCAGCGGACGTGCCCGGTTCGGGTGAACCGGCAGCCCAGCTGGGCGGCCAGTTGCGACCGCTGCCCCTGACCGGTGTTGAAGAACATGGCGTGCCGCGAGAGCGCGTCTCCCTTGGCGAAGACGATGCTCGACAGACGGCCGTCGCGGCCTTCGAGGCGGACGATCTTCTCCGTTCGTGCCGGAATGCCCGCCGTCTGGAGTCTGGCTTTCGCGGCAGCAGTGAGACGTCGCCCGTCCGTGCAGACGACCAGGTCGCGTGTCCATGTCAGCAGCGACAGCGCCAGCCCGCTCGCCTCATCCGGACCACCGTAGACAGCCACTGCGCGGTCACGGTTCTCCCACCCGTCGCAGTAAGGGCAGTGGTGAATGCTGGTGCCGTAGAGGGGGGCCAGCCCTGGGAGATCGGGTAACACGTCACGCACGCCGGTGGCCAGCAGCAGCTTGCGAGTGGCCAGCAGGGCGCCGTCCTGCAGCGTCACCAGGATGCCCTCGTCGCTTGCCGCAATATGGGTCACCTCCAGGTCACGGATGTCCACGCCGTAGGCAGCCAACTCGCGGCGGCCCTCGGCCAGGATATCCAGCGGGGGCGCGCCGTCGCGGGTGAGAAAACCGTGCGAGTGCGGCGCGGCCGCGTTGCGCGGCCGTCCAGCATCAAGCACCACGACACGTCGCCGAGATCGTCCCAGCACCAGCGCCGCGTTGAGCCCCGCAGGGCCACCCCCGACCACCACGACATCGCACGTCTCCATGCTGGAGATCTTGCGCCCGGCAGGTGGCCCTGGACAACCGCCGTTCGCGCGGGGCACCCGCCAGGTCGGCGCGGAGCCAGCAGTCGTGTCTTTGTCCACCGTGTGCCGAATCTGCTCAACCGGCGGCGCTCGACATGCGCGTTCGAGGCCGCTACACGAGCCATCCGGACCTCTCGCGCATTGGCACGACGTGTGCTTTGCTGGCTGGCGGAGGCCACCGATGGGCAAGCCACTACTGACGGCTGCGGCAACAGCGATGTTCTGCATGACAGGGGCACCAGGCGCTGACGGGCTTGCGTCCGCTCAACCACGTGCTCGTTCTTCGACCGCCGACCAGGCGACGCGGGCCCCGGCGCGGATGCGCTTTGAGAGCATGGACCGCAACCAGGACGGAGAAATCTCGCGCGACGAATGGCGCGGGTCGCCGCGCTCGTTTCTGGTCCACGACTGGAACGACGACGGCCGCCTCTCGGGCGATGAGGTGCGCATCGCGGGTCGCCGCCCTGATCAGGATCTGGCGCACGCCGACCATGTGCCCTCGCAGGCCGAGCGGTACATGTCCTGGTCCGAACGCAGCTTTGTCAATCTCGACCACGACCGCAACCGGCGGATCACGGCCAATGAATGGCACTACGATCGCGAGGCCTTCACGCGGGCCGATCGCAACCGGGATGGGGCTCTGGACCGCGCTGAGTTCATCGGCGGCGACATGGACGACGACCGCGGCGACCGCTTCGACGACCTGGACGGCGACGGCAATGGACGCGTCGATCGCGGGGAGTGGCACGCGAGCGACGATGCCTTCGTGTGGCTCGATCGCAATCGGGACGGCGTGTTGAGCCGCATCGAGGTGGTCGGGGAGCAAGAGTCATCGTCCTCGTCTGACCAATTTGCCAGCCTCGATATCAACGGCGACCGCCGACTCGGGACCGACGAGTGGCATTGGTCGGCCCGCAGCTTTGCGCAGCGTGACCTCAATCGCGATGGCTGGCTGACGCGTCAGGAATTCGCGGCGGCGGCGGCCCCGGACGCGGTCCAGCCATCGGCAGTGGAACGCCCTCGCCCCCTGACCGTGGACTCGCGACAACGCTGGACAGACTCGACACTCGACGTCCGCGCCGGTGACGTGGTGGCGATCACGGCGCGGGGCTCGATTGTGATGAGCGGCGATGAAAGCGACACGGCAACGCCGGCCGGGTCCCGCACCGGCCGCGGCGCGCAGCAGGCGCCCGTCAACGCCGTGGCCGGAGCGCTGATCGGACGCGTCGATGATGGCCAACCGTTCCTCATCGGCGACCGTCCCACGGTCGACGCTCCCGCAAGCGGACGCCTGTACCTGGGTGTCAACGACGACCACCTCCCCGACAATCGTGGCGGATACGAGGTGACAGTCGCCGTCCAGCCGAGGCGGGCGCCACGCCCCTGACCCTCCGCCTGGCCCCGCGCCGCACAGTGGCGGTGCTGGTGCCGGGCGTACTTGCCAGCGGCCACACGATGCGGCGGGATGGTCAGCGGAGGGAGTTCCCGATCGACGACGTCTATATTGGGAGCGCAGATGTCCAGAGGAGAGCATGCCAGCGATCACCGTGATCATGCCGCACTACAGGTGCGAGCGATTCCTGGCCGCTGCCGTGCAGTCGGTGCTGCAGCAGACCCATCAGGACCTCCAGCTGGTGGTGGTAGATGACTACTCGCCCACCGAAGACTGGCAGCGCTCGCTCGCGTCGTTCCGCGCCGACAGGCGGCTGGCGGCGTTCACCACATCGGCACGGGTCGGACCCTACCGGATCGCCAACCGGGTCCTTGCAGAGACGCAGTCGGCCTACGTCGCGTACCAGGATGCCGACGATCTGTCCCATCCGACTCGCCTCGCGCAACAGCTGGCACTCATCGCCGAGACCCCGGCCGATATCGTCGGGTGCCGCTTCACGTACATCGACCAGGACGGCCGTCCGCTGACCAGCCTCAGGTGGGAGCATGCGCTCTTGCGGCATGACATCCGTCGCGACAAGCTCGCGCATCACCCGGCCAGCCTGGTGAGACGACACGTGTACGACACCATTGGCGGGTACGACGGGAGCACGACGTTCGGTGCCGACACCGAGTTCATGCTGAGAGCCGGATATCTGTTCCGTATCCGCAACTGCCAGGCACCGCTCTACTCGGTCAGGCTCAGGAGCGACTCGCTGACGCATGGCCCCACGACCGGCCAGCAGTCCCTCGCACGTCGGTGGTACAAGGACGAACTCGAGAAACGCACCCGTGAATGGGACCGAGCGGCACGTTCGGACAGTCTGGTCGCGAGGCTGCAAGGACAGCCCAACGACGTCGAGTTCCACCTCACGCAGGTTCTATGACCGGAGATGGAGCGGCACCGGCCGGGTTGCGAGCGACTGAGAGATAGGACACCATGCCGCGTGCCAGATGCTCTGTACTGCCGCGCGGCGCTGCTGTTGACGCTGGTGCTCTGGCCGACCGGGCCCGTGGCTGCGCAGCCTGCGGCGGTGGCATCGCCGGCCCGCGACGACCTCGCCTTCATTGACACCAGCTTCGAGAACGCCTCGCCGGTGTGGTACGAACGCCTGCAGGACGGTGCGTACCTCGTGCACCTGCTCTACGACCATGAGCGGAACTCGCCGAACCGGGCCGCCGGGCACATCCACCTGCGGCTGGTGGGGACCCCAGGCGCCAGCGTGACCCTCGAGTTCGGTAACCTCGACAACATCTGGAACGGGCGGGCCGGGTCGGTGGCGCCGGAGTTGAAGACGGTGGCGGTGTCCGCTGACGGGCAGACGTGGACGACCGTGCCCACCGATGCGCACCCTGGCAACCGCATCCGCGTCACGGTGACCATGCCTGGCCCCACGCTGTACGTGGCGCGCATGCAGCCCTATCGCGTGTCGGACCTCGAGCGCCTGCTCGGCGCCGCGCGCGCGAGCCCCCACGCCTCGGTCACGCCGATCGGCCACACCGCGCAGGGCCGGCCACTCGAAATTATCGGCATCGGTGACCCACGCGCGCCGCACCGCATCTTCGTGCGGGCCCGCGCCCATCCCTGGGAAGCGGGCAGCAGTTGGGTCGCGGAAGGGCTGATCCAGCGATTGCTGCAGGACGATGCCGAGGCGAGGCGATGGCGTGCCCGTTACGTGCTGTACGTGCTGCCCATGGCCAACAAGGACGGTGTGGCGCGCGGCGGCACTCGGTTCAACGTCAACGGCAAGGACCTCAACCGTAACTGGGATCACCCTGCCGACCCGGCCATCGTTCCCGAGAACGCCGCGCTCGAGCGCTGGCTCGAGGCCGCGATCGCCGACGGCCGCAAGCCGGATCTGGCGATCGAGTTGCACAACGACGGGCGCGGCCTGCTGCACCTGAGCCGGCCGCCGGGCCCGGGGCTCGATGCGCACCTGGCGCGCATGGCCCGTCTCGAGACGCTGCTACGGGCGCGCACCTGGTTCACCGAAGGACACACCGACGGCGAGTTTCGCAACAGCGGCACGCTCGGCGACGGCTGGCTCGAACGCTACGGGATCGACGCGCTGGTCCACGAGTTGAACGCCAACTGGATCGAGGGACTGAAGTCGGCGACGTCGGCAGCGCACTGGCAGAGGTACGGCGCGTCCCTGGCGGAGGTGTTCGAGGAGTACGTCGCGGACCGCTGACCGCGGGGATGGACGGACAGGGCCAGCGGCCGACGCTGGCCCCGGTCAGTCGCCACTGCTTACGAGTTGGCCAGCTGCGTGCGCGTGACCTCGAGTTGCTCCCGCAACTCACGCACGCCTTCGAGCTCACGCCCCGCCGGCCCGTGCTCGATGCCGCAGTAGCCGTGATAGCCCGCGTCGACAACGATCTTCATCATCCTGGCCAGGTCGATCGGGGCGCTGTTGCCCTTGAAGTCCCACACGGTGGGCTTGACGCTGACTCCCTTGGCCAGCGGCATCATCTCCTGCACGCCGACGTACGAGTCGTAGCTCTCCAGCTTCGCGTCGGGCGTCTTCTCGGTCGGCCGCGAGATCGAGAAGTTGCCGAAGTCGGGCAGCGTGCCGGCGCGCGTGTGGTCGGCCTGCTTGATGGTCTGCATCAGCCACTTGGCGTTGCTGCTCATGCCACCGTGATTCTCGATGATCACATTCAGTGCGTGCGTGTCGGCAAACACACAGAGCTTGTGTAAGCCATCGGCGACCAGCTTCTGCTGTTCGTCGGCCGTCCCCGTGCTGTAGGCGTTGACGCGGATCGAATGGCAGCCGAGCGTCTTGGCCGCGGTCACCCACTTGTGATGGTTCTCCACCGCCTGCTGGCGCTTGGCCGCATCCGGGTCACCGAGACGGCCCTCGTTGTCGCACATGATGAGGACCTGCGTGACCCCTTCACCTTTGGCCCGCGCGTTCATGTCGGCCAGGTAGGCCGCGTCGGTCGCCTTGTCCATGAAGAACTGGTTGACGTACTCGATCGCGTCGATGCCGACCGACTTGGCGATCTTGGCAAAGTCGAGGTGCTGCAGGGTGCCCTTGCGCAGCGGCTGGTTGATCGACCACTGCGCCAGCGAGATCTTGTAGAGCGGCGCCTTGCCCTGGGCGGCGCGTAACGGGGCCGGCCACAGGGCGGCCAGGGCAGCCGCCGCGGGGGCGGCCGCCGTGTGGGCGAGAAATTGACGGCGAGTGTTCACGAGAGGTCTCCTGCGATGCTCTTCCACTCGACGACCTTGCCGGTGGTGATGGCCATGTGGCCCATGATGGCCGTCAGCGCCGTCGTGGCGCCGATGGTGACGTCAGCGGGGTTCTTGCCGGTGCCGCGAATCGTGTCGTAGAAGCCGCGCATGTGCGCGCTCGGGTGCTCGTCGACCTTGTCGGCCAGCACCGATGGCGGCGCGTCACCCTCGAGCGGGTAGACCGCGGTGTCGCCCATCAGGTCGCAGGCACCCTTCTGTCCGTACACGTGAACGAACTGTCCGCCGCCGGGCAGGCCCTTGGGGTGGAACACCATCTGCGTGAAATACAACTTCACCCCAGACGGGTAGTCGTAGCTCAGGGTGTAGCCGTCCATGATCGAACGTCCTGGCGGGTCGTCCTTGTAGAGCAGGATGCCGCCGAAGCCCGCGGCGCGAATCGGCGTGGCGCCGATCGCCCAGTTGCAGAGGTCGAGATTGTGCACCGACATCTCGATCAGGTAGCCGCCCGACTTCTCGACGTCGAAGAACCAGTCGGCCGACGATCCGGTGTGGCTCAAGTCCGACTCGGAGTGGCGCTGCGCCTTGATCATCAGGACATCGCCGATGGCGCCGCTGCGGATCTTGCCGACCGCCGACTGCAGCCGCTTGTAGGAGCGCAACTGCTGTCCGGACACGAAGACCTTGTCTGATGCCTTCGCCGCCTTGACCACCTGCTGCACCGACGCCGGGGTGATCGCGACCGGCTTCTCGCAGTACACGTGCTTGCCCGCCTGCAGTGCCGCAATGGCCATCTCTGCATGCAGGTGCGGCGGGGTGGCGATGACCACCGCCTCGACGTCCTTGCGCTCGAGCACGCGGCGATAGTCGCTCACGGTCGCCGGCGCATCGCGCCCCGCCAGTTCCGCGGCCTTCGCGAGCCGGTCGGCCTTGGTGTCGCACAGCGCGACCACCTTGCCGAGTTCGAGCACGGACCGCAGGTCCTGGGTGCCGCGTCCACCTACGCCGATGACGGCGGTGGGAATGGCGTTGGCCGCCGCCGCTGGCGGCACCACGATCTGCGTCTGCGCGACTGCCCGAACTGCCAGGGTCGTGCTCGCCGCGAGCGTGGCGCCCGTTTCGAGGAATGCCCGCCTGCTGAGGTCGTGCGTCACTGTCGATGCCCTTTCACGCGGCGCCCGCAGGTCGAGCCTGCAGACCCCGAATCACGCTGTCCATGTATTGCCTGGCGCGGCGGGCGAGCGCGTCCACGCCCTCCGGCGCATCCGGACGCCGGACCAGGGGTTCGAAGATGTTCTCAAAGACCAACGGCATCGTCAGTCCTGTCTGCAGAGCCGATGCGAAGAGACGGTAGTGATCGATCTCACCGAAACCAGGTCCACAGTCCTCGTCCTTGGGCCAGTCGCGGTGGTCCTTGATCGCGAACGCGCGCACGTCCTCGATGCACGTGGCGATGTCGGCGATCGGATCGTGGCTCTCGTAGTCGAGGACATTGCCCGCGTCGTAACACATGCGCACGCCCGCGTCGCCGACCTCGCGGATGATCGCCGAGCACATCGCGCCGGTGGCGGTGTTGCCGCCGTGCTGCTTGATGAGCACGGTCACTCCGGCCTGCCGCGCGTCAGGGCCGATGGCCTTCAGGCAGGCGATCACACGCTCGTATTCACCGGGGCGGGTGCGACCGAAGGTGAGGAGGTACGGGATCCCGGCCGCCGCGGCCTGGGCGATGCGGCGGCGATGCGCGTCAGTGGCGTCGGGCTCTTCCAGAAAGACGGTCGAGAACATCATGACCGGGTCGAGGCCGAGGTCGCGACACCGACGCGACAGCGTGGCCGCTGCCGCTGGTGGCGCGGCCACGTCGAGCGCCGGGCGCGACTGCCCCCCTGCGTCCTTGTGCGTCACTCCCCAGGCGACGTAAGGGTAGCCCGCCGCCTTGATGCCCTCGAGCGCCCGCTCCAGCGGGAAGGCCGCATACGGCAACGTCATGCAGGCCATCTGGAACGTCGTCGGGCCTCGCTGCCGCGCGGCGTCGGTACGGCCTTGATCGCCTGGCGAAGGGACCGGCAGCGCCGCGGCGCGGGCAGCAGCGGCCGATGTCACACCTGACGCGGCGAGGGTGCCCAGGAACTGCCGTCTGTGCATGGCGCAGAGCTTACAACTCCCGACGTGGTTTTCCCCAACGACCCCCCGATTACGCCGTGCCCAGGCACGCCGCCAGCAGCCGGTCGTGCACCGTGGTCGCGTCGACGCTGCCCTCGGCGGTGCCCGCGCCGATCAGCACGGGCCAGTCGCGCTCATCAGCTGGACAGGCCCCGTGAGAGCCGCGAACCAGCCCCGCGTCCAGGCCGATGACGTCCATCAGCGCTCTGAAGCCCAGGGTTCTGCGCAGCAAGGTCCAGAGCACGCGGGCCTTTGGCAGGCGCATCGCCGGGTCGAAGAACAACTCGGCCGGGTCGTAGCCATACTTGCGATGGATGTCGACACACCGGGCGAAGTCGGGTGCCTTGCGATCGTCGTCCCAGTAGTAATACGTGAACCAGGCGTCTTCCTCGGAGAAGACCACGAGGTTCCCTGCCCTGGCGTGGTCGAGCCCGACCGCGGCCTTGCCTGCCGCGTCGAGCACCGTGGCGACACCGTCCACCCGCTCCAGTGCCGCGCGTACGTCGTCAAGAATCGACGCGTCGTTCACGTACACGTGCGCCACCTGGTGATCGGCGATGGCAAAGGCCCGACTCGCGCCGCAATCGAGCAACTCGAGCCCGAGTTCCTCCTTCACCGCAATCCAGCCGCGGGTGCGGAACAGACGATTCAGGTGGATGGCCCGCGTGACCGTCGTGATGCCATATTCCGACAGGATGATCGGCCGCACGCCGTGCTCGCGGTAGAACGCCATCAGGCCGCCAACGACGGCGTCGATGGCGCGGTAATCCTGGTCCACGCGCGGGTCGTCCGGCCCGAGTCGCTGCAGGTTGTAATCGAGGTGCGGCAGGTACACGAGCGACAGGTCGGGGACATGCTGCCGTTCCACCCAGCATGCCGCCTGGGCGATCCACTCGGAGGAGGCCAGGCCGGCCATCGGACCCCAGAACGCGGGAAACGGGAAGTGGCCCAGGTCGCGCTGAATCTGCTCGCGCAGGGACGAGGGGTGGCTGTAGATGTCAAAGACCTTGCGGCCGTCGGCGGGGTATATCGGCCGTGGTGTGATGGACCAGTCGGCGCTGCTGTACATGTTGTACCACCAGAACAGCTTGGCGCAGGTGAACCCCGGTCGTGCCTCGCGGGCGCGTTCCCACAGCTTCTGGCCGCGCACGAGGTGGTTGGACTGCTTCCAGAACACGTGCTCCGCGTGGTCGCGGTCGAACCAGCCATTGGCCACGATGCCGTGGGCCGCGGGGAGGGTGCCGGTGAGGTAGGTGCTCTGGGCGGTGCAGGTGAGGGCGGGCAGCACCGGCTTCACGCGAATCAGGCCGCCCTCGTTGCTGGCCGCCGTGAGGTGTGGGGTGTGCGGGCCGAGGACGCGGCTCGTGAGACCGACGACGTTGATGATCGCCAGGCGATCAGCCATCCCCGTAGCGTGCCTCCAGCGTATCGATGGCCGCGTCGACCTGGACCGGATCCATCGTATGCACATCCAGCCGATCGCCCACCGCCCGGATCATCGGGATGGTGAGGCGACCTCCCATGTGCTCGCGAAATTCCTCGAGGCCGGCCAACAGCAGCCGCTGACCATTCGGGCCCCGCTGCGAGAGGGCGGGATGATGCAGGACGAAGCCGACGCGGGTGAGCACCGCCAGGATGCGCTCGGCCGCCGCGGGCGCCAGCAGCCGGATGCGCTGGGCATAGATGACATCCAGCGCCAGGCCGATGGCGACTGCGTCGCCGTGACCCAGCGCGAAACTGGTCATCTGTTCGAGTTTGTGCGCGGCCCAGTGGCCGAAATCGAGCGGCCTGGCGCTGCCCTTCTCGAAGGGATCGCCAGCCGTGGCGATGTGCTCGAGGTGATGCCGCGCGCTCGTGCGGACCACCGCCTCGAGCGGCTCGGGGTGGCAGTCCCCCAGGGCGGCCGCGTGCGCCTCGATCTCGTCGAAGAAGGCCGCGTCGCGAATCAGCGCGACCTTGACGGCCTCGGCAAGGCCGGCCCGTCGTTGGCGCAGCGGCAACTGGTGCAGGAACGCCGCGTCGTTCACCACCGCATGCGGCACCGCGAACGAACCGAGCCAGTTCTTCTTGCCAAACTGGTTGACGCCGTTCTTCACGCCGATGCCGCCGTCAGCCTGCGACAAACTCGTGGTGGGCAGGCGCACGAGCGGGATGCCACGATGCGCCGTGGCGGCGCCGAACCCGACGACGTCCAGGACCGCGCCGCCGCCGACCACCATGACGTAGGAATGGCGGCAGAGCCTCGCCGCGTCGATGGCCGCCCACACCGCCTCGAGGTGCCGGACGTCGTTTTTCGCGCCTTCGCCCCCCGGTACAGCGATCGGCGCGCCGACCAGCCGCACCGTATGCGTCCATGCGTCGAACCAGCGCCTGATACGCCCCGCCATGTCGGGCCAGGCGTGCGTCAACCCCTGGTCCCAGAAGACGAGCACACGCGGGATCGTGCCGGCGTCCCGGGGCGTGAGTACCCGGGTCAGGACCGGGTTGTCGCGCGAGAACACGTCACGGGCGAAGATCAACCGGAGGTCCTGCCGGATGACGACGGGATAGGACAGCTCGACGACGCTGTCAACCGTATCGATTCGCTCGTGGATGTCGAATGGCGATGACACAGTGGCATCCCTCATGTGGACGCGAACACACGCTGCGCGCCGCGCCCAAGGGGCACCGCAGACGCACACGCGACGGCCGGCGCCCACGCGCCGACAAGCGCGAGTGCGGTTGCATCGATGAGCGGCATCATGGCGAGCAACCGCCCCACCCAACGCCCGACATCGGGCAGCGAGCCGCCCTCGCGGAACTCGGCACGCGCGAGCATACTCAGGCCGACGATGTAGGTGGACA
>JBKJQW010000002.1:0-35090 GCA_046593715.1 Luteitalea sp.
CCTCGCTACGCGTGATCATGTCGGTGCACGCGGGGCTCAACTGCCTGTCGCTCCTCTCGTGGGGCAGCGAGGCGCAGAAGCAGAAGTACCTGGTGCCGCAGGCCCAGGGCAAGAAAATCGCGACCTACGGCCTGACCGAGCCGGGGGCGGGCTCTGATGTGCGCGGCATGCAGACGACCGCCGTCAAGAAGGGCGATCGCTACCACCTCACGGGCGAGAAGATGTGGATCTCGCTGGCCGACGTCGCCGACAACTTCCTCGTGATCGCGTGGAGCGACATGGCGAAGAAGCGCGCCAAGGATCCGAGTGGTCTGAGCGCCTTCATCGTCGAGCGGTCCTTCAAGGGGTTCTCGAGCGGCACGCTCACGCACAAGTGGGGCATCCTCGCGGGCAACACCGGCTTCTTCAAGATGGACGAGGTCGAGGTGCCAGCCGAGAACCTGCTCGGGCGCGAGGGCGAAGGCTTCAAGATCGCCATGTTCGCGCTGGACCAGGGGCGCTATACGGTCGCCGCCGGAGCCACCGGACTGATCCGCGCGTGCCGTGACGCGAGCGTGGCCTACGCCAGGACGCGGCACACCTTCGGGGTGGAGATCGGCCAGCACCAGTTGGTCAAAGAGATGCTGGCCCGCATGGAGGCCGACTACCAGCAGTCGCGGCTGCTGTGGCTGCGGTCGGGCTGGATGAAGAACATCGGCCGGCGCAACACGAAAGAAACCAGCCTGGCCAAGTGGATGTCGACGGTGGCCAGCGAGCGCGCTGCCGGCGATGCCGTGCAGATCCACGGCGCCAACGGCTATTCCGACGAGTATCCCGTCGGGCGTTACTACCGCAACTGCAAGGGCGCAGTGATCTACGAGGGAACGCGCGAGATTCACGCGCTCATGCAGGCCGACTACCTGCTCGGCTACCGAGGCGACAAGCCAACCCGCTGCGAGCTGCCGCCGTATCGGGGTCAGCCCGATCCGGCCTAGGTTTCCGGCCGCCTTTCCTCCGGCCGTCGCCCCGCGTGCATCGCAATCTCCTGGCCATCGCTGGCGCCTGCTTCATCGGCTTTGCCGGCTTCACGCTGGTGATGCCGTTCCTGCCGCTGTACTTCGTGCAGCTCGGCATGCACGACCCGGCCGACATCGCGCTCTGGTCCGGACTCAGCCTGGGAGTGACCCCGGGAATGACGGCGCTGCTCGCCCCGCTCTGGGGCCGCGTCGCCGACCGCTACGGCAACAAGTTCCTCGTGTTGCGATCGCTGGCGTGCTTTGTCATCACGATGGTGCTGATGGGCCTGGCGACACGGCCCTGGCACATCTTCGCGTTGCGCGTGCTGCAGGGCTTCTTCGCCGGGTATGGCGCGCTTGCCGTGGCGATGGCCGCACAGGCCGCACCTCGGGATCGGATGGCCAACGCCATCGGCACGGTGCAGACGGCGCAGCGGCTGGGACCGGCGCTCGGCCCGGTCATCGGCGCCCTGCTGTCGGTGGCCATCGGCATCCGTGGGTCGTTTTTCGTCTCGTCGCTGTTCTACCTGGCCGCGTTTATTCTCGTGTGGCGCTGGTTCGAGGAGCCGCCACGGGTGCCCCGCGCTCCGGTCGAGGCCGGCGCCCCGCAGGGCTTGAACTTTGCCAGCAGCGCCGCCCTGCAGCAGTTCGTGCTGCTGATGGGCGTCATCTTCGGCTTGCAGATGGTCGATCGCAGCTTCGGTCCGGTGCTGCCGCTCTATCTCGGTCAACTGGGCGTGCCCGAGCACCGCATCGCGCTGGCGGCGGGCGTGCTCTTCTCCTCGGTCGCGGGCGCGGGTGCGATCGGCAACCTCGTCACGCAACGCCTGTTGGTCAGCTTCGCGCCCCATGCGCTGCTGCGCTGGACGTCGCTGGCCGCGGCTGTCGGCTTGCTGCCGTTCGTCTTCGGGCTGCCGCTCTGGACGTTGATCGTCTCGTCGCTGGTGTTCGGCGTCGCGATCGGTGTGGCCATGACGGCCTCGTTCACAGCGGCCGGGCACGTGATCCCCGAGCAGTCGCGCTCGACCGGCTTCAGCCTGCTCACGAGCGCGTCGCTGGTCGGACTCTCGGTCAGCCCGATGGCCAGCGGCGTGCTGGCGAGAATCAGCATCCGCAGCGTGTTCATCGTCGGCGTGATCACGCTGGCGGTGCTCTCGGTGATGGTCGGCTACGTGCTCCGTGACCGCGTGCGGCAGGCGACGTACCCGTCAGCGGAGGAGATATGAAGACGACGTCGGCCATGCGCGCGTTGCGCGCGGCGGGCGTGAGCTTCGACCAGCACACGTATCGGTACGAGGACCGTGGCGGCACTCGAGTGTCGGCACGCGAGCTGGGCGTGGACGAGCACATCGTCGTCAAGACCCTGGTGCTGGCCACCGATCCCGGACCACTCGTGCTGGTGCTGATGCACGGTGATCGCGACGTGTCACTCAAGGCGCTGGCGCGACTCCTCGACGTCAAGCGGGTGTGGCCCGCCGACGAGATGACGGCCATGCGCGGCACCGGCTACCGGTTCGGCGGCACCTCGCCGTTTGGCACGCGTCAGCCGCTACCGACCTATGTGCAACGCAGCGTGTTGGCGCTGCCTCGCATCTTCATCAACGGAGGGGCCAGAGGGGTGCTGGTGAGCCTGTCGCCGGCGGTGCTCGTGGAGCTGCTGGACGCACACCCGGTAGAGGTCGCGATCGAGCCTGGAACGAGGTGCTAACATGCCTGCGGTGAGCGATGCGGAGGGGCAGGGCGGCCGGCAAGGACAGGAACGTGCGGCGCTCGTCGGGCTGATCACTGGCGCTGCACGGCGGACGCACGTCGAGGACGCGCTCGACGAATTGGCCGGCCTGGCCGACGCCGCTGGGATCGAACCGGTGCTCCGGTTCACGCAGGACCGTGATCGCCCAGACCCGGCCACTCTCATCGGCTCGGGCAAGCTGGAAACGCTGAAGGCCGCGTGCGCGGAGTCAGACCTGTCGCTGGTCATCTTCGACAGCGAGCTGACGCCAGCCCAGCTGCGGAACATCGAGAAAATTCTCGAACTGCGCGTCATCGATCGCACCCAGCTGATCCTCGATATCTTCGCGCGCCGGGCGCGTACCCGCGAGGGCAAGCTGCAGGTGGAGCTGGCGCAGTTGCGGTACCTGTTGCCGCGGCTGGTCGGCGCCTCGGCAGCGCTGTCGCGCCTCGGCGGGGGCATCGGCACCCGCGGTCCCGGCGAAACCAAACTCGAGACCGATCGTCGTCGCATCCGGCTGCGCATCGGGACGCTCACCGACGACCTCGCGCAGGTGCGCCGTCGGCGCGGGCAGCTGCGCGATCGCCGTCGCCGTGCGGACCTGCCGGCCGTGGCGCTGGTCGGCTACACCAACGCCGGCAAGACCACCCTGTTCAACAGGCTGACGCACGACAGCGCCGTCGCATCCGATGCGCTGTTTGTCACGCTCGATCCGCTGACCCGTGAGTTCAAGCTTCCCAATCGCCAGCACGCGGCGCTCTCGGACACGGTGGGGTTCATCGACCGTTTGCCGCATACGCTGGTGGCCGCCTTCCGGGCGACGCTCGAAGAAGTGGCTGATGCCGACCTGCTGCTGCACGTCGTGGACGCATCCATCGACGACTACGAGCGCCACATGCAGGCGGTAGACCGCGTGCTGGGCGAGGTGGACGCCGCCAACGTGCCGATGCTGCTGGTGTTCAACAAGGCCGACCGCCTCGACCCGGGTGCGCGTGAGCACCTGCGCCAGGCCTACGAAGGATCGCTGCAGATCTCGGCGCTGCAGGGCGATGGCATCGACGAGCTGACCGCCGAGGTCGCGCGGGCGCTCGGCCTGGACACGCGCCGCGTGACGCTGTCGTTCGACCAGGCCCGGTCCGAGGACCGCGACGCCATCGAGCGGCTCTACCGGGTGGCACGCGTGCTCAGCCACGACGCCGACGGGGATCGCGTCAGCATCGAGGCCGAGGTCCCCCGACGCCTGATGCAACGTCTGCAGGAAGGACTCGCGCTGTGACGCGCCGCCTGCGCCGCTGGACACTGGCGGCGTCCATCGCACTGGCAGGCGCTGGTGGCTGCAGCAGCCGCCCCCTGCCTCCCCCTGTCGTCGTCCCGGGCGCCGAGCGGTATCCCGACTACCCGCAGCCGACCCTGACGCCGGACCTTGCCCGGCAGGCGCCGGTCGCTCGGCAGCATGAGCGCGCCTGGCGGCAACTGCAGTCGGGCGATCCGAAGGGCGCCGAGCGGACCCTGCGTGATCTCCTCAAGGCGGCGCCACGCGCCTACCCGTCGCAAGCGGCGCTCGGCTTTGCGCGGCTGTCACAGGAACAGCACGCCGACGCGCTGCTGTGGTTCGATCGCGCACTGGCCGGCGACGCCGGCTATGTGCCCGCGCTGGTCGGCCGTGGCGAAGCACTCGTCGAGCTCGGCCGGGAGGGGGAAGCCTTCGAGACCTACCAGTCGGCCCTGGCCGTGTCGCCAGACCAGCCGGTCGCGCTCCGGAGGGTGGAGGTCCTGCGCTTTCGCGCGGTGCAGAGCGACGTGGCCGCGGCGCAGGCGGCGCTGGCCGGCAGCCGCCTGGACGAGGCGCGCGATCACTACGGCCGCGCGGTGAAGGCGTCGCCGGACAGTGGGTTCCTGCACCGCGACCTGGCCGACGTCGAGCGACGCCTTGGCAACGGTGAGCGAGCCCGTGTCCTGCTGAACCGGGCCGTGGACCTCGACCCTCAGGACGCCAGGGCCTACGCCATGCGCGGTGAGCTCGGCGAGGCGGCGGGGGAACCGGAGTCGGCGCTGCGCGACTATCGGCGGGCGCTCGAGATTGATCCCAGTCTGCCGGACGTCGGCGAGCGCATCGCCTCGATCGAGACAGGGCTCAAGGAAGCGGCCCTGCCCGCCGAGTTCAAGGCGATCGGCGCGACGCCGCGTGTCACCCGCGGTGAGATTGCGGCATTGCTTGCGTATCGGGTGCCGACGCTGCTGCAGGGAGCGGCGCGGGGGACCGCGCTGATCACCGACAGCCGTCGGCACTGGGCACAGTCGTCGATCCTGCTGGCGGCGCGGGCCGGCGCCATGGAGGTGTACCCCAACCACACCTTCCAGCCCAACGCCGGGATGAGCCGCGGCGAGTTCGCGGCGGTCGTCACGCGTGTGCTCAACCTGCTGGCGGCGCGGGCGCCTGGCGCCGCGCGGTCGTGGAACGACGCGCGGCTGGTGTTTGCCGATGTCCGGGCCGGGCACACACTCCACGTCCCGGTGTCACGCGCCGTCGCCAGCGGCGTCATGCAGACGCTCGAAGGCCGGACGTTCGGGCTCGGCCGGCCGATGACGGGCGCCGACGCCGTCGAGGCCATTCAACGCCTGGCGCGTCTTGCCGATGCGGCCAGCAGCGAGGGCGGCGGGGGGCAGGGCAGCGGCCGCCGCCCGTAGCCCCATGCAGGAGCCACACCGGTGCTGACATTCGCCAATCAGTTGACGCTGCTGCGGATGCTGCTGATTCCTGTTTTCGCGATTCTTCTGGTCTACGGCCAGATCGGCGGCGCACTCGCGGTCTTCACCGTGGCCGCGATCACCGACGTCTTCGACGGCTACTTCGCCCGCCGGTCGGGACATCCGACCACGCTCGGCGCCTGGCTCGACCCGGTGGCGGACAAGCTGCTGCTGCTGACGATGTTCATCGTGCTGACACTGCCGTTGCCGCACCTCACGCACCGCATCCCGCTGTGGCTGACGGTGGTCGTGTTCAGCCGCGACATCGGCATCGTCCTTACGGTGTCGATCGTGAATCTCGCGCTTGGTCCGCGCACGTTCTACCCGTCGATCTGGGGCAAGCTGGCCACCGCCACCTTTGCGGCGACCGGTGTCGTCACCCTCCTGTTCAACTGGCTGGTGCTGCCCTCGCCGATTCCGCGCCTGTTCTTCGTCGCCTCGCTGGCGATCACCGTCGTCAGTGCGTTGCACTACCTGCTGACGGCGCAGCGGCCCAAGACCAGACCCGCCTAGACCAGCACCTTCGTGCGGAAGTACTCGATCGTCCTGGTCAGGCCGTCTTCGAGCGACACCTTGGGTTCCCACCCGAGCAGGGTGCGGGCCTTGGTGATGTCCGGTTGCCGGACCTTCGGGTCGTCCTCGGGCAACGGCCGGTAGACCAACTGGCTGGTCGACCCGGTCATCCTGATGATCGTCTCGGCAATCTGCTTGATCGTCAGCTCGTGCGGGTTGCCGATGTTCACCGGTTCGTTGCTGTCCGAATCCATCAGGCGGATGATGCCGTCCACCAGGTCGGTGACGTAACAGAAGCTGCGCGTCTGCGAGCCGTCACCAAAGATCGTCACGTCCTCGTTGCGCAGCGCCTGGCTCATGAAGGCCGGCACGGAGCGGCCGTCGTTGATCCGCATCCGCGGTCCGTAGGTGTTGAAGATCCGCACGATCTTGGCGTCCACCCCGTGATAGCGGTGATAGGCCATCGTCATGGCCTCGGCAAAGCGCTTGGCTTCGTCGTACACGCCGCGAGGCCCGACCGGGTTGACGTTGCCCCAGTAGGTCTCCTTCTGCGGGTGTTCGAGGGGGTCGCCGTAGACCTCGGAGGTCGAGGCGATGACAAACCGTGCCTTCTTCTCCTTGGCCAGGCCGAGCGCCTTGTGCGTGCCGAGTGCGCCGACCTTCAGCGTCGGGATGGGCAGTTCCAGGTAGTCGATCGGGCTGGCCGGGCTGGCCCAGTGCAGGACGGCGTCAACCGGTCCGTCGATGTAGATGTAGTTGGTGACGTCGTGCTTGATGAAGCTGAAGTCGCGATTGATCAGGTGCGCGATGTTGGCCGTATCACCCGTCAGGAGATTGTCGATGCCGACCACGGTGTCACCGCGGTCGAGCAGAGTCTCGGCCAGGTGCGAGCCGATGAAGCCGGCGGCGCCGGTGATGACCACACGAGGCATTGATACGGGCTTTCAGTACGCGTGCTTGTGGAAGAAGCCCTTGACCACGGTCAGCCACATGATCTTCAGGTCGAGCATGAGCGACCAGTTCTCGATGTAATACAGGTCGTACTCGATGCGCTTCTCGATGGAGGTGTTGCCGCGCCAGCCGTTGACCTGGGCCCACCCGGTGAGGCCCGCGCGGACCTTGTGGCGCAGCATGTATTGCGGGATCCGCTGTTTGAACTGGTCGACGAAGAAGGGGCGTTCGGGCCGGGGACCGACCAGCGACATGTCGCCGCGCAGGACGTTCCACAGCTGCGGCAGCTCGTCGAGATTGCTCCGGCAGAGGAACTGCCCGACGGGCGTGCAGCGCGGGTCGTCTTCGACGGCCCACACCGGGCCGGAGTTGCGCTCGGCGCCGTCGTACATGGACCGGAACTTCCACACGTGGAAGGCCTTGCCGTCCAGCCCCATGCGCTCCTGGCGGAACAGCGCCGGGCCTGGCGAGGTAAGGCGGATCAGCGCCGTCAGCACGCCCATGGGAATGGCCAGCACCGCCAGGCTGCTGCCAGCCAGCACGACGTCCATCGTGCGCTTGAGCACGGCGTTGAGCCCGCGCAAGGGCACGTCGTGGATGTTGATGATCGGCAGGCCGTCGAGGTCCTCGAGTCGAGCCCGCAGCGAGATGATCTGCAGCAGGTCGGGGACGACGCGGATGTCGACAATCTCGCGGTTGGCGTTCTCGACCAGACCGAGCATCTTCACGTGTTCCTCGAGCGGCAGGGCGATGTAGAGGTGGTCGATCTTCTCGCGCTGCAGGATCTCGGGGGTCTCGTCCAGCGTGCCGAGCAACGGCAGGCCACGATACCCGAGATGGGCGCCGCCTTCGGCCCGATCGTCGACAAAGCCGATGACCTTCAGGCCGAGCTCGCGATGCTCGAGAATGCGGTCCACGACGAGTCGCCCGAGGTCTCCCGAGCCGGCCACGAGCACGCGCTTGAGGCCGATGCCAGCCCGCCACCGGCGCTCCATCCAGTCGCGGACGCCCACGCGCGTCACGAACGTGAGCCCGACGTTGCCGAACAGGAACAGGCCCCAGACCAGCTGGCTGACCTCGAACACCCCACGGTCCTTCAACTGGTCCGGGACGTAGTAGGTCTGGACGTAGAGGGTGGTGACCACGCCGAGCACCACGGCCAGGACGCTGCCGACCAGCACGCCGAAGAAGTCGTCGATGCGTGACCGGCCGCGGCGCAGCCGGTAGATCCCGTGCAGGTGGAAGGCCATCGGCACGAGGACGCCGACCAGGGGGGCCAGCCACAGGTACTGTTCAAAGGGCGGGTAGCCCTTGGTGACGGCGATCAGGCCTGAATGGAAGCGCACCCAGTAGGCGAGCAGGAAGGCGGCCACGCCGGCGGTGGCGTCGGCGGCGACGTGCAGGGCCACGAAGAGACGGTTGTGCCGTCTTACCATCGCACCGCCCCTGGGGCAGCCTGGTGCATGTCCTGTAGGGCGTCAGTGAATTGCTGCACGAATCGCTCGGTGGAAAACCGCTCCGCCTGCGCTCGGCAGGCGGCCGGCGACGGGGGTTGTTGCTGCACCCGTCGGATCCCCGCGGCAAAGGCGTCCACGCCCTCGCCGGTCAATACACCCGTGGTGCCGTCAACGACGGTCTCGGTGGCCCCGCCGCGCCCGAGGGCGACCACCGGGGTGCCGCAGGCCTGCGCTTCCACTGGCACCAGTCCGAAATCTTCCTCGCCTGGCAACAGGACCATGGACGCCCGACGGTACATCTCGCGCACGTCGGCGTCGGACAACATTCCCAGGAATGCCACGTCGGGACCACCCAGACGGGCCAGCGCCTGCGCCTCCGGGCCCTGACCCACGACCTTCAGCGGCACCCCCGCGGCCCGACACGCGGCCACGGCCACATCGACCCGCTTGTACGGCACCAGGGCTGACACCACCAGCGCAAAGGGCTCGCGGGCGGCGGCGGCACCGGGTGTGAAGTAGTGCGTGTCCGCTGGCGGAAAAATCACGGACGATCGCCGATTATAGTATCGCTGGATTCTCCGAGCAACATATTGAGAGATCGCCACATAGCGGTCCGGACGGTCGCTCGTGCGCTGGTCCCACCGGGCGAACCGGTCGAGCAGGGTCCGCATCACGGCTGAGCGGAGCCGGCCCACCCGCTCCGGCCCGAAATAGGCATCGAACTGGTCCCAGGCGTACCGCACGGGCGTGAAGCAATAGCAGAGGTGTCGAGTGCCTGGTCGGGTCCGAATCGACTTGGCTGCGCAGTGGCTTGTCGAGATGACGAGCTGGGCATCGCCGACGTCCAGGTGCTCGATGGCCATCGGGTACAGCGGCAGCAGGTGGCGGTAGATGCGCGAGATGCGCGGCACCCGTTGCAGGAACGAGGTTTCGGGCTGGTGGCGCTCGATCGCCGCCGACACCGTGCCCGGCACGTGCAGCAGCGTGTGCAGTGATGCGTCCGGGAACGTCTCGCACAGGACCTCCAGCACGCGTTCGCCGCCGCGCATCCCGGTGAGCCAGTCGTGGACCAGGGCCACACGGGTGCCCGCCAGGCCGGCTGGCAGCGCCTGCGAGACACGCGGACCCGGGCCGGTCAGGGGCAGCCGCGCCGCGCCGGCGACATCGGACGGTTCGCCCTCGCTCATCTGCCGCCCGCGGTTTCGCGGTAGATACGCAGGATGGTCTGCGTGGTGCGGGCCCACGAGTAGTGCTGGGCCCGCTCGAGACCGCGCGCGCGCATCTGCGAGCGCAGGACCGGGTCGAGCAAGGCGCGCCGCAGCCCGTGCGCGAACGCCGTCGGCTCGCGCGGGTCCACCAGGATCGCGGCATCGCCCACCACCTCGGGCAGCGACGACACGTTGGAGGTGACCACCGGCGTGCCGCTGGCCATCGCCTCGAGTGGCGGCAGGCCGAAACCCTCGTACAGCGACGGGAACGCGAACACCGTCGCCAGCCGGTACAGCGCCGCCAGCGTGTCTCGGCCGACATAGCCGAGGAAGCGCACGTGCTTGTGCAGTTTGCCGGTGTGCACCGCGCGGCGCAGCGTGGGGTACTTGCTGATCTCGTCGCCGATGATCAGCAGCTTGGTGTTGGCCAGCGCGCCGGTCCGCACGAGGGCAAAGGCCTCGATCAACCGCTCCACGTTCTTGTGTGGCCGGATGTTGCCGACATACAGGACGAAGGGGTCGTGCAGCTGGAAGCGTTCCTTGACCCGTGCGATGTCCTCATAGGCCGGCATGTGGTTGAATCGCTCGTCGATGGCGTTGTAGGCCACCGTGATCTTGTCGGGCGGAATGCGGTAGAAGCGCAGGATGTCGCGTTTGGACGCTTCAGACACGGTGAGCACGTGCGCTGATCGATGCGTGGCGGCCCACATGAAGGCCCGCGCGTAGGTGTAGGCCAGACGACTCGGCAGGTACTGCGGGAACATCAGGTGGATGCAGTCGTGAATCGTGACCACCGACGGGCACGACAGCAGGGGCGGCAGCACGTAGTGCGGTGCGTGGAAGACATCCGCCCGCTCGCGGCGGACGATCGAGGGGATGGAGAACTGCTCGCGCACCGAGTAGTTGCCGGCGGTGCTGATCACACCCCGGATGTTGGGTCCGAGCGTCTGCGTGAACTCCAGATCTTCGGGGCGACTGATCAGGACGTACTCGTTCTCCCGGTCCAATTGCGCGATCTGCGACACGATGTTGCGGACATACGTGCCGATGCCGTAGTCCCGCAACTTCCGGATGTCCATCGCCACGCGCATCGGTGGCGAGTCTAGCACCGGGCCACCGACGGTCGCGCGGCGCTGCCGGATCTCCTTGTGGGCGTGCCCGCCCGCCCGCTACGAGCGGCGTCCGGTGATGTGGCGGGCTGCGAGGTACCAGCGCAGCAGCCATGCCCATCTCGGATGGTGCTTGCGATAGAAGGCGAGCTGGCTGTCCCGGTATCGTCGAGTGGTCAGCGTCGGCACGGTCGCGCGGGATCGGCCTCGCAGGTGCGTCACCGTCACCTCCGGCACGTAGAGGACCTGATGGCCGGCAGTCCGGAGGGCGGCGCAGAAGTCGACGTCCTCGCAGTACATGAAGTAGCGCTCGTCGAGCAGCCCGACCTGCTCGGCGGCCTCTCGCCGCACCAGCAGGCACGCCCCGCTGACCCAGTCCACGAACTGGCGCCGCACCATCGCGGCGGCGAGGCGTCGGCGCACGACGGCTGGGCCGTCGGCCAGCAGGCGGGCGCGCACCTTCTGGCGGGTCTCCCCGAGCGGCGAGATCATCGGCCCGAACGAGACTTCCTGTCGGCCGGTGTCGTCGACCAGTCGCGGCCCGGCGACGGCTGCGCCCGGCTGGCCCTCCAGTGCCCGACACAAGGCCTCGAGCTGCCCGGCGTTGACCAGCGTGTCGCTATTGAGCAGCAGAATCAGCTCGCTGCTGGTCCGACGGATGCCGATGTTGTTGGCCGCGGCAAAGCCGACGTTCTCGTCAAGCCGCAGCACCGGCACCTCGGGCCAGCACCGGGCCACGGCCTCCGGGGTGCCGTCGGCCGACTGGTTGTCCACCACGACCAGCTGCCAGGGCCGGTCCGGCGGGTGGGCATGTACCGAGTGCAGGCACGCGAGGACGTCCTGGCGGGCATTGAAGGTGACGACGACGATGGACAGGGCCGCGGCACTCACGAGCGCGTCCCTGCGGCCGCAGCGATCGCGGCCCACGTCGCGGCTGCCGCGTCGTCCCAGCGGTACCGGCCGACCGCGGCATCGCCAGCGGCGATCTGACGGGTCCGCTGGGCATGGTCGGTGAGCAGGGCGACCAGGGCCGCGGCCACCGCCGCCGCGTCGCCCGCAGGCACGTAGCGGGCGCCATCGCCATACACGTCGCGCGCGACCGGCGTGTCCAGCACCACCGTAGGCACGCGGTGCCGCATCGCCTCGAGGGGCGTGAGGCCGAAGCCTTCGTATTCGGAGAGGAACGCAAAGACCCCGGCGCCGGCGTAGGCGAGTTCGAGTGCCGCGTCAGGCAGGTAGTCGCGCATCCGCACGGCGTCCTCGGCGCCGAGCGATCGTGCCAGCGCCACGAGGTCCTGGCGTGGCGCCGTGCGATTCTCCCCGATGATCTCGAGGTGGAGGGCGGGCAGCGCCCGCCGCGCCAGGGCGACGCCCTCGATGAGCAGGGGAAGATGACGGCGTTCGAAGATCGAGCCGACAAACAGCACGACGGGCGTCATCGGGGCCGGCTCGACGGCGGCGGGCGCGGCATCGTGGTAGTCCACGGCAAGCGGGATGACGTGAATCCGCTCGGCGCTGATTCCGAGGTACCGCTCGATCTCGGTGGCCGAGAAGTGGGTCAGCGTCAGCACGGCATGGGCGCGTCGTGCTGACCAGCGCGCCAGCCGTCGGAGACGCACGCCATGGCGCCACGCGAACCACTCGGGGTGCGCCGCGAACGACACGTCGTGCATGGCCACGACCAGGGGCACCGACGTGAACAGCGGCGCCGTGTAGGCCGGTGCAAAGAAGGCGTCGAGACCTGCCGTCCGCGCGGCGTGGGCCAGATCGCGCTGTTCCCAGACGGTGCCCCCTGCCCCAGGCACGACCTGCCAGGTGGCGCGCGCGCCAAGGCCGTGTGCGGGCACCGAGGCGCCTAGACGCGCGTCCGGCGTGAACAGCACGAGTTCGGTACCCGCACAGGCCGGCGCCGCCTGCCATCGCGCCAGCAACTCGCGCAGGTAGCGGCCGACACCGGTCGGCCGTCCACTGAGTTCGCGCGTGTCGATGCCGATACGCATCAGCGCGCGCTCCGCCGCGTCGCGGCCTGCGCATAGGCCTCCCACAGGCGCTGCGCCGAGGCCTGCCACGAGAAGTGACGCGCCCGCTCGATCCCGCGGCGGCGCAAGTCCTCCAGTCGGTCCGGTGCGCAGAGCAGCGCGGCAACGGTGCTGGCGATGTCGCGGGGATCGTCGGGGTCGACATAGGCCGCCGCATCGCCGCAGACCTCGGGCAGGGCGCCTCGCCTGGACACCACGACGGGCACGCCGGCCGCCATGGCTTCCACCGCGGGCAGGCCGAACCCTTCATCGAACGAGGGCAACACGAGCAGGCGAGCGCGCTCGTAGAACGCTCGCCGATCGCGCTCCTGCAGGTACCCGACATGGCGGGCGACGCCGGTCAGTGGGGCGCGGGTCAGTCGCTCGAGCAGCGGGGCCGCCGAGGGCGGTGCGCCACCGGCCAGCAGCAACGGTACCCGCAGGCCGTCGGCCAGGAGCAGGGTCCAGGCATCGAGCAGGCCGGCGATGTTCTTGCGCGGCTCGAGCGTGCCCACGCAGATCACCGGCCCGTCGGCCGGCACGGCAGCCCTCGGCGTCCAGTCAGGCGCCCCATTGGGGCACGTCACGATTCGCGCGGGGTCGACATCGAGTCGCCCGGCCACCTGCGCCGCGACCGTCTGCGACACGGTGACCACGAGGTCGGCCTGGCGGGCGTGCGCGGCCACCAGGGCCGGATAGTCGCGTTGGACCTCAGCGGCGGTGGCCTCGGGATGATCGAGGAAGAACAGATCGTGAATGGTCACGACTTGCGCCGCGCGCGAGGCCGGCAGCAACAGCGGCGTGGGGGAGTGCGCCACGTCGATGGGTCCGGTCAGCCATTCGATCGGTGGCCATCCGAGGCGATGCCAGGCCCAGTTGAGGATCCGGACCGGTGCGCGTGCATCGTGGCAGGCGATCCCTTCCGCAGGGGCGACCAGACGGTCCTTCCAACTGCTGGAGAAGACGGCCACCTGGTGGCCAGGAGGCGCCGTGGCCCGCAGCGCGAGCGTCGTCCGATGCACGTACTCGCCGACGCCGGTCCGCGCGCGCAGCGCCGGTCGATAGTCGAGCAGCACCCTCACGGCACGTATGCTAGCGTAAGGCGTTCGGCCACCCATCGCCCGCCGTGCAGGCGCGAGCGGACGGGACCACGCGCGGCGGGCGCGCTCCAGGCCGGGAGGAGCAAGGCGTGAAGATTGCGGTGGTGGGCACGGGCTACGTGGGCCTGGTGGTCGGGGCGTGTTTTGCCGAGAACGGCAACGACGTGGTCTGCGTCGACTCCAATATCGACAAGGTCAAGGCCCTCAAGCGGAGCAAGATCCCCATCTACGAGCCTGGTCTTGAAGAGATCGTCAAGCGCAACGCCACGGAAAAGCGCTTGTCGTTCACCACCGACCTGCCTGCGGCCGTCAAGGCCTCCACCATCATCTTCATCGCCGTCGGGACGCCCGAGGCCGAGGACGGCTCTGCCGATCTCACGCACGTCCTCGGCGTGGCGCGTGACGTGGCCCGGGCGATGGACGGCTACAAGGTCGTCGTCGACAAGAGTACCGTGCCGGTCGGGACGTCGGAGCGGGTCCGCGAGGTGATGCGCAAGGAGACCACGCATCCGTTCAGCGTCGTCAGCAACCCGGAGTTCCTCAAACAGGGGGCTGCCGTGGACGACTTCCTCAAGCCGGACCGGGTCGTCATCGGCGCCGACGACGAGCGCGGCGCCAGGCTGATGACCGAACTGTACGCGCCGTTCACGCGCACCGGGGCGCCCGTGATGGTGATGGACTGCGCCAGCGCCGAGCTGTGCAAGTACGCCGCCAATGCCATGTTGGCCACGCGCATCTCGTTCATGAACGAGGTCGCCACGGTGTGCGAATTGTACGGCGCCAATGTCGACCAGGTGCGGCGCGCCGTGGCGTCCGACAACCGGATCGGTCCGTCCTTCCTGTTTCCGGGCGTCGGCTATGGCGGCAGCTGCTTTCCCAAGGACGTCAAGGCGATCCTGAAGTTCTCGAAGGACAAGGGATACGACTTCAAGATTCTCGACGCGGTCGAGGACGTCAACGCGCAGCAGAAGAAGAAGCTGCTGCAGATGATGAAGCAGCGCCTGCGCTCCTTGAAGGGCAAGACGATCGGCGTCTGGGGACTGGCGTTCAAGCCCCGCACCGACGACATGCGCGAGGCGCCGGCGATCACGATCATCGAAGGTCTGCTGAAGGCCGGGGCCATCGTCCAGGCCTACGACCCGGAGGCGCACGAGACGGCCCAGCGCATCTTCGGCGACCGGATCACCTACTGCAAGAATGCCTACGACGCGCTGGATGGGGCCGACGCCCTGGCGCTCGTCACCGAGTGGAACGAGTTCCGCGAGCCCGATTTCGAGCGCATGAAGAAGCGCATGAACAGCCCGGTGATCTTCGACGGCCGCAACATCTACAAGCCGGACGTGATTGCGTCGCAGGGCTTCACGTACTACTCGATCGGACGGTAGATCGATGGCCGTGCTGGTCACCGGGGGCGCGGGATACATCGGCAGCCACGCCGTCAAGGCCTTGCTGGCCGGCGGGCGAGAGGTGGTGGTGCTGGACGACTTCTCGGCCGGGCATCGCGCCGCCTGTGCTGCCCTGGCGGGCCTGGCTGGCCCCGGGCAACTGACCGTGGTGGAGGCGGCGATCGCCGACAGCGCCACCGTCGCCGCGACCTGCCGAGCGCACCGTGTGGATGCCGCGATGCACTTTGCCGCGTGGCTGTCGGTGGGCGAGTCGGTGGCCGATCCGGCGGGCTATTACCGCAACAACGTCACCGGCTCCATCGGGTTGCTCGACGGCCTGGCACAGGCCGGCGTCACCCGGCTGATTTTTTCGTCCACATGCGCGACCTACGGCGAGCCGCAGACCGTGCCGATCGACGAAAGCCATCCGCAGCATCCGATCAACGCCTATGGCGAGACCAAACTGGCCGTCGAGCGGGCGTTGCCGCATTTCGAGACCGCCTACGGCCTGCGCAGCGTCGCCCTGCGGTACTTCAACGCCGCCGGTGCCGACCCCGACGGGCTGCTGGGGGAGGATCACCAGCCGGAGATTCACATCATCCCGCGCGCCATTTTCGCGGCTCGCGGCAGCGACAGCCTCAAGGTGTTCGGCCAGGACTACCCGACTCCCGACGGCACCTGCCTGCGCGACTACATCCACGTCACCGACCTGGCCGACGCGCACCTGCGGGCTCTCGAGTCGCTCGAGCAGGGCGGCAGCTCGGCCCGGTTCAATGTCGGCACGGGGACCCCGCATTCGGTGACCGACGTCATCGATGCGGTGAGCCGGGTGTCTGGCCGCACGGTGCCGTACTCGGTCGGACCGCGGCGTCCGGGCGATCCGTCTTCTCTCTATGCCGCGAATGGGGCGATCCGCGCCGCGCTCGGCTGGACACCCCGGTATGCTGACCTCGATGCCATCGTCGGGACGGCCTGGCGCTGGTTCGAGGCCCACCCCAACGGCTACGGGGACTGAGGCCCGATAACTTTCTCGAGTGACTGTCCTCCTCCGGCTGCTCCGCTACGCGACGCCGTATCGCGCCAGACTGATCGCCGCGTTTGCGGCGATGGTGGCGTATGCCGCGGCCTCGGCGGGCGTGGTCTACCTGATCAAGCCGATCTTCGACCAGGCGCTCGGCAACCAGTCGCAGCTCGCCACGATTGCCCTGGCCATCGTCGGGGTCTATCTGGTGAAGGGGCTCGGCGCCTACCTGTCGGCCTACCTGATGACCGACGTCGGTCAGCGCGTCGTCCGCGACATCCGCAACCAGATGTTCGGGCACGTGCTCGGACAGTCGGCGGCGTTCTTCTCACGCCGCTCGACCGGGCAGCTGCTCTCGCGTGTCAACAACGACGTCAACCAGGTGCAGCAGGTGGTCTCGCAGACGATGGGCGATCTCATCCGCGAGGGGGTCACGCTGGTCGGCTACATCGGTCTGCTCTTCTACCACGACGCGCGCCTGGCGCTCGTGTCGCTGACCGGTGCCCCCGTGCTGATATATCCGCTGGTCCGGCTCGGGCAGCGCGTGCGTCGCCGTGGCCGACGCTCCCAGGAACAGCTCGAGGTGCTGACCCACATCACGGCAGAGGCGTTTGCCGGACAGCGGATCGTCAAGGCCTTCGGCGCCGAGCGTCGCGAGCAGGGACGTTTCGAGGAGGCGTCGCACCGCGTCTACCGCACCAACATGCAGGTCACCAGCACCGTGTCGGCTCTGCCGCCGCTGATGGAGGTGCTGGGCGGCATGGCGGTGGCCGCGATGATCTGGTACGGCGCCTCGCAGATCGGAAAGGGTCGCCTGACGATGGGTGAGTTCATGCTGTTTGTGACCACCCTCTTCCTGATGTACGAGCCGATCAAGCGCCTGAGCCGCGTCAACGCCACGCTGCAGCAGGCGATGGCCGCCGCGCAGCGCATCTTCGAACTGCTCGATACCCACACCGAGGTGACCGACCGGGCTGGCGCCATGGCGATGCCGCGCCCGCGCCGCGGCGTCGAGTTCCGCGAGGTCAGCTTCGCCTATGCCGATCGCGAGCGGCGCACCGTGCTGGACGGCGTCTCGTTCCGCGTCAACGCCGGCGAGATCGTGGCCATCGTCGGCTTGAGCGGTGCCGGCAAGACGACCCTGGTCAACCTCCTGCCGCGCTTTTACGATGTCACCAGCGGGGCCATTCTCATCGACGACGTGGATGTGCGCGATGCCTCACTGGCCTCGCTGCGCGCCCATATCGGGCTGGTGACGCAGGAGACGGTCCTGTTTGACGACACCATTGCCCACAACATCGCCTACGGCCGGCCTGAGGCGACGATGGCCGAGATCGAGTCGGCAGCCCGCGCTGCGCACGCGCACGAGTTCGTGACGATGTTGCCCGAGCGGTACGAGACCCGGATCGGCGAGCGTGGGGGGCGCCTCAGTGGCGGCCAGCGTCAACGGCTGGCGATCGCACGCGCGTTGCTCAAGGATCCGCCCATCCTGGTCCTTGACGAGGCCACCTCGTCGCTCGACGCCGAATCGGAGCGCCTCGTGCAGGACGCGCTGCAGGCCCTGATGCGCAACCGTACGTCCTTTGTCATCGCGCATCGTCTGTCCACGGTGCGCAGCGCCGACCACATCATCGTGCTCGAGCAGGGGCGCATCGTCGAGACCGGGCGCCACGACCAGCTGCTGTCGCAGTCGGGCGGTGTGTACAGCCGCCTCTACGCGCTGCAGATGTTCGGCCGCGACGACGAGGGCGCTGCGGCCCCGGAGAGCCTGAAGACGCGAGGTCGGACGTCCGGACCGTCTCGCCCCGTGACGACGCCCGACAGCGCGGCGCCCGCGATGGAAGACCGATGATCATTTCGATGACTGGCTTTGCTGCCGCCACCCGGGAGACCGACGAACTGGTCGTCAACGTGACGCTGCGCAGCGTCAATCACCGGCACCTCGATGTGCAGTTCCGGGTACCGCCACCGGTGCAGGCGCTCGAGACGGCCCTGCGCGCCGCCATCCAGCAACGACTCGCGCGTGGCCGTCTGGAGGTGGCGATGCAGGTGCAGGACCGCGTCGAGCCGGTTACCGTCGTGGCGGTGGACGAGGCGCTGGTCCGCGCAGTGGGCGCGGCGGTCGGACGTGCCCGCGAGCAGGGCCTGGTAGACGGCCCGCTGCTGCCGGGAGACATGCTGCGCATCCCGCAGGTGCTCACGGTCCGCGAGGAGCGTCCTGCCGTGGATGCGGCGCGCCTCGAAGAGGTCGTGAGAGGCGTGTTGGATGACGCCCTGGGGGCCCTGAACGAGATGCGCCGCAAGGAAGGCCAGTTCCTGGCCACCGAGCTCGAGGAGCGCCGCGAAGTCTTGATGGGACTGGTGGACGGCCTGGAGGAGGCCAGCCACGAGGGCGCCGCGGGCCTGCAGCAGCGCCTGCTGCAGCGGGTGGCCGAGCTTCGACTGGAGCCGCAGGTCGACGAGACCGTCGTCGCCCAGGAAGTGGTCAGGTTCGTGGCCCGGTCGGACATTCGCGAGGAACTCGTCCGCCTGCGGGCGCATCTGGCCCATTGGAGCGATCTGATCGCCGGGGAGGAGCCGGTCGGGCGCAAGCTCGACTTTCTGCTGCAGGAGATGAACCGCGAGGTGAATACAATAGGCTCCAAGGCCGAGGGGGCCCGTGCGTCCGCAATGGTGGTCACCGCCAAGGCCGAGCTCGAGAAGATGAGGGAGCAAGTCCAGAATGTCGAGTGACGGCACGCTCCGGCAGGGCCAGCTGTTTGTCGTCTCCGCCCCCTCGGGCACCGGAAAGACGACCGTCGTGGAGCGCCTGGTGCAGGTGGTTCCCGAGCTGACCATGTCGCGCAGCTACACGTCGCGGGCAGCTCGAGCGGGAGAGCGTGACGGGGTAGACTATAATTTCGTGTCGCGGGCGACCTTCGAGGCGATGGTGGCCCGTGGGGAGTTCCTGGAGTACGCCGACGTCTTCGGCAACCTCTACGGGACCGGACGGACCGATGCCGAGGGCCTGATGGCCTCAGGCAAGGACGTGGTCCTGGTGATCGACGTGCAGGGGGCCGGGCAAGTGCGTGCCGGCGGCATTCCCCTGGTCACCGTGTTTGTCCTGCCGCCATCGTTCGAAGTCCTGGAGCAGCGCCTCCGAGGGCGGGGCAAGGACTCCAACGAGGCCATTCGCCGCCGCCTGGATACGGCGCGTGCCGAGGTGGCGGCCTACGACGACTACGACTATGTCGTGGTCAACGACGATCTCGATGCCTGCGTGACGGCCATGCGCAGCATCATCCTGGCCGAGCGCGTGCGCCGCGAGCGGATGCGGCGCAAGGCCGACGCCATTCTCAAGACGTTCGGCGCCCAGACGGTCGTCTAGCGTTCCGGATCGGGCCCGGTTCATCGCCCGACACTCACACGCAGGACCACGCACCCATGGTAGACCGCAGCAACCTGACCAATGCCTTCGAGTTCGTCGTCGTGGCTTCCGCCCGTGCCAAGCAATTGCTGCAGGGCTGTGTGCCCAAGGTGGAGCCCAGCGGCAAGCCGGCCCGCACCGCGCAGCGCGAAGTGATGGAAGGCCTCATCCAGCCCGTGTACGACGCCGAACCCGCCATCGATCCGCAGTTGCGGCCGTACGCCTAGGCGTACACCCCGGCGGGAGGCAGCGGCATGGCCCTCGTGGTGGTTGGCGTCAGCGGCGGCATCAGCGCCTACAAGGCGGTCGAAGTGGTGCGGCAACTGCAGAAGGCCGGCCATCAGGTCGCCGTCGTGATGACGCGCGCCGCCACCCGCTTTGTCGGGCCCCTGACATTTGAGGCCATCACCCAGCGCCGGGTGATCACGACGCAGTGGGCGCCTGGCGCCAATGCCGACATCGAGCACATCGCCCTGGCGTCGGATGCGGCGTTGCTGCTGATCGCTCCTGCCACCGCCAACACCCTCGCCAAACTGGCCCACGGCATGGCTGGCGACTTCCTGACGTCGCTCGCCCTGGCCACGCGCGCCCCAGTGCTGCTGGCTCCGGCCATGAACACGCACATGTATGAGCACCCCGCGACGCAGGCCAACATGGCGCTGCTGCGGTCGCGCGGCGTGCGCCTGGTGCAGCCGGGCGAGGGTTACCTGGCATGCGGCTGGGTGGGGAAGGGCCGGCTGGCCGAGCCTGACGCGATCGTGGCCGAGGCGCTGCAGATCCTTCAGCCGCCCAGCCTCCTGCGTGGACGGCGCGTCCTGGTGACCGCCGGGCCGACTTTCGAGGATCTGGACCCGGTTCGCTACCTGGGCAATCGATCGAGTGGCCGCATGGGCATCGCTGTGGCCGCCGAGGCGGCCCGGCAGGGCGCCGAGGTCACGCTGGTCCTTGGTCCCACCGACGTCGAGCCACCAGCGTCTGTGCGAACGGTCCGCGTGCGGTCGGCCCGTGAGATGCACGCCGCGGTCACCCAGGCACGCGACACGGCCGACGCCGTGGTGATGTCGGCGGCGGTGGCCGACTACACACCGGCGGGCGGGCCGGCAGCCGACAAGGTGAAGAAGCAGGACGGCTCGCTCACCGTGACATTGGAGCGGACCGTGGACATCCTGGCCGACCTCGGCCGCTGGCGAGCCGGGCGGGCGCTGCCGGTGCTGGTCGGCTTTGCCGCCGAGACGACGGGGCTCCTCGAGTACGCGGCGAGAAAACGCGAGGCCAAGCAGGTGGACCTGATCGTGGCCAACGACGTCACCCTGCCAGGCGCTGGCTTCGGCGGCGACACCAACGTCGCCAGTTTCGTCTCGGCCGACGGCGTGCAGTCCTACCCGCTCGAAGCCAAGTCGGCGCTTGCCGAGCGGATCATCGTCTTTGTCGCGCAGCGCCTGTCGCTGGCTCCCTCAACAGGCGCGCAGAGCCCGACCGACGCGTCACCCCATGTCTGACTCTTCCGATCCGCGCGCGCAGCTTCGTGCCCACCTGCAGTTCTATGGCGAACTCGGCGTGACCGGGTTCAGTCGTGACGCCGCCTGGACAGGGAATCGCGTCCCGGTTCCCGGCCACCGGGACGCGACGGGCCTTGCGGTGGCGACACCCGACGACGGCTCCCTGGCGGCCGTCGGCGTGGACTCGCTCGACGCGTTGCGCGCGCACATCGGGCCGCAGTGCATGCGATGCAAACTGTGCGCGTTGGGGCGCACGCAGGTCGTTTTCGGGGTCGGCAACCCCACGGCCGACCTGATGTTTGTCGGCGAGGCACCGGGAGCCGACGAAGATGAGCAGGGCATCCCGTTTGTGGGCCGCGCCGGGCAGCTCCTCACCAAGATCATCGAGGCCATCGAACTGCGTCGCGACGATGTCTACATCGCCAACGTGATCAAGTGCCGGCCACCCGGTAACCGCAATCCGGAGCCCGACGAAGTCCTGACCTGCGAGCCCTTCCTGTTCCAGCAGATCGATCTCGTGCAGCCCAAGGTCGTGGTCGCCCTCGGCAAGTTCGCCGTCCAGACGCTGCTGCGCACCGACACGCCGATCACCAAGCTGCGGGGCCAGGTGCATCCGTTCCGCGGTGCGGTCCTGGTGCCGACCTTCCATCCCGCGTACCTGCTGCGCAGTCCCGACAAGAAGCGGGAGACGTGGGAGGACATGAAGCTGGTGCGGTCCCTTCTGCGAGGCGAGGCGCGCTGATGCGGCTGGTCTGCGTGGCCGTGCCCGTACCAGGGCTCGGCCTGCTGACCTATCGCCTGCCCGACGGCCTGCAGGCGCCGCGCGGCACGCGTGTGGTCGTGCAGGTGGGTCCACGCAAGCTGACCGGCCTGGTGACACAGGACAACGCGTCCCTGCACGATCCCCCCTCCCGTCTGCGCGACGTGCTCGAGGTGCTCGACGACGTCACGTTTCTGCCCGAGGAAGTCGTGGACCTGGCCCTGTGGGTGGGGGACTACTACATGGCGGGGCCGGGCGAGGTGATGTCCTCGGCGATGCCGCCCAAGGGCTGGCTGCGCAGCGACATGACCCTGGCGCTGGCCGAGGACGAGGCCGACGCGGCACGGCAGGCGCCTCGCGAACTGCCCCTCGACCAACCCGTGGACGAGGCCATCCTGGCGTTGCTGCGAGAGAAGGGGCCGGTGCTGCGACGCCAGGTGGCTCGAGCGCTCGGGACGGGCACGCGGCCCCTCGACGCGACGCCGGAGACCATCTCGCGCGCCGTCCGGCGCCTGCTCAAGGTCGGCGCGGTGCGGCTGCAGCCGGTGGTCACCGGTCGGGCCGATGCGTCGCTCAAGCAGCGGTGGATTCGCCCCACGGCGGCGGCCTTCGAGCCGGCGACCATGCGGCTTGGCGCCAAGCAGGCGGCGGCCGTCAGTGTGCTGACGGGAACTCCGGAGGGCATCGACGCGGGCGTCCTGCGCGAGCAGGGCATCGGCAGCGAGGTGGTGCGTCGGCTCGTCGCCCTTGGGCTGGCGCAGGTCGAATGGCGGGCGGTGGCCCGTGACCCGTTCGTGAGCGGGTCGGCCGGTACATCAGAGGTGCTGGCGGCGCCGCTGTTCCTCCCAATGACCGGCGAGCAGACCGACGCGATTGCCGTGCTCGAGCCGCTCATCGGCCAGGGGTTTCAGCCCTCGCTGCTGCATGGAGTCACCGGGAGCGGGAAGACGCAGGTCTACCTGCGGCTGGCGCGCGCCGCGCTCGCGCAGGAGCGTGGCGTGCTGTTGCTGGTGCCCGAGATCGCGCTGACCTCCGCGGTGGCGTCGCTGTTCCGCCGGGCCTTTGGCGAGCGTGTCGCCATCCAGCACAGCGGGCTGTCCGATGGCGAGCGCTACGACCAGTGGCACCGTATCCGCCGTGGCGAGGTGGACATCGTCATCGGCACTCGCTCCGCGGTGTTTGCGCCGCTGCCCCGGATAGGGCTCGTGATCGTGGACGAGGAGCACGACACCGCCTACAAGCAGGAGGAAAGTCCCCGTTACCACGGGCGCGATGCCGCCATGATGCGGGCCCGCGCCGCCGGTGCGCTGGTGGTGCTCGGGTCAGCCACACCGTCGCTCGAGACCTGGCGTCATGCGTCGGAGGGTCGCTATCGCCTCGTCCGGATGCGCCAGCGGGTGCACGACCGCCCGCTCGCCGCGGTGCGGACAATTGACATGCGCGACGTGCTGGCGACCGAAGGCCCGGACGTGGTCTTGAGCCAGCCGCTGCGTGAGGCCTTGCAGGCCTGCCTGGCGCGCCACGAGCAGGCGATGGTGCTGCTGAACCGTCGCGGCTACGCGCCGTCGCTGCTGTGCCGCGGGTGCGGCACCACCACCGAGTGCCCCAACTGCGCGGTGACCCTGACGGTGCATCGCCGGGCGGGACAGATGCGGTGTCACTACTGCGGCTACGCGGCGCCCGTGCCCGACCGGTGCCCGTCGTGTCACGGCGAGTTCCTCGAGTACACAGGGGTCGGCACCGAACGTGTCGAGCAGGAGGTGGTGGCCACGTGCCCGGGCGCACGGGTGGCGCGGGTCGACCGCGACACGATGCAGAGACGCGGCGCCATCGGCACGGTGCTGGCCCGGTTCGCGTCGCGCGAGATCGATGTGCTCGTGGGCACGCAGATGATCGCCAAAGGTCACGATTTCCCGCAGGTCACGCTGGTGGGCGTGGTCTCTGCCGACATCGGGCTCGGCGTGGCCGACTTCCGCGCCTCGGAACGCACGTTCCAGCTGCTCACGCAGGTGGCGGGACGGGCCGGGCGCGGCGACGCCCGCGGCGAGGCCCTGGTCCAGACGCTGCATCCCCAGCACTACGCGATTGTCCTGGCCGCGCGGCAGGCCTATGACGAGTTCGTGGCCCACGAACTCGAATTCCGCGAGCGCATGCGTTATCCGCCCTGGTTATCGCTGATCAACATCGTGGTCCGCCACGAGTCGCTGGCGGTGGCGTTGAAGGAGGCGGCGCAGCTGGCTGAAAAGCTGCGTGCCCTCGGGGCGGAGCGGTTTGGTGTCCTCGGACCGGCACCGGCGCCGCTCGGCCGATTGCGTGGCGAGTCACGCGTCCAGCTGTTCCTGAAGGGGCGCGATCGGACTGCGATGCGGCAGGCGACCCGGCAGGCGATTGCCGAGATGCCGTCGCTGCAGAAGCACGTCACCGTGGACGTCGATCCGCTGTCGATGTTGTGAGAGGGGGGAGGCGGCGGGGACGGGCAGCTCGGGGAGCTGCCCCTACCTGCTGTCAGTGTCAGGGCGAAGGGCCTACCTGCCGCCGACGAAATCGATCGGGCTGATCGGCACCGGCGTGAAACTCAGCGCGAACATCACGACCGCGAAGAGCGCGAGGGCCAGGCGCGCCCTGCCGATGGGGAGATGCTGCTCGCCAACGTCAGGATGGTCCAGGCCGAACGAGTACGTCATCAGCACCAGCAGCACGGTCCAGACGGCCCAGCTCGACGAGACGAACACCGCCAGGGCCAGCAGCACCAGGATCGAGACGATGGTGACGTAGCGCGAGGCGCGGCCGACGATGGCGTGGACGATATGGCCACCGTCGAGTTGGCCGGCCGGGAACAGGTTGAGCGCCGTGGCGAGCAAGCCGAACCACGCGGCAAATCCGGTCGGATGCATGACAAACAGCGTGCGGTCCGGCAGGTCACCGAAATACAGCCGCTGCAGCAGCGTCAGCAGCAGCGGGTCGCCGAGTTCCAGGCCTCCCTGCAGCGAGACCGCCCTCGGCAGCTGCACCACGTATGAATGCGCCACCCCATACACGGCCAGCGGCACCAGCACCACGAACCCGGCGATGGGCCCGGCGATGCCGACGTCAAACAGCGCACGGCGCGTGCGGGGCAGGGCCATGCGGATCACCGCACCGAGCGTACCGACGATGGACAGGGCGGGAGCCGGCACGAAATACGGGAGCGAGGCTGGGATCCGGTAATATCGACACGCGAAATAGTGCCCGAGCTCGTGGGAGCCGAGGATCAGCAAGGCCGGGATGCTGAACCACAGTCCGCCCAGGAGTATGGCGGCCGCCGGTACGTTGACGCGGCGGATGCCGACGGCAGAGATGTAGTTGAGGAAGAACTGCTGCCCGGCCAGGGTCATGGTGACAAACGTGGCCAGCAGCAGGAGCAGGTGTACCCAGGGTCGCGAGCCGACGCGCTCGTTGGAGGTCGTGGCCGCCGGGGTCAGCGGGCCCGTCACCCACGCGTTGTCGTCGGCCGACCAGCTGATCGGCGTGGGCGTGCTCGAGGGGGCAGGTGCCGGGTCGGTGCTGCGCGGGAGCGACGGAGGGGTGGTCACGGGCAGGTTCTGCTCAGCCGCCGATGTTCTGGAGTTCCTTGCCCGGTTTGAAGCGGATGGTGCGACCCGGCGGGATCCGCACCTCCTTGCCCGTCCGGGGATTGCGGCCGATGCCGCGTTTGCGCGGCTTCACCTGGAAGACGCCGAACCCGCGCAGTTCGATGCGTTCGCCACGTTTCATGGCTTCCCGCATCGCCTCGAAGACGGCCTCGACGGCGACCTCGGCCTTCACCTTGGTGATGTCGGCACTCGTCGCCACTTCGTTGATGATGTCGACCTTGATCATCGTGATCCGCTAAGAAGCATAGATACAGGGGTTTAGAGTGTCAATCCGCAAGATGCCCGCATGACCGGTACGCCAGCACGATCCGGGCCCACCGTGGTGCTCGTCGGCCGCCCCAATGTGGGCAAGTCGACGCTGTTCAACCGCATCACGCGTACCCGACGCGCGATCGTCAACGCCATGGCCGGCACCACGCGCGATGTCCTGTCGCACGACGCCGAATGGCAGGGCACGCACTTCCGCCTGGTCGATACGGGGGGCATCTTCGGCCACACCGAGGACCCCCTGCACGACATGGTCGTCGAGCACGGCAAGCGCGCCATCCTGCAGGCCGACCTGGTCATCTTCGTCGTCGATGGCCGCGAGGGCCGCGTTCCGGGCGATGACGAGATTGCCGCCGAGATTCGCCGGGTCGCCCAGGCGCCCGTCCTGCTGGCGGTGAACAAGGCCGACGACAAGCGGGCCCTGGACCGGATGTACGAGTTCTTCGCGTTCGGCTTCGACCACGTGTTCGAGATCGCGGCCGAGCATGGCACCGGCGTGCACGACCTGATGGACGCGGCGCTGGAGCAGCTCAAACTGGCCGGCAAGCTCGGCGGGACGGTGGACCCGGAGACCGAGGAGGAGATTGCCGTTGCCATCGTCGGGCGCCCCAACGTGGGCAAGTCCTCCCTCGTCAATCGCCTGTTGCGGGAAGAGCGGCTCATCGTGAGCGACATCCCAGGCACCACTCGCGACGCCATCGACACGATCCTGCGCTGGCACAAGCGCACGTTCCGCATCGTGGACACCGCGGGGATTCGGCGGCCCGGCAAGGTGGCGAGTGCTCATGCCGTCGAGATGGTCAGCGTGCTCACCGCCAAGCGGGCGATGGAGCGTGCCGATGTCGCCGTGCTGGTGATCGATGCCTCACAGGGGGCGACCGACCAGGATGCCGCGATCGCCGGGGAGGCCGAGCGGCTGGGCTGCGGGATGATCATCGCCGCCAACAAGTGGGACCTGACCAAGGGCGAGGGCGACCGGTACTACAAGGAATTCGACGACGAACAGCGTTTCCGGATGAAGTTCCTGGAGTACGCGCCGCTGTTGCACATCTCGGCGCTCACCGGCGAACGGGCCTCCAAGCTGCTCGAGACCGTGGACGTGGTGGCCGCGTCGCGGCGCAAACGCATCACCACCGGCGAACTCAACCGCTTCGTGGAGCGGATCGGCCGCGAGCATCCGCCGTCGAGCCCGGACAAGCGGCACGTCCGGATCTTGTACGCCGCGCAGACCGGCACCGCCCCGCCGCAGTTCGTGTTCTTCACAAACGTGGCCACCGAGTTCCACTTCTCGTACCACCGCTTCCTGGTCAACCGGCTGCGGGAGACGTTCGGCTTCGAGGGCACGCCGATCCGGATCATGGTGCGCAAGCGCGCCGGCCGCGAGAAGCGCGAACGTCCGGGTCGGGAGTCCTGACCCGACCGGCCGAGGCGCCGCGGGCAGCTGACCGTGCAGGCGTGCCCACTCTCGACTCCCGGTTCCCGACTCCGGGTTCTATACTGACGCCGTGGCGGATTCCCCGAGCGTGACCATTCCGGACAAGCCCGCATTCAAGGCGGGTGAGGTCTGCGAACTGGCGCAGATTCAGCCATACGTGCTGCGGTCGTGGGAGTCCGAGTTTCCCGAACTCGGCCTCTCGAAGACCCCTGGTGGCCCACGCATCTACCGACGCACCGACGTCGAGCGCGTGCTCCGGATTCGCGACCTGGTCTTCATCGAGGGCCTCACGCTCTCGGGCGTTCGCCGCCGGTTCGAGTCCGAGCAGCCCGCGCCGCCAGACGACCTGTTTGCCTTTGTCGCCGAAGTCCAGGCCGCGCACGCCAAAGCGGCGGCAACACGCGGCGGCGCGCCAGGCCAGGTCGAGGAAGTGACGGCCCAAGGAGCCGCCGTGCTGGCATCACCTGCCGTGGCTGCCAGCGGCGCGAGCCCGTCAGCCGTCCCCGCCAGCGCGCCGGCTCGGCCCGGCCTGCCTGAGGAGGCGCGGTCGGCACTCGTCCAGCTGAAGCAGGAGATGCGCTCTCTGCTGGACCTGCTGGGCGACGACGGGGCAGCCGCGCCCACCTCGCTGCCGAAGCGGGCGCGTCGGTAACGCCGGACGAAGACGGCGTTGCGGCTGGGACGCGCTCCGGGGCGAGGGGCACTGTGCAGTTGGCACCCCATGCGGTACAATTCGCCTTCGCGTCGCAAGGCGCAGGTCGGGACGTAGCGCAGCCTGGTAGCGCACCTGAATGGGGTTCAGGGGGTCGCGAGTTCGAATCTCGCCGTCCCGACCAATCTTCCCTTTGCGACGCGGGCGTCGCAGCCGGCCCTCCCTGCGAGGGCCGTGTCGTGTCTGGGCTGGAGGACGGAGCGTTGAATCATCCGCGCATTCCCGACCTGCCCGGTCCGCCGTCTCCAGTGGGCTCCGCCGGGCTCGGCCGGCTGGTCTGCCCCCACTGCGCGACGCCGACGCTGGTGGACATTCCCACCCACGCCTGTCTCTTCTTCTTCGACTGCCCGGCGTGTCACGTGCTGGTGCAGCCGTCTGCCGGCGACTGCTGCGTGTTGCGGCGGGTCAATCCTTGCGCGCCGGCGCCTCGTACCCTGTGGTGGTCGCGTCGCTCCGGCCCTGAAACAGCCGGTAGCCAGGACGATTCCGCCAGTTCGACGGACCAGCGAGAATCACTCCCCGCGCGAGCACGGCTTCGCGCACCAGCGTCTCGCGCGCATTGAAGCTGGCGTCGCCGTCGCGGTCGCCGCCGTGCTGACCGAAGTCGTTGCTGGCCACCATGACGATGTCGATGCCCTCGACCTGCTCGAGGATGTCGTCGATGACCCCGACGCCCTTCGGGTTCTCGATCAGGATCATGACCAGGATGTTGTTGTTGGCGTTGACCGCATAGCCGGGGCCCCACAGACTGGGAGCCTGGGCCTGGCCGGCACTGCGGTGGCCCCACGGCCTGGTGTTCGGGTTGGCGCGGTGGCCGATCGGGAACTTGGCGTAGAGCACGGCATCGCGCGCCTCGGCCACCGAATCGACCATCGGGACGACGATGCCGAGCGCGCCGGCATCGGCGGCCTTCTGGATGTCGCCCTCGTTTGCGGTCGGCACCCGCACGAAGGGAATGCTGCCAGCCTCGACGATGACCTTGATCAACTGCTGCGTCTCACGCCAGGTGAGGGTGCTGTGCTGCATCTCGATCCAGATGAAGTCCACGCCTTCACAGGCCTTTCGTGCGGCGTCGAGATCGGGTCCGATGATGGTGTTGCTGAAGACCTGTTTGCCTTCCTTCAGCTTGGTGATCACGGTGTTGAACGTCTGCGAGCCCGCCTTCACGGGGGGCGTCCCGGTGGCCGGCTGCGACGCTGCGGCGACCTGAGGCGGCTCCGCCGCTCCGACCGAGCCTGAAACGGCGAGCAACGCCGCTGATAGCGCGGTCAGCCGGCAGATGTGTGACGCGGCGAACATGGGCAGGCAGTGGGGGAGTGTCGGCATGGTGGCTCCAGAGGGTCCGAGCGCACTCTGCCACACCTGCCAGCGCTTCGTCATCGCCATGCTATCGTCACCGCTCGACCAGATGCCTCAACCGCACCGCGTGACCCGCCGTCTGGCGCTCACGTCTCTCGCCCTCGCTGCCGGCAGCCCCGCGGCGGCGGCGAGTGCGCGAGCGCAGTCCGTGGTGGCATCGCCCTCCGCACCGTCCCGGCCGGCGGGGGCCATTGCCACGGCCGAGACCGTCGATCTCTTCAGCGTGTCGCAGTATGAAGACCGCGCCCGTGGCCTGATGTCGATCCCCGCGTGGGAATACTACGACCAGGGATGTGCCGACGATCTCACGGTGCGATGGAATCGCGAGGCGTTGCAGCGCCTGCGCCTCGAGAGCCGCGTGATGGTGGACGTGGAGACGATCGACACCTCCACCACGCTGTTCGGCCGATCGCTCCCACATCCAATCCTGCTGGCACCGGCCGCGGCGCACATGCTCGTGCACCCGGAGGGCGAGGTGGCCACCGCCCGCGGGGCGAGTGCCGCGTCGGCCATCATGGTGCTCAGCACCAACGCCAACTGCAGCGTCGAAGCGGTCGCGGCGGCGGCGACCCAGCCGCTGTGGTTCCAGCTCTATGTCAACCGGGACCGCGCGATCGCCAGGGACCTGATTCACCGCGTGGAAGCCGCGGGCTGCGCGGCGCTCTGCGTCACGGTCGATCAGCCGGTGATCTACGCACGCGACCGCGTCAGCCGCCACGCCGACGCCCTGCGCGCGCTGCCGCTGCCCAACATCGCGCAGGCCATCCCTGGTGGCGTTACGCAGACCAGTGCCAGCCGGTCCCGGTCCCTCACCTGGAAGGACCTCGACTGGTTTCGCGCGCAGACCAAGCTGCCGATCGTCCTCAAAGGCGTGATGCATCCCGACGACGCCGAACAGGCCGTCCAGGCGGGTGCCGACGCCATCATCGTGTCCAACCATGGCGGGCGCGCGCTTGACGGCGTGGCGGCAACCATTGATGCGCTGCCGCGGGTGGCCGACCGCGTCGACGGACGCATGCCCGTCCTCATGGATGGCGGCATCCGCCGCGGAGGCGACGTCCTCAGGGCGCTGGCCCGCGGTGCCAGTGCCGTGCTCATCGGGCGCCCGTATCTCTACGGCCTCGCGGTCAACGGCAGCGACGGGGTGCAGCACATCGTCGAAATCCTGCGGCGGGAGTTCGAAACCGCGATGGCGCTTACCGGCCGCACGTCCATCGCGCGGGTCGATCGCACCGTGTTGTGGCCCGACAGGCCGTGAACCCCGCCGGGCTCGCTGGCTGTCCCCCGCAGGCCAGTACGTGACGCGCTTACGCGTCGTCGATGCGCCGCGCTGCGGCGGCAAAGACATCACGGGCCGTGCGCAGGGCCGTGACGCTTGGCGCCCGGTGCCACAGCTCGATGCCATGCAGGCGCGCGTGCGCCTTGCCGAGCGCCGTCCGAAGCGTGGCGGTGCCGCTCGGGGAGGCGGCGGGCGGGCGCGCGGCGTCGTCGATGCCGCCCATCGCGCGCCCCAGGTCCGACACGAGCTCGTGCGCGAGCTGGTCCAGCACCGGGAGGCGTGCCACCAGGTCGTCGCTGTCGCGCGCGATGTCGATCACCGCCTGCACACGCTGCTGCCATCCCCGCAAGGCCAGACGCACCGGGCTCACCGTCTCTCGCTCATCTTGCATGTGCATGCGGTCGTGCGCCTGTTCCCGTGTTTGACATGTGGCGACCCGCCCCAGAGAATGCGCCCATGTGGGTGATGCCGTCGAGAGGGCGTGTCGTGGCCGCCGGGGTCCTCGCGCTCGCGGCGTGTACGGTGACCTCCATCCTCGTTGGCCAGGCTGCGCAGGCGCCGGCGTCCGCCGCGAGCGCCCCGGTCGACTTCAATCGACATGTCCGACCGCTGTTATCGGACCGCTGCTTCCGCTGTCATGGTCCTGATGCCAGCAAGCGGAAAGCGAAGCTCCGTCTCGACACGCGCGCAGGTCTGTTTGACGATCTCGGCGGTGGCATGTCGGTCGTCATGCCGCGCGAACCGGCACGCAGCGAGCTGATTCGCCGAATCCACTTGCCTGCCGACGACGAGGACGTGATGCCGCCCGCCGACGCGCACCTGTCCCTGACGGCGGCCGAGAAAGACGTGCTCGCCCGATGGGTCCGTGAAGGCGCCGAGTACCGCGCACACTGGTCGTGGGAGCCCGTCGCGTCGCCCCCCATCCCGCCGGCGCGGCCGACGACCTCGCCCGTCGACGCCTTCGTCCAGGCGCGGCTCGCGGCCGAAGGTCTGCCGGCATCACCGCCCGCAGCGCCGGAGGTCCTGCTGCGACGCGTCTCGCTCAACCTCACGGGCCTGCCGCCAACACCACAAGACATCGACGCCTTCCTGGCCGATCCGTCCGCGGCCGGCTACCGGCGCGTGGTGGATCGATTGCTGGACCTGCCGGCCTACGGGGAACGCATGGCCAGCGACTGGCTCGACCTGGCGAGATATGCCGACACCTACGGCTACCAGGCTGACGTGACCCGCGACATGTCGCCGTACCGCGACTGGGTGATCGGCGCGTTCAACAGCAACCTGCCCTACGACCAGTTCCTCACGTGGCAACTTGCGGGCGACCTGTTGCCCAACGCCACCCGCGATCAGCGCATCGCGACGGCCTTCAATCGCCTGCACCGGCAGACCAACGAGGGCGGCAGCATCGAGGAGGAGTTCCGCACCGAGTACGTGGCCGACCGCGTCAACACCTTTGGCACGGCCATGCTGGGCCTCACGCTGGAATGCGCTCGCTGTCACGACCACAAGTTCGATGCGATCACCCAGCGCGACTACTTCTCGCTGTTTGCCTTCTTCAACAGCATCGACGAATCCGGGCTGTATTCGCACTTCACCAACGCCACGCCGTCGCCCTCGATGTTGCTCTGGCCGGCCCACCAATCCGCCGCACACTCCACGGTGCTGCGCCGCATCGCCGCCACCGAGCGGCACATCGCCGGCCTTGGCCGGCAGGCCGAGCCGGCATTTCGCACATGGCGACGTGGCGCGGCGATGAGCGTTCCGGCGCCAATCGCCCATCTGCCGTTCGACGTGATCGACGGCGACGCGACGCCGGACGCCGTCATCAAGGGCGGTGCGCGTCTGCAGGACGCGCCCGTGCTGGTGGACGACCCGGGCGCCAGCGGCGGCAAGGCCCTGCGCTTCAATGGCGACAACGCCGTCGTCCACTCGGCCCTGCGGGAGTTCTCGCGCACCGATGCGTTCTCGATCGGCCTGCGCGTCAAGCCATCCGAGGCGCAGCCGCGGGCCGTGGTGTTCCACCAGTCCCGCGCCTGGACAGACGCGGGCAGCCGTGGGTTCGAGCTCACGCTCGAGGACGCGCGCCCCTTCTTCGGGGTGATCCATTTCTGGCCGGGCAACGCCGTGGCCGTGCGGGCCCGCCAGGCATTGCCCATCGGTCAGTGGTCGTCGGTCATGGTCACCTACGACGGTTCGAGCCGCGCCTCCGGCATCGCCATCTACGTCGATGGCGCCGCGGTTGCGGTCGACGTCGTGCGCGACGGGCTCTACAAGGACATCCGGTACGCGAAGGCCGCGGGCGACCTCCAGTCCGCGCCGACGCCCCTGATGCTGGGCGGGCGGTTCCGCGACAGCGGCTTCAGGAACGGTCTGGTCGACGAACTGGTCGTGTTCGACGTCGCCCTCACGGCCGCCGAAGTCGCCGGCGCGCGCACGCCGCCCGTGGACGATGGACTGGCCCGCGCGCACTTCCTGGCCCGCGTGCACGCGCCGTCTCGCCAGTCCCGGGCCGACCTGCACCGACTGCGGGTCGAGGAGGACAGCCTGGTTGCACGCGTGCCGGAGCTGATGGTGATGGAGGACCTACCGGTCCCCAGGCCGGCGCATCTCCTTGCGCGGGGCGCCTACGACGCGCCGAAAGAGATCGTGCCGCGCGACACCCCGGCGAGCCTGCCGGCCTTTCCGGCCGATCAACCGCGCAACCGACTAGGCCTGGCGCGCTGGCTCACCAGTCGCGAGCATCCCCTGGCGGCACGCGTGGTCGTGAACCGTGTCTGGAAGATGCATTTCGGGCGAGGTCTCGTCGCCACGCCCGAGGATTTCGGCAGTCAGGGGCGCCTGCCCACGCACCCGGACCTGCTCGACTGGCTCACGAGGGAGTTCGTGGAGAGCGGGTGGGACGTCAAGGCGCTGCACCGACGGATCGTGTCCTCCGACACGTTTCGACAGACCTCGGCTGCGTCGCCCGACCTCGTGCGGCGCGACCCGGAGAACCTGTGGCTGGCGCGCGGGCCGGTGTTGCGTCTTCCGGCCGAGCACATTCGCGACAGCGCTCTCGCGGCAAGTGGTCTGCTCGTGCGGACCGTCGGCGGGCCGAGCGTCAAGCCGTACCAGCCCGAGGGCCTGTGGGAGCAGTCGGGTACCGGCCAGACCTACCGCCAGGACACCGGCGAGAAACTCTATCGCCGCAGCCTCTACACGTTCTGGCGCCGTACCTCGCCACCGCCGGCGATGACGACGTTCGACGCCGTGTCGCGCGAGGTGTGCGTCGCCCGGCGCGATGTGACCGTGACCCCCTTGCAGTCGCTCGTCCTGCTGAACGATCCGCAGTTTGTCGAGGCGGCACGGGTTCTGGCCGAACAGCTGGTCCGGCAGTTCCCGACCGACCCACGAGCGCGGCATCGCGAAGCATTCCGGCGCCTCGCGGGTCGCGCGCCCGACGCAACGGAGGCCGACATCCTGGCGCAGGCGTTCGACGAGCAGCAGCGAATGTACGCGGCCGACACCCAGGCGGCCGACGCGCTGATCCGGGTGGGGCAGGCCCCTCGCGATGCGGCGCTGTCTGCGGCCGACGTCGCGGCCACGGCGAGCGTGGCGAGTCTCATCATGAACTTCGACAGTTTCGTCGTCACTCGATGAGGGGCGTCGCATGAGTACGCATCGCTGCACCGGCGCGATCCCCGCGGCCGGCTTGTCCCGTCGGTCCGTGCTCAATCGGTTCGGGCTCGGCCTTGGCGGCATCGCGCTGGCCGATCTCGTGAATCCGGTTCGCACATCGGCTGCGAGCGTGATCGACCCGCGGCATCAGGCCGGCCAGCTCGGGGAGCCGCCCCTACCGGCGGGGCTGCACTTTCCGCCCACGGCAAAACGGGTCATCTACCTGTTCATGGCGGGCGGTCCGTCCCAGATCGAGACCTTCGACGACAAGCCGGTGCTGCGCCTGCGCAACGGCCAACAGCTGCCCGACTCGGTGCGCCAGGGGCAACGCCTCACCGGCATGTCCGGCAACCAGTCGTCGCTGCCGCTGGCAGGCTCGCAGTTCCGCTTCTCGCAACACGGCCGCAACGGCACGTGGGTGTCCGATCTGCTGCCGCACACCGCCAGCGTGGTGGACGAGTTGTGCATCGTGCGGTCGATGTACACCGACGCGATCAACCACGATCCCGCGATCACGTTCTTCCAGACCGGCCACCAGCTTCCCGGCCGGCCCAGCATGGGCTCGTGGTTGAGTTACGGCCTCGGCAGCGAGAATCGCGACCTGCCCGCCTACGTCGTGCTCACGTCTTTTGGCTCCGGTCGCCCCGATGACCAACCGCTCTACGACCGCTTGTGGAGCAGCGGCTTTCTGCCGACGCAGCACCAGGGCGTGAAGTTCCGCAACAAGGGCGACCCGGTGCTCTACTTGTCAAACCCGCCCGGCATGGACCGCGAGACGCGTCGCGAGACGCTCGACGAACTCGGCGCGTTGAACAGCCGCCGCTTCAAAGCGCTCGGCGATCCCGAAATC
>JBKJQW010000038.1:0-29719 GCA_046593715.1 Luteitalea sp.
TGGGCTCCATCACCTCGTCTACGAGGTGGTCGACAACTCCGTGGACGAGGCGCTGGCCGGGCACTGCACCGAGGTCAACGTCACCATCCACGTCGACGATTCCGTCACCGTTGTGGACGATGGCCGCGGCATCCCCGTCGACATGCACGAGAGCGGGAAGTCGGCTGCCGAGGTCGTCCTGACGGTGCTGCACGCCGGCGGCAAGTTCAACCAGGAAGGCAGCGCCTACAAGGTCTCGGGCGGCCTGCACGGCGTCGGCGTCTCGGTGGTCAACGCCCTGTCGGAACTGCTCGAACTCGAGATCTGGCGCAACGGCCACGTCTACCAGCAGACGTACTCGCGCGGCGCGGCGCAACAACCGCTCGCCGAGACCGGCACCACGAAGCGGCGCGGCACCAAGGTCCACTTCAAGCCAGACGTCACCATCTTCGAGGCGACGACCTTCAGTTTCGACACGCTGAACAACCGGCTCCGCGAACTCGCCTTCCTCAATGCCGGTATCGTCATCACGCTCGAGGACGAGCGTGGCGAAGGGAAATCGGTTCGTTACGAGTACAAGGGAGGCATCGTCGAGTACGTGCAGTTCATGAACAAGGCGCGGCGAGCGGTCAACGATCCGCCGATCTACATGCGCGGCGAGCGCAACGAGATCGAGGTCGAGATCGCGCTGCAGTGGAACGACTCGTACGACGAGAGTCTCTACACGTTCGCCAACAACATCAATACGCACGAGGGCGGCTTCCACCTCTCTGGCTTCCGCGCGGCGTTGACGCGCACACTCAACGCGTACATCGCCAGCGCCAACCTCCCGAAGGACCTCAAGGACACGCCGATCAGCGGCGACGACTCGCGAGAGGGACTGGCAGGGGTGGTCAGCGTCAAGATCCCGAACCCGCAGTTCGAGGGCCAGACCAAGACCAAACTCGGCAACACCGAGGTCAAGGGCATTGTCGAGGCGATCGTCAACGAGCGGCTCGGCGCGTTCCTCGAAGAGAACCCCGCCGTCGCCAAGTCGATCGTCGCCAAGGCGGCCGACGCGGCGCGCGCCCGTGAAGCGGCGCGCAAGGCCCGCGACCTGGTTCGGCGCAAGGGTGCCCTCGACGGCAGTTCGTTGCCCGGCAAGCTGGCCGACTGCCAGGAGCGCGACCCCGCACAGAGCGAGATCTACATCGTCGAGGGCGACTCGGCCGGTGGTTCCGCCAAGCAGGGGCGCGACCGGCGCTTCCAGGCCATCCTGCCCATCAAGGGCAAGATCCTCAACGTCGAAAAGGCCCGGTTCGACAAGATGCTCGGCAGCGAAGAGATCAAGACGATGATCGCGGCGCTCGGCACAGGCATCGGCCGCAAGCGCGAAGAAGGCGATCGCGACGGCTTCGACCTCAGCAAGCTGCGCTATCACCGCGTCATCATCATGACCGACGCAGACGTCGATGGGTCGCACATCCGTACGCTGCTGCTGACGTTTTTCTATCGTCAGATGCGTGAGTTGGTCGACAACGGCCACATCTACATCGCGCAGCCTCCGCTGTACCGCGCCAAGCGTGGCAAGCAGGAGGTCTACATCAAGAACGACGCCGATCTCGAGGCCTACCTGATCAAGAGGGCGACCGACTCGCGGGTCCTCAAGCTGGTCGACCGGCGCCGGGAGTACAGCGGCGAGGAACTCGAGACGCTGCTGCACAAGATGATCGCCTTCGATCGCAACCTGCGCCACGTCGAGCGGCGCGGCGTGCCCCAGGACGTGGTCGGCGCGTTGCTGAACGCCGGGGCGCGCGACCGCGAGTTCTTCGGCGACCGCGACCGGATGGAAGCCATTGCCGCGACCCTGAGCCGTGAACAGCGCGCCGTCTCGGTGGTCGTCGACGAGGAACACAACGCGTTCTTCCTCGAGATCGACGACCGCACCACCGGCTACCCGCGCGTCTCCCGTGCAGGCGTCGAGTTTGCGCAGACACCCGACTTCCGCTCCTTGCTCAACAGCTTCCGTGACGTCGCCGAGATCGACGGACGGATGGTCATCACCCAGGTCGGGGTCAGCCAGGAAGAGCCCGAGGAGATGGTCGTCGACCCGGTCGACGCGTTGCCGGCCGGTGAGCCGGCGGCCGAGCCGGTGCGCCGTGTTGCCAAGAAGGACGCCGACCACGAAGTCCGGTCGCTGTCGGACGTCGTCGGCTACTTCCTCGAAGTCGGGCGCAAGGGCGTGGCCATCAACCGCTACAAGGGCCTGGGCGAGATGAACCCGGACACGTTGTGGGAGACCACGATGAAGCCTGAAGTCCGGACCCTGCTCCAGGTGCGTGCCGAAGACCAGGCCGAGGCCGACCTGATGTTCTCGACGCTGATGGGCGACCAGGTGGAGCCACGGCGCAAGTTCATCGAGGATCACGCCCTCGACGTGAAGAACCTCGACGTCTAGCCAGCACCGACTCCGGCAGCCGTGACAGATCTGCAGACATTTCTATGAGCACCCCAGTGAACCGCGTCCCGGTCAACATCGAAGACGAGATGCGCCGCTCGTACATGGATTACGCGATGAGCGTGATCATCGGGCGCGCCTTGCCCGACGTCCGAGACGGCCTCAAGCCGTCGCACCGGCGAGTGCTCTTCGCCATGCGCCAGATGGGACTCTCGGCGTCTCGGCCCTACCGCAAGTGCGCCAAGATCGTCGGCGAGGTCATCGGCAACTACCACCCGCATGGCGACGCGCCGGCCTACGACACCCTCGTCCGCCTCGCGCAGGACTTCAACATGCGGTACCCCCTGGTGGACGGCCAGGGCAACTTCGGCAGCGTGGATGGCGACCGCCCGGCCGCCTACCGGTACACGGAGGCCAAGCTGGAGGCGCTTGCCGAGGCGCTGATGGCCGACCTCGACAAGGACACGGTCGACTTCGTCCCGAACTTCGACGAGACGACGACCGAGCCGACGGTGCTGCCGACGCCGATCCCGAACCTGCTCGTGAACGGCTCGTCGGGCATCGCCGTCGGCATGGCGACCAATATCCCGCCGCACAACCTCACCGAGGTCGTCAACGGGATCATCGCGATTGCCGATCCCGAACAGGCCTTCACGATCGACGAGGACGGACGCCCGCAACCGCTGTCGCGCGACGAGAAGCGGCGCCGGTTGGCCGAGCACATCACCGGGCCCGACTTCCCGACCGGCGGCATCCTGGTGGGCCGCGCCGGCATCGCGTCTGCGTACTCGACGGGCCGCGGCACGGTCATCGTGCGCGCCCGGACCGAGATCGAGCCACTCGGTCGCGGCACCGATCGTCAGGCGATCATCGTCACCGAGATTCCCTATCAGGTGAACAAGGCGAAGCTGATCGAGCGGATCGCCGACCTGGTCCGCGACAAGACGCTCGAAGGCATCTCCGACATCCGCGACGAGTCGGACCGCCAGGGCATGCGGGTGGTGATCGAGTTGAAGCGCGGCGAGATGCCCGACGTCGTGCTGAACAACCTCTACAAGCACACGCCACTGCAGTCCTCGTTCGGCATCATCATGCTGGCCATCGTCGATGGCCGGCCGCGCGTGCTGCCGATCCTCGAACTCGTCGATCGGTTCGTCGAGTTCCGCCGCGAGGTGGTCCGCCGGCGGACCGAATTCGAGCTGCGCAAGGCGGAAGCGCGGGCCCACATTCTCGAAGGCCTGCAGATCGCGCTCGACAATCTCGACGCGGTCATCACGCTCATTCGCGGCGCCAAGAACCCGCCCGAAGCGCGTGAAGGCCTGATGTCCAACTTCGGCCTGTCGCAGGTGCAGGCGCAGGCGATCCTCGACATGCAGCTCCAGCGCCTGACCGGCCTGGAGCGCCAGAAGATTCTCGACGAGCTCGCCGAACTGCTGACCGAGATCGAGCGGCTGCGTTCCATCCTCGGCAGCGAACGCCTGGTGATGCAGATCGTGATCACCGAGCTCAAGGACGCCCGTGACCGTTTCGGCGATGCGCGTCGCACCGAGATCATCGAGGACACCAGCGACCTCAACATCCTCGATCTCATCGCCGACGAAGACATGGCCATCACGGTCAGTCACAAGGGCTACATCAAGCGCACGTCGCTGGACGAATACCGCTTCCAGGGCCGCGGCGGCGCCGGCACGATCGGCATGCGTCTGCCCGACGACGACTACGTGCAGCACCTGTTTGTCGCCTCCACGCACGCGTACCTGATCGTCTACTCCGACCGCGGCCGGGCCTACTGGCTGCGCGTCCACGAGATTCCCGACGCCGGCCGCGACGCTCGCGGCAAGTCGATCGCCAACCTGGTGCAGATGACCAGCGGCGAGAAGGTCGCCGACGTCGTCGCGGTGCGCGAGTTCCCGTCGCAGGAGGGCCAGCGCGTCGTCGTCATGGGCACGCGCAAGGGCGTGATCAAGAAGACCGATCTCAAGGCCTACTCCAACCCGCGCGTCGGCGGCATCATCGCCATGGGTGTGGATGACGATGACGAGGTCATCGCCGTGCGCCTGTCGACCGGCACCAACCATGTCTTCATCGGCACGCGCGGCGGGGTGGCGATCCGGTTCCCGGAAAATCGTGTCCGCACGATGGGCCGCACCGCCTACGGCGTGCGCGCCATTTCATTGCGCAGCGGCGATGAGGTGGTGGCCATGGAGGTGGTCGAGGAGACAGGGTCGATGCTGACCGTCACGGCCAACGGCTACGGCAAGCGCACGCCGCTGGCCGAGTACCGGATCACCGGCCGCGGCGGGCTGGGTATACGCAACATCCAGTCTTCCGATCGTAACGGCCCGGTCGTCGGCATCACCCACGTCGCCGACGACAACCAGGTGCTGATCATCACCAAGGACGGGATGGTGATCCGCATGGCGGTCTCGCCGCTGCGGCCGATCGGCCGCAACACACAGGGTGTTCGCCTCATTCGACTTGACGACACCGACCGCGTCGAGGCCATTGCTCGTCTCGACATCGCCGAGGTGGCGGCCGATCCGTCCGACGTGGTGGCGCCGCTCGAGACCGAAGGCGCCATCGAGGAGCCACTCGACGAGCCCGAAGAAGAGGTCGTCCTCGACGACGACGACACCGACGACGTGTAGCTGGTAGGGGCGCGAAGGTAGGGGCAGCTCCCCGAGTTGCCCGCGAGAAGGTAGGGGCAGGAAGGTAGGGGCAGCTCCCCGAGCTGCCCTGCCCTCACACCCGCGTTCGCAAACGTCTTCGGTTACGCCGGCTGCAGGCGGGCGTATTTGGCAATCAGCTTCTTGGTGCCCACCGTGGCGAAGTGCACGGTGAGCTTCATGTCCTCGCCCTTGCCGTCAACGTCGCGCACGGTGCCGACGCCGAACTGCGCGTGCCGCACCTTCTGCCCCGGTTTCGGGCGGCCGCTCTCGCTCGACTGATCCTCTTCCTCGTACTTGTAGGTCGCCGCGGCTGGCGTCTCTTCGCGCGCGGGCCGACGGCCGTACGGGTTGGCGCGTGATTCGTAGCTCGCGCGACCGCCATACGTGGTGTTGTTGAAGCTTCGCGCCCGGGTATAGGACGGCGTCTCGAGCACGAGCTCCCTGGGGATCTCTTCCAGAAAGCGGGACGGCTGCGTGGCCTGGTACTCGCCGAACACCCGCCGCCGCGCGGCGCTCGTGAGCAGCAGTCGCGATTGCGCGCGCGTCATGCCCACGTAGCAGAGGCGCCGCTCCTCTTCGATCTGCTCCTGGTCCTCGCCCGCCCTCGAATGCGGGAACAGCCCTTCCTCCATCCCGGCCAGCGCCACCACTGGAAACTCCAGTCCCTTGGCCGCATGCATCGTCATCAACCAGACGCGGGCGTTGCTGGCTCCTGCCGATTCGTCGGCCTCCGACAGCAGCGACAGACGGTCGACATAGCCGCCGATGGAGGCCTCCGGCTCGCGCTCCTCGTACTCGCGCGCCGACGAGACGAACTCTGCGAGGTTCTGGATGCGACTTTCGGCTTCCTCGGTGTTTTCCTCGCGCAGCGCCTTGAGATAACCCGACTGGTCGAGCATCTTGCCGATCAGCATCGACAGGGGCTCCTGACGGGCGAGGACGATCAGCGCGTCGAGCAGTTCAACGAACTGCTTCAGCGAGTTGTGACTCCGGCCCGGCAGCGTCCGGGACGTCAGCAGGTGCGAGGCCCTCGCCCACATCGACTGCGAGGCCGTGACCTCGAACAAGCCCGCCGCCATCATCGGCGGTGCTTTCCCGCCAGGCGCCGCTGCGTCGTCGCGCTCGAGCGCGTCCATCACCGCCTTGCCGATGCCGCGGGGAGGCACGTTCACCACGCGCCGGAAGCTGACGTCGTCGTGCGGGTTGATGATCAGCTTGAGGTAGGCGAGCGCGTCCTTGACCTCCTTGCGCTCGTAGAAGCGGACGCCGCCGATGATCTTGTAGGGCGTGCCGTCGCGCATCAACTGATCTTCGAGGGCTCGTGACTGCGAGTTCAGGCGGTAGAGGATGGCCACCGTGCCCTCTCGGCGGGCGGTCATCTCCTTGCGCAGTTCGCGGCCGATGAACGAGGCTTCCTCGAGTTCATCCTCGCCACGAAAGTACGTGACCAGGTCGCCCTTGCCCTGCTCGGTCCAGAGCCGCTTCTCCTTGCGGTCGGTGTTGTTGGCGATCACCGCGGAGGCCGCATCCAGGATGTTCTGCGTCGAGCGATAGTTGCGCTCGAGTCGCACGGTCGCGGCTTCCGGGAAGTCCTGCTCGAAGTCGAGGATGTTGCGCAGGTCCGCACCGCGCCACTTGTAGATCGACTGATCCGGATCACCGACGACCGCAAGGTTGTGCCGGGCGCCCACCAGATGCTTGATCAGCAGGTACTGCGGACGGTTGGTGTCCTGGTACTCGTCGACCATCACGTAGCGGAATTGCCGCTGGTACTTGGCGCGGACGCCATCGTGTTCGAACAGCTCCACCGTCTTCAGCAGCAGATCGTCGAAGTCGAGCGCGTTGGCCCGCGCCAGGGCCTTCACGTATGCGTCGTAGATCTTGGCGATCTGCTCGTCACGGTAGGTGCCGTTACCAACCTTGTCCGGAGCCTCCATGCGGTTCTTCGCCTGGCTGATGCGGCCGAGCACCTGGCGTGGCTGGATGATCTTGTCGTCCACCTGCAGCTCGCGCATCACCTGCTTGATGGCGCTCTGCTGATCGCTGCTGTCGTAGATGACGAAATCGCGCGACAGGCCGATGGCCGGGGCCTCACGCCGCAGCAGCCGCGCGCACAACGAGTGGAACGTCGAAACCCACACGTCCCGCGAGTCTGCCCCAATCAGCTTGCCGACGCGCTCGCGCATCTCCTCGGCCGCCTTGTTGGTGAACGTCACGGCAAGTACTTCGAAGGGTTGCGCCAGGCCGCTGCCAATCAGGTAGGCAATCCGATACGCAATGACGCGCGTCTTCCCGGACCCTGCCCCGGCCAGAATCAACAGCGGCCCGTCGGTGTGCAGCACCGCGTCGCGCTGCTCTGGGTTCAGGGAATCGAGGAAACCGTTGTCGGCCTTCGTCATTCGGCCTTCGGCCTTCGAAAGTACGCAGCCGCCAGCATCGTAGGGGTCTCGCAGAAACTGGAATGTTTGGGTGTGTGCAGCGTTGCCGCACGCCTGCAGGTCTGCGATTGCAGATTCAGCAGCCACAATGTCCGACACCCCGATTATACGGCGGCCCGCCAGGCTTCTGACGAAGGCCGACCCTACTCGACTGTCACGCTCTTGGCGAGATTGCGTGGCTGGTCCACGTCACAGCCGCGGCGGACAGCGACGTGGTAGGCCAGCAGCTGCAGCGGCACGGTCATCGTGATCGGCGACATGAGCGGGTGCACCGGCGGCAGCACCAGGCGCGCGTCGCGCTGCGGGTCGAGCAGCGACCAGAGGTGCGGCTCGCCCTCTTCGGTGATGGCGATGATCGAGCCGCCGCGGGCTTTCACTTCCTGCACGTTGCCGAGCATCTTCTCGAAGACGTGGTCGCGTGGGGCAAGCGCCACCACGGGCAGCTTCTCGTCGATCAACGCGATCGGACCGTGCTTCATCTCGCCGGCCGGATAGCCCTCGGCGTGGATGTAGGAAATCTCCTTCAGCTTCAGCGCGCCTTCGAGGGCGATCGGATAGTGCATGCCGCGACCGAGGAACAGGAAGTCGGAGCACTGGTAGAAGCGGCGCGCGATGTCCTCGACATACGGCGCGCAGGCCAGGACCTGCTCCACGTGGCGCGGCAACTCGGTCAGCGCCTGCAGCACCGGGCGCACCTGATCGGCGGTCATCGCCTCGCGCGCGCGCGCCAGCCGCAGCGCCAGCAGCACCAGGGCCACGAGTTGGGTCGTGAACGCCTTGGTCGAGGCAACGCCGATTTCGGGTCCGGCATGTGTCTGGATCGTGCCCTCGGACTCGCGGGTCGCCATGCTGCCGATGACGTTGCAGATGGCGATGCTGCGTGCGCCCTGCCGACGCGCTTCCCGCAGGGCGGCCAGCGTATCGGCCGTCTCGCCCGACTGCGTGATGACCACCACCAGATCGGCGGCCGACACGATCGGCTGCCGATAGCGATACTCCGACCCGTAGTCCACCTCGACCGGAATGCGGGCCAGTTGCTCGATGAGGAACTTGCCCACCAGCGCCGCGTGCCACGACGTGCCGCAGGCCAGCAGCACCACGCGCGACAGCCCGGCCAGCGTCGCCGAATCCAGGTTGATCTCCGGCAGGTGGACATCGCCCTGCTCCATCGACAGCCGACCGACCAGCGTCTCCTTGATCGCCCACGGCTGCTCGAAGATCTCCTTGAGCATGAAGTGTTTGTACCCGGCCTTCTCGGCCATCACCGGGTCCCACGTGATGCGCTGCGACTGCCGCGTCACAGGCTGCGCCGAGGCGTCGAAGAACTGCACGCCGTCGGCGCGAAGCACCGCCACCTGCCCGTCCTCGAGAAAGACCACGTCACGCGTGTGGGCAAGAATGGCCGGGATGTCGGAGGCCACGAAGTACTCGTTGTCGCCGAGGCCGACCACAACGGGAGGACCGTTACGCACGGCGACGATGGTGCCCGGGTCGGTGGTCGAGACGACGACCAGTGCGAAGAGCCCGCGCAGCCGGCGCAAGGCCCGCGTCACCGCGGCGTGCAACCCGTCGTCCTGCAGTTCCAGGCCGACCAGGTGGGCCACGACCTCGGTATCGGTCTCGGTGCGGAAGACGATGCCCCGGCCCTGCAGCTCCCGCTTGAGCTCGAGGTAGTTCTCGATGATGCCGTTGTGGACCAGCACCACCCGCCCGCTCTGGTCGCGGTGAGGGTGGGCGTTCTCCTCGGTGGGCCTGCCGTGGGTGGCCCAGCGCGTGTGGCCAATCCCGTACGCGCCGCTCAACGGCTTGTCGCGGAGGACGGCCTCCAGATTGGCGAGCTTGCCGGCGCTGCGCCGAACCTCGATGCCATCCGGGCCGACCACGGCGATCCCGGCCGAGTCATAGCCGCGGTACTCGAGGCGGCGGAGGCCGTCGAGCACCACCGGAACGACTTCCTGATGACCGACGTAGCCGATGATGCCACACATGGGGAGGACTCCTGCTAGTCGCGAGCCCGCCGCGTGCGGGCCCAGCCGTCTTTGTTCTCCTGCCGGCTCCTCGCGATGCCGAGGCTCTCGTCAGGTACATCCCGGGTGATGGACGAGCCAGCGGCGACAAACGCGCCACGTCCGATCGAGACCGGCGCTACGAGTTGCGAGTCACTGCCGATGAACGCGCCGTCGCCGATGACGGTCGGGTGTTTGTGTGTCCCGTCGTAGTTGCACGTGATGACCCCGGCACCCACGTTCACATCTTCCCCAATCGTCGCGTCGCCGAGATATGTGAGGTGGCTCGCCTTGGACTTGCGGCCAAGCCGGGTTTTCTTCAGCTCTACGTAGTTGCCGACCCGGGCGTCCTCCCCGACCTCGCTGCCCGGCCGGATGTGTGCGAAGGGCCCCACCTGGGCGTGCGAGTGGATGTGCGACTCGGTGACGACGCAGTAGTTCAGGATGACCACGTGGTCGGCCAGGGTCGCGTCCACCAGACGGCACCCGGCGTGGATCTCGCAGGCCGCGCCCACCTTGGTGCGGCCCTCGAGGTAGACGTTGGGGTGCAGCACCGTGTCGTGACCGACCTCGACATCGGGGCCGACGTAGGTGGTGGCCGGGTCGATGATGGTGACCCCGGCCGACATCAGTTCCTCACACTTGGCTTGACGCATCATGGCGCTGGCCTCGGCCAGTTCGGTCTGGCTGTTGATGCCGCGGACTTCCTGCGGCACGTTGGCGTTGATGGTGTCGATATCGTGGCCGAGCCGACGGAGGGCCCCGACGAACTCGCCGAGCGACCGCTCCCGTTCGACATGCTCCCAGGAAAAGGTGGCCAGGCCCTCGCGAAGGGCAGCCCTGGAGCAGGCAAAGACCCCGCTGGTGCATTCCCGGATGGCGCGCTGCTGCCGCGACGCCTCTCGCTCCGAGACCAGCCCGATGACCTCCCCGCCCTCACTGCGCAGTACGCGCATCAGTCCATAGCGACGGTCAGAGACGGCCGCGACGATGGTCATGGCCGAGCTGGTGATCGCGCGGTGCGCAACCAATGCCTTCAGGGTGTCGGGCCTGATCATTGGCACGTCCGCGGGAAAAACCAGGATCGTGTCTGCGTCGTTGACCCCGCCCAGCTCGTCCAGGGCGGTCAACGCGTGAATCGGGCCAAGCAAGGGAGCTTGTGCCACCACCTGCACGTCCCTCTCGCCGATCACGGCCGTCACGTTGTCTGCCGAATAGCCTAATATTGCACTCGTCCGTGTCGCCGACAGGGTCGAGGCGGATCGAAGCACCCACTCGAGCAGGGGCAGGCCGGCCAGGGGCAGGAGCACTTTGGGCAAGGTCGTCCCCATGCGAACGCCACGCCCGCCCGCGAGGATCACCACGTGCAGTGCTGCGGGAGTGGTCACGAGGCGGCCGCGGCCTTGCGCCGTTCGAGGGCATCGAACACGTCTCTCGTCCTCACGTGGAAGCGCCTCGCGACCTCACTCATGGCTGCTCTGCGTTCGAAAGTTCCATTTTCTGTTATTCGATCGAATTCGGAGACGAGTTCACCCTCGTTTCCCTGGGCGACGGCCTCGACATGCGCAGGAGGCTCGAGGATGCAGGTGAATTCGCCCAGCGGCTCGAGAATCGACGACCGTGTCATGACGTCACCGATGGCCCCCTGGATGAGTTCCTCATGCTTCTTGGTGATTTCGCGACAGACCGCAATGGCTCGGCTGCTGCCCACCGTCTCGGCAAGCATCTCGAGCGTCTGACGGATGCGATGTGGCGCCTCGAAGAAGACGACGGGATGGTGATAGGACGCAGCTTCTTCGCACCATCGTCTGCGCGGGCCCTTCTTTACGGGTGGAAACCCTAAAAATGAGAACTGGCTTGCGGGGATGCCGCTCATGGTCAGCGCCGCGAGCACGGCGCTCGCGCCTGGCACCGGCTCGACGGGCACGCCTTCGGCCAGAGCCGCGCGGATGAGTTGGTCACCGGGATCGGACAGGAGCGGCGTGCCCGCATCGGTGACCAGGGCCACCGCCTCACCCGCCCGCAGGCGCTCGAGCATCGAGGGCAGCCGAGCTTCTTCGTTGTGGGCGTGCAGGCTCACCATCGGGGTGTCGATGCCGGCATGCGCCAGCAGCTTGCCGGTGCGGCGCGTATCCTCGGCGGCAATCACGCGCACCTCGCGAAGCACCCGCAGCGCCCGCAGCGTGATGTCCTCCAGGTTGCCGATGGGGGTCGCCACGACGAACAAACGTCCTGACGCCGGCCGGGGGAGCACGGAAGGTATTGTACATTGGGAGATTGGGCCACGGCGGCCCACCGGCCACCATCCTTCGTCCGTGCGAGCGCATGCGATCTGCTGAAACCCTCCCGCACTTTGCGGCTGACTACCTGGCTTGGCGCCACGAGGTGCAACCGACCGCGGCCACCTTGGACGGCGTGCATGTCCACGACGACCTGCTCGAGGACTTCAGCCGTGCGGCGATCGATCGCCAGATCCGCGACCTGAACGGATTCGCGCGTCGGTTGGCCTCGATGTCCTCCGACGCCACCCCGGCCGAGCGTGCCGATCACTCGGCGCTGATGGCCAACGCGCAGGCCCGCCTGCACGAACTCGAGGTCATCCGCACCTGGGAGCGCGACCCGCAGCTGTACGCCGACACCCTGGCCACCAGCCTGGCGTCGCAGGCGATCTTCACGTACGCGCCGGCCGCCGAGCGGGCGCGTCGCCTGCTCTCCAAGTTGCGTCAGGTGACCGGCGTGCTCGATGCCGCGCGCACCAACGTTCGCGAGCCGGCGGGCATCTTCATCAAGACCGCCGCCGAGACGCTGCGCGGCGTGGTCAGCTTCCTCGACCGCGACCTGCCGCGCGCGCTGCGCGAGGTGGACGACCTCTCGCTGCTGGCTGACCTGGACGACGCCTCGACGGTGGCTCGCACGGCAATCGAAGCCTACGTGCGCGATCTCGAGGAGGAGCAGGCGCCTCGGGCCAAGGCGACCTTCCGCATCGGCAAGAACAAGATCGAGCAGAAGCTCAAGCTCGAGGACGGCGTGACCCTCGATACCGATGCGCTGCTGCGCATCGCCGAGCGTGAACTGGCCACGACCCGCGAGCGCTTTGCCGCGGTGGCCAGCAAGGTGGGCAAGGGCCCTGCCGCTGAGGTGTGGGCCAAGGTGAAGGCCGGGCACGTCGCCCCTGGTGGGCTGGTCACCCGCGTCCGCGAGCAGTGTGCCGCGCTCTACACCTTCCTCCGCGATGCCGGCATCGTCACCGTCCCGGACGCCGATGCGCTCGTGATTGCGCCGACGCCGCCGTTCTACCGGTGGACCTCCGCGAGCCTGTGGGCCCCGGGGCCACTCGAGGTGCGAGCGCAGCGGTCGTACTACTACATCACCGACGCCGACCCGAACTGGGCGCAGGAGCGGCAGGACGAGCACTTGCGCGACATGAACGACGCGGTGCTCTGGTCGATCTCGATGCACGAGGCCCTGCCCGGTCACTTCCTCCATTTCGAGCACCTGCGCAAGGTCGCGTCGCCCTGGCGCAAGGCCATGGTCATCGCCCCGGTTTCGGTGCTCGAGGGCTGGGCGCATTACGCCGAGCACATGGTGGTGGAGCAGGGCTTTGCCAAGAAGGACCCCGCGATCGAACTCGGCCAACTGGCCGAAGCCCTGGTGCGGCTGTGCCGGCTGGTGGTCGGGCTGCGGTTGCACGCCGAGGACATGTCGGTCGAGCAGGGCGTCCGCTTCTTCCGCGAAGAAGCGATGCTCGAGGAAGCCACGGCGCGGCGCGAGGCGGAACGTGGCGCGTTCGATCCCGGCTACGTCATCTACGCCCTCGGCAAGCTGATGCTGCTCAAGTTGCGCAAGGACCTGCAGGCGCAGCAGGGCGCCGGGTTCGACCTGCGCCGTTTCCACGACGAGTTCCTGGGCCTCGGCCTGCTGCCGTTCAGCGTCCTCCGGCAGCAGATGCTCGGGGAAGCCAACGACGGCATCGTGCTGGCCTAGCAGAGAGATCCCATGCCCCTTTACGAGTACCAGTGCGACACGTGTAGTCACCGTTTCGAAGTGATCCAGAAGTTTTCCGACCCGCTGGTCACCGTGTGCCCGAAGTGCAGCGGCGCCGTGCGAAAGTTGTTCTCGTCGCCGGCCATCCAGTTCAAGGGCTCCGGCTTCTACATCACCGACTACGCCAAGAAGAACAGCACGCCTGCCGGGTCGAGCCAGGGCGAAGGTTCGGGCGAGAAGGGCTCAGGCGGGAAGGGATCGGGCGAGAAGGGCGGAGGCGACAAGAGCGGCGCCGACAAGGGGTCGAGCAGCGGCGGCACGACCGAGTCGAAGAAATCCGAGAGCAGCAGCTCGTCGAGCGGCGACACGAGCAAGAACACCAGCGGTTCCAAGACCCCGACGACACCCTCGTCCTAGGTCGAGGCCCTCCGGATCGCGGTGCGCCTGCCGGCCCCCCGCCCTCAGGTGTCGGGGGTCGTCAAGGGCTCGAGGAGCGACCGCAGGTACATCGCCAGGTCGTCGCGCAGATCGCCTCGCTGCATGGCGAAGTACATGGCGGCCTTCAGGTAGCCGACCATCGTCCCGGTGTCGTGCCGGACGCCCTGGACCTCGCAGGCGTAGAGGGGTCGCTGCCGCAGCAGCTCCCGCAGCCCACTCGTCAGCTGTATCTCGCCTGTCCTGTCCTCGCGCACGCCGGCGAGCACCGGAAAGATGTCCGGGGTCAGCACGTAGCGCCCCATGATCGCGAGGTCGGATGGGGCCTGCTCACGGGTGGGCTTCTCGACCAGGTCGGTGATGCGATGGATGCCGTTGCCGAGGGCCTCGGCCCGCACCACGCCGTAACGGCTGATCTCGTCCATCGGCACGCGCTCGACGGCAAGGACCGGGCCCTGCACCTGCTCGAAGACGTCGATGACCTGGCGAACGGCCGGCGGCGTCGCGTCGATCACGTCATCGCCGAGGACCACAGCGAAGGGCTGGTCGCCAACCAGATCGCGCGTGATGTAGACCGCATGTCCGAGGCCGAGCGGCGGTCCCTGCCGGACGGCCCCCAGGCGCGCCAGCGACGAGACGTGGCGGACGGCCGCGAGCTGGTCCAGCTTGCCGCGTTCCTCGAGGAAGGTCTCGAGTTCGACGTCCACGTCGAAGTGATCGATCATCGCCGTCTTGCCGCGCGCGGTGACCATGACAATCTGCTCGATCCCGGCGGCCACGGCCTCTTCGACGGCGTACTGGATGATCGGCTTGTCCACCAGCGGAAGCATCTCCTTGGGCATCGTCTTGGTGGCCGGGAGGAAGCGGGTGCCGAGCCCCGCCGCCGGGAAGACGGCCGTCCTGACACTGATCGTCACGCAAGCACCTTTCCGTGGTAGGGGTGGGTGAACGGTAGCACAGCGTTTTCGCGCTGCCGATGGCTCGGCGAAGTTCGTACAATGGGCCGCAACATGCTCGAGACCGCGCAACTCCGCGACGCCTTCGACGAGACCCGCCGACGCCTCCACACGCGCGGGCCCGGCGCCGACGCCGTGCTGGATCGCCTGCAGGAACTGGACAGCGTGCGACGCGAGCTCCTGCCGCGCGTGGAGAGCCTGAAAGCCGACCGCAATCGTATCGGCGAGCAGATCGCGCAGGCCAAGCGGACAGGCCAGGACGCCACCACCCTGCTGGCCGAGAACAAGCGGCGAGCCGACGAGATCAAGGTCCTCGATGCGCAGGTCGCGAGCCTGGACGAGGAGCGCACGCCTCTGCTTCTGGCGTTGCCCAACACCCCACAGGCAGACGTGCCGGAGGGGACCAGCGCCGAGGGCAACGTCGAGGTCCGCCGCTGGGGCACGCCGCGCACCTTCGACTTCGAGCCCAAGGCGCACTGGGACCTCGGCCCGGCGCTGGGCATCCTCGACTTCGAGCGCGCGGCCCGCATGTCCGGTGCCCGCTTTGCGGTGCTGCTCCGCGAAGGCGCGCGCCTCTCACGCGCCCTCACCAGCTTCATGCTCGACCTCCACACAGGCGAGCACGGCTATACCGAAGTGGAGCCGCCCTACCTGGTCAACAGGACCGCGCTGACCGGCACGGGCAACCTGCCCAAGTTCGAGCAGGACCTCTTCAGGATCGCCGGCGACTGGGACCTGTTCCTCATCCCGACGGCCGAGGTGCCGCTCACCAACCTGCATCGCGAAGAGACGCTAGAACACGCGGACCTGCCGCGCCGGTACACGGCGTACACGCCGTGCTTCCGCAGCGAGGCTGGCAGCTACGGCGCCGACGTGCGGGGGCTCATCCGGCAGCACCAGTTTGCCAAGGTCGAGCTGATGACCTTTGCCGCCCCGGACCAATCGGGTGAAGAGCTGGAACGGCTCACCGCCTGCGCCGAAAAGGTCCTGCAGCTGCTCGAGCTGCCGTACCGGACCATGCTGCTGTGCACGGGAGACATGGGCTTTGCGTCGGCGAGGACCTACGACATCGAAGTCTGGCTGCCGAGCCAGCGCGTCTACCGCGAGATCTCCTCCTGCAGCAACACCGAGGCGTTCCAGGCCCGCCGCGCCGCCATCCGCTATCGCCCGTCCGGCGGCGGCAAGCTGGCGCACGTGCACACCCTGAACGGGTCCGGGCTCGCTGTCGGTCGCACGCTGATCGCGGTGCTCGAGAACTACCAGGAGGCGGATGGAAGCGTACGCATCCCCGACGTCCTGGTCCCGTACATGGGCGGCCTCACACGCATCGGACCAGGCTAGAGCGCCGGCCAAACTCGCCGGGCGCCCACGACGGGCGTCGTGGTGACCGGTCCCGGCGGCCCACCGTACACTTGAGCATGACTTCCACCGCCCTTCCCGAGGCGTGGCTGCGCGGCCCCGTGGACGGCTACCCCGCGCAAGCACAGCCCGTCGTCCACGCCCTGCTGCAGGTACGCGAAGAAGTGGCGCGGCACGCCGCCGACCTCACGCCGGAGCAGGTGTGGGCGCGTCCCGGCGGGGCCGGCTCGATTGGCTTCCACCTCCGCCACATCGCCGGTGCCACCGACCGCTTGCTGACCTACGCGAGAGGCGAAGCCCTCACGCAGGCGCAGCTCACCTGGATGAAGGCCGAACCTGAACCGGGGACACCCCCGGTGAGTGCGGCCGTCGTCGTGGCCGTCGCGCAGGCCGGGATCGACCGTGCCCTCGAGCAGGTCCGTTCGACCGACGTAGCCACCTTCCTCGAGCCGCGCAGCGTCGGGCGGGCGCAACTGCCCACCACGGTGGGTGGCCTCGTTTTCCACGCCGCGGAGCACGCCAGCAGGCATGCCGGCCAGATCGCCACGTTGCGCATGGTCGTGCTGGCGCGCTGATGGGATGCAGAGCTATGGGACAACGCGAGCCTGAAGTGACGGTGAGCCGACAGAATCGTCAGACGCCCGGCAGGATATATCGGAAGATAGCCTTCAAATAGTTGCAAATAAAGGGTTAATGGTTGGCTTGCGAAGTGCAATAGGCTAGCCGCGTGTCGGCATCAACGTGCCACGCACGCCCCCCATGACCCACTACCTCGGCGCCGCCTCACTCATCCTCACGACGGTTGTCTCACTCATCCCAGCAACGGCTTTGGCTCAGTCGGGACCCCATTTGGTCGTCCCTGCCGGTGCAACGGCGGCGGCGGCGACCTCCCGCCGGCGGGAAGTCCCCTCGAAGCGTCTGCGTACCGTCCGGGTCAACTCTGCGGCTCTGGAATCGGCCACGATCGAGCTCCAACTGTTCGACGACATGCACGCCACCCTGCACCGGGTGAAGGTGCGGCGGCCCTCGGCCGACAGCATCGTCTGGGTAGGGCAGGCCGACAGCGGCGCCCAAGCTGTGCTGACGGTGGTCCGCGGCGTTCTCACGGGGACCGTCTTCGCCGATAACCGCACCTTCGAGATCGCCATCGACACTGACGGTCTGTACACCGTGGCCGAACTCGACCCGGCTGCCTACCCGATAGACGATCCGCCCTTTGACGGCGCCCAGGCTCAGTTGCCCGATGCTGGACTCGTAGACGACGCGAGGACAAGCGTCGCTACTTCAGATAGTCCGGCCGGTACCACGCCGATCCAGATCGACGTGATGATTGTCTGGACCCCGAGCGCAGAGGCCGCGCAGGGCGGCGCGACCGCGATGGAGAGCCTGGCTCTGAACGCCGTGGCCAACGCAAACCTCGTCTACTCCAACAGTGGCGTCAACGCGCAGCTCAACATGGTGTACGGAGGGGCGGTCGCTTACACCGAGAACGCCTCGAGCATCAGCACCGATCTCAACGCCCTGCGCAGCACCAGCGACGGGATCATCGACCACGTCCACTCCCTCCGCAACACCTACGGCGCGGACATCGTGACGCTGATCGGTACCGGATACACCAGCCACGGCGCCTGCGGGATAGGCGGTCTGATGTCGTCGGTTTCGACCTCGTTCGCCAGTTCCGCCTTCAATGTGGTCGACCGCACCTGCGCTGTCGGCAACCTGTCGTACGCCCACGAGGTCGGTCACAACCAGGGGCTGCACCATGACCCCGCCAACGCCAGCAGCACCCCGTCGTATCCGTACGCCTACGGGTACCAGGAGCCGTCCGGGTACTTCCGCACCGTCCTCGCATACGGCGGTGCGCAGCGTGTGCCTCATCTGTCCAGTCCGAGCATCTTCTACAACGGACTGGTGACCGGGACAGCAGGTCAGGACAACGCACGCGCCCTGGGCGCCAATGTCAGCACAGTTGCGGCCTTTCGCAGCGTTGGCGGTCCGACCGAGGTGCCACCGGCCTGTACGTATGCGGTGTCTGGGACGTCGCTGTCGTTTGCCGCGGCTGGCGGAACACAGACGGTCAACGTCACGGCGCCAGCGGGGTGCATGTGGAACACGGCAGCCACGGGATGGGTAAGTCTGAGCGCGGCCAGCGGCACCGCCAATGGCTCGGTCCAAGTCACCGCCGCAGCCAACACCGGCTCGGCGCGCAGCACCACCGTGACGATTGCGGGCACGGCCGTTGCGATCAGCCAGGGCGCCGCCAAGACCAAGGGACGCAGGTAGCCTGTCGGAGAGCCGCGAGGGGTGGCTCGGCCAGCCAAGTGAAGTGAGAGTGGCGGAGGGAGTGGGATTCGAACCCACGGTACGGTTTCCCGTACGGCGGTTTTCAAGACCGCAGCCTTAAACCACTCGGCCATCCCTCCGATCGTCAGTGTACCCGAGGGCGTCAGACCCACGTCGAGCTGGCACCGCGGCCCGGCGCCTTTCGCGCAGCCGCTTCCCGGGCGTGTCGAAACGTGATTGTTTTCTTACGCTGCAGGTGTTGTCTCTCGTAACTTGCAAGACCCTGCGAGAGGCATGACCACATCGCAGCGTCGCTGGCACCTCCCTTGCTACGTCCAAGGCAATGGCGGGAGAAAACAACGAGTCCGCCGACGGCGTAATTCTCAGCGTCAACGAGCATGTGCCGGCCCGCCGGGTGTTCAGCACGACTCTGCACGACGCCGGTTACGAGGTGGTTGAAGCCGCGTCCGGCTCCGAGGCCCTGCAGTTGGCCCAGCAGCTGCCTCGGCTGATCGTGCTCGACATCACGCTCTCGGACGTCGATGGCTTCGAGGTCTGCCGCCGCCTGAAGGCCGACCCCAGGACCGCAGCCATCCCCGTGCTGTTGACCTCGGCGGCCCACGTCTCGGCAGCCAGCAAGGTCGAGGGTCTCGACAGCGGTGCCGACGCGTACCTGGTCCAGCCAGTCGAGCCGGCCGTGCTGCTGGCCACGGTGCGCGGACTGCTGCGGGCCCAGTCCGCGGAGGCCAACCTGCGCGAAGCGAGCCTGGAGTGGCAGCGGACCTTCGACGCCATCGCTGAATCAGCGGCCATCCTGCGCGCGGATGGCGTCATCCTCCGCGTCAATCGCGCCCTGCTCCATTTGATGCACGCTCCTGAAGAGCTCATTGTCGGGCGGCAGGTGCGCTCGGTGTTCAGCGAGCATCTCGGGATCGACGACCCGATGCTTGACGTGGCCGCGGGCGCCACCGCAGAGCGTCGAGTCGGCGAACTCCTCGCGGGGGAGTCGTGGTTCCGCGTGGTCACCGACCCGATCCTCGACGACAAGGGCCAGGCCGGCCGTTTCGTGCTGGTCATGACCGATGTGACGAGCTTGCGCGGTCTGGCCGACGCCGAACGCCGCCGCGCCGACGAATTGCTCGACGACAATCGCCGCAAGGACGAGTTCCTGGCGATGCTCGCGCACGAGCTGCGCAACCCGCTGCACGCCATCGCGGCCGCCACAGCCCTCCAGGAACGGGAAGAGGGGCGAGGCGACAACGCTCAGGTGCGTGCCACCGTGTCGCGCCAGATTCGACAACTGTCGCGGCTGGTGGACGACCTGCTCGACGTCTCGCGTCTGACGCGCGGGCAGGTCCAGCTACAGAAGGAAACCATCGACCTCAAGGTCGTGCTCAACGAGGTCATGCAGCTGGCCCGCCCCTACGTCGAACCGCGGCGTCAGCCGCTGCTGCTCGATCTGCCCGACCACCCGGTGCACGTGTACGGCGATGGGCTTCGTCTTGGCCAGGCCTTGTCCAATCTGGTGTCCAACGCCAGCAAGTTCTCCGAGCCGGGCCGCCGCATCCTGCTGCGTTGCGACGTCGACACGCACGGTCGTGCTGGTGCGGTGGCCACCGTCCGCGTGGTCGATGAAGGCATCGGCATCGACCCGGCCAGAATCGAGAGCATCTTCGAGCCGTTCGTGCAGGGTAAGACGACCCTGGCGCGTACCGAAGGCGGACTCGGCATCGGGCTGACGATTGCCCGCCGCATGGTGGAAATGCACGATGGCCAACTGACCGCGCACAGTGGGGGCATCGGGTCCGGCACCGAATTTCGGGTCACCCTCCCGACCGTCAATGCGCCGGCTCCCGCCACGGCCCGCCCTACTGCGCTCGACGGCTTCCTGAAGGCCTACCAGCCCCCACGGCTGCTCGACGTGCTCATCGTGGAAGACGACGAGGACGCGGCCGAGCTGATGCAGGCCCTGTTTGCTGCCGTCGGCCACCGCGCGCGTGTGGCCCGGGACGGCATGGCTGGTCTGTCCGAGGTCCTGTCCAAGCCGCCTGACGTCGCGTTTGTCGACATCGGGCTGCCGCGGATGGACGGCTACGAGGTGGCGCGGACCATTCGCCGGTCCGATCAGGGCGAGCGCGTCTACCTGGTGGCGCTGACCGGGTACGGTCGGCCCGAAGACCGGGCCCGGGCGCTCGCTGCCGGGTTCGACCTCCACCTGGTCAAGCCGCTCGAGATCCATCGCGTGACCGAGATCCTGGAGACGCGGCCCTCGAGCCGCTGGCATCCGGACGCCGGGCCAGCAAGCCGACGCGACCTGCATTAGAAGGGCTTATCCGCGCCAGCCACACGCCTTGGTGGCGTTATACTCGATCTGTGGGCAAGACACTTCTCGAGAAGGTGTGGGATCAGCACACCGTGCGGACCCTTCCGACAGGGCAGACGCAGCTGTTCATCGGGTTGCACCTCGTGCACGAGGTGACCACCCCGCAGGCGTTCGACGACCTGCGGCGACGGGGCTGGCCGGTGCGATTTCCCGAGCGGACGTTTGCCACCGTCGATCATATCGTGCCCACCGGGAGCCTGGCCCGCCCGTTCCAGGACTCGATGGCCGAGGCCATGCTCGCGGCGCTCGAACGCAACTGCCGCGACTTCGGCGTGCCTCTCTACGACCACTCGACCGGCCGGCAGGGCATCGTGCACGTGATCGGGCCGGAACTGGGACTGACGCAGCCGGGCATGACCATCGCGTGCGGTGACAGCCATACCTCCACGCACGGCGCGTTCGGTGCCGTCGCCTTCGGGATCGGCACGTCGCAGGTGCGCGATGTGCTGGCCAGCCAATGTCTCGCCCTCGAGCCGTTGAAGGTGCGGCGCATCCGCGTCGACGGCGCCTTGCAGCGGGGCGTCTATGCCAAGGACGTCATCCTCAAGATCATCCAGGTCCTGGGCGTGAAGGGCGGAGTCGGCTTCGCGTACGAGTACGCCGGTTCGGCCGTCGACGCCATGTCGATGGACGAGCGCATGACGATGTGCAACATGTCCATCGAGGGTGGCGCTCGCGTCGGCTACGTCAATCCAGACGACACCACGTTTGCGTACATGCGGGGTCGACCCTTCGCGCCGGAAGGTGAGGCCTTCGAGCGCGCCACGGGCTGGTGGCGGTCCATCGCCAGCGACGCCGACGCCCGTTACGACGACGACGTGCAGCTGCGGGCCGACACGTTGAGCCCGGTCGTCACCTGGGGCCTGCATCCAGGGCAATCGGTCGGCGTGGACGAACGAGTCCCGACGGTGGGCGAGGTCGCAGCCGAAGACCGGCCGCTGGTCGAGGAAGCGCTGCAGTTCATGGGCTTTGCGCCAGGACAGCCCATCGAAGGCACGCCAATCGACGTCGCCTTCGTCGGGTCGTGCACTAACTCCCGGCTGTCCGATCTGCGTGAAGCCGCGCGCTTCGTGCGTGGTCACAAGGTGGCCAGCACGGTGCGCGCGATGGTGGTGCCGGGCTCGCAGGCCGTGCTGGCCGCAGCGGAGGCCGAGGGGCTGCACGAGGTCTTCAGGGAGGCCGGCTTCGACTGGCGCGGATCCGGCTGCTCGATGTGCCTCGGGATGAACCCCGACAAACTCCAGGGACGCGAGATCAGCGCGTCGTCGTCCAACCGCAACTTCAAGGGCCGGCAGGGCAGTCCGACCGGGAGGACCCTGCTGATGAGTCCGGCGATGGTGGCTGCCGCGGCCGTGGCCGGGCAGGTGGTGGACATCCGCAAGTTCGAGCCGGCGGCCATCGAGTCGCCGCGGGTGGGAGGTCGGGCATGAGTGCGGTCGTCCGTATCGAGCGCGTGGAAGGGCGAGTCATCCCGCTGCGCGGCCTCGACGTCGACACCGACCGGATCATCCCGGCGCGCTTCCTGCGGGTGATCACGTTCGAGGGCCTGCAACATCACGTCTTCGAGGACGACATCGCCTCGCGGGCCGCCAAGGGCGACCCCCATCCGTTCGCGCAGGAGCAATTCGCGGGAGCGCGGGTCCTCGTGGTGAACCGCAATTTCGGCTGCGGGTCCTCGCGCGAGCACGCGCCGCAGGCGCTGCAGCGCTGGGGCATTTCGGCGGTGGTGGGCGAGTCGTTCTCCGAGATCTTCTTCGGCAACAGCCTGGCCATCGGCCTGCCGTGCGTCACCGCTGGTCCCGCAGATCTCGAGTGGCTGCAGGCGCGCGCCGAGCAGGACCCCGGCGCCACGGTGGCGCTGGACCTGGCGACGGCGACGCTGCGCGCGGGTGAGCGCACGATTGCCGTGGCTGCACCGGCGTCGGCGATCGAGGCCTTCGTCACCGGCGCCTGGGATGCGACCGGGCTCCTGCTCGAAGACGCCGCCGCGGTCAAGGCCACGGCCGCCGGGCTGCCATACGTCAGCGGTTTCTGACGCGACGTGCCGAGAGCCTACCCGCCCGACGTGGCCGATCGCCTCGAGCGCCGGTGGCGCGAGGGCGGGCCCTCGGCGCTGCCATTGCCTTCCTCGCGGGCCCTGCACGACATCCTGGAGACGGCCTACCACGCGAGCCTGCTGCGCGAGGAGAGCCGGCCGCTGCGCTTCCGTCTGCTGGTGGCCGCGCCTTCGGCACTGCACGCGCGCCTGGCGGCCAGCGACCCTCTGCAGGTGCTCGAATTCGATCCCTCCCGTCGCCTCACCGACGGTGAACTGCGTCGTCTGGCGCCGGCCGCGGACTTCGAGCGCACGTTGATTGGCGTGCACGCGGAAGGAGAAGGCGACACCTACATCTGGGGCCTGGTGTCGTCCGGGGTGGAGTGGGTCCGGCACCTGCAGAGCGGCCGCGAGGATAGCGACGCCTCGCTGCCGGATGGTCTGGTGGTGCACGTGCTTTCGCCGGGCCACGTGTTGATGGCGCGCGGGGCCACGCCGCTGGTCGAACTGCAGGCCGGCCGTCTGCACGAGAGCGGGCACGACGTCTTCCGCTCGATCTGGATGCCGCGGCTGTTTGCGCCGGTGCGGGCCGAGGTGGTGCAGGGGCTGGAGGTGCTGCCGGGACAGGGCGCCAGGCCCACCGTGGCCGACGAGGTCGTCCGGGCCGTGGGCCAGCACATGATGCGGCGCGCGCTGTCGGCGATCCGCCGGGCGCGCCACGGGGGCACGCTCCTGATCGTGGCGCCCGACGACGCGGGCGACCTGGTGGTGCCCGGCGTCACCTTCAAGTACCGCTTCGCCGACCAGGAGACCCGGCGCCGATTCCGGCAGCTGATCCTGGCCATCGTCTCGACGCTGCAGGACGACGCGCAGCGGCGCGGCGTGGCGCACGTGGATATCGCGTTCTACCGGGAGCACCAGGATGGCCAGCTTCGGGTGCTGGGCGAGGCGGTTGCCGACCTCGCGCAGCTGATGGCCTCGCTGGCTGCCGTCGATGGCGCGGTGGTCATGAACCGGCGCTTCGAGATCCTCGGCTTCGGCGGCGAGATCACCTCGTCAGAACCGGTGCTGCAAATTCACCGTGCCGTGGACCTCGAGGCCAGCGAGACGACGGCCTCGATGGTGGACGGCGAGGGGACGCGGCATCGATCGGTGTACCGCCTGTGCCACGCCCATGCCCCGACCCTGGCCTTTGTCGTCTCGCAGGACGGCGGCATCACCGTGGTCCACAACCGCGACGGGCGAGTCATCACCTGGGCGCAACGCACCTTCGGGCTGTAGCGTCGCATTCCCAGGTCTTTGACCTGATGTCACTCGACCGGCGTGATGTCGCGGGCGACGTCCTTCTCGAACGTGCGCGCCACCTCGATGAAGGCCAGGGCGGCGTGCGACAACTGTGCCTGCTCCGGATACACGAGCCGCAGGTGGCGGGGCAGTCGCACCTGCGAGACCGGGACCGCCGCGAGGCGGCCGCTGTTGATCTCGGCGATGGCGCAGCGGCGGGGCAGCAGGGCCACGCCGAGGTCCATCTCGACGGCTCGCTTGATGCCGTCCAGGCTCGGCAGCGCCAGCGTGATGTTCAGCTGTTCGTGGCGCTGCTCGAAGAGGCGGAGGACGCGTTCCCGGGCCGGTGACGCCTCGTTGTGCGCAATCACGTCCTGCCGTCCGAACTCGGCCATCGTCACCTGCGCACGCCCCGCCAGGGGGTGGCCGGGCGAGGTCAACATCACCAGCTCGTCATCGCCGATCAGGATCGACGCCAGGCCCTTCTCGGCGGGTGGGAAGCTCAGGACGCCGACATCCAGGCTCCGCTGCAGCACTTCCACACCAATCTGCCGGCTCGGCACGCGGCGGATGTCGACCTGCACGCGCGGATGCGCCGCCCGGAACTGCTGGACGACAGGCAGCACCACGTGGACGGCGGCTTCATTGGCGCCAACCAGCACGCGGCCGCGCTGCAGGTCGCGCAGCTCCCGGACCGCACTGTCGGCCTCTTCGGCCAGCCGCATGAGCCGCTGTGCGTAGTCGAGGAGCACGCGACCGGCCTCGGTGAGCTTGCCGTCCTTGGCGGCGCGGTCGAAGAGGCGTTCGCCGAGGTGGTCCTCGAGCCGCCTGATCGCCTGACTCACCGCCGGCTGAGTGCGGTGCAGCCGGGCGGCGGCCTTCGAGAAGCTCCGCTCGGATGCGACGGTAAGAAACACCTGCAGTTCGGCGAGATCCATGAGTTCCCCTGAACCCGCCGGTCCGACGGGTCGTTTCGATTATAATTCCAGAAAGATTATAATCTTGACTAACAGGTAGCCCTACGAGGAATGTGGCATCCAGGGAGAATTGTCCAGATGCCTACCGACGTCCTCGTGTTCGACACGACCCTCAGGGATGGAGAGCAAGCGCCCGGCTTCTCGCTGCGGGTCCCGGAGAAGCTCGCGCTGGCCCGTCGACTGGAAGCCCTCGGCGTGGACATCATCGAGGCAGGTTTCCCGATTGCGTCGGTTGACGATGCCGAGTCGGTGAAGCGCATCGCGCAAGAGGTACAGGGCCCGATCATCGCCGCCCTCGCGCGCTGTACGACCGCCGACATCGAATGCGCCGGCAAGGCCATTGCCCCGGCTCGTCGCGGCCGCATCCACACGTTCATCGCGACCTCCGACCTGCACCTCGAACGCAAGCTTCGCATCTCGCGCCAGCAGTGTCTGGACACCGCTGTCAAGGCCGTGACGCAGGCCCGTCAGTTCACCGACGATGTGCAGTTCTCGGCCGAGGATGCCACCCGCAGCGACATGCCATTCCTGACGGCGGTGATCGAGGCGGTGATCGAGGCCGGCGCCACGACCATCAACCTGCCCGACACGGTGGGCTACTCCACGCCCGACGAGATCCACGATTACTTCCAGGCCATCATCGCCGCGGTCAAGGGCAGCGACAGGGTGGTGTTCAGCACGCACTGCCACGACGACCTCGGCCTGGCCGTCGCCAACAGCATCTCGGCGCTGCATGGCGGGGCGCGTCAGGTGGAGTGCACGATCAACGGCATCGGCGAGCGCGCCGGCAACGCCGCGCTCGAGGAGCTGGTGATGGTGACCAGGGTGCGTGCCGACCGCGCGCCGTTCACCACCCGCATCGACGCGCGCGAGCTGTTTGGCGTCAGCCAGCTGCTGACCGAGCTGACGGGCGAGGCCGTCCAGGCCAACAAGGCGGTCGTCGGCCGCAACGCCTTTGCGCACGAGTCGGGCATCCACCAGGACGGGATGCTCAAGGACCGTCGCACCTACGAGATCATGTCGCCAGAGAGCGTCGGTGTGCCGCGCACCACGCTGGTACTCGGCAAGCATTCCGGCCGGCATGCCGTGCAGCAGAAGTGCGAGGCGCTCGGCTACACCTTCAGCAAGCGCGAGCTCGATCAGGTCTACCGCCAGATGATTGCCCTTGCCGAGACCCAGAAGCACGTCTCGGACGAGGACCTGGCGGCCATCGCCGCCCAGGTGAAGGCCGAGCTTGCCAACATCGCAACTCCGGTTGGCTACGGCCACGGCGTGTAGCCACGCTGAATGCAGGCTCTCTCCGCTGGCATTCAGCGTTCAGAATGCAGCGCGCAGCGGGCAGAGCCAGTCGCCGTCCACGGCAGCTTCTTCTGGGATCCGAGGCCAACGGCTCGCGGTGGCCCGGGTGCGAGTGTTCCTGCGGTGCGCGTGGACCGCGCCGAGCGGCGATGTACGCCCCACGCTGCATTCTGAATCGTGAATTCTGAATTCAAATGCAGGCTGTCGTCGTTTGAGTACAAAATCTCCCGATGAATCGTTCTCTCGTGCTGCTTCCTGGCGATGGCATCGGCCCCGAGGTCGTGGCTGCCGCGGAAGTCGTCCTCCAGGCTGTGTGCCGCAAGTTCTCGCATCAGGTCGATACCCGGTCGTACCCGATCGGCGGCGCGGCGCTGCGTGCCGACCTGGCCGTGTATCCCGATGAGACCCGCGCGGCCTGCACCGCCGGCGTGCCGGTGCTGCTCGGCGCGGTGGGCGACCCGGCCTTCGATCACCTGCCCCGCGAGCAGAAGATCGAGACCGGGCTGCTCGCCCTGCGCTCCTCGATGGGGGTGTACGCCAACCTGCGCCCGGCGCGCGCGTGGGAGGGGCTGGAGGATGCCACGCCGTTCAAGCCGGAGCGGACGGCCGGCACCGATCTGATCATCGTGCGCGAGCTGCTCGGCGGGCTCTACTTCGGCGAGCCGCGCGGCATGGCCAGCGACGGCCAGTCTGCCTTCAACACGATGAAGTACAGCGTCGGCGAGGTGCAGCGCGTGGCCCGTGTGGCCTTCGGGCTCGCGCAGGCGCGCACCCGGCGGCTGCTCTCGGTGGACAAGGCCAACGTCCTCGAGACCTCGCAGTTGTGGCGCCGCACGGTGAGCGCCATGGCGGCCGACTACCCCGACGTCTCGCTCGAGCATCAGTACGTGGATGCCTTCGCGATGAACCTGGCACTGAACCCGACCCGCTTCGATGTCGTGCTCACCGAGAACCTGTTCGGCGACATCCTCTCCGATGAAGCCGGCGCGGTGTCTGGATCGCTCGGTCTTTTGCCCTCGGCAAGTCTCGGTGACCAGGGCGCGTTGTTCGAGCCGGTGCACGGGTCGGCGCCGACCCTGGCGGGCAAGGACGTGGCCAATCCTGCCGGAGCCATCGGGTCGCTGGCGCTCCTGTTCCGTCACAGCTGGCAGGCCGAAGAAGAAGCGCTCGCGATCGAGTCGGCGCTGGCCGCCACCATTCGCGATGGCCACCGCACCGCAGACCTCGTGACGGCAGGACAGGCTGCCACGTCGTGTTCGCAGTTTGCCCGGCTCGTCGCCGACCGGCTCTGACGCGCCCGACCTTCCCCACACAGGACCGACCGATGCGACTGTCGCGATCAATCACCTTCTCCCTCGCCGTGGCAGCGGCCGGCGCGCTCGTCCTGGCGCCGCCCCACGCGGCCCGACTGCGCGCGCAGCAACCGGTGCCCACGCGCTTCGTCATCGATGCCCATCAGCACTGGAGCTCCTCACCCGACTACGTCGCGACGCTGGTCAAGATCTATCGCGCGCGCAACGCGATGGCCTGCGTGCTCACGCGCATCGACAGTCTCGACGCGATGCTCGCGGCCGCCAGACTGCATCCGGACGTGATCATCCCGTACGGACACCTCGACGTGGACCATCCCTCGGCCCGGGCGCATGTCGAGACCTTTGCCAAGGCTGGCGTGAAGGGCATCAAGATGCACACGCCGAAGAACAACTGGGACGACTTCGGGTACTTCCCGCTGTACGCACGCATGCAGGAGCTCGGCCTGGTGGCGCTGTTCCACACCGGCATCGTCTCGGGCAACGGCAGCGGCGAGCCTGAGCAGTCGTCGATGGCCCGCATGCGTCCCTCGTTTCTGCACACCATCGCGCGGTCCTTTCCTAAACTGAAAATCCACGGCTCGCACCTTGGAAATCCCTGGTACGACGAGGCGGCCGAGGCCGCGCGCTGGTCGCCCAACCTCTACTTCGACGTGACCGGATCGACGCTGCAGAAGAAGCAGCACAACCTGACGATCTTCCGGGAGTTCCTGTGGTGGGACGGCCCGGCCGAGCACAGCCCGTCCAGCGCCGTCTACGCGTTCGAGAAGCTGGTGTTCGGCACCGATGAGTCGCCCGACGCGCTGGACAGCGTCCTTGCCAAGTACGAAGCGATGCTCGAGGCCAACAAGGTGCCCGAGGCGAGTCGCCGCAGGATCTACGGCGAGACGATGGCGCGGTTGCTGGGCATCACCCCGAAAGCGGCGCGCTGATCATGTGCCGTGGGGACCGGACCCGCGTCTGACGCGTCACAGGCGGGAGTGTCCAGCATGAGCGCCACTCGTCATCGTGATCTGCGCACGGGCCGCTCGGTGTGGTCGGCCCGTCGGCTCCCACACGTGCCCCGCGAGCGCCTGACCCGAGACGCCAAGGCCGACGTCATCGTGGTCGGCTCGGGCGTCAGCGGCGCGATGATTGCCGACGCCCTCAGCGACGCCGGGCTCCGGGTCCTGATCGTGGATCGCCGGCCGCCGGTGAGCGGGTCCACGCCGGCCTCCACGGCGCTCCTGCAGTACGAGATCGACGTCCCGCTCACGCACCTGGCGCGTTCGGTGGGGCAGGTGCGGGCCGAACGCATCTGGCGCCGGTCGCATCTTGCCCTCTCCGCACTCGGCAACCGCATCGCGCACCTCGGCCTGGACGCCGACGTTGAGCAGTGTCGATCGCTCTATCTCGATGGCACCGTACTCGACCCGGAGGCGCTGGCCGCAGAGGCCGCCGCCCGTCGCGGCGTCGGGTTCGAGGTCACGTCCCTGTCGCCGCGTCAGGTGAAGGCGCAGTACGGCATCACTGGCCGCCACGGTCTCGTGGGCTACGGCAACCTGTCGGCCGACCCGCGTCGGCTCACCGCGGCCTTCCTCCGGGCCGCACTGGCGCGTGGAGCCAGGCTCCTGTCGCCGGTGGACGTGGCGGCAGTGGAGTCTGACCACGACGGGGTGCGCGCGCACACCGTCCACGGACCGACCATGCGCGCCGGCACGCTGGTGTTTGCAACCGGCTACGAGCTGCCCAAGGGGGTGCCGAGCACCGGGCACTCCATCGTGTCCACCTACGCCATCGCGACGCGACCACAGCCGCGACGCGTCTGGAAGGCGCGCGGCTTCATCTGGGAAGCGTCCGACCCCTACCTCTACCTTCGCATCGGACCGGACGGCCGCGTCATCTG
>JBKJQW010000066.1:0-13173 GCA_046593715.1 Luteitalea sp.
ATCGCCATTGCCGATCACGGCGCGGGTATTCCGGAAGCGGACCTGCCACGCATCTTCGAGCCGTTCTATCGCGGCCAGCACGCCACCGTGGGCTGCGTGCTGGCCGCGATAGAACGGCTCGAAGATGCGTGGCAGGTCCGCTTCCGGAATGCCCGCTCCGTGATCGGCAATGGCGATCGCCACCATCCGACCGTCCGCTGGCGCGATGCGAATACCGACCCAGCCATCGGCGCCACCGTACTTCACGGCATTGGAGATGAGATTCTGCACCGAGCGGGCCAGCGCGGCGTGGTTGGCGCGCACCAGCAGCGGCGCTTCAGGGGTATCCAGGTGGACGTGGGCGCCGGTCTCCGCGAGCAGCGGGCCCGAGGTCTCGATGGCTGCTTGCGCCACGTCCACCGCGGCCACGGCCTGCACGTCCAGCGTGCGTCCGGCATCGAAACCGGCAAACTCCATCACCTGCTCGACCATCTCGGTGAGACGACGGCCCTCGCCGACGATGAGCTGCCCGTACCGCTGCACCTGCTGTTTGTCGACAACCACGCCGTCGGCCAGATTCTCGGCGGCCGATCGAATCACGGCCAGGGGCGTGCGAAGTTCGTGCGAGACGCCAGCCACGAACTCCATCTGCTGCGAGGCCAGCGTACGAGCCCGCGCGTTGGACACCACCAGCATGCCGATGCTGGCCCCGAGCAGCAGCAACACGCTCGAACTGACAAACAGGTTGCGCCGGCGCGTCGAGGCGACGACAGCCTCCAGCGAACCGGCCTGGTGCGCGAAATCGGCGCGCCACAACGGCTGCCGTTCGGGTCGTCGCGGCTCACCCTCCTGCGCGCGTGGCGTGTGGGTCGTCACATGGCCCGCCGCCGGCGTTCGGGGCGGCGGCCCGCTGGCGGCGGACGCGGCTCCGGCCGCCTCGCCCACTGCCGTCGGTACCGCCAGCGCGCCTGTGCGCGCCTGCTGCCCACGTCGGTCGTCCACGACGACGAAGCGGTTGAACTCGCGCATCCGCACTTCGAAGAAGTCCTCGGACGCATCCGGCGAGGCGATGGTGCAGCGCGAGGCGCGTTGGTCGGAGCAGAAGACCTGCGCCTTGCTCGTCCGCTCGACAATCGACACGCGATAGGCCGACGCGCGTGCTTCCCCGAAGTGTCGCGTCAGCAGTTCGGGCAGCAGCGTCTCGCGGACATACGCGGTGTCGAGGACGACGATGGTGTAGTCCCAGGGACGGTCGTCGCGCGAAAACACGATGTTGCCGCCGGCGTTGACCACGGGAACGGGCGGGCGCGCGATGACGAGGGCAGGTCCTTCAGCAGCGACGGGTGCGACAAAGGGACCAGGGCCGGGCCCGCGCTCAGAAGGTGGGCTGGTCGGCATCGCCCGCAGTCGTCCGACGATGGCGGCGACCTCGGCCGGCGGCGTCGGCACTGGCACGAGTGCGTCGCGCTCTCGGTCGTAGCGCGAGATCGCCGCCGCCGCGCCCGCGCGCTCGTGTGAGAGCGACACCACGTAGATCTGGCGCACCAGGGCTGGATGCGGCGCCGTGGTGTACCAACGCTGGAAGTGCGCGACCGAGTCCGGGGCCGTCATCACCGGGGTGGGCCCGCGGTCGGCCTGCAGCCAGAAATAGGCGCGGGTCAGCTCGCGATCGAACTCCTGGGTGAACTCGGTGACCTGGGTGCGCAGACTGGTCTGCATGCGATCGCGCTCGTCGGCGCTGATCTGCCCCAGCCAGCGCCACTGCAGCGACGCCAGCGAGAGCAGCAACGCGGCCAGCACGCCTGCCAGCACCAGCGGGCCCCACGACCAGACACCAGGACGCATGAGAGGAAATCTAGCACCGCGACGGGTTGCACGGCGCGGACAGGAACCAGATTTAACGTGCTTAACACGAAAGGGCTGCCTTCCCGAAGGAAAGCAGCCCCTGGAGCCACTGTGGCCTGCGCCGCGCGTGGCGACGGCTCAGGCCAGCCGAGTTACGACAGCATGCGCACGACGATGCGGCGGTTCTCGGCGCGGCCGTCACGGGTCTTGTTGTCGGAGACCGGCTTCTCCTCACCGTACGAGATCACGTTGATCTTGTGCAGGGGCACCTGGTGCGTCTCGTACAGGTACCGCTTGACGGCCTCGGCGCGCTTCATGCCGAGCTGCTCGTTGTACTTCGGGTTGCCGACGTTGTCGGTGTGCCCTTCGATCTCGAAGAACACGCCCTTCGGGTCTGCCTGCAGGTCGGTAATCACCTTGTCCAGCGCAGCCTTGGCATCGTCGGGCAGATCGGTCTTGCCGAACTTGAACCCACCCTTGGCCTCGTTCAGGACGACTTCGAACACGAGGCGTCGTCCGGCCTTGTCGAGGGCCTCGGCGCGGGTGCCTGCCGCTTCGGCCGTCGTCCGGGCGTAACCTGCCGATTCGCCTGCTGCAGCAGCGCGTGCATCGGCGGCCCGGGCCGCATCGCCCGCCGCGCCGGCCTTCTGATCAACGTCGTTGATCCGCTGCTGACTCTTCTCGAGGTCGCCGGACAGCGTCGAGACCTTGCCATCGACTTCGCCGACGCGGGTGTTGACGAACTTCTTTGTCGCACACGCCGTGGTACCGGTCACGGCGAAGGCAGTCACGGTCAGGGCCATCAGAGCTCGGTGCATCATTGTCGTTCTCCCTTGTTGTCAGGTGTGTCGTGTCAGTCGTTGCCATCGACTGACGGCTGGGCGAAGTAGCCGGAGCGTGCCCGGACTTGAAGATCCGGGTTGCGGGTGCGCACTGCCACCCGGTGCCACCCTTGATGGGCGGAGGACTCGAACGCCAGCTGGTACTGGTGCCGCAAGTCCACGACCAGTCCGCGTGCAATGGCGCTTGTTTCTGCGGGCGTCGACGCAATCAACATGTCCCCGCCGGTCCAGTAGGCCAGGTTGGCAAGACGCGTCGTGATGGGCTCGCCGTCGGTCTGCAGGGGCGAGCCGCCGCGCTGCGGATTGTTGGAGGCCGCCATCACCACCACGACGTACACCGGCACGTCGATGGCGCTGGCAAGCCCGGAGACATCTGCGACCGTCTTGCTGCTGGCCGTATCCATGCCGTCGGTGACCACGATCACCGCGCGTCGTGGCGAGGGGCGTGATTGCAGCCGTGTGGCCGTCTCACCGATCGCGTCGTAGAGGGCCGTGGTGCCATACGCCGACAGCTTCGGGAGCGCCTCAATCACCTGCGCGGCGCTGCTGGTGAATGGCTGCACCTCCCGGAGGTGCTGGTCGAACGCAAAGAGCGCGACTTCGTCCTTGCCGGCGTCGAACCAGGCCAACAGGTGACGAATCACGTCACGCGCGGCGTCGAGGTTGTTGGACAACGTCATGCTGCCGCTCTGGTCAACCAGCACGCCGAACGACACCGGACCCTGATCCGAGAACCCGAAGTCCACGATCGGTCGCGCTGTCCCGTTCTCGAGAATCTGGAAGTCGTCCTGCGTGAGATTGCGCACCAGTCGCCCGCGACGGTCCTTGACCACTGCGTTGACCGCCACCAGGCTCACGCTGCTGCGGAAGGTAGGCACCGGCTGCTGCGCGCGCAACGGTGCGATCGCGACTGCTGCGGCAACAACGCCCACGATTCCGACCAGCAAGGACTTGTTCATGCTGCCCTCCACTACATCAAGATGTTTGCCACCCCCCGCTGACCAGAAAGGCCCGGTCAGGGGACGATCCCTGCTCAAGGAAGAGCGAAATCGTGTAAGAAGTCAGTAGCGAGTGTAAATGTTACACTTCACTGAAGAGCTGCACGTCGACCCAAGAGGACAATGCGGGCATACTGCCAGCCCCGCGTGCCGACTGGCGGGTGACCGCGGGACGCGAATCCGTGGCTGGACGATGGATCAGTCGTCGAGTTGTCGTCGCGACGACCACCATCCTGTAGGGCTACAATCCCGCCATGGCGCTCACCACTACGCCGCTGCCGGTCGCTGACCGCGTCAGCGGATTCAGCTACGCGATCCGGAACATCGTGGTCGAAGCCAGGAAGGTGGAAGCCGCCGGCCTGAAGGTGGCGTACCTCAACATCGGCGATCCGATTCCGTTCGGATTCGTCAGCCCACCTCACCTGGTGGAGGCCATCGCCAAGGCGATGCGCGACGGCCACAACGGCTACACGCCCTCGCCCGGCATCCTCGAGGCACGCACCGCCGTCGCTCGCGACTTCAGCAGCCGTGGCCTGGTCGTCGATCCCGACCGCGTGTTCCTGACCTCGGGCACCTCCGAGGGGATCGAGTTGACCCTCACGGCGCTGCTCAATGCCGGCGACGAGGTCCTGGTGCCCACCCCCACCTACCCGCTCTATACGGCGGTGATTGCCAAGCTCGGGGCGGTGGAGCGCTACTACCGGACCGATCCGACGCGCGGCTGGCTGCCCGATCTGGACCATCTCGCCACGCTGGTCACGCCGCGGACGCGCGCCCTGGTGGTGATCGACCCCAACAACCCGACCGGCGCGGTCTACCCGGCGGACGTGCGCCGCGCACTGGTCGAGTTCTCCGAACGCCACGGCCTGCTCCTGCTGGCCGACGAGGTCTACGGCGACCTCGCCTACGACGGCCCAGTGCCGCCGCTCGGCCTGATCGACCCAGACGCGGCCATCGTGTCCTATTCCTCCCTGTCCAAGGCGTATCTGGCGCCAGGCTGGCGCGCCGGCTGGATGGCGGTGGGCCGCACACCCCGCCTCGACGGCCTGCTCGGGGGCCTGCGCAAGCTGGCCGACGGTCGGCTGTGCAGCCCAGGCCCGATGCAATACGCCGTCACGGCGGCCCTCGAGGGTGACCGCACGTTTCAGGTGGCCCTGCGCGACCAGCTGCGCGAGCGCGCCGACATCACCGCCACCCGGCTGAACGCCATCCCCGGCATGCGCTGTGTGCCGGCGCGCGGCGCATTCTATGCGATGCCGCAAGTGGAGCTGCCGGCGGGCAAGACCGACGTCGACTACGTGCTCGGCCTGCTGCGCGCCACGGGCGTGCTCACCGTCTTCGGCTCCGGCTTCGGCACCGACCCCGCCATGGGCGCCTTCCGCGTCGTCTTCCTCGCGTCACCGGCCGAACTGCACCGCATCTACGATCTGGTGGCCGAATTCACCGCCGAGTTCCTGGCCGGCCGGACGGCGTGAACCCCGGGCGCGCCCCCCGAGCCCTTCTCGCCACGCTCTTCTACGCCCTCGTCGCGGTCGGGTGGACCTGGCCGCTGGCGGCGGGCCTGGGCCGGGACGTGCCCTGGGACCTCGGCGACCCGCTGCTCAACTGCTGGATCCTGGCCTGGCACTTCCACCAGGCCGGTCGCGTCCTGCACGGCGATACCGGTGCCTTTGCCGACTGGTGGCACCCCAATATCTTTCATCCGGCACCGTACGCCCTCGGGCAGTCCGAGCTGTTGGTCGCCCAGGCGCTGCAGGGCGCGCCCGTCTATGCCGTGACGGGTAACATCCTGCTGACCTACAACCTGCTGTTCCTGTCGTCGTTCGTGCTGGCGGCACTCGGTGCCTTCCTGCTGGTGCGCAGCCTGACGCGCGACACGCTCGCCGCGCTGGTCGCGGGCCTGCTGTACGGATTCGCCCTCTACCGGGTCAACCAGGGTCCACACCTCCAGGTGTTGTCCTCGCAGTGGTTCCCGTTCGTGCTGTGGGGATTGCACGAGTGGTGGGAGCGGGGCCGCATGCGCCACGCGGTGCTGGCCGGCATCGCGCTCGCCCTGCAGAACCTGTCCAACGGCTACTTCCTGATCTACGCCGCGCTGTGGTTGCCGCCGTACGTGCTGGCGCAGGCCGCTCTGCGGCGGCGACTGCTCGATCATCGGGCGTGGCTGGGGCCGTTGATCTGCGCGGCGATTGGCGTCACCCTGACGGCGCCCTTCCTCTATCCCTACGTGCAGCTTCGCGTCCATGGCCAACCGGCGCGTCCCCTGGTAGCCGTGGTCCAGTACAGCGCCGACTCGCAGGCATGGCTGACCGCCAGCGAGCAACTGCGCTTCTGGGGGCCGCGGTTGCGGACGGTCGTGCGGTCCGAAGGCGACCTGTTCCCCGGGGTCGTGCCGGTGCTGCTCGTGCTGATTGCGCTGGTGGTCGTGGGCGCTGATCGCTGGCGCGCCGCCGCTCGCGCCGCCGAGCGGCCCGAGCGGCCCGACCGCCGCGCCGACAGCCGCCCCGAATCCCCTCCCGGGCCCCGCCCCTCCAGGCCATGGCTGGCCACACTCGCGCCCGCGGCTGCCGCCGTGCTCGCCACGCTGGCGGTCATGCACGTCCTCGCGATCGTCGCGGCGCTGTTTGCTGGCGTCCAGCGGGTGTACCTCGGACCGCTCACGATCAGCATCACCGACGGCGCCCGTCTGCTGACCGGCTTCTCGATCAGCCTGGTGCTGCTCCTGCTGGTGTCGCCGCGCGCCCGCGCGGTGCTGCGAGATGCACCGCAGCAGCCGGTGGTGCTCTGGACCGCCCTGGGCGCCTTGACGGTGTGGCTGTCGTTGGGCCCGGTCGTCCACATCGGCCAGCGTACGGCACGCACCTGGCCCTCGCTTTACGCGCTGGTCTACCAGGTGGTCCCGGGCGCCGATGCGCTGCGCGTGCCGCCACGCATCGCGATGATCACGGCCCTGGCCTTCAGCGTGCTCGGCGGACTGGCCGTGGCGTCGATCTCGCACCGCCGCGCGGGGCGGCTGGCCAGCGGCGTGCTGGCGGTGGCGTTCCTGGCCGAGAGCTGGCCAGCGCCTGTGCCCGTCCATCGCATGCGTGTCGCATCGCATGGACAGGCCGGCGGCGACCCTGTGCCGCCGCGTCCGTCGGCGCACCCGCTCGCACGCGCGATTGCCGCGCTGCCCGCCGATGCGGTCCTGGTGGACCTGCCCTTTGGCGCACTGCCCGACGAGTTGTGGTGGCAGTACCTCTCGATCGGCCACTGGCGACCCCGCCTGAACGGCTACAGCGGCGACGTCCCGCCAGGCCATCTCGCGTTGCAACAGACCCTGACCGATCTCCCGGGCATCCTGGAGGCGGGGTCCCCTTCTCCCTCGCGGGCCGCGGCGGCGGCAATGGCCGACCTGCGCCGCCGTGGCGCCACGCACGTCCTCCTGCACCGCGACGCCTACCCGACCACCGAGGTGCCTGACGCGCTCCGCGGCTGGCTGCGGGCCCAGGGCGCCACCGTCGGCGCCGACGTCGCCTCGACCGAGATCTGGCAATTGCGCCCCTGAGGCCGAGCCCGCTCCGTGCTCGTGTCCCTCCGTGGCACACTAGGGCGCTCGTGTGCGTGTGCGTACCAGGCACAGCGGGAGGTCGAGGGCGCGGCGTTGCTGCGGTTTCGCGGCCTCCTGGTCGTGGCACTGGACTTGAAGTCTTCGAGGACGGGGCTCCCCAGGCTCTGACTGACCATGGCCTCACTGCTGCGCAAGTTCCGAACCGGGTCGCTGTCGAAGGGCGAACTTGCCATCCTCGCGTTCTTCGTCGCGCAGGCGCTCGATGCCGCGTTCACCTACTGGGGTGTCACGCTGCATGGCCGCAGCATCGAGGCCAACCCGCTGCTCGCCTCGCTGATGTTCTCGATCGGCGAAGGCCCGGCCCTCGCGTCGGCCAAGCTGGCTGCCGCCGGGTGCGGCATGATTCTCCACCTCACCAACGTCCATCGCATCGTGGTCGTCCTGACCGCGTTCTACGTCTGCGCGGCCCTGCTGCCGTGGCTGTGGGTGCTCACCTCACTTCGACACTAGTTGTGCATTCAGAATTATTCAGAATTCAGAATGAAGCGCCGCTCGAGGCAGTCAAGGCTTCGGCCAGAACGCAGTGCAGCCGATGCATCCCTGAAGTGCTGCGGAGCGTGGCCGTGTGAGCCCCGAGCTTCATGACGCATTATGAATTCTGAATTGCCCCGGTAACCCGCTTGCTACACTGGGCGGCGGCATGCGTACCGACCCACTCGCGTATCTCGGACACCACCTCGAAGACCTCAAGGCGCAGGGGCTGCACCGCTCCCTCCGCATCCTCGAGAGTGAAGCCAAGGCCACGTCGGTCTACGACGGCACGTCGGTCGTCAATCTGTCCTCCAACAACTACCTCGGGCTCACCACGCACCCCAGGCTGAAGCAGAAGGCCATCGAGGCCATCGAGCAGTTCGGGGTCGGCTCGGGCGCGGTGCGCAGCATCTCGGGCACCATGGCCATGCACATGGAGCTGGAGCGGCGCCTTGCCGAGTTCAAGCACACCGAAGCCGTGGTCGTGTTCCAGAGCGGCTTCAGCTCCAATGCCGGCACCGTCTCCGCGATTCTCACGCGCGAGGACGCCATCGTCTCCGACGAGCTCAATCACGCCAGCATCATCGACGGCGCCCGCTTGAGTCGCGCCACGATCAAGGTCTATCCGCACGGCGACGCCGACGCGGCTCGCCGCATCCTCAGCGAACTGCCAGCCGGGCAGCGCAAGCTGCTGATTACCGATGGGGTCTTCAGCATGGACGGCGACCTCGGGCCGCTGCCGGCGTTGTGTGACGCCGCCGAAGCCTACGGCGCGATCATGATGGTGGACGATGCGCACGCCAGCGGCGTGTTCGGCCGCAACGGGCGGGGGACGGTGGACCATTTCGACATGCACGGCCGGGTCGACGTCCAGGTCGGCACGCTCTCCAAGGCGTTCGGGTCGCTTGGCGGGTACGTGGCTGGCAGCCGCGACCTGATCGAGTTCCTTTACCACCGCGCGCGGCCCTTCCTGTTTTCCACCTCGCACCCGCCGTCGGTCACCGCGAGCTGCCTGGCTGCGCTCGACCTGCTGCTCGAAGAGCCGGAGCTGATCGAGCGCCTATGGGAGAACACGCGCTTCCTGAAGGCCGGTCTGCAGGCGCACGGCTTCGACACCGGCATCAGCCAGAGCCCGATCACGCCGGTGATGGTTGGCGACGGCGCCAAGGCGATGCAGTTCTCCGACCGCCTGTTCGAGGCCGGTGTCTTCGCCATGGGCATCGCGTTCCCGACCGTCGCCCGCGACAAGGCGCGGGTGCGCACGATCGTCTCGGCGGCCCACACGCGAGAGGAACTTCAGTTTGCCCTCGACGTATTCGGGAGGGTCGGGCGGGAGATGGGGATCGTCTGACGCCTGACCCCTGATGCCCGCGCTCTCTCCAGTCCCGTACGCCATCGCTGGCCGCCGACCGACCGCATGGCCGCGGGCGGCCCTCGGGTCGCCGTCGCCATGAGGGCCGGCAAGCGGCCGATTGGCGCCAGGGCGCGCGGCTTGATCGACGACTACACCCGCGACCTCACCGCGCGCGACCTGCAGCGGGTGTTCAGCCGCGACACGCCGGCGATGCTGTCCTTCTTCACGCAGGGGACCCAGCAGGCCGAGGCGACCCGGAAAGACCTGCTGCGTCACCCCGTCCGCAACGCCAGGCTGTTCTTCCACAGCTTCGCCATGCGCCTCACTGCGGCGCGCCGGATGCTGTACGCCGGTGCGGTCCTGCTGTTTGTGATGGGCCTGTTTGACGGGCTCTCGCCCGACCCGGGCGAACCGCTCTGGGACACCGGCGCCGTCAAGTTGCTCGTGGCGTTCGGGCTGATTCACCTCATCCTGCTGCTCGAAGTGGCCGATCGGCTCACCCTCAAGCACGAGCTCAACGTGGCGCGCGACATCCAGCGCGCCATGCTGCCGGCGGGCACCCTGACGGTCGGCGCGATCGAAGCACACGGTGAGACGCAGCCGGCCAACACCGTGGGTGGTGATTTCTACGACATCCTGCCGCGGCTCGACGGTCAGGTGCTCGTGATCCTCGGCGACGTCGCCGGCAAGGGCACGCCTGCGGCGCTGTTGATGGCGCTGTTCCTGGCCATGACGCGGACGCTGCTGGACGAGGCGCTGCCGCCGGCCTCGCTCGCCCTGCGCCTCAACGAGCAGCTCATGCGGCACTCCCCACGGTCCCGCTTCATCACCGCCTTCATCGGTCTGTTCGACCCACGTACGAGCGCCGTGCGCTACGTGAATGCGGGGCAGAACCCGCCCATGGTGAGGCGAGCGTCCGGCCAGCTCGAGTGGCTGGCGCCGACCGGCATGGCACTGGGTCTGTCGCGCAAGGCCACCTATGTCGAGCAGACGATCGTCCTGGGGCCGGGCGACCTGCTCATGGCCTACAGCGACGGCATCACCGAAGCCGAATCCCCTGCCGGCGTGGCCTTTGACGAGGACGGTCTTCGGCAACTCGCAGGACAGATGGACGGCCTCCGCGCCGGCCTCGTCGCGCGTAGGGTGATCGACGAGGTCAAGGCGCACACCGACGACTCGGTGCTCTTTGACGACCTCACCGTGCTCGTGTGCCGTCGTCTCGATCCCGACGCGCCGCCCCCGCTGCCGACCCAGGCATCGTGATCAATTCAGAATTGGGAATGGAGAATTCCCCCCGGGTCTAGAATCAGACCAGTCCGTCCCGATACCGGCCGTCGGCCGGACCCGTCGCCATGCGAGCCTGCGTGAAGTTGCTGATCGTCATGGCGTTGTGGTGGGCTGTGCCCGCCGCGGCGCAGCCGGCCGATCCCGTCGGCGTGCTGCTCGTGCGCCTCGAGCAGGCGCTGTCGGCCGGCGGGGATCAGCCGACGCTGGCGGCCCTGTTCTCGCCCTCAGCGGATCAGGCCCAGCTCGAGAGCGTCGCCGACGAATCAGCCCGCGAGCGCACCACCCGCGCGGTCGTGCGCGAGCGCGACCGGCAACCGCTGGCCGACGGCAGGACGCGCGTCATCGCCGACGTGCTCGTCGAAACCGCGGCCCACGCGCAGGTCTCGACGTGGCGCTTCGATATCGACCCGCCGCCTGCTGCCGACACGGGCGCCCGCATTCACACCGCGGCGCGCCTCAGCGTCGTGGATGGCCTCGTCCGGTTGACGGTGGCCGAGCGGCAGTACGCCGTCCGCAACCTGCGCATCGTCGGTGACGATCTCGACATCTTCGTGCCGTCCGGCGTGGCCTACGCTGCCGAAGTGCGCGGCATGCTGACGGCCCTGGTCGTCATCGGCGAGGGCGAGGCCACCTTCTCACCGGCACCCGAGTCCGAGAAGGGCCAGCTGCGACTCGTGGCCGGCGCCGACGTGCTCAAATCGCGCCTGTCGCGCCTCTTCCTGCGTGTCAACCCGGCCGACGCCTCGCAGCGGATCACCCTGGACGCGCTCACCCCGGTCGCGCCCGATCGCGCTGCCCTCGATCGGGCCCGCCGCTACTTCTCCGAGCAGGTCGGCCAGTCCTACAGTCTCGACCTCAGCGACCTCAGTCGCGACAACTGGAATCTGGTGCCGCCGATTGGCGATCTGCTCGTGGACATGGACCTGGCACGGTTCGGCCAACTCACGTACGCGCGCAGCGGCGGCGAATCAGAGGACGTGTCGCTGTTTGACCGCAAGCGCCGCAAGAACCTCTCGGTCTACACCTCCGCCCGCAGCCTTGCCATTCGCGGGACACGCCGCTACGACGATGCCGAGCGCCTCGACTACGCCGTGGAGCACTACAGCGTGGACGTCTCGTTCGACCCGGGCCGCCTCTGGATCGAAGGTCGAGCCGACCTCGATGTGCGGATCACCGGCGCGGCCGTCCAGACGCTCACGCTGCGCCTGGCCGAGTCGCTCACGCTGCGGTCGGTGACCTCGGACGAGTTCGGGCGCCTGCTCGCCCTGCGCGTGCGAGGCCAGAACAACATCGTGGTCAACCTGCCCGATGCCCTCAGCCGCGGCCAGACGCTTCGCCTGCGTGTGGCCTATGGCGGGCGCTTGCCGCCAGTCCCCTCAGACCGCGAGGCCATCACGGCGGGCCAGCAGATCATGTCGGAACTGGCCGTCGATCCGGAGCCGCGTTACGTCTACAGCCACCGCGCCTACTGGTATCCGCAGAGCAGCGTGTCGGCGTTTGCCAAGGCGCGCATCCGGGTGACCGTGCCGCCTGAGTACACCGTGATCGGCAGCGGCATGCCCGACCCGCCGGTCCCCACCACCAGCCCCGACGGGCGACCCCGCCGGACGTTCACGTTCCGGGCTATCCAGCCCGTCAGGTATCTGTCGATCGCGGTCAGCCGCTTCGTCCAGGTGGTCTCGGCAGCGGTCTCGCTACGCGTCCCGGACGCCGGGGTGTCTGGCGCTGCACCGCGACTCTCCCGCGTCGGTGACGGGGTCTTCTACGACGAGGCGTCGGTGGAGATGTGGAGCCAGCCGCGACAGACGGGCCGGGCACGCGACCTGTTGAACACGACCACCGACATCCTCGGGTTCTATGGCGACCTGGTGGACGACCTGCCGTTCCCGATGTTGCAACTGGTGCTGGCCGAGGATGTGCTGCCCGGAGGGCACAGCCCCGCCTACTTCGCCCTGCTGCACCAGCCGATGCCAGGCACGCCGTTCACCTGGGCACGTGACCCGGTGGCCTTTGACGATTTCCCGCAGTTTTTCATCGCCCATGAGCTGGCGCATCAGTTCTGGGGTCAGGCCGTGGCCGGCGAGAACTACCACGAGCAGTGGCTCAGTGAGGGGTTTGCCCAGTACTTCGCCCTCCTGTACGCCCAGAAGGTCCGCTCCAAGGACGCCGTCGGAGGCATCTTCCGGCAGATGTACCGGTCCGCCATGGAGGTCAGCGACCAGGGCCCCATCTGGCTCGGCTACCGCCTCGGCCACATGAAGGGCGAGAGCCGGATCTTCCGGGCCACCGTGTACAACAAGAGCGCGCTGGTGCTGCACATGCTGTCGCGGCTGATGGGGGAGGTTGCGTTCTCGCGCGGCCTGCAACGGTTCTACGGCGAGAGCCGCTTTCAACGCGTCGGCACCGACGACCTGCGGGCCGCAATGGAGACCGAGTACGGGCGCCCACTCGGGCGCTTCTTCGAGCGCTGGGTGTACGGGTCGGATGTCCCGGTCATCCGCACCTCGTGGGAGCAGATCGAGATGGCCACCGCTGGCGCCGACGGCCAGGCACCGGCGGGCGGCACCCTGCGCCTCGTCCTCCAACAAAGCGCGCTGGTGCACGACGTCCCACTGACGGCCACCGTCCTGTATACCGACGGGCGGACAGACCAGGTGCTTGCCGTGGTCACCGACGAGATCACCGAGGTTCAGGTGCCGGTCATCGGGCGCGTGCGTGATGTCCGGTTCAACGAGGACTTCGGCGCGCTCGTGAAGGTCGAACGGTTGCGCAGGTAGGGGCCCCGCG
>JBKJQW010000126.1:0-11923 GCA_046593715.1 Luteitalea sp.
CCGCGAGTTCGGCAGCAGCGGCAATAGACCCGGCGGTGTCGCCACGCGTGCGCATCACCCGAGCCAGGCGGGCCAGCGCGCCCGCTCTCCGGGAGGGGTCGCCCTGCCGCGCCAGCGCACGATACTGCCGAATCGCGACGTCCAGGGCGCCGGTCTTGAACTCCGCGGCCTCTGCGTCGGCATAGACAGCGACGTCCTGCGCGCTGCGCGCCGAACTGCCGGTTGAGCGCCCCGGTACGAACGGCAGACCTGCCGCGGGCTCCACGCGCCAGCCGTCCTCGCGCCAGACCACGACGACACTGTCGGTGGGGGCGCCTGTCCCGCCCGTGCCGTCAAGCCTCGCGCTCAGCCTGTCACCCTGTGCGGCCAGGGCTTCACGGATGTCAGTCGTAAGCGCGTCGGCGGCCGCCTCGGCCTCCTGCCGCGTCTGGCGTGCGTCGAGCTCGCGCTGTTGGGCGACGAGGCGCCAGCCTGACCACACCAGTGCGGCAGTCACCACCAGCGAGGTGACCAGCAGGCCGGCGTAGAGCGAACGCTGTGGCAGCGACACGGGGATCGGGTCCGATTGTAGGCCTGGAGCCAGCGGACACCACGGTCAGGCGGGCCGGCTCTGGGGTGGAGCGAGAGCAGGTTAGTGCGCCAACCTCCGGTGGGCACCCCTGACGCCGTCAGGTTTGTGTCAGGCGCCTGGACCGGCGAGCCACAACAGCGCCGAGCTCAACGCTTGATTGGATTCGCCGTCACGCTGGCACGCTTTGCGCTGCGCGGGTTTCGGGTCCTGCGGCCGCTCAGTTATACTCAGCACCTGCGGTGAGGTGGCCGAGAGGCTGAAGGCGGCGGTTTGCTAAACCGTTGTAGGGGCTAAAACCTCTACCGAGGGTTCGAATCCCTCCCTCACCGCCAGCCTTCGCTCGCGCTCGGCTTCGCCTGCGCGCGAGCTACGGCTGGCAGGCCCCGCGGCTCCGGTCGGCAAGCCCGCAGTCGCAGGCAAGCCCCGCGCTGCTGGCAAGGCCCTCAGCTCCGGCTGGCACGCCCCGCTGCCACGGCGGGCTCTTCCGCAATAGACTTATCGTCCCAGTGCCTGATCACGTCACTCCGCTACGCGTCCGTTTCGCGCCCTCCCCGACCGGCTACCTCCACGTCGGTGGCGCTCGGACGGCGCTGTTCAACTGGCTGCTGGCCAGGCGAACCGGCGGCACCTTCGTGCTGCGCATCGAAGACACCGACGTCCAGCGGTCGTCCGACGAGATGGTGCAGGGCATCCTCGACGGTATGCGGTGGCTGGGCCTGACCTGGGATGAAGGTCCCCTGGTCGGCGGCCCGCACGCGCCGTACTTCCAGTCCGAGCGCCTGGACCGCTACCGCGCGGTGGCGGCCCAACTGGTCGCGAGCGGACACGCGTATTACGACTACCGGTCCGCAGACGCACGGGTCAAGCCCTCGGACCAGGGCGACGATGGCCCCACGGGCGTGGGGCCCAAGCAGTACGACGAGACCAGCGTGTTGCTCGAGGCAGAAGAAGTGGCGGCGCGCGAAGCCGCAGGAGCGCCACGAGCCGTGCGCTTCCGGGTGCCGGCCGACGGCCGGACGACCTTTGCCGATGCCGTGCATGGCGAGATCGGCTTCGACAACAGCGGCCTCGAGGATTTCGTGGTCCTGCGCTCCGACGGCTTTCCGACCTACCACCTCTCCGTCGTCGTCGATGACATGGACATGCAGATCACCCAGGTGATTCGCGGCGACGACCACATCTCCAACACCCCCAAGCAGGTGCTGCTGTACCACGCACTCGGCCTGCCGGTGCCCGGCTTCGCGCACGTGCCCCTGATCCTCGGTGCCGACAAGAAGCGTCTCAGTAAGCGCCACGGCGCCACGTCGGTGATGGAGTATGCCGCCCAGGGCGTGGTGCCCGAGGCGATGGTCAACTTTCTTGCGCTGCTCGGCTGGTCGCCCGGCGACGACCAGGAGCTGTTCTCGGTGGACGATCTCGTCCAGCGCTTCGATCTCGACGGCATCAGCGGTGGCGACGCCGTCTTCAATCCGGAGAAGCTCGAGTGGATGAACAACCAGCACATCATGAAGATGTCCGACGATGTGCTGATCGCGCACGTCCGCCCATGGCTGGAGCGCGCCAGCCTGTGGCGCCCGGCCTTCGAGGGCGAGCAGCGGTCCTGGCTGGTGCAGGCCCTGACGTTGCTGCGCCCGCGCGCCAAGCACCTGGGCGACATCCCGGATGGACTCGGTCCGCTGGTCGGCCCGGTGGTGTTTGACGGCGCGGCGGCCTCCAAGCATCTGACCTCCGAGATGGCCCCGCATCTGGATGCACTCGGCCAGGCCCTCCAAGACCTGGCGCCATTCGAGGCCGCCGGCATCGAGCAGGTGGTGCGTCGCACGGCCGACGCTGGCGGCGTCAAGCCTGGCGCCTTCATGCAGGCGGTGCGCGTGTCACTTACCGGCCGCACGGTGAGCCCGGGGCTCTTTGAGACGATCGCGCTCCTCGGACGCGAAGACGCGCTCGCCCGCATTCGCGCCGGCGCCCGTCAGTCGCAGCCTGCCTGAAACTCCTTCATGCGAGCTGCAGACCTTCATCGCCACGCGTTCGACGTCCTCGTGGTGGGCGGCGGCATCATCGGGTGTGGCATCGCCCGCGACGCAGCGCGCCGCGGTCTGCGCGTTGCGCTCTTCGAGCAGGACGACTTCGGCAGCGGCACCTCCTCGGGCTCCACGCGCCTCATCCACGGTGGCCTGCGCTACCTGGAGATGCTGGACTTCGCCCTGGTGCGCCTCGACCTCCGGGAACGCGAGATCCTGTTGCGGATCGCGCCGCACCTGGTGAGCCCGCTGCGGTTCCTGCTGCCGTTCTACGGCACCTCCGTGTTCAACCGGCTCAAGCTGCGCGCGGGCATGTGGCTCTACGACGGCCTCAGCTACGACCGCAGCCTCCCCGGACATCGCATGCTCTCGGCAGAGGCCGCCCATGCCTCCGAGCCGCGCCTGGTGCGCAAGGGGTTGCAGGGCGCCGCCTCCTACTCCGACGCTCAGGCTGCCCTGCCCGAGCGCCTCTGCATCGAGAACATCGTCGATGCCACGCAGGCGGGCGCGGCTGTCTGCAATCATTCGCGCGTCGTTGCCGCCGTCGTCAGCGACGGCCGTATCCGTGGACTCCGTGTCCACGACCTGATCGCCCAGCGCGAAGTCGAGGTGTCCGGACGCGTCGTCGTCAACGCCTCCGGTCCGTGGTTCGACCGTGCGGCGGGCGTGCTGCAGACCCGGTCGCGTCCGCGGGTGCGCACCACCCGCGGCATCCACATCGCCTGCCCCAACCCGCCCAGCAATGCACTCGCACTGCCGTCGGCGGTGGATGGCCGACTCACGTTCGTGATTCCCTGGCTCGGGTACACGTGGGTGGGCACCACCGACATCGACTACGAGGACGATCCGGCGGACGTCGCGGCCACGCCCGACGAGGTCGACTACCTGCGTCAGTCGGTGGAGCCGTTTGTGGGAGGCCTCGGCGAGGTGCTCTTCACCAACGCTGGCGTGCGAGCGCTGGTTCGACGCGACGGGCACGCCTCGGCCGTCACGCGCTCGCATCAGGTGATTGCCGAACAGGATCCGATGGGCCTGGTGTCGATCATCGGGGGCAAGCTCACGGGCTACCGCGCGATCGCCGAGGAGGCGACGCAGCGGGTGTGCCGGCTGCTCGACGTGCGGACGCGCGGCACGACCGCCACGACGCCGCTGCCGGGCGCGCACCAGGAGCTGCATGTGCCGGCGGTGCTCGGCGAAACCGAGCGGGCCCACCTCCAGCGCCTGTACGGCAGTCGGCGCACGGAAGTCATGGCGCTGGTCGAGGGGCGCGACGAGCTGTCGCGTCCGCTGATGGAGGGCGAGCCGGACATTGCCGCGCAGGTGGTACATGCGGTGCGCCAGGAGGCGTGCGAGCGCATCGCCGACTTCGTGTTCCGTCGATCGCGCCTCGCCTTCACGCCACATCGGGGGCGGCCGGCGCTCGGGCGCATCGCTGCCGCCATGCGCGAGGAACTCGGGTGGTCGGATCAGCGCGTCGCCGATGAACTGGCGCATTGCCGCAAGCTCCTCATCCGCAGCGACGGCGACCACCCGACGGGCACCGACACCTTCGCCGAACTCGACTGAGGGCCACCGCGCCATGACGCCTGCCCGCCTCACTCCTGCGTCCTGCCTGGCGGCGACGCGCACGCTGGCGCGTCGCGACCCGGCGCTGGCCCGCCTGGCCACGGTGCATGGCCCGTGCACGCTCGGCATTCGTGCCCGTCGCAACAGCTTCGCCGCGCTGGTGAGGGCCATCGTCTTCCAGCAGCTGTCCACCGGCGCAGCCACCACGATCTACACGCGCGTGATGGCGACGATGAACGCCACGGCCTGCCCGCCGCCATCCACATGGCTGTGCACGCCCGAGACGCAGTTGCGCGCGGCCGGCCTCAGCACCCAGAAGACCCGTTACATCCTCGATCTCTGCCGGCACGTCACCGATCGCTCGCTCGACACCCGATCGCTGCACCGGATGGCCGACGAGGACGTGATTGCCACGCTGACGCAAGTGAAGGGCATCGGGCGATGGACCGCCGAGATGTTCCTGATGTTCCACCTGCAGCGACCGGACGTGCTGCCGCTCGGCGATCTCGGCGTGGTCACCGGCTTTGCCAAGGTCTACGGCGATGGCGCGAAGATGTCGGCCGACGCGATGACTGCGCGAGCCGAGACCTGGCGGCCGTACCGGAGCATCGGCGCCTGGTACATGTGGCGCGCACTCGAGACACCGTGAGCGCACACCTCTTCATTCTGCATTCCCAATTTCAAATTATTCCTTTATGGCTTCCAACTCCGCCTTCGTCCTGACCGCCACCGTGCTGATCACGTTGGGCATCGGCCTCTCCGCCCAGTCGCCCGCTCCAGTTGTCGAAGACGCCAAGAAGAAGGAGCCGGCGTGGGACGTGACGGCCCCGCTCGGGCCCACCAAGGCACTCGAGTTCGAGACCGACGAGGGCACCTGGTTGAACGTGGATGTCAGCCCCGACGGCCAGACGATCGTGTTCGACCTGCTCGGCGACCTCTACACCATGCCGATTGCCGGATCGGGTAGCGGGCTGGCCACGCGCATCACGTCGGGCCCGGCCTTCGACATGCAGCCGCGCTTCAGTCCGGACGGCACGCGCATCGCCTTCAGCAGCGATCGCAACGGGCTGTGGAACATCTGGACGGCCAAGGTCGACGGCACCGCGCCGTCGCAGGTGTCCAAGGACAATCGCTGGTTCGTCAACAGCCCCACCTGGGCACCTGACGGGATGTCGATCTACGCCCGCAAGCACTTCGTCCGGCAGCGATCGCTCGGCTCCGGCGAGATCTGGCAGTTCCACGTCAGCGGCGGTGACGGCCTGCAGGTGACTGAGAAGAACGGGTGGCAGAAGGATGCCGGCGAACCAGCGATCTCACCGGATGGCGAGGTGCTGTACTACAGCAAGGACATCACCCCGGGCGAGAACTTCGAGTACAACAAGAACCCGTTCGGCACCATCTACGCCGTCATCAGGCGCGACCTGAAGACCGGCAAGGAGCGCACCGTGGTCGCCCGCCCAGGCGGGTCCGTCGCGCCGCGCGTCTCTCCGGACGGCACGTCGCTCGCGTTTGTCCGCCGTGTCGATCTCGGCAGCCGCCTCTTCGTGCGCGACCTGGCCACCGGGGTCGAGACCAGCATCTTCGATGGCCTCGACAAGGACCTCCAGGAAGCGTGGGCCGTGCACGGCGTGTATGCGCAGTACGCGTGGATGCCCGATGGCAAGGGCCTGGTCATCTGGGGCAAGGGCGGACTGTGGCGCGTGGACGTTGCGGCCAGGACCGGCACGAAGATCCCGTTTCGCGCCAAGGTCGAGCAGACCATCAACGAGTCGTTGCATTTCAGCCGCGAGGTGGCGCCCGATCGTTTCCCGGTGCGGATGCTGCGCCACGTCAAGGTCGCCCCGGACGGCCGCAGCGTGGTGTACAGCGCGCTGGGCCATCTGTACCTGCGCGCCCTTCCCGACGGCGCGCCTCGCCGGCTGACGACTGACCCGGCGCACGAGGCGTGGCCGACCTTCTCGGCGGACGGTCGATCGATCGCCTACGTGACCTGGGATGACGCGGCCAGGGGCCGCCTGAAGGTGATTGGCGCCGATGGGCAGGGCGCGCGCGACGTCATCGCCACGCCTGGGCACTACGCGGCCCCGGCGTTCTCGCCCGACGGCAGGTCGATCGTCTATCGTGCCGTCGGTCCCGACAGCAATCGCGGCATCACCCACGCCACCGACAGCGGGGTGTTTGTGGTGCCCGCGGCGGGTGGCTCGCCGAAGAAGGTCACCGACGGCGGCCAGGATCCGCTTTTCAACCGCGATGGCACGCGCATCTTCCTGCGCGAGCGGCGCGGCGACAACGCCATCCTGCGCAGCGTGACGCTCGATGGGGCCGATGAGATCGTGCACGTGCAGTCGGAGAATGCCCTGCAACTCGTGCCCTCGCCCGACGGCAAGTGGGTGGCGTTCGAGGAGCGCTTCCGCACGTACGTCATGCCGTTGCCTGCCACCGGTCGAGCCGCCACTGTGGCTCCCGGAGGCACGGCGTACCCGGTGGCGCAGATCTCGCGCGACGCTGGGTTCTCGCTGCACTGGTCGGCCGACAGCCAGCGTGTCCACTGGACGCTGGGTCCTGAGCTCTTCACACGTGAGCTGGCACGGACGTACGCCTTCGTCTCCGGAGGCCAGGACGTGCCGGCGCCGCCCGAGACCGCGGGCGTGGACATCGGCTTCACGCAGGCCAGCGACGTGCCGGACGGCGAGGTGGCGCTGGTCGGCGCCCGCCTGGTCACCATGGCGGGAACGGGCCGGGCCGACGTCATCGACCGCGGCACGGTCGTCGTGCGTGGCAACCGCATCGTGGCGCTTGGCGCGATGGGGCGCGTGGCCATTCCCGCCGGCGCCACACGGATCGACGCCACCGGCAAGACGATCATGCCTGGCATCATCGACGCGCACGCCCACCTCGGCGGCCCTGGCGATGGGCTCATCCCGCAAGCCAATTGGCCGCTCATGGCCAACCTGGCATTTGGCGTCACCACCTCGCACGACCCGTCCAACGACACCGAGACCGTGTTCACGGTTGCCGAGATGGTGCGCAGCGGTGCGCTCCTCGGCCCTCGCGTCTTCTCGACCGGCACCATCCTTTACGGCGCCGAGACGCCGTTCAAGTCGGTAGTCGGATCGATCGACGACGCGCGGTCGCACATGCGCCGCATGAAGGCCGCCGGCGCCTTCTCGGTGAAGAGCTACAACCAGCAACGCCGCGACGCCCGCCAGATGATCGTCAAGGCGGCTCGCGAACACGAGATGCTCGTGGTGCCGGAAGGTGGCTCGCTGCTGTACTACAACGAGACGATGATGATCGATGGCCACACCGGCATCGAACACAACCTGCCGGTGCCGAACCTCTACAAGGACGTCACCACGCTTTTCGCGCGCAGTGGTCTCGGCTACACCCCCACGCTCATCGTGTCGTACGGGTCACAGAGCGGCGAGAACTACTGGTATCAGCACAGCGACGTCTTCAGGAACGAGAAGCTGCTCACCTTCGTGCCGCGCGACGTGGTCCTGCCGAGAGCCCGGCGACGGGGCATGTCGGCCGAGGATGATTACGCTCATGTGCTGGTAGCCAGGGGCGCCAAGGCCGTGCTCGATGCCGGCGGCAAGGTGCAGCTCGGCGCGCATGGCCAGCTGCAGGGGCTCGGGGCCCACTGGGAGCTCTGGATGTTGCAGCAGGGCGGCATGACCAACCTCGAGGCGCTGCAGGCGGCGACGATTGCCGGCGCCCAGTACCTCGGCCTCGACAAGGATCTGGGGTCGCTCGAAGTGGGCAAGCTCGCCGATCTCGTGGTGCTCGACGGCAACCCGCTGGCAGACATCACACAGAGCCAGACCGTCCGCATGGTGATGGTCAATGGCCGGCTGTATGATGCGGCCACGTTGAATCAGCTGGCCCCAACCGCGAAGCCACGGCCCACGCTGTATTGGGAGCGATGACTCGCTCTGCATGTTCTGCATAGTGAATTTGGAATGAAATGCACAATGCAGAATTTAAATCTTTGAGATTGTGATCCCATGATCCAGCGCGCTGCCAAGGTTCATCCGGTGATCGTCGTCGGCTCCGGCGCCTCGGGCGGGATGGCGGCGTGGAACCTGACCCGGCAGGGCGTGGACGTGCTCCTGCTCGACGCCGGCGACAAGTTCGATCGATCGAAGTTCTGGACGCACGTCACCGCCTACGAGGCGCGGGCCAGGCATGAACGAGGCGAGCACGCGCCGGAGTTCTTTCTCGACACGAAAGAGCAGCCCTACCTCACTCCCAAGGACCGCGACTTCCAGCTGATTCGCGTGTGGGGGCACGGCGGCAAGACCAACGTCTGGGGGCGTGTCAGCCTGCGCTACGCCGAGATGGACTTCCGTGCCGGCGAGCGCGACGGCTGGGACATCCCGTGGCCGATTCACTACAGCGATGTGGCGCCGTATTACGACAAGGTCGATCAGCTCATCGGCGTGTGCGGCGGCGACGACGACTCGGACGTGCTGCCGGGGAGCAAGTACTTTCTGCCGCCGCCAGCGATGCGCTGCGCCGAGGTGGCGATGTCACGCGCCGGCCAGCGGATCGGCATCCCGTTCGTGCGGATTCGCCGCGCCAACATGACCAGGCCGGTGCGCGGCTTCCCGGCATGCCACTACTGCGGGCAGTGCGGACGCGGCTGCGACACCGCGTCGTTCTTCTGCTCGGCTGACCACCTCCTGCCCGACGCGCTGAAGACCGGCAAACTTGAGATCCGGTCCAACGCCGTCGTGGCGCGCGTGCTGGTGGATGACGAGGGGCTGGCCAGGGGCGTGCAGTACTTCGACCGCAAGACCGGGCAGGAGCAGCAGGTGCTCGGCAAGGTGGTGGTGATGGGCGCGAGCTGCGTGGACACCACCCGCATCCTGCTCAACTCCACCTCGTCGGCCCACCCCAACGGCATCGGCAACGGCAGCGACGTCATCGGGCGCTACCTGTGCGAGCAGGTCCGGATCCACGCGCGCGGCTTCATGCCCTCGCTCTACGGCAAGGTGGCCAGCGACGACAAGGGCATGGGCGGCGGGCACGTGTACATGCCGCGGTTCAACCACCGTGAGGGGCGCAGGCGCGACTACCTGCGCGGCTTCGGCATGCAGTTCTGGAACACCGGCACCAACCCGGACGGCGCCGGGCACTTCGCCGGCCGCATCGGAGGCTTCGGCAGCGGCTTCAAGGACGAGGTGCGCAAGCGGTATCCCGCGTGGGTCGAGCTGCACCCCTTCGGCGAGGTGCTCTCGTACCGCGACAACCGCGTCACCGTGGACAAGACGCGAACCGACAGGTACGGCGTGCCGCTGCTGCACATCGACTACACCATTCGCGACAACGAACGGAAGATGGTCGAGCACATGGCCGACACGATCGAGGAGATCGCCCAGGCCTCGGGCATCGAGCTGTTCAACTATCGACGTGCCGACCTCGACCGCAACGGGTCGGCCATCCACGAACACGGCACCTGCCGGATGGGCGAGGATCCCAAGGCGTCGGCATTGAACAAGTTCAACCAGATGCACGAGGTGAAGAACCTGTTCGTGGTCGACGGCTCGTCGTTCACGACCGCATCGGAGAAGAACCCGACCATCACCATCCTGGCCATTGCCTGGCGCGCCACCGACTTCCTCGCCGACGAGATGAAGCGCGGCAACCTCGGATAGACGCCGCCCCGGCGGAAGATTGCCGGCGTCCGGTCTCTCGTCTCCGGCGGCACGTTGCCCGCATCACGTCATTCGCAATTCTTGGGCTCCCTCGATCGGCTGGCCCTCGGTATGCTGGGAGGATGCGCCGATGCGATTCTGCCCAACGACGGCCACTTCGGAGCATCCCCGTCGCGGTCCTCATCACCGTCGCCACCCTCGGCAGCATCGGCGCCGGTCGGGCTGCCGCTCAGGCCCTGACGCCGCAGACATCCGAACACGACGCGCGCGAGGCGCCAGGCCACCTGATCGTCATTGCCCGGGATGCCCAGGGCGGGCGGTTGCCCGGCGCAACCGTCGTGTTCTCCAGCCCCGGCGCCGACTCGGCGGGTAATCCGCGGGTGCTGGTTACCGATGCGTCTGGCGAGGCCACCCTCGACGTGGCTGCGGGCGATTACCGCGTCACTGTGGAGATGCCGCGCTTCGAGACCGCGACAGTCAGCGCCATCGTGCGCCCGGGTGAGACGGCCGAGGCCGTGGCCACGCTCTCGATCGGGGGCTACGCCGAGCAGGTCGCGGTGCAGGCGCAGCCCGAGACGTTCGTGGCGCCTACTGCGGATGGGCAGGTGGAGACGCTCAGCCCGAAGGAGATCGAGCAGCTGCCCGACGACCCCGAGGAACTGGCGCTCGCCATCGAGGCCCTGGCCGGCGTCGGCGCGGAGATCCGGGTGAACGGCTTCGAGGGTGGCGCACTCCCGCCCAAGAATCAGATCCAGGTCGTCCGCATCCGGCGCGACCCTTTCAGCACCGACAGCATGGGCGCGGGACAGGTGCGGGTCGAGGTCATCACCCGACCAGGCGGACGCAACTGGTCTCACGAGGTGTCGGCCGGGCTGCGCGACCAGTCCCTCGACGCCCGCCCTGCATTCTCCCCACGTCAGCCGGATGGGCAGACCCGTCGACTCAGCTGGAGTTTCAACGGCCCGATCGTCAGAGGCCGTTCGTCGATCTCCGGGCGGCTCTCGCTGCGCGATTCCTTCGACGCCAACCCGATCATCGCCACCGGCGCGCCGACCGCCTTCTCGCCACTCGTCAACGCCGAGCGGCAGCGCTACGAAGGCGAGCTACGCATCGAGCATGCCCTCAGCACGACGCAGACGCTGCGGGCCGAGTACCAACGCCGTGATTCCAGCGGCGAGAATCTCGGCGTCGGCGAGTTCGAGCTGCCGGAGCGCGCCTTTGCCGACCAGTCGGCGGGCGACATCGTGCGGGTGTCGGCGATCGGCACGATTGGCAGGCATTTTCTCAATGAGATCCGACTGGAGTACGTGGACAGCCGCAACAGCGTCGAGTCGTTCAGCGATGCCATCGGGTTGACGGTGCCCAATGCCTTCCGTGCCGGGGGCGCCCAGCGATCGGGAGGCCGCCGTGATCGCGAGCTCGAGATCGCGCAGACCGTGGATCTCATCAGCCACAAGCGTCACAAGCTGCGGTTCGGCTTCGAGACCGAGCTCGGCTGGAGCCGTACCGATCGCGTCGACAACTACAACGGCACCTTCACCTTCGCCACGCTTGCCGACTTCGAGGCCGGGCGTCCGCGGCAATTCACGCAACGCCTCGGCAACCCGCTGGTGGCCTATGACCGTCAGGAAGTCAGCTGGTTTGCCTACGACGAGGTCGAGGTGCGGGCGGGGCTGCGGTACGGCTTCGGCTTCCGTCATGACATCCAGTCGTTGCTCGACGATGGCAACAACTTCGCGCCCCGGACCAGCGTCTCCTGGACGCCCCAGGGACGGAAGAAGACGACCCTCACGGCCGGCCTGGGCGTGTTCAACGAGTGGTACCAGCCGTGGGTCTACGAGCAGACGCTGCAGCTCGATGGCACACGTCAGCGCGATCTGATCATTCGCGACCCCGGCTATCCCGACCCCCTGACCGGCCAGGGCGTGGCCGCCATCACGACGCCGAGCATCATCCGTGAGTCGGGCACGTCGCTCGACATGGCCAACACGACCCGAGCCTCGGTCGGGGTGGAGCACCGCGTCTCGCAGCAGCTGCGACTGCAGCTGAACCTCTACGGCCAGCGGACCCGCGACCGGCTGCGCAGTTTCAACGCCAATGCGCCG
>JBKJQW010000060.1:0-15013 GCA_046593715.1 Luteitalea sp.
GGGCGCGTCGTTGCCCTCGGCGACCACGACGACAGTGTAGTCCAGCGCACCTTTTTCTCGGAGACTGGCTACCACTTTGGCCACGGCGGAAGCCCGCTGGCCGATGGCGCAATACACGCAGACCACATTGCGACCGCGCTGGTTAAGGATCGTATCGAGGGCGATGGCGGTCTTGCCCGTGCGGCGATCACCTAAAATCAATTCGCGCTGACCGCGGCCGATGGGAATGAGCGCGTCGACCACCGTGAGTCCGGTCTGGAGCGGCACCGTCACCGGTGCACGATCCATGATCGCCGCAGCTGGTCGCTCGACGGTCAGCCGGCTGCTCGTCGCGATCCGACCGCCGGCATCAAGCGGACGGCCGAGCGGATCGATCACACGACCGAGCAATTCGTCACCGACTCCGATGTCCATCACGCGACCCGTGCGCTGGACTTCGGTGCCGGCCTCCAAATGGGCATAGTCACCCAACAGCACGACCCCGAGTTCGTTTTCATCGAGGTTGAACGCGATCCCGAAGACATCCCCGGGAAAGACGAGTAGTTCCTCAAAGCCCACATTGGGCAGGCCGCTGACGCGCGCGATCCCTGTGGAGACATTGATGACGGTGCCGATCTCGCGCGAGGCAAGGCGCGGAGTGAATGCGCCTGTCACCTCACGGATAGCGCCAAAGGCCCGGTCGAAGACGGCCGGCAAAGAAGCGTCCAACGCGTTCATGAGCCGACGGGCGCAGGAGCGGGCACCTTGGGGTTTGTCTCGGCTGTTGCTTCGTTTTTGGAACTGCTCTCAGCCGCCGGTTTGGGTTTCGCATCCTCTACAGGTTTTGACGCGGGCTCAGCCGCGACCACGGGTTTAACTCCCGGAGTGGACTTGGCTCGAGCGGCTGTTTCCGGAGCGGGCTCGGATTTCGCGACGGGCTTGGGTGTCGCCTTGGGTTCCGGTTTGTCCTGCTGCTGCAAAAGCTCGTCCACGCCTTTTTCCAGCGCCGTCAGATAGTCCGCGATACTCCACCCAATTTTCTGACCGTTCGCCGTCAGTTCGATGCCGCTAACCAGATCCGGCGCCGTCTCGAACCGCAAGTGCGCATCGACCGAAAACGTTTCGTTGATGGCGTTCTGTGCCTTGGCCCGTTCATCAGTCGACAGCTCGAACGCGCTGCGCACGACTATCGGTCCAGTCGCGCTTTTGATCGCCGCCCCAAAAGTCTTCTTGGTGTCGTCATGCAATTCTCCCAGACGGTGCGTGAATACGGCCACCATGCGTTCCTCCAACCCGGCAGTGGCGAGGTCGGTGAGGGTCTTGCGGGCGATGGAAAATACTTCCTGCTGCGTTCGCTGGGCGAGTGCTTGCTGCAAGCTGGCCCCGTCCCGACGCAATTTCTCCTGACGCTTGGCGCTGAGTTCATCCGCGCTCTTCCTCGCCTCGTCGAACAGACGCTGACGCTCCGCCTGCGCCTCGTCGGTCGCCTTTTGCAACAACGCCGCACGCTGCTGGTCGAACGCGTCGTTCTTTTTCTGAAATTCGTCGCGATCCTTGGCGGCCTCCGCTTTCTTCGCGGCGGCATCGGCGAGTTCGGCGACGATCTTCTTCTCGCGGCCGTCGATGGCGCGCAAGACCGGCTGATAAAGGAAATGCTTCATCAGCCACACCAAAATGAGGAAATTGAGCGCCTGGGCGCCAACGGTAAACCAATCGATGAGCATGAGATTACTTTCCTCCCGCGGCTTGCGCCGCGCCGGCAATGACATGATTCCAGAATGGATTCGCGAAGATCAGGATCATGGAAACTACGAAGCAGTAGATGGCGGTGGACTCGATCATCGCCAGACCGACAAACAGGGTGCGGGTGATCGTGGCAGACGCGTCGGGCTGCTGGGCCAGCGAACTCAGCGCGGTCGACACGGCCCGCCCCTCACCAAGGGCTGGGGCGATGCATCCGACGCCGGTGGTGAGGCCGGCAGTGACAATCGAGGCGACAGCGATGAGGGTCTGGTTGTCCATGGGGTTCCGGGTGCGTGTCGTGGCGGTGTCAGGCGGTGGGGGCGGGCTCGGTCGGGCGCGGCCGCGGCCGCGTCGCCGACGCGATGTAGACCGCGGCCAGGATGCTGAAGATGTAGGCCTGCACCATGCCGGTGAGCAGGCCCAGCGCGGTCATGACGATGGGGAAGAAGAACGGCGTGATGGTCAGCAGAATGGCCAGGATCATCGCGCCGCTCATCATGTTGCCGAACAGACGCACGGCCAGCGCCAGCGTTCGGGAGACTTCGCTGATGATGTTGAAGGGCAGCATGACGACGGTCGGCTCGACATAGGACGCGAGATACCCGCCCACGCCCTTTTGCTTGATGCCGAATGCCGGCACGGCCACGAGTACGCACAGCGCGAGGGCCACCGTGGTCGAGAGCGAGCCGGTCGGCGGCTCGTAGCCGGGAATGACGGTACAGAGGCTGGCCGCCGCGACAAACAGAAACAGCGTGCCGAGAAAGCCGAGGTACCGCTTCGCAGGACGGAGTCCGACGTCCTCGATCTGCTGGGCCATCGCGGTGACGACGATCTCGAGCAGGTTCTGCCAGCGGGAACGGGCGTGGTCGCGTGACAGCCTGCGCGTGATGAGTCGTGCGCCGACGGCCAGCACCAGCATCAGCGCCCACGTGAACACGATGGTGGCATTGAGGGTGACAAATCCGTGGTGCCAGAAGATGACCTGGTCGGGGCTAAGGCGCATGGCCGCCCCCTCTGGCTGCAACGTGCTTTTGCGCATCGACGCGCCGGCTCAGCCAGGTCACGATGGCACGCGCCGCCACAAACCCGAGCAGGCACATCACCAGCCGCTCCCACCGTCCGCCTCCAACCAGATAGAGCCCGCCCAGGGCGATGCCCGTCCGCAGCAGGAGACTGCCGCTGAACCACAGGAACGGCTGCGGCGACGCGACCGCCCTCCCGACGGTCCACCAGAGGCCGCCAAAGAAGATGACGCCGAGGACCACCCCCGCCAGCGCCGCCAGCGCCAGACTCGTTGTGTCACTCATGTCGGTCCTCGTGGTCGTCCTGCACGGCCTGGCTTTCCTTGGCGACCCAGTGCCACGCATTCACACAGCCCATCGTGAGCCCGGCCATCAGGAGCGCCAGCGTCCAGGAGCGCGTTCCAGGGTGGCGCCGGTCCAACCAGAGCCCCAGCGCTGCGCCGAGCAGCGTGGGAATCACCACCGACCAGCCAATCAGCCCCATCATGCCCAGGCCGAACCAGACGTCGGGTGTGGCGTTGCGGCGCGCCGCGAGCTTGCGCGCCGCCTTCGCTCCGACCTGTGCGGCCAGGGTCGGGGCCTCCTTCGGCGCAGAGGGTGGACGGTCACTCGTCATGAACGCTCGCGAATCGACGAACGAAGCCGGCCTCGAGTTTCGCCATCACCGAGCGGACGCTCTGCTCGGACACATCCAGGGTCAGGAACTCCCGCTCCACCGCCGCGCGCAACCCTGCGAGGTCGGGTCCGCGCAACGCACGGCGCACCGAGACCAGCACATTCGGTCCGGCCTTGACCAGCACCCCTTCGTCCACCGCCACGAACACCTCGCCATCGGCATCGGACTGATAGGTCAGGATGCCCGGTGTCAGCGCGGCGACACAGTCGCGTCGCTGCGGCAGCATGCCGAACGAGCCGTCGCGCGTCTCTGCGACGATGCGCGAGACGTCGGTCTTCTCAGCGAAGACCTGGAAGGGCAGCAGCACCTTCAGGTTCATGCGCACGTCAGCGGTCCCTGCTCGTCTTGGCCTCAGCCACGGCGCCAATCATGTAGAGCGCACGCTCCGGGTAATCCGCGAACTCATCGCGCAGGATGCGCTCACATCCGTCCAGCGCGTCTTCGAGGCTGACCAGCTTGCCGGCAAGACCGGTGAATTGCTCGGTCGTGAAGAATGGCTGGGTGAGGAAGCGCTCCAGTCGCCTGGCGCGCGCGGCCACGCGACGGTCCTCCGGCGAGAGCTGCTCGAGCCCGAGCATCGCGATGATGTCCTTGAGCCCTGCATACTGCGCCAGCGTATGGCGGATGTCCTGGGCGAGGCCGTAGTGGCGTGCGCCGCAAATGGCCGGCGTCGCCATCTTGGAACTGGACTGGAGGGGATCGATGGCCGGGAAGAGGCCTTCGCTCGCGCGCTTGCGGGAGAGCACAATCGACGCAGACAGGTGCGAGAACGTGTGCACCGCCGCCGGGTCGGTGAAGTCGTCGGCCGGGACGTACACCGCCTGAATGGAGGTAATCGCGCCGGCGTCGGTGTTGGCGATCCGCTCCTCCAACGCCGCCAGCTCCGTGCCCATCGTCGGCTGGTAGCCCAGGCGCGACGGCATCTGCCCCATCAGGCCGGACACCTCCATGCCCGCCTGGATGAAGCGGAAGATGTTGTCGATGAGCAGCAGGACGTCCTTGTGCTGGTCGTCGCGAAAGTACTCGGCCATCGTCAGCGCCGCGTGCCCGACGCGAAACCGGCTGCCCGGCGGCTCGTTCATCTGGCCGAAGAGCATCACCATGCTCGGAAGGACACCGGCGGCCTCCATCTCCCGGTACAACTCTTCCCCTTCGCGGCAGCGCTCGCCAATCCCGCAGAAGATGCTGACGCCGTCGTGGTGGCCGATCATGTTGTGGATGATCTCGGTCAGCAGCACGGTCTTGCCGACGCCCGCGCCGCCAAACAGGCCCGCCTTGCCGCCACGTTCCATCGGCACGAGTACATCGATGACCTTGATGCCCGTTTCGAAGATCTGAGAGGTGGTGGACCTTTTGGCCAGGGGCGGCGGCGCGCGATGCACCGAGCGCCACTCGGTATGGGACGGCGGCGCCTGGCCGTCGATGGCGTTGCCGAACACGTCGAACATCCGCCCGAGCGTGCCCTGGCCCACCGGGGCCTGCAGCGGGCCGCCCGTGTCCTGCACCGCGCTGCCCCGGGCGAGCCCCTGCGTGGCGGTCAACGCGATCCCACGCACATGGTGCCTGTCTCGCTGCGCCAGCACTTCGATGACGACCCGCCCATCCTCACCGGCGCGCAACAGCGAATGGATCGGCGGCACGGATGTCTCGAACCGGATATCCACGACGCTGCCGCGCACCGAGACCACCGCGCCACGACTGTGCGAAGGCCGTGCACCGGCATCAGTCATCGGTCGGCTTCCTCCGATGCAGGGGGCCCTGGGTCAGAGCCGCAGAACCACACGGCCAGACCGCTCGCCCTCGCGATGAACGCGGAGCGAGGCTGTGCAGCCATGGAGTGGCGTCTCCGTTGGGCGACCTGCTGTGCTGTGCGAGAAGGCGAGTATGTGCGCCCCCACCGGCCAGGTCAAGACCTCGCGGGCCGCTGCAACTTCGCGCGTCCTCTGGAATCTGCGACCATCGCAGGAGAGATGAGGACACGGGGGCCGAAGGGCGGGACGCCTCAGTGACATCGCCGCGCAGGCACCTCGGGGAGCGCACTTCGCATGACAGACCACGACAGCTCGCGCGACCTCGTTCACCAGCGCAGCGAACTGCTGCGCCAGCTCGAACGCGGCCTGGACACGCCGATGGTGGTGCTTGGGCTCGTGTGGCTGGGCCTCCTCGTCTGGGAACTGCTCCACGGACTCAGCCCGATGCTGGAGGTGGTCGGCATCGTCATCTGGGCGCTGTTTATCCTGCATTTCGCGCTCGAGTTCCTGTTGGCGCCGCGCAAGGTGGCGTACCTGAAAGCCCACTGGCTGACGGGACTCTCACTGCTGCTTCCGGCATTGCGGGTGTTTCGCGTCGTGCGCCTGTTCCGCGTCGTGGGCGCGGCCAGGGGACTGCGGCTCCTCAGGGTTCTGACCTCCCTCAATCGCGGCATGCAAGCCCTCGGAGCCAGCCTCGGGAGGCGGGGGTTCGGGTATGTCGCCGCGCTGACGCTGATCGTGACGGCTGCGGGCGCCGCCGGCATGTATGCCTTCGAGCAGGACGCACCGGGTGGGCTGCACTCCTACAGCGAGGCGCTGTGGTGGACCGCGATGATCATGACGACCATGGGCTCGGCATACTGGCCCCAGAGCCCGGAAGGGCGAGTCCTCTGCGTCGTCCTCGCGCTGTATGCGTTCGGCGTGTTCGGCTACGTCACGGCGACCCTGGCGACCTTCTTCGTGGGCCGCGATGCTGACGCAGCAGAGGGCGAGGTCGCGGGAAGTGCGGACCTTCGGGCGCTGCGCGATGAGATTGCCGCCCTGCGTGCCGACGTGGCGCACCTGTCGCGCCAGTCAGGAGGTTCGACGCTGGGTGGACAGGCGGCAGGCGCCGATGAGCGCCGATGACGTGGTCGTGGGGAGTGAGGATTGGCTCCTCAGGTAGGATTCGAACCTACAACCCTCCGGTTAACAGCCGGATGCTCTGCCATTGAGCTACTGAGGAACACGGGGTCGCGCGGAGGCCCGAGACCAGACGCGCACTGCCAGTTGGGCCGGATTGCGCCGCAACGAATCGAAAGTGTACCCGGGCGTCCCTCCCGAGGTCAACGGGGCGCCCACGCCGCAGCACCGACCCCGCCAGGGGGCCCGCACGCCGTCCTCGACCTACCCACGGCGCGTGCAAACCCGCCCGCCGTGAATAGGAAGGCACACGTTGACATTTCGTGCACGGCTTCCGTACTGTGTGGAAGTGACCGCGCAAGCCCAGACCGACGTCTTCCGCGCCATTGCTGATCCGACGCGTCGGGCCCTGCTCGATCTGCTTCGCACCGGTGACCGCACCGTCAACGAACTGGCCGAGCCGTTTGACATGAGCCGGCCAGCCATCTCACAGCATCTGCGCCTGCTGCTGGAAGCCCGCCTTGTCGCCGTTCGCAAGGAAGGTCGCCAGCGGCGCTATCGCCTCAATGGCGCCTCCATCGCTCGAGTGGCGCGATGGGCCGGCAAGTTCGACGACGCCGCTGCCAAGACCAAGAAGAAGCGCTGAGGCGCCTCAGACCCCGGCGCCCTCGCGACCGCCGCCCGGCATCTCGAGCAACGACAGCAGGCGGCTGCGATCCTTCACCGACGCGGCCAGCATCCGTTCGGTCTTCTCCACGGGTGTGCGGCCCCCCGGGTCGTACTCCACGTGCAGTGACATCGGTCCACTGAACGAGGCCTTGCGCAACTCCGCGCCGAACGCCTTCCAGTCAACCATCCCCTCGCCCACCGGGCAGTCGACCACCCGCCAGCGCCCGTTGGCGCCCTTCTCCCAGTAGAAGTCCTTGATTGCCAGCATCCGCAGGTGCGGCGCCGCCATCTGCACGCCCGCCCGCCATCCGCCGAGTCCGCCCTCCACTGTGGCGTGCCGGGGGTCGAAGTAGAAACCGGTCGCCTCGGCAGGCTGTCCCTCGAGCATCAGGAGCACGTCCCACATCGGCGCGCCGACGTAGTCGCCGGAGTGATTGTGGTAGGCCAGCATCACCCCGGCCTGGGCGGCCATCGCCACGAGTGCGTGGAACGACGTGGTTGCCGCCGCGAGTTCGCGCCGTGCGTCAGCAAACGCGTACCTGTAGTAGCCGGCCTTGAGGCGGGTGACACCGGTGGCGCGGGCGGCCTCGAGGGTCGCGCGCGCGGCCGGATCCTGGGGCTGCGTGAGTCCAGTCGTCAGCATCACCACCGAACTGCCCGCGTCACGGATCGCAGCCACGGCCCGGGGCAGATCCTCGGTCACCCGCGCCGGCGCCACGTGCCCGCCGGGACGCACCGTGAGATCCACGCCGTCGAAGCCAGCCTCGCGAACGGCCTTGCCGAGGTCACCCCACGCGAGTTCGGCGAGGTGCTTGGAGAAAATCAGGAACGGCGAAGCCGGACCAGACACGGCCACGCGGCTGGTCACGGCCCCTGGTTGCGCAACGCCGTTCGAGGGGACGAGCCCGCTGGCCAGCAGCGCACCGGTGAATTGACGACGGGTGATCGGCATCGTGGTCTCTCTTTCTCTCGTCGGTTCGCTACCTGATCAGGTGCAGCGCGTCCTGCCGCGGCAGAATCCAGCGCCATCCGCTCTCGGTAAGCACCGCATCCTCTTCGAGCGCGAAGCGCACCGCCTGTCCGCCCCACTCGGGCACGGCGTGCACGATGCTCAGCTCGATGGAATGCCACGTGTCCGGCTGAAAGCGGAAATCGCCGGCGCCCGGTAACCCGTCCTGGTAGTCGGTCATCCCGATGTGGGGGCCCGCGCCATGGCCGTGGAATCCGATCGGGTGGCAGTAGATGACCGGGTCCAGTCGTTCCGCTCGGCCCTGGGCCAGCGCGGCTGAGAGCGCTGCATTGCCGGTCGCGCCAGCGCGCGCATGGGTCAGCACGATGTCCTGCAGCCGACCGCCCCGCCGCTGCCCTTCGCGCAGCCCGGCAGGAGGCTGGGTCTCGCCCTCCCTGAGCACGTACGCGTTGTGCTGCGTGTCTGTCGAGAAGCCCAGGTACACGAGCCCGAAGTCGCAGTGCAGCAGGTCGCCCCGCCGGATGACCCGGCTATCGGTCGGCTGCCCGCCCTGCCGCTGGATGTCCACCGTCGGCTGAAACCACTGCCCGAGTCCGAGGTTGGCCACCCGCTGCCGCATCCACCACGCCAGGTCGTCGGCGGTGGTCACCCCGGGGGTGACCACCGCCGCGGAGAACGCTTCGGCGATCACCGCATGGGCGATAGCCATGGCCTGCCGATACGCGGCGGTTTCTTCCGGCAGCTTGCGCTCGAGCCAATCGACGGCCAGCGGTTCTGCCGACGTCAAACGGGCCGCGTGTACAGGGCCAATCGCCTCGACCAGCGCCTGGTGCTCGGAGTGGGACAGGCCGTCGGCGTGCGCGAAGGTCCGCGAGGTGTTGATGGCCAGCACCGTCGGCCGGCGCTGGTCCAGCAGCGCGCGCAGACCCGCCCACTGCCCGTCGTTGTGGGTGGGCACCACGGTGTACAACTGCTCGTAATCGAATCGCCCGATCGACAGCCGCTCGACGCCCAGCGTCGGGCCGCGGTCGTGGAACACCAGGATCGTCCGCCGCCGCGAGGCGTAGGTCGTCAACGGCGCCATCGACCGGAACACCGGGTCGTCGTTGTACTCCCGCGTGACCAGGATCCACATGTCGATCCCATGGCGCCGCATCAGCTCGGGCAGGAGACGTTCAAATCGTCGCTCGAGGAAGCCGCGCATCACCTCGGCCTGCTCCCGATGCGACTGAATCGGCGGCAGCTGGGCGTAGGCCTGCGGTGTGGGGAGGCCGAGGAGCAGAAGGGCCAGCGCGAGCGCCCGAGGCGGCGTCAGCATCGGGCGTGCGGTGGAGGGTCAGCGCGCACGGGCCATCCTCGGCGTGGACAGCCGGAACTGCGCCACCAGCCCGGCAACTGCCAGCAGCAGCCACACGACGAGCACCCAGTTCTCACCCGGCGCCGGACGCAGCGGGTACGCCAGCCAGCCGGAGGCGGCCCCGCCGAGGCCGGTGACCGATTCGCGATGCCACAGGCCCAGGGCGCCCATGACCAGCAGCCAGGCGCCGCCAAAGGCCGTGCCCACGACAATCACGTAGCGCTGCATCGACAGGGCGATCAGCGCCCCGGCGACCGTACAGGCGATGACCAGCATCGCCGGCGGCTCCGTCCCCACCTGCGCGGCGATGGCATGCACGGCCAGCGCAGCCAGGGCCGCACCAAGGAGGGCGACGCCGATGAAGTACGCAAGCACCAGCGCCAGCGCACCGCCGATGCCTCCGCCCACCAGAATCAGGATGTCGCGCGCGGTATCGGCTGGGCCAATCAATGACCCGGCCACCACGACGCCGATCACGAAGCCATACAGGCCGAGAACGAGACGGAAGGTACGCTGTCCCAGGAAGCAAGACAGCACGCCGCCCACGAGAAACAGGACGGCGGCGGGGACATGCAACGTCTCCGGCAGCATCGCGGCATTATAGTGGAGGTGGCACGCCCACCCCGCCCCCCCCCAGACCTGATGCCCGAACCCGCTGCCCGTCCGCCCATCGCCAGGCGCCTCGGCGGCGCAGCGGCCGCGCTCGGCGGGCTGGCCCTGTTTGCCTACACCGTGCGGGAGACCGGCCTGGAGACGGTGGCTCTGGGCTTGCGCCGGGTCGGGCTGGTGTTCCTGGTCATCATCGCCCTGTCGGGCTTGCGCTTCGCGGCGCGGGCATGGGCCTGGGTCTTGTGCACCGAACCACCGCACCGCCTGCGGCTTCGCGACACGTTCCCGGCGCTGGTCAGCGGCGATGCCCTCGGTAATCTGACACCGCTCGGCTTGTTCGTGAGTGAACCGACAAAGGCCGCGTTCGTGCGCGACCGCGTCTCGCTGATGACGGCGCTCTCGGGTATCGCCGTCGAAAACCTGTTCTACATCGTCACCGTTGCCGCGATGATCGCCGGCGGCACGCTCGCGCTGCTCATCGAGTTTCCGGTGCCCGCGGCGCTGCGCGCGATGAGCCTGGTGGCGCTGATCGGGATGCTCGGGTTCCTGGCCATCGCGATGGCTCTGGTGAGCGGTCGCTTCCGCCCGCTGACGTGGGGACTGGCGCGGCTCGACCGCCTGTCATTCGCGCCAGCGGTGCTGATGGGGCGAGCCAGCAAGCTGCAGATGCTCGAGGATCGCGTCTACACCTTCGCTCGTCGGCACCCGTCGCTGCCGCTGCCGATCCTGCTGTGTGAAATCAGCTACCACGCGCTCGGCGTCGCTGAGACCTACCTCACGGTGGCGATGCTGCTGCCGGCCACCACGGCCCCCACCTTGCTCGGCGCGTTCCTGCTCGAGTCGATCAACCGCTTCATCAACGTGGCTTTCAAGTTCGTGCCGATGCGGCTGGGCGTGGACGAGGCCGGCACCGGCATCCTGACGCAGGTGCTGTATGGCGCCGCGGCACTGGGCGTGACCCTGGCGGTCGTCCGGAAGGCGCGGATGCTGGTGTGGACCGGCGTCGGGGTGGTGTTTCTCGGCCTGCGGGGCCTGAGCCGGACCGAGCCGCGCGACGCCTAGACCAGGCGCCCCTTCACATCTCCCGACGCCCCTCGAGCGCTCGCGTCATCGTCACTTCATCGGCGTACTCGAGGTCGCTGCCCATCGGGACGCCCATGCCGATGCGGGTGACACGGACGCCGAGCGGCTTCAACAGCTTGGCCAGGTAGAGCGCCGTGGCCTCGCCTTCGACGGTGGGATTGGTGGCGATGATGACTTCCTCGACGTCACCCGCCGCGACCCGGGCCAGCAGCGGCTTGATGCGGAGGGCGTCCGGCCCGATGCCCTGCAGCGGCGACAACGTGCCCATCAGCACGTGGTAGCGCCCGCGGAAGTCGCGCGTCTTCTCGACCGCGATGACGTTGGCCGGCTCTTCGACCACGCAGATCACTCGTGGGTTGCGATCGGGGCTGGTGCAGTACACGCAGGGATCGGTGGCGGTGATGTTGCCGCAGATCGTGCAGTGCTGCACCTGCGTCTTGACGTCGCGCAAGGCGTCGGCAAGGCGCTCGGCGTCCTCGCGCGGCGCCTTCAGCACGTGGAAGGCCAGGCGCTGCGCGGACTTGGCGCCGATCCCGGGCCACTTCTGCAACTGCTCGATGAGGCGGGTGAGCGGCTCAGGATAGGGAGAGGCCACGCCTACATGCCCGGGAGCTTGAGGCCGCCGAGCATGCCGCTCATCGAGCTGTTCATCTTCTCGTCGGCCTGTCGCTGCGCGTCCTGCACTGCCGCGAGGATCGCATCCTGCAGCATCTCCACATCGTCCTTGTTCACGGCTTCGGGGTCGAGCGTGATGGCCAACAGCTGCTTGGAGCCGTTGACCTTGACGGTCACCGCGCCCCCGCCCGCAGAGGCTTCGATGACCGTCTCGGCCATCTGCTTCTGCATGCGGTCCTGCATCTGTTGCGCCTGCTGCATCATTTTCTGGATGTTCATGGACGATGCCCTCCTGGCGTTCGCCGTTCTATTGAATTTCTTCGGCGTCGCGAATCTCGGCCGCAAAGACGTCGAGCATCGCCTGCACGGCCTCGCTCTTCATCGCCTGTTCCTTCAGCCTCGCCTTGTCCACATCGACCGGGGCCACCGCGGGGTCCGAGGCCTGCACGACCACGCGGATCTCGAGTGGGAGCTTCCTGCCGAATACCTGCTGCGCCGTGTCCTCGATCCATGACCGACGTCCCTCGCAGCGGGCCTGCTCGAAGTTGCCGCCGACCGTCAGCACGAGCTTGCTGCCGTCCACGACCAGGGTGGCGCGTGCCAGCGCCGTCCCGAAGAACGTCCGGTTGCTCTTGCGCAGCGATTCGAGCAACTGCTCGATGGTGCCCCCCTCGACGCCGCCCGCGACCTCCGCTGCCACTCCAGCCGGCACGACCGGCGGCGGCACGGCCAACGGTGAGGGCTCCGGACGCGCGACCGGGGTGTCGCTGACGCGCCGCAACGCACTGTGGGACGCTGTGACCGACGCTGTGGCCGCAGCAGGGGCGGCAGATGGCGCCGCTGGACGCGCGGCGGGCACTGGGCGCGGCACCGGGGGCGCGACCGGCCGGCCGGTCGCCAGCGCGTCGAGCACCTCGGCGATTGGCGCGAGATGGCCCAGGTGAATCCAGCGCAGCAGCGCCATCTCGAGGTGATAGCGGGGCTGCGCGGCGTACCGTACGTCCTGTTCGGCGCGCGCGAGCACGTCGAACGCCCGCAACAGGTCTTCTCGAGAGAAGCGCGCGGCCAACGCCTTCAGCCGCTCGGCGTCCGGGGCGAGCTCAGGATCGTCGAGGCGGGTCGGATCCACGCCCACCACCATCAGGTCACGCACCAGACCCGTCAGTTCCCGCACGACGAGCTTGAGATCCTGGCCGGCTTCGACCAGCCGCCCGACGGCGTCGAAGACCGCGGAGGCGCGCCGGTCGGCGACGATCTCGGCCATGTCCATCAACACGTCGCGGCCAATCAGGCCGAGCACAGAGGCGACGTCGGCGGCGCTGATGCGCTCGCCGGCAAAGGCGATCACCTGATCGAAGGCGCTGAGGGCGTCACGCATGCTGCCCTCGCCCGACCGCGCCAGCAGCAGCAAGGCATCGGGGTCGGCCTGGATCTGCTCGGCGTCGGCGATGCGGGCGAGCTGGTCGGCCACGCTGCGCGCGCCGATGGTCCGCAGCTCGAACTCCTGCGACCGCGAGCGGATGGTCTCCGGAATCTTGTGCAGTTCGGTCGTCGCCATCATGAAAACGACGTGCGGCGGCGGTTCCTCGATCGACTTGAGCAGTGCGTTGAACGAGCTGTTGGACAGCATGTGCACTTCGTCGATGATGAAGATCTTGTAACGGTCGCGCGCCGGGGCGATGCCGAGGCCTTCGATGATCACTTCGCGCACGTTGTCGACACCGGTGTGCGTCGCAGCGTCGAGTTCGATGACGTCGATGTCGCGGCCCTCGGCGATCTCGACGCAGGCGTCGCAGGTGCCGCACGGGTCAGCGGTCGGTCCGTCGTCGCAATTCAGCGCGCGCGCGAGGATGCGCGCGGTGGTGGTCTTGCCGACGCCCCGGGCTCCCGAGAAGATGAACGACTGGGCGATGCGCCCACGCTGGATGGCGTTGCGCAACGTCTGCGTCACGCCCACCTGGCCGACGACATCGTCGAAGCGCTGGGGACGCCACTTGCGGGCGAGCACTTGATAGGGGCGAGACACTGGTGTCGAGGTTGGTTCGGTCGGCAGTGGCTGGCCGGGATCGATCCCACCGCGACCCGGAGTACCCATGCACACGGCAGGATCCCCTTAGCGCTGCTACCTTCCGGTCCTGACGCGGTTCGAGGTCTGGCGTTGCACGAGCTCCGGGCCGCGGTGCGACCGAGCCCGGCCAGAACGACCAGTCTACTACGGCCTTGGCCAGGCCGCCGTCACGCGCTAGACGCAACGACCGCGCCTCGCGGCTTGGACTACTTCCAGGCCGTCGCACACTCGCGAGTAAAGGCCCCGAAGCTCCGGGGCGGGTGTCCGAGCAGCGCCGTCAGGCGCGGGACGGCGTCAGGCGCCGCCGCCAGGCCGTGCTCCTGAAAGTGGGCGTACATGTGCCGGAAGTCGTACGCCATCCATTCCGGCAGCATCGCCGTGGCCTGGGCGTACCAGGCGTCCAGGTCGTTGCCGCCGTAGGCGACCGGTCTGCCCAGCGCGTCGCTCCACGCGGCCGCGGTAGAAGGGCCGGTCACCACCTCAGGGCCCACCAGGTCATAGGTCTGGCCGGCGTGCCCCGGCTGGCTGAAGGCGATGGCGGCAGCCTCGGCGATGTCACGGACATCGACGCGCGACGTGCCGACGTCGCCAAACGGCTGCGGATAGACCCCGTGTTGCAGGATGACGTCCTTGTACCAGTAGTCGTTCTGGAAAAAATTGTCCGGCCTCAGGATGGTCCACGGCAGCCCGGAGGCCTTGAGGGCCGCCTCGATGCCCACCTTGGATCCGAAGTGTGGCAGCCACGGCGCGCTGTCCACCTGGTGCACGGAGAGGTACACCACGTGTGACACTGCGCTGCCCCGCATCGCGCTGAGGGCGAGCAGGGCTTCCTGCGCTTCGGTGGGACTGACGGCATTGAGCAGGAACACGCCGTCGACGTCGGCAAACACGCTCGTGATCGTCGTCACGTCCAGCAGGTTGCCCGCAACCGCCGTTGCGCCTTCGGGCAACTGCGCCTTGGCCGGGTCGCGCGTCAGCACGCGGACCTCGATGCCACGGCCCAGCAGTTCCTTGACGACGTGGGATCCGACTGTACCGGTGCCACCGGTGACCAGCACGCGCATATGACAACTCCTCTGGCGGCGGGACGTGCCGCATGACACGACGGGACGCAGGACGACGGAGGCCGATTCTCGCACGAGCCCTGTCGGCGACGACAGGCCGGCCAGCCGCGACCGGCGTCGCACGGCGGTTGACAGGCGTGCGCGCGCCGTTGACACTATCGCCCGTCGCGCCCTGTCACATCCGAACGCCGTGGGCATCGGCGAGGGAACCGCATGACGATACCCACCGAACCTATCGGCAGTCTGCCCCGGCCGCCCGCCCTCATCGAGGCGGTTCGCGCGGGC
>JBKJQW010000015.1:0-17118 GCA_046593715.1 Luteitalea sp.
GTACCGCGAGCCCGACGGCGGCGCGGCCTCGGACGCGCGCTGGCCGCGGACGACCATCGACCCGTCGCTTGTCGGTGGACACGGGCTGGCGTGGGCCGACCTGGACGGCGATGGCGACGACGAACTCGTCGCGGGCTGGCGCGATGGCACGGGTGGCGTCGTGGCCTATGACGTCAGCCGTGACGGCGTCCTGCAATCACGCACGCCGATCGATCTGCAGGACATGGCCACCGAGGACGTCGCGGTCCACGACCTGGACGGCGACGGGCGGCCCGAGATCATCGCGTCGGGGCGGCGCACCGCCAACGTGGTGATCTACTGGAATCGCGGCGCAGGTCGCTGACGCGCATCCGGTTCGCTTTGCAGGACGAGATACGTAGGAACGGCCAATGCCCAATCGTCGTTGCCTGCTGCAAGGCTTCATGTCATGTGCGTCGCTGGTCGCATGTTCCTTGAGTGCCGTGGGGCAGGACGACCCCGACGGCTGGAAACGGCCCACCGAGCCGTCGACGATCGTCGGGCCGATCCACTACGTCGGCACCTACGGACTGGCGGCGTACCTCATCGAGACGCCGGCCGGGCACATCCTGATCGACGGCGCGCTGCCGCAGTCTGGCCCGGCAATCGTCTCGTCCATCGAAGCCGCAGGCCTCAGGCCGCGCGACGTCAAGTTCCTGGTCACGACGCAGGCGCATTTCGACCATGTCGGCACCCTCGCACACCTGCGGGCGCAGACCGGCGCGCGGGTGCTGGCGATGCGGGGTGACGAGCGCCTGCTCACGTCCGGAGGGCAAGGCGACCCCCTGTTCGGGACGCAGCCCGCGTTCCACTTTCCAGCCGTCCAGGTGGACCAGGTGATCGAGGACGGCCATGCGATCACGCTCGGCGGCGTCACCCTCACCGCGCATCGGACACCGGGCCACACGCCGGGCACCACCACCTGGACGACGACGGTGCAGGACGGAGGGCGCAGCTACCGCGTCGCGTTCGTCGGCAGCACGTTCGTCAACCCGGGGACACGCCTCGTGAACGACCCGTCGTACCCGGGCATCGAGGCCGACTATCGGCGCGCGTTCGCCACACTGGAGGCCCTGCCGGTGGACGTCCCGCTCGGCGCGCACGCGCAGACCTTCGACTTTCATGGCCGGCGTGCCCGCGCCAGCACGCAGGGCGCCGCGGCCTTCGTTGACCGTGACGCCCTGCGCAAGGCGGTGACCGCGTCGAAAGCGGCGTTCGAGAAGCTGGTGGCTGCGGAGAAGCAGTGAGACGGCTTCTCCGTGGCCAATTCAGCCGACCGCCTCCAGACCCCTCACCCCCGCTCCAGCGTGAGGAACAGCGTCGCCTCGCGGCGGTGCACCAGGACCAGCGCCGGCCGGCCGCCCTTCTTGAGCAGGGCCTTGAGCGTGGTCACGTCACTCACCGGAGTGCTGTCGATCTCCTCGATCACGTCGCCCTCGCGCAGGCCGGCCGCGGCCGCCTTGCCCTCCGGACTGACCGAAGCCACGAGGATGCCTCGCCCTGTGGGCAGGTCGAGGGTTCGGGCCTGCTCCGGGGTCAGCGACTGCACGCCCATGCCGAAGCCGGTGGTGTCTGGCGCTTCACTGTCCTCGCCGCGCGCGGTGGGCTCGGCGCCGGCCTGCTTCAGTTCCCCCACCGTGACCGTGAGGGCCTGCGCCTTGCCGTCGCGCAGCAGGTCGATCGGCAGCTTCGTGCCCGGCGCCACCTGCGCCACGCGGTTGCGCAGCTCGTTGCCGTCCTTGACCTCGGCCCCGTTGATGCGCGTGATGACGTCGCCGCGCTTCAGGCCCGCTCGCGCCGCCGGGCTGTCGGCCTGTACGCCGTTGACCAGGGCACCGCGCACGGTCTCGAGTCCGAGGCTGCGGGCAATGTCGGAGGTCACCGGCTGAATGGTCACGCCGAGCATCCCGCGCCGGACCGTCCCCTGGTCGATCAGCTGCGTCATGACGTTGCGCGCCATGTTTGCCGGAATCGAGAAGCCGATTCCGATGTTGCCCCCCGATGGCGACAGGATCTGCGAGTTGATGCCCACCAGCTCGCCGTCCGTGTTGACGAGTGCGCCGCCAGAGTTGCCCTGATTGATTGGCGCGTCGGTCTGGATGAAGTCCTCGAAGTTGGTGCCCCCCGTGGCCCGGCCCTTGGCACTCACGATGCCCATGGTGACCGTCTGGCCCACGCCGAGCGGATTACCCACGGCAAGCACGACGTCGCCGACTGCCACCGCGTCGGAGTTGCCGAGCGACAACGTCTGCAGGTTGCTGGCGCCGGCAATCTTGAGCACCGCGAGGTCACTCGGGGCATCAGAGCCCACGACCTCGGCCTTGAAGCTGCGGCCATCGGTCAGCTCCACGGTGACCTGCTCGGCGCCGTCGATGACATGGTGATTGGTGAGCACGTAGCCATCGGCACGGACGATCACCCCCGATCCGAGGCCACCCTGGCGCGGTCGCGAGCGCTGCTGCGGCACCCGCCCCCCGAAGTACTCGCGCAACAGGTCGTCGGGGACCTGCTGGCTGACCTGCCGGACGCGCTGCTCGGACCGGACCGTGACGACGGCCGGCGTCACGGCCTCGACGACCGTCGCGTAGGAATGGGTGGCGGGGCCGAGCGTCCGCGCGATCGCGCCTGCGTCGCGCGCCGCGACGGCTGCGGTGCCGGTAGCCGTGGACTGTGCGTCGGGTGCTGCCGTGTAGCCGAGAAGTGCGCCGGTCACCAGCATGGCGCCTGCAGCCATGCCCTGGCGACCGATCCTGCCGAATGGGTTGGTCATGTGCGGGTCTCCCTGTCCCTCATTGGTTTGGACGCCACGAGGATTACCGGAGACTGTCAGGGCGATTACATCGCTGTAAGGTCGCCGGTGCGGAGCGGCAGACGTATCTCGAACACCGTCCCCTGTCCCACCACCGATGCCACCGAGACGCGCCCGCCGTGCGCTTCGACGATGGCCTTCACCAGGCTGAGGCCGAGCCCGAGACCCCGCGTCGTGCGGCTGCGGTCGCCGCGATACAGGCGCTCCCAGATGCGCGGCAGCTCGTCCGGCGCGATGCCGACCCCGTTGTCGCGGACCGACACGACCGCCTCGTCGTTATCGGCAGCCGCGTGCACCTGGACGCGGCCGCCGGCCGGCGTATGCCTGACGGCGTTGTCGACCAGGTTGGCCAGCACCTGTCGAAGGCGGACCCGATCGACGCCCACCACCAGCCCGGAAGCCACGTCGGCGGTCAGGGTCACGCCATGCGACTCGGCCGCGTCTTCGTACAGGTCCAGTGTCTGCTGCACCAGCTCGGCCATCGGCACCGCTTCACGCTGGAGCGCCATCGTGCCGGTTTCGGCCTCGGAGATGTCCATCAGCGTGTGCAGCATCGTGTCGACGTGATCGGCTTGCTCCACGCATTCGACCAGTGCGGCCCGCATCCGCTGCGGATCCTCGGAGGTCAGCGCCTCCTCGGCGAGGCCGCGCAGTCGCGTCAGTGGCGTACGGAGGTCGTGGGCAACGTTGTCGAGCGCCCCCCGCATGCCGGTGACCACGCGGTCGATGCGGTCCAGCATCGCGTTGACCAGACCGCCGAGTTCTCCAAGCGCGTCGTCGGCACGTGAGGGCGGCACCCGGACGTCGGTGCGGCCCGTGCGGACGATGTCGCGAACGGTCCCCGCAAGGGCGCGCAGTGGTTGCAGGCCCGACCATGTGACGACCGCTCCGCCGACCAGGGCGATCACCAGGACGAGCCCGAGGTCGATGAACAGCACGCGCCGGAATCGCCATAACAGCTCGCGGCGGCGTTCGGTGCTCTTGCCCACCTGCAGCAGGGTGCCGTCCGGGAGCCGGACCGAGGCCACTTCCAGCACGTCGCCACCGTCGCCGGTGTCGAGCTCGGCCCAGGTCTGCTCCCCGCTGAGCCGCGGCGTACGCAGCTGGGAGAGGTCGAAGCGCTGCCACTGCTGCGGCATGCTGAAGAAGACCAGCTCCTGACGCGGGCCAAGTGTCCGTACAAACAGCGGGCCTGGCGACGCGGCCAGGTTCCCGTCCCGCAACTCCTGCGCCAGCGCCGGTGGGCCGCCCGTCAGGTAGGCCCGCGCGTACTGGACGAGTGCGGTGTCGATGGTGTCGCGGTCGTACGCCCGCAGCGAGGCCGACAGCAGGACGTAGGTGAGCGCTACGAGCGCGAGGGCGCTGGTGACGAAGATGGCGGCGTACCACAGCGCCAGGCGCAGCCCCAGCGCATCGCGCAGGGAGTCACGCCACCCGGAGGACATACCCCACCCCGCGCACGGTCTGCAGCAACCTGGTGTCGAAACCGCGGTCGATCTTCTCGCGCAGACGGAAGATCAGCACGTCGACCACGTTGGTGCCAGGGTCGAACGAGTAGTCCCACACGTGCGACAGGATCATCGTCTTGGACACGACCCGCCCTGCGTTGCGCATGAGGTACTCGAGCAACGTGAACTCCCGCGGCCGCAGCTCGATGCTTCGCCCCGCCCGCGTCGCCGTCCGGCTGACGACGTCGAGGCGGAGGTCGCCGACCGTGAGCTGCGTGGACACCGGCGCGTGCGTGGCGCGACGGATGAGGGCATGGACACGCGCCAGCAGTTCCGGGAACGCGAAGGGCTTGGTCAGGTAGTCGTCGCCGCCAGCCGTGAGGCCGGTGACGCGGTCGTCCACCGAATGCCTGGCGCTGAGGATCAGCACCGGCGTCTGGACCCCACGCTGACGCATCCGCTGAATCAGCCCGAGGCCATCCAGGTACGGCAGCATCAGATCGATGACCGCGACGTCGTGCGCGCCACTGATGGCCAGGTCCAGGCCCTTGTCGCCCTCATCGGCGTGATCGACGACAAAGCCGGCCTCGCGCAGGCCGTTGGCCACGAACTGGGCGATCTTCGGGTCGTCCTCGACGAGCAGGGCGCGCATGGTCTCAGCAGGGTAACGAGAACTCACAATATAGAATTCTGAATAATTCTGAATTCCGACTTCACCATTTTTCCCTTGCTGGAGTTCCGCGGATGTCGAGGCTGCCACCCATCCTGCCCGCCGTGTGCGCGACCGCGCTCGTGCTCACGTCGGCGGCATGCGCGTCGCGCGTGGCTGGTCCCGCCGCCCCGTCGTCGGTGATCGCGGCGCCCATCGACGCGTCGCTGCTCGAACGCCGAGTGGCCGCGCACCTGCGATTCCTTGCAAGCGACGCGTTGAATGGCCGCGGCAGTGGTACCCGTGACGAGTGGATCGCGGCCACCTACATCGGCGCGCAGCTGGCGGCAGTCGGCCTCGACCCGATGGGCGACGATGGCTGGTTCGTGCAGGAGGTGGGGGTCCAGCGCTTCAGGGCCGGCACGCCTCCCGTGCTCACGGTCGGCGACCGTACCTACGCCCGCAACGCAAATTTCCGCGTCGGCTCGGTGCCCGCTGCCCGCGTCGCCGGCACCTTGCACCGGCTGGTGCCCGGCACACCCGTACCGGCGGGTGCCGCGGTGGTCCTGCCCGAGGACGCGCCGCTGACGGCGATGTCGGCGCTTGGTGGCGCGTCGTTGGTCCTCCGCAAGGCGACGGCACCGCAACTGGCCACCTGGGCGCAGCCGTCCGCGCAGGCGTCGGAATGGATCGCCACGCAGATCGTCGGCACGCCGCTGGCGCCGCCCCCCGGTCCCACCGTGCTGACGCTTGACGCGGCCACCCATGCAGCGGTCGCCGCCATGGCCGACGGGACGTCGGTCCAGCTGAATACCGAGCTCATCGCCGGCGATCGGGCCCGCACCTGGAACGTGGTCGGCCGCCTGCCGGGGAGTGACACCACTGCCTCGTCCGAGGCGGTCGTGCTTTCGGCGCATATCGACCACCTCGGCGCCCGAGCCAACGACGCCGCTGCCGCGTCCGACATCATCTACAACGGCGCCGACGACGACGCGTCAGGGGTGGTGGCGGTGATGGAACTGGCGCGGATCCTGGCGGCTGGCCCGCGCCCGCGACGGCCGATCGTGTTCGCGTTCTTTGGCAGCGAGGAGAGCGGCGGCTTTGGGGCCCGCTATTTCGTCGATCGGCCAGTGGTGCCGCTCTCGGACATCGTGGCCGACCTGCAGGTCGAGATGATCGGTCGTCCGGACCCCTCGGTGCCGGCCGGGACCCTCTGGCTGACTGGCTACGACCGCTCGACGCTCGGCCCGCAGCTGGCCGCGAAAGGCGCGCGTCTTGTCGCCGATCCCCATCCCGATCAGCGCTTCTTCGAGCGCTCCGACAACATCCGCTTCGCCCGCCGCGGCGTCGTCGCGCACACCGTGTCGAGTTTCGGACTGCACCGCGAATACCATCAGCCGTCGGACGAACTGGCACACATCAACGTGGCCCATATGCGTGATGCGATCGCCTCGCTCGTCGAGCCCGTCCGGTGGCTGGCCACGACGACCGACAAGCCGGAGTGGATCGAAGGCCGCAAGCCGTGACGTCAACAGCAGCGATGTCGCGTCACCGCGCCGCCCGCTGGCGGCAGATAATGGCCGTCATGCCTGTCGTGACCTCGCCCCGCCTCTCCCGGCGCCATCTGCTCGAGGGGCTGTGCCTCGCGCCCCTCGCGCTGGCCGCCCCACGGACGGCGCACGGCGCGCCTGCGGTGCGTGTGGCCCGCCCTGCCGACATCGGCCTGGTCGAGGTGACGCACGCCTTCGAGGGGCACACCTACCGCGCGCCGTACATGTTCGGGGGACGCTCGGTCGATCGCGTCACCATTCTCAACGTCCAGGTGCGGGTGCGGACCGGTGGGGGCATCGAGTCGTGGGGCTTCGGCTCGATGACGTTGGGCAATGCCTGGGCGTTCCCGAAGGTCACTCAGGACGAGGGGCTCGGGGCGATGATGGCGCTGGCCGAGACCTTCCGCGACGTCACCGCCGCATGTGACGAGTCGGGGCACCCGCTCGACCTCTGGCGCGTGCTCGAACCGGCGTACCTCGCGGCCGCCGAGGAGGTCTCGCGGTCGAGGCGCCTCTCGAGCCCGATTCCGAAGCTGTGCAGCCTGGTGGTGGCCAGCGCCTTCGATGCCGCCATTCATGATGCCTACGGCAAGGCGTTCGGCATCAGCAGTTACGCCACCTTGTCGAAGGCGCACGTGCGCCACGACCTGGCGCGCGACCTCGGGCCACGATTTGCGGGGGAATACCTGGACCGCTACATGCCGGTGCGGCCTCGAGCGACGACGCCGGTGTTCCACTCGGTGGGGGCGAGTGACGCCATCGAGGCCTCGGACGTCAAGGTGCGGCTCGACGACGGCTTGCCGAACTCGCTGGCAGAGTGGATTGCCCGGGATGGCCTGACGCATTTCAAGATCAAGTTGAACGGCGGCAACGAGGCGCAGGACTTCGATCGCATCACGCGCATCGACCGCGTCGTGCGGGGCGCCATGGCCGCGGCTGCGGTGCCCGACTGGCACTACCTGCTCGACTTCAACGAGGGCTGTCCTGACGTCGGGTACCTCCTGGCCCTCCTCAGGCGGGTGCGCCAGGCCACGCCCGACGGCTTCGCGCGCATCAAGTACGTCGAGCAGCCGACCTCGCGCGACCTGGCCCTGGACCGCGGCAACGTGATGCACGAGGCCTCGAAGCTGCTGCCGGTCGTGGTCGACGAGGGACTGGTGGACCTGGAGACCCTGCTGCTCGCCCGCGAGATGGGCTACACCGGCGTGGCGCTCAAGGCGTGCAAGGGTCAGAGCCAGGCGCTGCTGATGGCGGCGGCGGCGCAGAAGTTCGGGATGTTCCTGTGCGTGCAGGACCTCACGTGTCCGGGCGCCTCGCTGATCCACTCGGCCGGGATCGCCGCGCGGGTGCCCGGCAATGCAGGCATCGAGGCCAACGCGCGTCAATTCGTGCCGTCGGCGAGCGCGTCCTGGGAGCCGAAGTTCCCGGGACTGTTCACCATCCGTGGAGGCCTCATGCGGACTGGCCAGCTGACCGGCCCCGGGCTCGGCGCGGTTCCACCCGGCCCTCGCCTCGTGTGAGGATGGCTGCCCGCGGCGGCCGGCGCAGCACGTGAGTTACCATCGTCCAAAATCAGCCCGCCTCCCCCGGATCTGCCCGCTGCGATACCGCTGGTATCGCGGCTCGCGCTCGTGACTGCTCCCGCCTGGTCCCCCATGGCGAGGCGGTCGTGGTCACGGGCCGGCTCGCCTCACCTCCCTGAGGCGGGCCGGTAGTCCTGCCTGCCTGAAACTTTTCCTGCGCCAGCGGGTATGTCCTGTACATGGCCGCGCGTGGCGACCCGCCGGGCCCGCCAGAGGCAGCCGCGTTCGACGCATTCGTGCGCGAGTACCAGGACATGGTCTATGGCGTCGCCGTGCGATTGCTGGCCAACGACGCCGAGGCCGAGGATGTGGCCCAGACGGTGTTCATGCGGGCCTATGAACATTTCGCGGACGTGCAGGGCCAGCCCAGGGTGCCGGGGTGGCTCAAGACGGTCACCACGCACCTGTGCCTCAACCACCTGGAGCGCTATCGCGCGCGGTGGCGCCTGTTCAGCGAGTTGGACGGCGCGGACGCGCCGGCCATGGATGCCGCCAGCGGAGCGCCTGATCCTGAAGCCACGCTGGACGCGGTTGAGCGACGGGCCGGGCTCGAGCAGGCCCTCGGGCAATTGCCACCGCATCAGCGGGTGCCGCTGGTGCTGTTCCACTTCGAGCAGCAGAGTTACGACGACATTGCCCGATTGCTGGGGGTGTCGGTAGGGAAGGTCAAGACGGACATGCACCGGGGTCGGTTGGCGCTCCGACGGTGGTTGTCATGACGATGGAACACGACGAACTCGAGCGCGCCGTACAGCGTGCGCTGGCCGACCTGCCGGCACCACGAGCGCCGCGCGGCTTTCACGCGCGGGTGATGTCGGCAGTGGTTCCGGCACCGGTCGTCGGCCGACCGTGGTTCACGTGGTCATGGCCGATGCAGGCCGCGGCCCTGCTGCTGGTGGCGGGCCTCGGCGCTGGTGGGGCATGGGCGTGGCCGGTGCTGATGGCGTCGCTGGGCGCGATGGTGCCCGACCAGGTGCGCACCGGAGTCTGGTATGTGGGCGGCGCGGCGGAGACCACCGGCGCGTTGCTGCGGGTGATGGAGCTGACGTGGTCGGCGGTGGTGGCGCCGATTGCCAAGCTGGTGCTGCTGCTCACGGCGATGTTGTGCACGGCCTGTGCGGTGTGTCTGGCGGCACTGAGCCGCGTGGCCCTTGGAGGGGCATCCCAGTCATGAATCGACTACGTCGACTGGCGCTGATGTGCGCGATGTGCGCGATGGGTGCGGCTGGGCCAGCGGTGTTGGCGCAGGCGCCTCCGACGGAGCGCCAGGCATCCGATCCACGCGAGCTGCCGCCACTCCCGCCGCTATCGACCGGGGAGGAACGCGTAACGCCCCTGGATGACGGCGATCGGCCGTGCTACGGCATGCGTCGCAGCCCTGGCTTCCGTCTCGGTCAGGATCAGGTCATCCGGAAGAACGAGGTGATCGACAACTTCGCCACGGTGTTCGGCAGCGTTGTCGTCGAGGGCCATGTGTGCGGCGACCTCTCGGTCACGCTGGGCGACGTGCGGCTGGCATCGGGCGCATCGGTGGAAGGCACGCTCGTCGTGGTCGGCGGCACGGCGACCATCGAGCCTGGTGCCACCGTTGGCGGCGAGTTGGTGCTGGTGGGCGGCACCCTTGATGCGCCAGCCGATTTCCGGCCAGGCCGCGACCAGGTCGTCGTGGGCATCCCGCTCATCGGCACGCGTCTGCGCGAGGCGGTGCCCTACGTGACCCGCGGGCTGCTGTTCGGCCGCGTGATCGTGCCCGACCTCGGCTGGGTATGGGCTGTCGTCGGCGTCGTGTTCTTCGTCCAGTTGCTGCTCAACCTGCTGTTCCCGCAGGCGACAGGCGCGGCCACCAGCGTCATGGCAGACCGTCCGCTCAGCACCTTCATGGCGGGCATGCTGGTGCTGGTCCTGAGTGCGCCGGTCGCGGCGCTGCTCGCGGTGACCGTCATTGGTATCGCCGCCCTGCCGGTCCTGTTCGGAGCGCTGTTGATCGCCTGGGTCATTGGCAAGATTGCCGTCAACCGCTGGATCGGCACACGGCTGTTCGAGCAGGACGATCCCGGCAGCCGGGCAGAGTCGACGCGGTCCTTCCTCATCGGCTTTGTCGTCATCACGATCGCCTACATGATTCCGCTGCTGGGTCTGGTGGTCTGGGGCCTGACAGGGGTGCTTGGGCTTGGCGCCGCAGCCCTGGCGGTGGTCGGGGGCTTCCGTCGCGAGAACCCGACTCCGCCACGGCCTGCCCCGCGGGACCTTCCGCCCATGCCGCCCCCGATGCCACCGCCGTTGCAGGCCTCGCCGCTGCAGTCGATGGCACACGGCGTCGCGCCAGGTCTGGCAGGCGCGGCCGTGGTCGCCGACGGTGGTCAGGAGCCGGAGCTGCCCAGGGAGCCTCCGACTCTTGCGCCAGGTGTGCCTCCGGCGCCGCGTGCCGCGGCCGCGATGGCTGCGGACCCGCGAGCGCTGCTGGCCTTTCCACGAGCCAGCTTTGGCGTGCGAACCGCGGCCTTCGCGCTCGACGTGCTGCTGGTGGCGATGCTCTCGGGCATGCTCGGTGCAGATGAGCCCGGCGACTTCTTCGTGCCGCTGCTCGTGTCCTACCACGTCGCCTTCTGGCTCTGGAAGGCAACGACCCTCGGCGGCATCATCTGCCAGCTCCGCGTGGCACGCGTCGATGGCGAACCGCTCCGTTTCGTGGATGCCCTGGTGCGTGGTCTGGTCGGGGTGTTCTCCATTGCCGCCTTCGGCCTCGGCGCCCTGTGGATCCTGCGCGACCCCGAGCGCCAGTCCTGGCACGACAAGGTTGCGGGCACCGCCGTGGTGCGGGTGCCCAGGAACTACCCGCTGCCGTGAAAGGCCGCAACCAGCACGACCACGCGCCAGCCAGCGCCGATGCCCCGGACCCGTGACCTGCTGGTATCGGACTTGCTATGGTGTCGGGCATGGTGTTCGAGAGTCCAGACCTTCCACCGGCCCAGCCCGACCCGCAACGCGAGCAGGGGGGGATGACCGAAGCGGAAAAATGCGCGACGTTCATCCGGCTCGTCTTCGACGGCGACCAGCAACGGTACGAGGCCTTCCGGCGCGCGATCGTCGAGGTCGTCCCCGTGGGGACGCGCGCGATCGTCAGAGGGAGCGCCGTCACGGGCGTGCGCTGGAAGGACGGGGCGTCTTTCGATGCGGACGGCCCTGGAACCAGTGACATCGATCTGACGCTGGTCGGTGCGGATGTCCTGGCAGCATTCACCCTGACGGGGTCCTATCTGCCTGGCGCACACACCCGTCCCATGGGTGAGGAAGACCCGGACATCGCTCCCGCGCTTGCCGACCTGCGCGAAGCGCTGACCAGGTTTGCTGGTCGGCCCGTCAATGTGCAGGCATCGCGCGAATGGGTGATCGCCCTGCGGGGCGACCTGATGGGGCAGCCCTACCTCACGCTGTTCGGCGACCCGGAGTGACGGTCAGCCAGCCCCATCGGGGTCACCGCTGACGATGCGCACCCTGCGACTGCTGACGTGGAACATCCGCTACGGCGGCGAGGGACGTCAGGAGGCACTGGCGGCAACCATTCGCGCCACCGACGCCGACCTCGTCCTGCTGCAGGAGGCCACGCGCCCGGCCGTGGTCGAGGCGGTGGCCCGCGCGACGGGCATGGCCCAGTGGGGAACCTCGCATCGACAATCGCTCGGCTTTCTGGCCCGCGAACCCGTCGAGCGGTTCGAGTGGCGACAGCCCCGCGTGTCCCGGCACGCCTTCCTCGAGGTCGTGCCGGCAGGCGGCGGGGTGCATCTGTTCGGGGTCCACCTCAGCGCCGTCCACTCGGCCTGGACCGAGAGCCGCCGCGTCCGTGAGGTCCGCGCACTCATCGCCACGGTTGCGGCGCGTGCTCCCGGCTTTCACGTGCTGGCTGGTGACTTCAACACGCTGGCTCCAGGCGAGCTGCTCGACGTGCGTCAGTTACCGTTGCGTCTGCGGCCGTTTGTCTGGATGAGCGGCGGCCACATCCGGTGGCGCACGATTCAGCAGGTGTTCGACGCCGGGTACGTGGACGCCTTCCGGGCCCTCCGTCCTGGGGAGACCGGCTTCACCTTCCCGACCTGGCAGCCGCACCTCCGCCTCGATTACGTCTTCACGCCGGCGGCCCACGTCGGGCGCGTCACCGAGTGCGACGTGATCACGACCGAGTCGGCGACTCAAGGCTCCGATCACTTACCTATCCTCAGCGTGCTTCGCATCGGCGAGTGACCTGTCCTCCACGTCCCGTCGTCTGGGCTGTCGGTGCGACGGCCCTGTCGCGGCGCGGCCGAGCGATCTGTCGCATGCGAACATGCGCACACACATGAGACGACGTCTTCGGATCGGAATACTCGCGTCGTGCCTCAGCGTGCTGGCGTCTCTCTCATCGGCCCAGGCGCCCGTCCACCAGGCGCTGAACGTCACCCTCGACGCGGCCACGAGCACGATCGCCGTCTCGGCTGACGTCACGCCGCGCGGCGACGGACGGGAGATCGAGTTCCTGCTGCATGCACGCCTCCGCGTGACCCGAGCCGAGCCCGCCGTTGCCGAGGTGCCGCTCGGCGATGTGACCTGGCTCGGGCAGCTCGAAGGCGGCGCGCCCGGCGAGGCGCCAGCGGTCAGGCGGTATCGGGTCACCCTGCCGGCCCCCGGCGCGTCCTTCCACGTGGAGTACGGCGGGGTCTTCGACTTCGCGCTGTCAGACATGCGCGAGGAGTACACACGGGGCTTCCGCTCCACGCCGGGTCTCCTGTCCACCTCGGGGGTGTACCTGCCGGGAGCGAGCGGATGGTACCCGCTGGTCGAGCAGGCCCTGATGACCTTCGACCTCACGGTCGAGCAGCCTGCGGCGTGGCGGGTCGTCAGCGAAGGGGCCGGCACCTCGCGCGGCACCGACGGCCGGGCACGGTGGGGGTCCACCGTCCCGGTCGACCAGGTGCACATCGTCGGCGGTCCGCTGCAACTGGCCACGCAGGCGGCCGGCGCGGTGGAAGCGCAGGTCTATCTGCATGAGCCCGATGCCGCCTTGTCTGCCAGGTACCTGGCCGCCACTGCGCAGTACCTGGAGATGTACCGCGCGCTGATCGGACCGTACCCCTACAAGAAATTCGCGCTCGTCGAGAATTTCTGGGAAACAGGCTACGGCATGCCGTCGTTCACCCTCCTCGGGCCGCAGATCATCCGGTTCCCGTTCATTCTCACGTCGTCGTATCCGCACGAGATCCTGCACAACTGGTGGGGCAACTCCGTGTTTGTCGACCAGGCGCGTGGCAACTGGAGCGAGGGGCTGACCGCGTATCTTGCCGACCACCTGATGCAGGAGCAGCGCGGCGAAGGCGCCGCGTACCGGCGAACGACGCTGGGCAAGTACCGCGACTACGTGTCGACAGCGCAGGACATCCCGCTCGTGCAGTTCCGCGGTCGCCACAGCGCCGCCACCGAAGCCATCGGCTACGGCCGGACCATGATCGGCTTCCACGCGCTGCGCCGCGCGATTGGCGATGAGCGTTTCCGCACCTTCCTGGCGCGCTTCTACCGTGACTTTGCCGGCACGCGTGCCTCGTTCGACGACGTGCGCACGACGATGGAGGCCGTCAGTGGCCGCGATCTGTCCCGGTATTTCGCCGACTGGATCGAGCGCCCCGGCGCTCCTGCACTGGCCGTGCAGCACGCGCGCGTGAGCCGCGCTGGCAGCTTTGTGGTCCAGGGCACGGTCACCCAGACACAGCCCGGCCGTCCGTTCGCGATAGACGTGCCGTTGGTCATCCAGACGACGGGCAAGGCGGTCGAGGCGACGGTGTTGCTGACCGGCCCGTCGGCGTCGTTTCGCGTGGAGACCACCGATGCGCCGCTGATGTTGCACGTCGATCCCGCCTTCGACATCTTTCGGCGCCTCGATGCGCGCGAGACGCCGCCCTCGCTCGGTCAGCTGTTTGGCGACGCGGCGCCGCTCATGGTGATTGCGGCCGGCGAGGCGCCCGTGCGCGCCGCGGCCTACCGAGCGATGGCCGGGAGCTGGACGGCTCCGGCGCACGCGCCGCGGGTCGTGCTCGACACCGAGCTGGCGGTCCTTCCGACCGACCGATCGGTGTGGCTGTTCGGGCGCGCCAACCGTTTCGCGAAGACGCTCGTGGACGACGCAAGCGTGCGCCTGCAGTCCGGCACCGTGACCATCGACGGGCAGGCGATGCCGTTGCACGACCACGCCGTGGTCGTCGTGCGTCGCCACCCGGGCAACGTAGCCCGGGCGCTCGGGTGGATCGTCGCCGACCGCGCGGAGGCCATGCCTGGTCTCGGGCGGAAGCTGCCGCACTACGGCAAGTACTCCTACCTCGGGTTCGAGGGCGACGAGCCGGTCAACGTCCTGAAGGGACAATGGCAGACATCGGACTCGCCGCTGTCGGTGGACCTCCGGGACGACGCGCTGCGGCGGACGGCAATCGCGCCGCTCTCGATGGCGCGCGCGCCGCTGGTCAGCGTGCCGGCGATCGTCTCCGAGACGTCGCTGCGGTCACATGTCACGACGCTTGCTGCCCCCGACTACACGGGGCGTGGAGTCGGTACCCCGGGCCTGGACAAGGCAGCCGAGTATCTGGCGGTGCAGTTCAAGTCGGCCGGGCTCACGCCGGTGATGCCTGATGGATCCTTCCGACAGCCTTTCACGTCGGCGCTGTCGCCGACCGGACAGCCCACGACGCTGGTCAACATCGTGGGCGTGCTTCCCGGCAGCGAGCCAGCCTGGCGCGACCAGTCGGTCGTCGTCACCGCGCACTATGACCATCTCGGCATGGGCTGGCCCAAACCGCGTGCCGAAGGCACAGGTCGGCTGCATCCCGGGGCCGACGACAACGCCAGCGGCGTCGCGGTGCTCCTCGAACTGGCCAGAGTGATGGTCGCGTCGGGCGCGCCGCGGCGCGCGGTCGTGTTTGTCGCCGTGTCGGGCGAAGAGGCGGGGCTGCTCGGCTCCAGGCACTATGTCGAGCATCCCGTCCTGCCGCGTGAGGGCATCCGCGCCGCGCTCAACATCGACAGCGTCGGGCGCCTGGGCACCGCAGAGGTGCAACTTTTCGCGCCGCCGCATCTGGACTACCACCGCCCTGGAGACTCGGCAGACAAAGTCGACGTTGCCGGCCTGGTGCGCGTGGCCACCGTGGCACGCGAGGCGCTCGGCTACCTGGCAGAGCGGACCGAACCATTGACGGTCACCATCCCGGCGGGTGCGCAGCCGGCTGCCCCGACGACCGCGGCTGATGCCGTTGCACCGCGCCGTGCAGGGTTGGGCATCGTGCCCGACTTCACGTTCGCCGGGCCGGGCGTCCGGGCATCCGGGCTGGTGGCTCAGTCGCCCGCCGAGCGGGCCGGTATGAAGGCTGGCGACGTGCTGGTCGAGATGGCAGGCACGCCGGTCGTGAACGTGTCTGTCTACGCCGACATCCTCAAGACGTTGGCGCCGGGGCAGTCGGTGCCAATCGCCTTCGAGCACGACGGCATGCGACAGACGGCGACGGTGACGCTCACCGCACGTTGACGGTCCGGTGCCACCCTGTGCGGCCCCGGCGGTCAGGGCGAATCAGCCGCGCGGCAAGTTGCCGGCGGTTGGGCCTCGGCGATAGGCGTCGCGCAGCAGGCCGAACATGAGGATGTCGTCGTAGCCCTCCTCCGTCCGGCGGGCGCGCCGGCGGCATCCTTCCTCGACAAAGCCGCACCGCCGGTAGAGGCGTTGAGCGGGGAGGTTTGACCCCAGTACCTCGAGTTCGACCCGTTCGAAGCGATCGAAGGCCTCTTCGAGTGCGCGGTCGAGCAGGGCTCGTCCGAAGCCTTGTCCCCGCGCCTGCACGGCCAGACCCATCCCGAGCCGCGCGCAGTGCGTGAGACCCTCGAACGGCCCGGGCGCGATGTCCACCCAGCCGACGACCTGCTCCTGCTCGAGGCCCAGCAGGGCGATCCCGCCCGATGCGCGCAGCGCCGCGAGGAAGTCCCGCGTCTGTGCAAGGGTGAAGCCGTGCGTCGCCGCCAGGTGCACCCGCTCGCGGGCGACACTCGAGACCAGCGCGTGCAGCGCTGCCGCATCGGCGTCGGTCGTGGTTCGAATGACCATCTCACGCTCCGTGTCGAGCACCGCCATCCGGCGATGCCCCGCACCCTGTCACCTGGTCATGTCGCCGCGCCCCGCTATCGCGCGGGGTAGGTACCGGCCGCGGCTCGCAGGATCTTCAGCAGCACGTCGGTGTTCTCGTAGACGCCGGTGAATTGCCACGCGCCCGGCCCGCTGGCCGAGAGCGGCACGTCGGTGGCCGTGTGGCCGGCGAAGGTATGGCCATTGGACGCCGTGTCGGCCGGGCAGCCGTGCGGATCCGGGCAGCGCGTCTCGCCGTTCTCGATGGTCCCGGACACCAGGAAGCCGGGTAGCTCTCGCTCGCCCGCGCGCGCCGGATTGGCCACGGCCACCAGTCGCCCATCGTCGTGCTTCTCGAGGACGGCGGCCTCGGTCTGGACGCGGTCGGCGGTCCAGTTCTCGAAGCGATCGGGCGCCGCCGCCCACCCGACGAGCAGCTTTCGCGACGGGTTCGGATCGATGGGGAAGCCGCGTTCATCGACCACATAGTTGGGCGTGAAGGGCAGGACCTGCTCGGGCACGAAGCGGAACACGCCCGCGTAATCGCGCACCGCCTTGCCCATCGTCGCGGGCACGTAGTGCTCGTTGCCCACGCCGATGATCGCCATGCCGCCGCTTTCGTGGTCCGCAGTCACGATCACCAGGGTGTCGTTGTCCAGGTCGCGATCGCTGTTGGTGCGTGCGGCGAACTCGAGGGCCACCGCCACGGCTCGGTCGAACTCGATGGTGTCCCAGATGGACCGTTCCGGGTCGGCCGCATGGGCGCGCTTGTCGATCGATGCCCCTTCCACCATGAGGTAGAAGCCAGCGGGCGAGTGTGTCGACAGCGACTTCAGCGCGACCCGCGTCATGTCCTCGAGCATTGGCGTGTCGCGGTACGGCGCGTTCTTCTCGAGCGCAAGCTCGTCGCTGTACCGCCCGGTGCCGTTCTTGTCG